>NZ_JAKWBD010000003.1:0-1950 GCF_056835965.1 Hymenobacter sp. R533113
GGGCAGTACGGGTAAGCATGGCAGTGGTAGAAAAAAGGGTTCAGCAAGACAGGCGTCCCTGCGTTCTAATCCTTACATTGCCATGCCGAATCCGGGGCAATAACCTAACCGGGTACCCCCGGCAACGGGAGCCCGGGCGGCTCCGGGCGGCGCTCTTCCTGCCATCCATTTTTCTACCCTTTAACTTGCTGCGTATGAAAACGATGCTTGCTTTGCTGTCGGCCGGCGCGCTGCTGCTAGGCACCTGCCCGCCGGCCCGCGCCCAAACCGCGCCGGCGGCGGCCGCAACCGGAGCCGTGATGAAAGAAGGAAAAATGATGGCCGTAGCAGCCGGCCAGATGACGCCCCTGACCACGGATATGGCCCTGGCCAACGGCGCCACCGTGCGGCCCGATGGCAAGCTGATGCTGCCCGGTGGCCAGTGGCTACCGCTGCGTGAGGGTGACCAGGTGAAAATGGACGGTATGCTCGTGCCGGCTGCGCTACCCAAGCACCGCCGCGTCACGCGCGACAATAAGCACGTCTCAGCCGACCTGATGAAACGCATGCCGTAAGGCCCGGCACCGGCAGTACAGAACCTTAAAACGAGCGAAGCCCCCGAAGCAACCTGAGCTGCTTCGGGGGCTTCGGTGCGTAGCCAGCCGGGGTGGCGGCGGGCCGGTTAATGACCGGCGTGCCAGTCGTAGCCGCGGGCGGCCCAGTAATCGGGGGGGCGCTGGTCGAGGAAGGCGATGGTGCCGATGCGCTTGATTTGCTTGATGCCGTACTTGAGCGGCGTCACCAGGCGCAGCGGGGCGCCGTGCTTCAGACTCAGCGGCTCGCCGTTCATCTCGTAGCAGAGCAGGGTCTGGGGGTGCAGGGCACTTTCGATTTCCAGGCCCACGTAGTAGGCTTCGTTGGGCGTAGTGAGGCTCACGAACGGGGCCACGTCGGCGGGCGGGTTGGCCGGGTCCACGGGCTGGCCCGAGCGGGTAGCCAGCGGGTAGCGGGCCAGAAAATCGGAGAGGCGCACCCCGGCCCAGCTCACGATGGTGCTCCAGCCTTCCACGCACTTAAATTCGGTGGTCATATCGGTACGGGGCAGGGCCTTGAGCTGCGCAAACGTAAACTGCTGCGGCTCGCCGGGGCCGTAGCCCCGCACCGTCAGGCGCCAGGCCATGGGGTCAAACTCTTCGTCCAGACCCACGTTGCCGTTGGCCCGAAGCTTCTCGGCCCGGCTTTTGGCAAATTCCGGGGCCAGGCGCAGGCTACCCCGGTCGGCGTCGAGCAAAGAGTGGTTGACCTCCAGCACCTTGCGCAGCGGGCGCGGAATCCCTTCGTCGGCGGGCTGCGAAATCAGCCAGCGCCAGCCGCCGAAGCCGGCCAGCCCGGCCAGCCCCAGCCCCAGGAAGGCGCGGCGGGAGCGGACGGTAGCCGCTTTCAGGGCCACCCGCTCTTCGGCCGCTTCAGCCTCGGTGGGTACGGGTTCGGGTAGTGGTTGGTCGCTCATGGGGGCAGCGGCAGTTAAGATAAGAGGGGTTAGACCTGAGGAGTAGATGGGGACAAGGAAGCGTCGGCGGCGGGTAGGGTGGGCGGGCCGGCCACTACTTGGCCAGTGCGCGGGTTCACCTCCTGAATCTCGAAACCCGCCACCATAGCCCGGAAATTATTCCAGCCGGCCTTCACGACCTGAGCAATGTGCACCACAAAAAACAGCACGTAGCCAATGGTCAGGGCGAAGTGCAGCAGGCGCGCAAACTCGTAGCCGCCCAGCAGCGTGGTGAGCCACGCAAACTGGGTGGGCTTGTAGATGGCCAGCCCCGTGAGCACCGAGCCCAGTCCCATGACGATTACCGAGGTGTAGGCAATCTGCTGGGCGCCGTTGAACTTATGGGGCGGCAGCGGCTCCTTACGGATGCCCAAATCGTGCAGCACTGTTTGCCAGGCGCTGGCGAAGCTGTGGCGGTTGGG
>NZ_JAKWBD010000004.1:0-3249 GCF_056835965.1 Hymenobacter sp. R533113
AAGGTGGGGATGGTAGGGGGTGTTGGGGTGGGCTTGGGGAAATACTGCTCCAGGATGTCCTCGCAGCTACTCAGCGACGCCAACAGCAGCACAGCCGCGCCCCATTTGGTGAGTGATAAGGGTATTTTCATGTGTTTTTAGGATAGAAAAATTAGATGAAAAAATAGTACAATATTTTCCCTTACGCTTGCTGTAAAGACATAGTTTACCCTATGAGGAGAATAAGGCGCGATAGCGCCGAAATGCCTCAAAGGGGGCTAGTGACTCAGTCTTTCACTTTGAGAAACTCAACCTCCCGGCTAAGAATTGGATGCTAGCCTAAAGCGTCTTGTAATCATTAGTTAAGGATAAAAACTGTGTATGAGGTAATAATTGCTTAAGATGCAATGCGCGTAAAAAAGCCCCCCAGACGTATCTGGGGGGCTTTTCTTATGAGTTACTACGAATGGAAGCTGAGCTTACATTCCCCCAAACGTCACGCCGAAGCTGAGCGTCTGGGCTTGGGGGCCGCGGCCGTCCTTGAACAGCTCGTTGAGGTTGTATTTGACGAACAGATCCAGGCCGCCAATACCCACGAGGCCTTGCAGGCCATAGTTGAAATCTTCGAGGTTGAAGCTGCCGCGGTCTTTATCTTTGCGGTTGCGGCCTTCGTTGTCGTATTTGATCTTGGTGTGGCTGCCGAGGCGATAGCCGGCAAAGCCGCCCGCCCCAAGCCGGAAACCGTCGTCGTTGCCTTTCCTGTTTTTGGCGTTGAGCAGCAACATGAGCGGCAGATTGATGGTGGTGGTAGAGAGCTTGCTTTTCTCCAGGTTCAGGGTTGGCTCGTTCTGAATTAGCGTGTTGGTAGGCGTCGTGAACAGGCGGGCATTATTATCAAACATGTAGTTGTTGAAAGACAGCTCGGGGCCGGTGAGCAGGCGCACGGGGCTGCCCTGGGGGCCGAGGCGATACATATAGTGCCAGTTGAAGCTGATGTAGCGGGAGCCGAAAGGCCGCAGGTCGAAGTCTTCGGCCGTGGTGGCATCCCGATTGACCAGCGCATTCAGGCCAATATCGAAGCCGATGTTGGTGTGGCCGGGGCGGGCGTTGCGCGCATCCTGCTTGGCTTTGCGCTGGGCGGTTTTTGTGGAGTCGTCGACGGCCGAGGTGCCCACTTTGACGGAGACATGGTCGCCATCGCCATCTTCCACTACCGATACTCCGAAGGCGCGGCCCAATACCACATCTACCCGTTCGGTGTTGCCTTTTTTGCCTTCATCCGTGCGCACCGTCACCCGGATTTGCTCGGGCACCTGCTTGCCGGGCTGGTCTTTGGCGGGGTAAAATTCCATTGTCACCGACTCTGTTTTGGCGGTTTTGCCGGCGGCTTCGGCCTGGGTGATGTAGGTGTCCAGCAGGATCATGAGCGAGTCGAGCTTGTAGTTGCGCAGCTCGCGCAGCTGAGCTTTGTTCTTGACAAACAGCGTCATAGTAGCCTGGTTAGGCAGTTTCACCACAATGGTGTCGTCGGGGGCGGGGGCGGCGGCGAGGGTGCGGCAAGGCGCGGCCAGGGCCAGCAGCACTACTGCCAGCAGGGTGTAGAAGCGGTTCATGGTGCAGGAAAAATTAGAGTTGAATAACAAGGGCGTGGTTGGCGCCGGGAGGCCGTACCGTCACGGTTACTTCCTCAGGTAAGCGGGGTAAGGTCACTGGTTCGCCGCGCAGGGCATTGCTCACCTGGCGCATCACCTGCCCGCCGAGGCGGCCCCGGCGCGGAGCCTCCTGGGTAGCAGCCAGGGCCGCCGTGACCGACGAATGGCGCACTTCCACTTCTATCGGACCCGTGGGTACGGGCGGGGTAGCGGTGGCTACGGTGGGGAGCTGCTGGGGGGCTTTTGGCTGCGTTTCCTCCGCCGCGGGGCGCTCCGGTTGCGCTTTGGTGGGAGTAAGGGCGGCTACCATAGTGTTCTGTGTGGGCTTGACAGTGAGCGTTTTAGGTGATGAGGAGCGAGGAGTAGGCGTAGCGCGGACCAGTTGCGGAGCAGAAGCTGACTTGGGGCGAAGCGGCCGGGTTGGTTGCGCACCCGACTCTGGCTGCTTCACAGGAGCCGCTGCTACTACGGCGGCTTCTGTTGGGGTAGATGGCTGGGCGGCGGGAAGGGTTGCCTGAGAAGATGAATTTTTCGAAGAAGCCTCAGCAGGCGTTTTTGGTGAAGCCTTCGTTGAAACAGTAGTTACTGTACCAACAGTTGGGTTCAGATTTGCCCCCTGCCACAACCAGGCAGCGCCAGCCAGCATCAATAGCGTAATCACGGCCGCAGAGGCGTAGAGCCACATGACGGGGCGCTTACGGGCGGGCTGCAGCTCGGCTTCGAGCTGGGCCCAGAGGTAGTCGGGCGGCGGGGGCGCGTGGCGCTCCAGCTTCTCCCGAAACAGCTTATCAATATCTTCCGGTTGCATAAAATTCTTTAGGTGAGGAGGTGGAAGCTGAAGCAGTGCCCGCCCCGCCTAAGCGACGCTGGAGCATGGCCCGAGCCTTACTCAGCTGCGATTTACTGGTGCCCTCCGTAATGCCCAGCAGCTCGGCAATTTCGGGGTGAGAGTAGCCCTCTACGGCGTAGAGGTTAAAAACGGTACGATAACCGGCGGGCAATTGGGTAAGCATGTGCATCAAATCGGCCGCGGCCAGGTCACTTTCCGCGTCGGCCGCCGTGATGGCTACGTCTACGGGGTAATCATCGATGGCCAGGTGGAGCGGCTCCTTGCGGCGCAGCTGGCCCAGGGACTCGTTTACCATAATCTTCCGAATCCAGCCCTCAAAACTGCCCTCGTGGCGGTATTGATCCAACGCTCTGAATACTTTCACAAAACCCATCAGCATCACTTCTTCCGCGTCTTCGCGGTGGCGCAGATAGCGCGAACACACGGACAGCATCAGGCCCGAAAACCGCTCGTAGAGCTGTTTTTGAGCGCGGCTGTTGCCTTGGCGGCAAGCAGCAATGAGGTCGGCGTCAGTCACAGGAAGAAAGAGTAGAAAGGGACGATAGCAGGGCGTTTGATGGGGTAGATGCAACCTTTGCGGTAGCGGTTGCCTCTGGGGGTAAAAATTTTGCCTCCCCCGCCCCGGTTCGCTTAAAGCGCGAAGTCCCACAAAGAGGGGAGCTAGGCGCTCAGCCTGCGCGGCTACGTCGGCTGCCACCTCCACAACCGCTACCAAGTGGCAAACATTTTTTAAAGGTGAAAAGCCCACAACTGTTTGTTGCGGGCTTA
>NZ_JAKWBD010000005.1:0-11752 GCF_056835965.1 Hymenobacter sp. R533113
GTAAAGCGCCCCGACCTGGCACAAGCGTATAAAAGCGGAGAACTGTCCTTAATTTCTGCCCTAAAAAGATTCCTGGTGCTCACTATTGGGCCGCAGCAGCAGCTGATTATGGGGGTAGTCAATTACGATATCAAAGCGCTGCAGCACCTCAAAGCCGAGCGTCCCGCTGCGGGACACCGTCACGCGGTCAACCAGATTATGGGCGTCGGGGAAAGCCGTCAGCAGGGAGCGTAGCTGATAGGCACCCAGCTGCAGCATCGCTATGTGCCCCAGATAGCCCTGAATGAGGCCGCTGAAGCCATAACCCAGGTCTGCACGCAGCCGATCAGGAGGCAAGGACAGGCGCGGGTCGGAGGCGGTTTCCAGCAAGAGAGCATGGCCGGCGCCCGTATCCAGCATCAGTCGTAAGGGTAGCGTTTGGGAGCCCGTTACGGCAATGCTGGTTGTAATGTAGGGTTTGGAATCATCCAGCTCCATGGGTAAACTACTCCAGCTACTGTCTCTCGTGGGTCGCGGACGGGTGGGATCAGTAAACGTGATTTTACTCAGCGTGGGGTGTATTGTTACGATAAAACTGCGAAACAGATCATAGCCCATAATGCCGTCAATCGGTACTCCCGTCAGCGCCTCGAACGCCAGAGCCTGTTTTGTCACCAGGAGGAAGGAGATGGCCGGCGCTTCAATGCCCGCAAACTCCACCCGTACGGAGTTCGTTCTGTAAGCCAGCATGGGGGCTTTCTTGCCTACCCCCAGTAAGCTGCACGGTTTGGTTGCCTGCACACCCAGTTGTTTTTTGAGTTTGGGGTTGGTGATGGTGGATGTGGCGATGCCGGTATCAAGCAAAAATTGAACGGCCCCCTGCCGTTGAGATAAACCGGAATGACGAGCAGGTTGCTTTGCGCTTTGTACGCAATGGAAACCTGCTGCTGGCTGGCCTCCTTGAAGTGGAAGGGCGAATCGAGGAAAACCTCCGTATCCGGGGGGATGTCGGTGGCGTATACCGGGTGGCAAGGAAGCAAAAAAAGCCCCCAAGAAGCCCGTAGACGCACCAGCGAGCCCACTGGCTGATAGGAGAGGTGAGGAGGCGAAACTGCTGGAAGGTGGCTGTTGTGGCTTCCATAAACAGTTGCCAATGCGAGGTAGTGACCATAGAAGCGAGTGGCTCAGCGCCGCCAACACCCCCATGGTGCCCCTGGCCGAAATCCGCCCCTATACACTCACTTTCGGGTGCCTGCTTCAATCCTTATTCTGTAAGGTGCCCGATTCTCATTGTAAGCTGCCCGTATAGCCGCCAGATAGAAGTGGAAGTCAAGCGCTGGCAAGCAGCTTTATGGCACACAAAAACGGCCTGACCGTCAGGGTCAGGCCGTTCAGGCAATTATTCAGCGCTTTCTTAAGGTGTAAAAGGCAGTCTGTACGCGGCGAGGCCACCAGTTGGAAAATGGTTGTTCAGCTGGAGCACGCTTGAAACTCACGCACTAAATTTCCAGCCTGCCAGGGAGTTGCAGCTCCCTGCCTCAACTGCCCCAAGCTAAGCCCTTGGCTCAGAGAGCGTTGTTCTCAATAAACTGGTTTGATTTTATTGGTGGACTGCGTTTCCCAAGCAGGTCCATCGCTAGCTGTTTTTGCTGATAAAAGCCTTCGCATTATCGCGGTAGAAGCGGGTCCATTTTAAGATGTGGCCGCCTGTAAGCTTAACCAGGTATTCCCCGTTGAAATAGCCCTCCAGCTCTTCCACATAATTTAGATTAATAAGATAAGAGCGGTGGATGCGCGTAAAGTTCTCCGGATCAAGCCGTTGGGATAGCTGCGTAAGGCTTTCATATAGCACGTAGGTGCGCTGAAGCGTATGCAGCGTGATGTAGCTGCCGTCGGCATCGAAGTAGAGAATATCGTCTACCTTGATGAAAAACAGCTTATGCTGGTCTTTCACCAGCAGGCGTTTCATAGGGGGACGAGGCGCCGGCGACTCGTCAGTGGGCTGCCGCGTCAGGTTTTCCTCTGCTGGTGGAGGTTGATTAACATTGACCTTCATGGGAAAAGCAGTTAGCGCTTCAATGCATTCAAATTGAGAATAATAGAGGGCCGTTCCGTGAAGAACGCCCAGCGTCACTCCAGCCGTCGCGTGCTGCTAGCTTATCCCAACAGCTGGATCGAATTGTCACGGGAGGTACGCCATTCCATTTTTTGGAGTCGCCTTTTGTTGGGGCGCCGCCAGTCAAGGCCCTGTTCCTGCGTTGGGTCCCGGCATGAGGATTAACTGCTTGCTTAGGTAGTTGATTACAAGGCAAAAGACAGGTGTTGTGAGAAGAGGATGCACCGGGGTACGAATAAATTCGTAAGATCTGTGCATCTCCATAATTTGCCCCCCACGAACCGGCTAACCCCTTACTAGAAGGTTATTTGAAGTAGCTGATGTCTTTACCATTAGCCACTAAGACCCCAGAAGAAAAGAGCTAGGCAGGCGCGTCTGCCGGGAATACCGACCAAAGTGTGAGACGTTACAGAAAACCCCGCTTTTATTTGTCCACGTCCTGCCAGGAGCACAAGTGCGAGAGGAATGACGAGTGAAGTGCGAGGGCAGCCTCATTGATTTCGGGTCAGCAGGGAAGAGCGCGGCGTTTGGACCTTGGCCTCAAGCAGATCTTCCCTACCTCTTCAAAAAGATGATACCAGTTATGTAACTCACTTTTAATCAAATTCTTAGTTGCTATGAAATAACATTTCCTTCTTAAGCCGTTCGGTTTTGGTACATCGTGCTACCCGGTTCCGATACGCTGGGCTGGCCACGAAAAAAGCCGCTTCCGGTAGGAGAGCGGCTTTCTAGTGGCAGTATGCTATGTTCTTACTGAGCTGTGAAGGTGGTGCGGGTTACGGTCGTTGTGCCATTATCCGTTTCCGAATCGACGAGGATGAGCTGGGTTGCGTTCAGTTCCTCAATCGTGCCTGTCAACTCAATATCGAAGTCAAAGCCGGGGGCGGGGGAGAAGGTAATCGTGCCCGACAGTATCTGGTCGTTGTTGGACAGGGCCCATTTGCCCGTCAGCGATTGGGGGCTGGCGTTGTCGCACTTGGTTTTGCCTTCGTCCAGAACGAAGGCATTGCTGGCCTGAAACTTATACAAGTTGTCTTTCAGACACGCATCCTGACTGGTGTAAACGTCCCTGACTGGCTGGCTGCCTTCCTTTGCCGTGGCGGCGGTAACCATCCAGGTCTTGGCCATGAGCCGCTCGCTGGCCGTCTGGTTCGTAGGTTGAGGATTGGTGTTCTTGTCGCCGCAGCTAGCGAGGGCCCTCGGCCAAGGCCAGAGATAAGATAAGTGAGGAGCGTTTTTTCATGAAAGGGATGCGAGATGGAAAAGGTAAAAAAAGTCGAATTGGCGGGGGGCAAATCCGATGCCAGCAACCAGGATAATCCGAGTGCGCTAGTTGTTGCTTATAGCGCCTGGCCAATCGACCGACTATCAGGCGGTTACTCTCGACAAAATGGCGGCATTTTCGTATCTTTTATTTGTTAGCGTCTGCTTGTCGTGGTCGCAGCAAAACCTGTTGTGCTAGGGGGCTTTATGCTTTATCAACTAACGTATGTGAGTAGGGCCGTGACGCCGATGAGCTACCCGGAACTGCGCGCCCTTGTGACCCATGCCCGCGTTTATAATGCTGCTCACGACATTACCGGCATCCTGTTTTATGGCGAGGGTAGTTTTGCCCAGGTGTTAGAGGGTGAGCAGGCTGAGGTTGAAAGCCTGTATGAGCGTATCGAGCACGATACCCGGCACTACGACGTGACCGTAATTGCTCGCGTACCTCGCCCCCGGCGCACGTATCCGCAGTGGGGCATGGCGGGCCATCGTTTGGCGGCGGCCCAATTCGCTGAGTTGGTGAAGCACCTACCCGAACAGGCAGAAGGTACGGACGCACCGTCATTGGAAGCTCGGTTGGAGGCGTTCGTGATTGACAGCGAGCAACTGTAAGCTCGGCTCCGGTCGCCAAACCTGTAGGTGGCTGACTAGCTAGATCTTAGCGAGAAATCATGACCAGAGGAGTACGGATTTGTCGGCCATAAATACGTATTTATGGCGAGGAAGTACGGCTTTTTACTTTCCCCGTGGCAGCCATCAAGGATGAGGACGTACCGTTAGTGACAGCCCATCCCGCACGAGAGGAAGGGCCGCGTAACCTATCCATTTTCCTTCAATCCACCTACCTATGAACAAGCTTTTCTTCACTCCCTTACGCATGAGGACGACCCGCGTGCGCTACCTGCTCGCCGCGTTTTGCCTAGCCGCCGCTCCCCTTACTTCCTGCGAAGACGAAGGGGGCATTAGCTTTCCGAATCCGCGCGTGCTGATTCAACCCAAAGGCCCGGCGCCCGCTTTTGCGCCCACCATCGACCCGCAGATGCTGGCCGTTATTGAGCAATTTCAGAGCTACCAAACGCCGCCCCTACCTACGCTTTCGCCCCGGCAGGCCCGCATGACGCCGAGCATCACGGATGCCGTCCAGGACTTACTCAAGAAAAATAACGTGCCGCCCCGGGCGCCTCAGGTAGATATTAGCCAGCGCGTGTTGCCGGCCGGTATTACGCCCCAGTCGGCTCCTGATGGTATTCTGGTGCGCATTTATAAGCCCAAAAACGCTTCCGGCCAGTTGCCGGTGGTCGTGTACTACCACGGCGGCGGCTGGGTCATTGGCAGCTTAGATGTATATGAGCCCTCGGCCAAAGCCATCTCGGAAAAGGCCCGCGCCATTGTCGTATCCGTCGATTATCGTCTGGCCCCGGAGAACAAATTTCCGGCCGCCCACGAGGACGCATACGCCGCGTATAAGTGGGTAAAAGAAAATGCGGCTAGCATTGGCGGCAACCCCGCCAAAGTAGCTGTAGCCGGGGAAAGTGCCGGCGGCAACATGGCTGTGACCACAGCCCTATTGGCTCGCGACCGGGGCCTGGCCCTACCTACGCACATCTTGTCAGTGTATCCCGTAGCCAACAACGACCTGAATACGCCCTCTTATAACCAGTATGCCAACGCGGTACCCTTGAACCGGCCCAACGTGCAATACTTCGTCAGCAACTATTTCCGCACCCCCGCCGATGGCGATACGCCGCTGATTTCGCTCGTGGATGTGGCCGACCTGCGGGGCTTACCTGGCGTTACTATCATTGCCGCCGAGATTGATCCGTTGCAGACCGAAGGCCAGCAGCTGCGCGACAAGCTTCTGGGTGCTGGAGTAGCGGTGAACTATCAGCTGTATCCGGGCACGACCCATGAGTTCTTTGGGACCTACGCCGTGGTGCCTAAAGCCGAAGAGGCGCAGAACTTTGCGGCGGCTCAGTTGCGTACGGCTTTCCAGTAAGGAGCAAACACAATTGGAATAGGAGAAGAGGTGCTGGTCTTTGATCAGCACCTCTTCTGGTTTTGGTCTGATCGTGGAGCGCTATTAGAAAGATAGATTTTAAGGCAAAAGAAAGGCATTCGAGCTCATTTGCAGGGCTTTCCAACTTGCTAGCTCAACTATTCGTAAGTGCGTCATCAGTCTGCACAATTTACACCTTACCCCCCTTGTATGACCAATTCTTTCTTTCGCTCATCAGCTCTTGCCGGGCTGCTAACCCCTGCCTTGGCGAGTTGTCTGCTAGTAAGCAGCTGTGATACCAAGCCCCAAACCACTGAGACAGACGCGCAAACCATGGCGGCCGACAGCACCGCTACCAGTTCTACCGGTGAAGTGAAGCCCAAAGGGCCCAAACCAACGTGGGGCCCAAATTTGAAGCCCGAGATGCACGCTGTTATTGAGCAGTTGATGAGTTTCAACAATAAGCCGCTACCAGAATTAACAGCTGTGGAGGCGCGTAAGCAGCCGAGCCCCGCCGATGCCGCCATGAAGCAGATGCAGGCGAGCAACATCACGCCGCCGCCCATGCAGGTAGATACGGCCAGCCAAACCCTGATGCCCGGCGTGAAGGCGCGGATTTATACGCCCAAAGGCGGCACGGCCCCCTATCCGGTGATTGTCTATTACCACGGGGGCGGCTGGGTCATTGCCACCATCGACACCTATCATGCTTCCGCCCAAGCGTTGGCGGAGCAAACCGGGGCCGTGGTGGTGTCGGTGGAGTATCGCAAAGGGCCGGAGCATAAGTTTCCGACGGCCCACGACGATTCATTTGCCGCTTATCAGTGGGTGCTGAAAAATGCGGCCAGCATTAAAGGCGACCCCCAGAAAGTGGCCGTGGCGGGCGAAAGCGCCGGCGGCGGCCTGGCCGCCGCCGTAAGTATGATGGCCCGCGACAAAGGCGTGGCCCTGCCTAAGCATCAGCTGTTGGTGTATCCTATTGCCGGCTACAATATGAACACGCCTTCTTATCAGCAGAATACCGAAACTGCTCCCCTTAATAAAGCAGGTATGGCGTGGTTCTTCCAAAACTACCTGCGCAGCCCCGCCGATGGCAAGGACCCACGCATCAACCTGGTAGCCGCGAACCTGAAGGGCTTGCCGCCCACTACCATCATCGCCGCCGAGTATGACCCGCTGACGAGCGAGGGCAAAATGCTGGCTGATAAGCTCACGGCAGCCGGCGTAAAAGTTAATTATAAGCTCTACGAAGGTACTACCCACGAATTTTTTGGCATGGCGGCCGTGGTGCCCGAAGCCAAGCAGGCGCAGGGCGTTGCCACCGCTGACCTGAAAGGCGCGCTGAAGTAAAATAAGAGTGCTTTTCCCTGAAAAAAGCCCCCCAGTTGATTGATTGGGGGGCTTTTTTGAATACCTATAACAGGGCCAGTACATTGCTTTTTCAGTGGTGCGGTAGTCACTCTATCTGCCCTTGCTAACTTCGGCCGCTGGATTGGGCTAAAAGGTCAGAGTGCCTTCGTTAGCTTTGTAGCGCGGCATGAGCGACAGAGCAAGGCCCCGCAAAATAACCGGCATCAGCACCGTTTCCTATGGTCAGCAAGGCGTTAAAAACCCGCGTAGAACAGCTCAAACAAAAGAAATACCGCAAGCGGTTGGGGTTGTTTCTGGTGGAGGGCGGCAAAAGCGTGCTGGAGCTGCTAGCCTCGGCCCTGACCACGGAGCGCGTATTTCTGACGGCTGAGTATGCCGCCAGAATTCCGCCGCTCCCCGCCTCGGTGCCTTTCGAACTGGTAACCGAAGAGGAGCTGACCCGCCTCGGTACGCTCGCCACCAACACCACGGCGCTGGCTATTGCCCACTTGCCAGCCGAGCCGCCACTTTTGCCCCCCACTGCCAGCTTACTGCTTGCCTTGGACCAGGTGCGCGACCCCGGCAATATGGGCACGCTTATTCGTCTGGCCGACTGGTATGGCCTGCAAGGCGTGGTGTGCTCCGATACCTGCGCCGACCCGTGGGCCCCCAAAACCGTGGCCGCCACCATGGGCTCCTTCGCCCGCGTGCCCGTCTGGCAGCGCGATTTGCCCCCGTGGCTCGACAATTTGCCCCCCAGCCTGCCCCGCTACGGTGCCCACCTCGAAGGCGACAATGTGCACCGCCTCACCCTGCGCCCGTCGGGCGTGCTCATCATGGGCAGCGAGTCGCATGGCCCGCGGCCGGAGGTGCTGGAGCGTCTCACGCAGCGATTATATATTCCGGGGGCTGGGGGCGCGGAGAGCTTGAACGTGGCTATTTCAGCGGCGATTTTGCTGGATAACTTTCATCGGGAATTGTAGCGCTGAGGCTTGTCCTGCTACAAAGGATGTACAGGTAGGTTGCTGAGGCCAGAGTTTTATGTAGAGTTCATTAGTCAGAAGACCCTGGCATACGCCACCTTATCCTTCCAAATCTATTTTCGGCTTCCTGGGGGTAGCGCCAAGGCGCTGTTTACAGCTAACCCTGCTTGACAAGCAGTACACCAGCCAGGCAACCGCTCAACAAAGCCCTCCCGGCCGCACGGTCGGGAGGGCTTCTGAGTTTTGGGTAAGGACAAGGCTCGTGAGCCGAGGTTTTTATCAAATTTGGTGGCTGGTTTGCGGGCAAGGCCAGCTCATGCCAACTTTAGCTTCGTTAGCTATTCATGCCCAAACTCCCGTAGAGATATTCTGCACTTCGTACCATGCTTTATTTTACTATTTCATTCTCTTCGTCATTGCGTTATGTCACTTACGAACAGCTTACTAACTAGTGTGCTGCGCCAGGCCAGCCAGGAAGTATCACGCAAAGAGTTCTTAACTATGGCAGGGCGGAGCCTGGCCGTAGGAGTGGCCGCCAGCACCTTCGCCGGCTGCCAGGATAAGGCGGGCGCGGTGGCAGGCGCGACTACGCCCACCACCGGCACGCCGGCATCAGAGGTAATTGCTGCTACGGTTTATACAGCTCCGAATGGCCAGAAAGTACCTTCTTCCGAGGCAGTGTCGCCGCCGGCGCAGGTGCCCGCGGCCGTGGATAAGCCCATTGAGCTGGAAGCCTGGAAGTCTGATGTAGACCAGCAGTCGGGGCCCACGCCGACGCCTTTGCCCCCGACCAGCGGGTGGGCTATGCGCTGGTAGGTCTGGGCCATCTTACGCTGGAAGAGCTGTTGCCCGCTTTTGGGGAATGCAAAAATCTAAGCCCGTGGCCTTAGTTAGCGGCTCGCCTGAGAAGCTGCAGAAAGTAGCCAAGCAATACGGCATCAAACCCGAAAGCTGCTACAGCTACGAAGACTATGATAAGCTCAAGGACAATGCCGAGGTGCAGGTCATCTATATCGTGCTGCCTAACTCCATGCATGCCGAGTACACCATTCGGGGGGCGCAGGCGGGCAAGCATATTCTCTGCGAAAAGCCCATGGCCAACTCCGCCGCCGAGTGCGAGGCCATGATTGCGGCCTGCAAAAAAGCCAACCGTAAGCTGATGATAGCCTACCGTATTCAGTACGAGCCCTACAACCGCCTGGTGCGCGACATGGTGCGGAAAGAGAAATGGGGTAAGACCAAATACATTCAGGCCCAGAATAGCCAAAGCTCGGCCAACCCCGACCATTGGCGCCACAAAAAAGCCCTGGCCGGTGGCGGCGCCCTGCCCGATATTGGCTTGTACTGCCTGAACACCTCGCGCTTCCTGCTCGGCACCGAGCCGACCGAGGTTTTCGCTTACTCTCACAGCACGCCCGGCAACCCGCTGTTTAAAGAAGTAGAAGAGGTAATGTCGTGGCAGATGCGCTTTCCGGGGGCATTTTGGTGGACTGCATCACCCACTACAACACTCACGACTCGCGCTTCTACCGCGTGAACAGTGAGCGGGGCTGGATGCACCTGAACAATGCCTACGCCTACACTGGCCAGCAGCTGCAAACCTCCCACGCGGAAGGCCCGGCCAAAATGCAGAACCAAATTACGATCAGCCCTAAAAATCAATTCGCGGCTGAGATGGACCACTTTTCCACCTGTGTGCTGGAAGACAAGCCGCCCCACACGCCCGGCGAGGAAGGTTTGCAGGACCAGCGCATTATGGAGGCCATCTACCAATCGGCCCGCGAAGGCCGGCCGGTAAAATTGCCCCCCGTGTCGGGTACGGACGTGTTTCGCGGGCCGGAGCCGAAGGAAAATGCCTGAGCCCGTCGTTCGGTACCGAGGGTTGAAGATTTTATAACCATCATCGTTGAACAACAGAAAAGCCCCGGCTCATGAGCCGGGGCTTTTCTGTTGACGAAGTCAGATACATCAGAAAAAGTGGTAAAGCTTAAAAGCCTGGCGCAACAGCTAAGCCAACTGTTTGCGGATCAAAGATCCCAAAAATAGTCAGTTCAGTGGCTCTGCCCGTTGCTAAATCAATGGTGTATAAGCTTTTGCTATTCCTACTGTTGAAGCCGTAACCGTAGCCCGTGTTGGTCGTACCGCCGATGTCGAGGCCGGTAACTAAACTCGTCGAAGGAATTCCCAAAGGTCCCACCTCGGTAAGTATCTCCGCATTGGGGGTATTCTGTAAGTAGAGCTTATTTACAGAGTTGCTTCGGTCGATGCCCACAGCATATAAGTTGGTGGAGGTAGCTCCTACTGTGCTGTTAGTGTAGGCCACATCAGAAATAATCTGGGGGCTAGGGCTGGGAGTGAGGCGTCCATCTTCTACTACTGTCCCATCTACAGGGTTTACCCGTACTTTTCGGCCCTCGCTGTTGACGATGCTCAGCTGATCTGCAACGGGGTTGAAGTCCATCTTGCTACCCACGGGAATACTGAAGGTGGTCACGAGCGTCGCCGCAAAGGTACCCAGATCAATCGTATACAGGCGAGTGATATTGGGGCCGTTGTCAACCGTTAGGGCATAGAGCTGGCCTGTAGCGGGCCGGAAGTCGATGTCTCTAAGAGCATTGGACCCTAAGCCGGTAATAACTGCTGTTCTATAGCGGGCAGCCCTAGTAGGGTCAACAATGAACAGCTGATTAAGATCACCTGCTGCTCTTGGAAGTGCCACATAACCAGCTACATATATAACGGGTCGCGTAGGAATGGCGATGCCTGAATAGCCTGAGGTAGCAGCATACTGGGCCAAGGGTCGAGCCGTGCCGGTCGTCAGATCCACCGCGAAGAGGGTGGGATTACCATTCACCGGGTACAGGCCCAAGGCTGTACCTGTTCTGGCATCAATATCGAAGCCTCCATTCCCGCTAATATTCAGGTTCAGACTGCCCACGGGCACGAGCGTCCCCTCATTGGGTGGATTGACCAAATAGAGTTGCTGGGCAATAGCATCAATGGCATAGAGTGCCGTATTCTCGGCATTGACTGCATTATTGGTGTAGGCCACGGCGGTGAGGCTAGCGCCCTCGGCGCCATTGATAGCTCCATCGGTGCCGACCACAGCGCCCGTCTCGGGGTTGAGGCGAAGGTTCTGGCCCGTGCTAGTCACCACCCGAATACGGTCCACGGTGGGGTTGAAGTCAAAGCCCACCAGATTGCCCCCCAGTGCTGGGGTAAAGGCCCCGGCGCCGATAGCGCGGGCCGCGCCTGTGTTCTGGTTGATCACGTACAGTCGGCTGGCAGTGCTAATCCCGTAGAGCTGGCCGGTGGCAGGACGGAAATCAATGGCTAAGAGTGTTTCGCCACTGCCTAAGCCGGTGATGCCGACAGAAGCCGAGCGTGTGCCGGGGTTAGCCGTGGAGTAAGCATCCAGCCGGGTCCCGCCCGATAGGGCATAGAAGGTGATGTCCTGACCTAAGGGTGGAAAGGTGGGGATGGTAGGGGGTGTTGGGGTGGGCTTGGGGAAATACTGCTCCAGGATGTCCTCGCAGCTACTCAGCGACGCCAACAGCAGCACAGCCGCGCCCCATTTGGTGAGTGATAAGGGTATTTTCATGTGTTTTTAGGATAGAAAAATTAGATGAAAAAATAGTACAATATTTTCCCTTACGCTTGCTGTAAAGACATAGTTTACCCTATGAGGAGAATAAGGCGCGATAGCGCCGAAATGCCTCAAAGGGGGCTAGTGACTCAGTCTTTCACTTTGAGAAACTCAACCTCCCGGCTAAGAATTGGATGCTAGCCTAAAGCGTCTTGTAATCATTAGTTAAGGATAAAAACTGTGTATGAGGTAATAATTGCTTAAGATGCAATGCGCGTAAAAAAGCCCCCAGACGTATCTGGGGGCTTTTCTTATGAGTTACTACGAATGGAAGCTGAGCTTACATTCCCCCAAACGTCACGCCGAAGCTGAGCGTCTGGGCTTGGGGGCCGCGGCCGTCCTTGAACAGCTCGTTGAGGTTGTATTTGACGAACAGATCCAGGCCGCCAATACCCACGAGGCCTTGCAGGCCATAG
>NZ_JAKWBD010000006.1:0-38231 GCF_056835965.1 Hymenobacter sp. R533113
TTGATTAGGACTTACGCACTGGTTGGCAGAAGGGCGGGAATAAGCGGCTTTTGCAGGAGTTGGCGTAGGTAGGGTGCCCATTGCCGCTGGTGGGCTTGATAGACCGTCTGAGCCGTCTGGCGCGCAAATTGGCGCAGCGACACCCACGCCAGGTAACAGCAGGTGAGGTGGTTGCGCTGGGCCTGGGCCTTGCGGCACTGGCATTTCTCGGAACCCGTGAGTTGCTTGAAGCTGCGGTGAAACTCCTCCACCTGCCAGCGCACCTGCACCGCGTCAATGACCATTTCCCGCGTCAAATGCGCGGCCAAGTGATTGGTGACCACCCACTCACTGCTGCCGTCTGTGGCAACCAGCTTGAATAAGCGCACCGCAAACGGCACTTCCTGTAGTCGCACCTGGGCCCCCGCACTCCAGCCCTGGGCAGGCGGTTCGAGCGTGTCCAGGGCCTGATAGCCCGTCTCTTTGCTGACACTCACCAAGCGGTTGCTTTTCAGGGTGGTGAAAAAGGTCCAGCCGGCGCGGTGAATCAGTTTCAGATTGGCACTGCCCGCATACCAGCAGTCGAAGAGCAGGGTGCGGGCCTGAATGATTCCTTCGGCCACGACCTGGCGGAACATGGCCTGGAAATGGTCGTTTTTAGTTAACTGGTCCTGCTCGGGGGCATAGATGCGGAAGTCGAGGGGCAGAAAATCGCCCGTCTCCCCGCTGCTATGCACCAGGTTGACCAGCCCGATGCCCGTGACCATGCTGTGCGCGTTGCCCGAGTACTGGCGCTTGGCGACCTCAATGAAGCGGCTGTAGCGCTTGTCCTGTACGCTGTCATCGACCAGCAAAAAGGCCTCGGGCGAATCGGTCAGCAGCGGCAGGACCAGGGCGCGCAACTGCGCGGCAGAAAAGGTGCTATCGCGCAAAAACCGGTTCACCTGGTCGTGGCTGACCTCGGGCAAATGGGCCGCCAAATGCGTCCCCGTGTAGTTACGGGGCGTACTGAGTAGAAAATTGATATACTTGGCTTGCGTCAACATAAGTACGGGCGTTTAGCTCAAGATACAAGGTGCTGCGTAAGTCCTAAGTAAGAAATGACGCCATCATGGGAAAAGATTTTTTTGGAGAAGCAAATCGTTTTGCGCGTGAGCCGCTTAAGGAGGGTGCGCAAGGTGAGATGTTTGCGTTCCAAGCGTTGGAGTTGCGTTTTATCTTCTATCCGCTCGTCGGCTGGTAGCTGGTCGACATAGGCCCACCAGGCATCGGTGATCCAGAGCGAGACGGCTAGACCCGCCTCGCCGAGTTGTTGGCGCAAGCGCTCGAACGTGGCATGGGTGCGACGGCCGAAGACAAACGTGACGCTCTGTCCCGTCGCCACGTCCTCGACCCACCAGAGCCAGCGTTGCTGGGCTTTCGAGCCCATATAGGACCCCATTTCATGCATTTGAGCAGCAACAACCCGCTGCATCGGACGGACTTTCGAGCCCACATAGGACCCCATTTCATCGGCATACAGGCGCAAGGAATGCGGCGCGTCGGCCGGCGCGCCCTGCTAGGCTGGATGTAGAGCAGGCAGTTGCTTTACTTGGTCGATCTTTTTTTAGCGGCGCCATCACCGTTTGCGGGCTAATGCCCAACACGCGTGCCGTATCGCGGATGCCGCTGCCGTTGAGCACCAACTGTTCTATCTTGTCGTCCGTGCCGACCTGACGAGCGACATGGTGATACGCCAGCAGAAAGCGGTGGCGGTAACGGGTGCAGCGGTAGCCCTGCCGACCATCGGCGGTACGGCCATGCCGATACACGGCCTCCGGCTGGTGGCAGTGGGGGCAAATAACAGCTTCGTAAACCATCCGCCAAGATAACTATTTCTACTTAGCTAACACACGACCACTACTTGGAATAATTTCTAAACATAAAGTTAGTTATACGCGCGAGCTTGGAATTGGAATAAGTGTGGTTTTCGCCTCCCTGGACGGGGTGCTGCCGGCGTGGTACTTTAGCGGGGGACTAGGCTTATTTTGGGTGTAGTTTTTGGTAAAGCTGCTCCAAGCGTGTAAATCCGCCCTCTTGCAAGAAAGTCCTTCAAGCACGCTTTAGCAAAGCAGTGTTACTACTTTTCTTTAAGACGAAGGACGGGCAGCGCTGGCTGCGGCAGTAGGCGTGTACGCTGGGTTTCTTACCCTTGCGCTATCCTGAATCTCCCCGCTCCCCATCTCCCTATCTTCTTCCTGAAAACGATGAAACAGCTTTTTTTACTAGTAACGCTGGCTTTGACGGCGAGTGGCGTGGGCGCGGCTCGGGCTCAGGGCGTACGGTTCGGCCTGAAGGCAGGGCCCTCCTATACGAATGTCGTGGGCCAGCACGTCGAAGGGGCCGCGTATAAGTGGGGCTTTCACGGCGGCGTACTCGTCAACTTCAAGTTAAGCGACCGGTTTTCACTCCAGCCCGAAGTGCTGTACTCCCAGAAAGGAACCAAGGGCGTCGACAACAGTACCCGCATCAGGTTGAACTACGTGGATTTGCCGGTGCTCCTGCGAGTGGCCACCGGCCCCGGGGGCTTGTTTGTCGAAATCGGTCCGCAACTTGGGTATCTGGCCGGGTCCAGGGCCAGCGTAGAAGACCGCACGCCGCTGGCGCGCGTCTCGTCCGACTTTGCCGGCAGTTACCCCCACTTCGACGTGGGTTACGCCACGGGCTTCGGCTATCAACTGGCCAATGGGCTGGGCATCGGCCTGCGTTATAATGGCGGACTCAAGCACGTTCTCAAAGGGGCTACAGCCGACGATACGGCCCGGAACAGTGCGTTTCAACTGTATCTGTCCGCGCTGGTTGGCCGGAGCCAGTAAGCAGCTGTTTGCGTTAGCGGGGTGTTGTTGAATTTACATCTTGCAAACGGTCGTGGCTGTTGCAGAACTCTTATACCCGCTCGATAGGTGGGCACATTTAGTGCAGAGACGTGCAAAAAGCAGCTTCAACCCAGGTTTGTAGCGCTGTTTTCGTTGCTGATAACAGTGTGGGAGCTACTAGGCTGAGTTCTGCAACAGCCACGGTCGTTTACAGTATGTAAAGTGGGTTATACCCCCGACCTCGGAAAAGTGGTAGGTTTGGCCTCAGAAATAAGTGTATTCTTTTTTTAGCACTTTAACTGACTTCTATACAATGACCAAGACTCCGCCTTGTCAATTAGTAGTCTACGGTGAAACCACCGGTGGACCGGTTTGCATCTGCGCGTTAGAGGCCGCAAACCAATGGCAAGGAACTGAGCAGGAGGGAAGTCTTTATTGGGACGTGACGGATAAGATGGGAATGGTTACCTTCTTCGGATACAGTCCTGAATACGCCTTCTTCAACTCTGAAACAGGCAATTTTGCCCTTTTCAGATCAGTCGATGCATTGGTGCTAGTCGAAATAGTTTCTATTGAAGAAGAAGCGACTATGCCCTGGAAGGGAATTGAGTTCGACATCCGACCTCAGACTCATTTACCAATACACTTGCAAGGACTTACCTGCTTCTTCGACTCGAGCATCTCAATTCAAGGGAATATCCTCCCACAGGAGTCAATCTATGATATTGGGCAAGGCAATGCCTGGAATACGGTGGTGTTAGAATGCGACTACCAAACCGTGTGCGAAGTGAGTTTTCAATCAGATACCATCCATTTAGAGGGCGTTTTTTTTTCTAAAACGACGATTTCTAGCACGTAAGGCCAGCTACATTCCTACCCCACCACCGCGGCTGTGTTGCTGCCCGGCCTGGTGTATGCGCTGCTGGGCCACCTGGCGCTGCGCCTCCTGCTCCAGTTGCGGTGTTGAGTTCCTTTACCAGCCTATAGAGGCCTTGGTTAAAAGTTTGGCCCAAAAGTTAAACAGGCAGGATGGTTGTCTGCTCCTAGTTGAAGGCCAGCAGGTTACCGAGCAGGTAAGCGACAAGCTTTAAATTAAACCTCTAAAAACTCGCCTACTGCGCCAGCTGCTCGTCGAGCAGTCGGAACGGGCTCAGGCGGTCGAGGCGCAACACGAAGCGGATGCGGTCGGTAAAGTCCTTGCGGCTGCTGGGCAGGGTATTCTCGTACTGCGTGCCGGCCACGGGCAGGTAAATTTGCAGCACATCTTTGAGCAGCGGCCCCGCAAATTCGAGCAGCGGCACCGAGAAGCCGGCGTCGTAGTAGGTGTTGTGGCTTTTGCCGCCCACCACGAAGCTTTCGCGCGTAGCGCCGAAGTCGGCAAATACGGCCACTGGCACCACCGGCACGTCAACTTGCAGGTTGAGCGTGCTCAGCCAGTTATTAGTGAACACGGGCATAAACGCCTTGAAGGCGCCGTCGCGGTCATCGGTCTGGTGTTGCTGGGCCGCGAGCGTGGGCGACATTTGCTGGCGGTCCAGAAAAGCGGTTTGCCGGCGGTAGTCGGGGCTGCCGCTTAGGCCCAGGAAGAAGTCATGATTTGCACGGGTTTGCAGAAAGCTACCGCCAAACAAGCGCACCTGCACCCGTTTGTTACGCGAGTAGAACTGATGAAACGAAACCGCTCCGCGCAACAGGGTGGCCGGGGCGTCGTTTTCCATTTCGCTGGTGCGGGCGGCCATGTGGTTGAGGTCCACTTGCCAGTTCCATTCCCGCAGTGCGTTGCCAAGGCGGCCGCGGTAGTCGGCCGTCACGATGTTTAGGTCGCGTAGCTTGTCTTGTATGCTGACGGCCGTGCCCGACAGCGTGAGCCGATGCTGGGGACGGTCGAAGGCCGAGTGGGGCAGCACTAGGCTCACGCGCGGCTCCAGCTTCAGGTAGCGCTCGAAGCGCTGCACGGTGGCGCCCACTTCTACCTGGCGCACCCTGCTGGCGGGCAGTACATTAAGGTGCAGCGAGGCGATGCCGTTCACTTCGTTGCGGGTGAAGCTGTACAGGGGCATGGCTAGGTATTGGAGGCGCTTGGGCACCAACGGGCTGTTGTAGAATGCGGCGCCCAGCATGAACTTGTCGGAAGTATTGGCGCCCAGCACGGGGAGCCAGTTGATGGTGGCCTGGTCCCAGCGCTCGATGCTGGCAAAGGGCCGCAGGCGCAGGGGCTCGAGGCGAGGCGCCCGGCTGTCCAGCTTCAGCCGGTCGTCGCGGCGGTTGAGTTGCGGGGTAATGTAGCCAGCGTCCACCACCAGGGCCGCCACGCCCGCGCGCCGGAAGTTGAGCTGCGAAGGAGCTTCTTCCTCGGCGCCGGCGTCGGTGTTGCCGATGGGCGTTGTCCAGCGCGTTTCCAGCACCTTGCCGTTGGCGTCGAGCGACGACACCGGCACGGCCCACGGCACCGGCGAGTCGGTGCGCACACGCACCTTCACCACATCTTCATACGGCAGCGTGGCGCTCAGGTCGGCGTTGTAGCGGTGCGTGCCGGTGAGCATGTCGTTGAAAAACCAGCCCAGCTTCTGCCCGGTGCTTTCCTCAAACGAGGCCTGCATGTCTTCGGGGTGTGGGTGCCGGAATTTCCAACGCTCGTAGTAGGCATTCATGGCGCGGTCAAACGGCTCCTGGCCCAGATAGCCGGCCAGGTAATGGAGCAGCGAAGCCGGTTTTTGGTACGTCATCAACTCGTAGTTCCGCTTGCCAAACTCCGCCGAGGTGGGACCCTGCACGGGCTGGTCGAGGCCACGGCTGGCCAGGGCCTGGTAAGCTACCTGTTCCGAAGACGTCAGGGGCAGGCCTTCCACTTGGTTGCGTATGGCGCGTGCGGCGATGGACGAGCCGCCGAAAGGGTTGGCTTTGGTGCTATCGAGGGCGGCAACGCGCTTTTCGACGTAGCTGTTCACACCTTCGTCCATCCACGGGAAGTCCCGCTCGTTGCTGCCCAGAATGCCGTAAAACCAGTTGTGCCCTACCTCGTGCACGATGGCCTCGGGCTTGGTCACGGTTACCATGGGGTATTCCATGCTACCACCGACGCTCGAGGTACCTTCGACAGCTGTGGCGGACGAGTACGGGTATTCGCCCACCCATTTGGAGTAGTACGTTAGCGCGTCGTTCACGTCCTGCAGGCCTTTTATCCAGCGTTCGGCCTCTCGGTTGGTAAATAGTACCCACGAGGTAACGGCCCGGCCCGAAGGCAGCGTCACGGCGCTTTTCAGCACATGAAAACGCTTGTCGGCAAACCAGGCGAAGTCGTGCACCCGGTCCTGCTTGTAGCGCAGCGTTTTGGTAAAGGCGGCCGACGCCGGAAAGGTCAGGTCGTTGCCGAAGTCAGCTTGGGTGGTTTTCTTCGCCGTTTCGGCCACCAGGCCTTCCAGGCGGGCTATTTCATCGGGGTTCTGCAGCTCGCCGGTGGCGCCCACCGTGTAGTTGGCCGGCAGCGTAATGCGCACGTCGAACGAGCCAAACTCCGCGTAGAATTCGCCCTGGTCGAGGTAGGGCATCGGATGCCAGCCGCGGCGGTCCAGCACGGCGGGTTTGGGGTACCACTGCGTTATCTGGTAGCTTTGGCCCACGTGCCGCATGCGCGAAAACGAGCCGGGCAGCTTCACCCGAAACGGCGTGCTGATGGCCGCCGTGGCGCCGGCCGCCAGCGGCTTGGGCAGCAGCAGCTTGGCCACGTCAGGGTTGTGGGGGTCGAATTCGAGCGTGGCCGCCTGCCCGTCCACTTTAAAATCGAGCCCGTCGATAAAGCCGCGCTGCCCGGCCGGGGCAAACGCAAACGCGCGGTTGCCGTTGCGCAGCTGCTGGCGGGCAAAGGCCGTGCTGTTGTCGCGGTAGGCATTGGGCCACAGATGAAACCAGATGAAGGTCAGCGCCTGGGGCGAGTTATTGGTATACTGCAACTCCTCGCGGCCCGTCAGCTCGTGCTTCCGGTCGTCAAGGGCCACGTCAATGGTGTAGTTTACTTCCTGCTGGAAGTAGGCCGCGGGCGCCGGCGTAGCGCGCTGGGCAAAAGCAGCTGCCGGCACCAACGCCAAGCAGCAAACCGTAATCAAGTGTTTCATTCGGATAGTTTTCTGTCAACTACTGTTGCAAGCTTTTCAGCGCTCCGCGTAACGTGCTCTACTGATTTTTGAGCCAGTTTGAGCGCCTAGTTAGAGGGGTTTTCCATGCGCATTTTCTCGCTCTCGATGCCCGTACGGCGCGTTCTAACGGGTTTAACTTTCTGATTGCCGAAACGGTAGCTGAAATTCAGGCGCACGAAGCGGGTCTCCATCTTAGTGAGGTCATAGGCCTGCAACTCTTCGGCCCGCGTATTGAAGCGGTTTTCCTGCAGGTTGAAAGGGTCAAAGACACTCAGGGTGAGGGTTGCTTTGTCTTTCAATACCGGCTTAGATACCGCAATGCTACCGTTGTACTGGGCCTTGAATGAGTAGGACCCATAGGTAAGCGGCGTCCGGTAAAAGAGGGTAATTTCTGCCCTTATGTCGTGCGGAAAATTCAGTGTGTTGCTGCTACTGGCCATTACCCCCACACTCGATTGGTTTAGCAAGGGTCTGCTCGGCGAGTAGAACCGCACGTAGGTCGCGCCCACATTATTCACCGAGGTCAACACGCCGCCGAGCAGCTGCTTGGTCAGGCTCACGTTGACATCCACCGACGTACCCCGGCTCAGGTTTTCTTCGGCCATGGTGACGATGTTGGTAGCTGGGTCGCGGCTTAATACCTCCGCCAGGACATTCGTGTGGCGGCCGTAGCTCAGCGACGTAGCCACCGCGTTGTTGTAGCTGTGCGAGGCCGAGAAATTGTGCGAGAAGGAGGGCCTGATGCCGGGGTTGCCCTGGTAATAGAAGTACGGGCTAACGTACGTCAGGAAGGGGTTGACGATGTCGAAGCGGAACCGGTCAATCTTGCGCTGGTAGCTGAAATTCCACTGCTGCTTCTCCGAGTGTGTGTAGTCCAGCGACACGCTCGGGAATAGATTGAAGTAGTCGCGCTTATTGATTTGATTGAGCGTTAACGATTCGCCTTCGCTGTAGGTATGCTCGGCCCGGAGCCCCAGCTGTACGCCTATTTTCTTGCTCACCTTCTGGCGCAGCGTGGCGTAGCCCGCGTTGATGTGCTCCCGGTACACAAAGTGGTTGGTGCGCCGCGCGTCGTTGAGCCAGGTGCCGCCTTCGCCCAGGTTTTCCCAGTTGATATCGTTGTCGGTGACGGTACGCAGGGACTTCAAACCCGCTTCCAGCGCGGTGGCCTTGCCGAAAGAGCGCGTGTAGTCGGCCGTGAAAGAAGCCACTGAGTTGCGGGCTGGCGAGTAGGTGCGCAGGGCACCCGCTGAGGCCTGACCAGTCAGCAGGTCGAAGCCGTCGTTGCGGTACTGTTCGTCGAAGCGCTTGTTGAAGCTGAGGTAGTCGGCGTTGAGCTTTAGCTCGCCGCCGGCCGAATCCAGCAGGGTGCGGTAGTACAAGCTCACCGTCGGGTTGATTCCCCGGCCGGTGCCGTCGGTTTGCAGCAGGTTGGTCGAGCTGGGTGGTCTATTCAAGCCGGCCACCGACGAGCCGGTATTGCCGTCCCGGTCTCGGGCGCTGGCTATCCCCCGAATCTGCAAGCCTACCGAGCTACGTTTGGTCAGGTCATACTCCACGTTGAAGCGGGCCGTTAGGCTGTTGCGCTCGGTCACGTCGTAGCTCTCCTCGTCAACGCGGGTTTCCTGGTTTAGCACGCGGTTGCTGGTCAGACGCCGGTACTGCTTGGTGCGCTGGTAATCGAGGCCCCCAAACATGTTCAGCTTATCGCGGCGGTGGCTCAAGGTCAAGCCGCTGTTGTAGCGGGCAAAGCGGCCGGCACCGGCGCCGGCACTCACGGTGCCGTTGGTCCCGAAGGCGCTGTTTTTCTTGGTAATGATGTTGATGACGGCTCCCCCGTTGGCATCGTACTTAGCCGAGGGGTTGGCCACTACCTCCACTTTGTCCAGGGTGCTGCTCGGCAGCGAAGCGAGCAGTTCCGTTAAATCGTTGCCGCTAAGGTTGGTCACTTTGCCGTCGATGAGCACCAGGGCCGTCTTGCCCCGCACCTCGTAGCGGCCGCCTCGCTCCACCACCCCCGGGGCCCGGGACAATACTTCGGAAGCGTTGCCGCCTTGAGCAATGGGGCTTTCGGCGACGTTGAGCACCACCTTGTCGGCGTACATTTCAATAAAGGGCTTGTTGCCAATGATGGTCACGCCGGCCAGCATTTTCTTATCCGGTGCGAGCAGCACGGCCGCAGCTACCGGACCGGCAGCTTCGCCTACCGCCACCGCCACCGGCTCTGACTTCCTGTAGCCCAGGTATTGCCCGGCCAGCAGGTAAGCGCCGGCGGCAACGCCATCGAAGCGGAACGCGCCTTGCTCGTTGCTGACGGTGCTCAGCACGGCCGCGCCCTCGACGGCGGGCTTCAGCACCACCGTGGCGAAGGCCAGCGGCTGGCGGGTGAGGCTATCGGCGACGGTGCCCGTGACGGCGCTGCTTTGCTTGATGGCCTGGGTAGCCGGGGTGGTTTGGGCCATGGCGAGGGGAGCAGCGGCAACCACAGTACCGGCGAAAAGCAGGGAGCGGAGGACGTTTTTCATGGTATCGGGGAGGTGGAGATTTGGTGGATAGCCAGCCGCTGGCCGACTGGGAACGACACAAAGCAACAGCGCCATTTTCCCGATAAAAAGCTTTATTAGACCAGCCCCGGGCCGAAAACGACCAATGTTGACCGCCCATTTTTTCGTCGAAGAAAACCACCCCTTCGTCGAAAATCAGGCCCGGAAGCCGGCCAAAAACGCCCAACTTGCCCCCATGTTCAACGCTCCTGCCGGCGCCCCCGCCGACCGACCCAGCCGCTTTCCGCTCGCCTTCGAGCTCCTGATTTGGACCCTTTATGTAGGCGTGTTCAAATACAGTCATTACCTGGAGCAAAGTCCTCCGGCGCCCCGCCCGTACTTGTACGACAGCGGGTTTCCCTATCCCCAGCTGATTCTATTCGCGCTGCTCGCCTCGCTGTATATCCTGCCCTATTACCGCTGGCTGTTGCCCACGCTGCTGCGGCAGCGGCGCTACGGGCTGCTGGCCGGGGGCTCGTTGCTGTATTTGTGGTGGGGCATTAAGCTGAACACCTTTCTGGCGGCCGCCCTGTTCGAGCCCATCGCGGTGCCGCCCGTCCTGGCCGCATTGTACCAGAAGCTCTACCGCACCGACCTGCGGCTGCTCTTCAGCTACGGCAACCCCCACATTCAACTGCTGCTTTTCGACATTCTGGCCTTCGGCAGCGTGGCCTTCGTGCGCCTGGCCTTCGAGCAAGAATACCGCCGCCGCCAAACCGAGCGCAACCACGCGGCCCTGCAACTCGAACAGCTCAAAAGCCAGCTCCAGCCTCATTTTCTCTTCAACACCCTCAACAGCATCTACGGCCTGAGCTTGGCCGGCTCGCCCGAAACGCCCCGCTTTATCCTACTGCTCTCGGAGCTGATGCGCTACGTGCTATACGACAGCGGCAAGGAGTACATTGCCTTGCCCGAGGAAGTCACGTTCCTGGAAAACTACTTCGAAATGGAGCAGCGCAAGTACGCCGGGGCCCGCATCTCGCTGCGCACCGAGGGCCTGGACCAAGCCTCCCGTTTGCAAGTGCCGCCCCTGCTGCTGCTGCCGCTGGTGGAAAACGCCTTCAAGCACGGTCGCCACCACTTCTCCGACGATGCCAGCGTCGACGCCGTCCTGACCGTGTTGCCCGGCCAGGTGCGCTTCGTCATCGAAAACGACCTGCTGCCCGCGCCTGCCCCCGCCCCGGCCCACCGCAGCGGCGGCATCGGCCTGCAGAACATTCGTCAGCGCCTGCAGCTCTACTACCCCGGCGCCCACGAGATGCGCTTTACCCAGCACGACGGCCGCTACCGCGCCTCGCTTACCTTGCAGGTATGAGCCCGACTTCCGCCCCCGTCCGCTGCCTCATCGTCGACGATGAGCCACTGGCCCATCAGGTCCTGACGCAGTTCATAGCCCAGACGCCCGGCCTCGCCCTCAGCGGCAAGTGCCGCAACGCCATGGAGGCCCACGAGCACCTGCAGCAGCACGCCGTAGACCTCATGTTTCTCGACATCGAGATGCCGCTCATCACCGGCCTCCACTTTCTCAAGAAGCTCAAGCACCCGCCCAAAACCATCCTCACCACCGCCTACCGCGAGTACGCCCTGGAAGGCTTCGAGCTGGCGGTGCTCGACTACCTGCTCAAGCCCTTCAGCTACGAGCGGTTTTTAAAAGCCACTGCCCGCTTCCAGCCCCCCGCCCCCGACGCGGCCGAAGCTCAGTACCTGCTCGTGAAGGACCCGCGCGGCCTGCTCAAGGTGCCCCACCCCGAGGTGCAGTACGTGGAAGGCTGCAAGGATTACGTCAAGATTGTGACGGCCGGCAAAACCCACCTGCTCCACCAAACCATGAAGGAAATGGCCGAGTTGCTCGGCCCGCGCTTCCTGCGCGTGCACCGCTCTTTCATCGTGGCCGCCGCCCACATCAAGCTCCTACAACCCGAGCACCTGATTCTGGCCAATGGGACTTATATTCCCATTGGGAGTTCCTACAAGGCGGAAGTGATGGGGTATTTTAAGAAGTAATTATGGGGTAGTGGGTTCATTCAGGGTGAGCAGCGTACTTTGGTTCATGGTTTACACGCAGCATTTTTGCGCCAAGTGCGCCAGTGAACAAATTCGGCGCAACGGCCACAGCAGCGGGCGGGCCAAGTACCAGTGCAAAGCCTGCGGTCACTAAGGCTATTTCCAGCCAGCGGCCGTGGAAAAAGCGCGGCAGTACGCCCAGGTGGACCAGCTGCTGCTGGAACGCAACTCGTTGCGCAGCATCGCCCGCGCCACGGGCGTGGCGCGCAACACGATTGCCAAACGCGTAAAAAAAGCGGCGGCTTCGGCCCCGCCCCTGCCGCGCCTTCGCCCGAGAAAGGCCCAACGGAAGCGGTGGGAGGCCTTGGAGCTCGATGAGATGTGGACCTTGGTGGGCCGAAAAAAGCGCAAAGTCTGGCTGTGGCTGGTCGTCGAGCGCGCCAGCCGGCGCATCGTGGCCTGGGTGCTGGGTTCGCGGGGCACGGCGACGTTGCAGCGCCTCTGGCAGGCCTTGCCCCGGCGCTACCGCCGCCACACCCAGTATTTTACCGATGCGTGGCGGGCCTACCCGGAGGTCCTGTTGATAAATCAACTACTTCTTGTTTCATTAAGTGGTAGCAGTACCTGAAGCGAAAGCGGAAGGTGCTACGTAGGCTGAGCGTCTGGCTCCCCCTCTTTGTGGGACTTCGCGCTTTAAGCGAACCGGGACGGGGGGAGACCTCCGTTGGGGGGCTTTTTTTAAAACCTAAACCTAATAATTACCCACCGAAAGCATAACCAGTGTGCAGGCTTCCTCCGTCTGAATACCGCGCTCCTGCGCCATGCGCTCCAGCTCAGGGTTCTCGGTGCCGGGGTTGAAGATGATGCGCTTGGGTTTCAAATCCAGGATGTAATCGTACCAGGCAGGCTGGTTTTGCGGTCCTACATAGAGCGTTACGGTGTCTATTTCGGAGTCGGTGGGGCGGTCGGTGTGGATGTCGATGCCGGCAATCTGGCCTTTGCGCAGGCCGACGGGCACTACATCGTGGCCGTGGCGCTTCAAGGAATGAACAGCTTTATAGGCGTAGCGCGCGGGGTTGTCGCTGGCGCCGAGTACGAGGGTCTTTTTCATATGGTGAATGAGTGAATGAGTGAATGGGTGAGTACTTAACGAAAAACAAGAACGACCAGCCATTCACCCATTCACCCATTGAAGTAAGGCCTCCGCGCACCGCTCTCCATCCATGGCCGCCGACACGATGCCGCCCGCAAAGCCCGCGCCTTCTCCGCAGGGAAATAGACCCGTGATTTCGGGATGCTGCAACGTAGCCGGGTCGCGGGGGATGCGCACGGGAGCGGAAGTGCGACTTTCCACACCCACAATCTGGGCTGCATTGGTGGCGTAGTCAGGAATCTTCTGCCCAAAAGCCTTGAAGCCCTGGCGCAAACGGTCCGTGAGGCCGGCGCCGAGCACCTGGCTCATCGGCACCGATACCAAGCCGGGTTGGTAAGAAGTTTCCAGCAGCTCGGGGGAGAGTTTGTCTTTCAAAAAGTCACCGAGGCGCTGGGCTGGGGCTGCCTGAGAATTGCCCCCCAAGGCGCAGGCGCGCTGCTCAATTTCCTGCTGCAAGCGCAAACCGGCCAGAGCCCCGTGGCGCTTTAGGTCCATTTCTTCCAGCTCCACCGCTACCACGATGCCTGAATTGGCAAAGCGCGAGTCGCGGCGGCTCGGTGACATCCCGTTCACGACTACCTCGCCGGGCGCCGTGGCCGCTGGCACAATAAAGCCCCCCGGACACATGCAAAACGAGAAAACGCCCCGCTGCTGCCCGCGCCACTGAGTTTGATGTACCAACGAATACGAAGCGGCCGGCAGCGGGCCCCGGTCCTGGCGGCGGTACTGGGCCTGGTCGATGAGGGCCTGCGGGTGTTCCACGCGCACGCCCAGGGCGAAGGGCTTGGCCTCCACGCGCACGCCACGCCGGTGCAATAGCTCGTAAATGTCGCGGGCCGAGTGGCCGGTAGCCAGAATAACCGCGTCGGCTTCCACGGCTTCGCCGGTAGCCGTGACGACGCCGCGCAGGTGGTTTTTCTCCAGAATCAAATCTTCCACCCGCGTCTCGAAGCGTACTTCGCCGCCAGCCTGGCGGACGGAGTCGCGCAGGGCGGCTACTACCTGGGGCAGCTTGTTGGTGCCGATGTGAGGGTGGGCATCGACCAGAATATCGGGGGTGGCGCCGTGCTGCACCAGCAGCTTCAGGATACGGCCCACGTCGCCGCGCTTGGTAGCGCGAGTGTAAAGCTTGCCATCGGAGTAGGTGCCCGCGCCGCCCTCGCCGAAGCAATAGTTGGAGTCGGGATTGACTACATGGTCTTTGTTAAGGGCCGCCAAGTCGCGGCGGCGCGTGCGTACGTCTTTTCCCCGCTCCAAGACAATGGGCTTGATACCCAACTCGATGGCTCGCAAAGCGGCGAATAAACCTGCCGGCCCGGCCCCCACGATAATAACCGTACGCCGGGCCTGACTTACATCAGAATACTGAAACCAGGGGCCAAAAATGTCAGCGGGCGGGGGCTGAAACCATATATCGGCCCGCAGGCGCACGAGAGGCTGCCGGCCCCGCGCATCGATGGAGCGCTTGCGCAAATGCACAAAATCGGCCTCGCCAGGCTGGGCGCCGACGGCATCGGGCAGAGCGCGGTAGCGGGCAAACTCGTCGTAGGCTACTTCGGGCGGAAGCAGCACTTCTATTTCTTTCTTGTCGAACATGGGGTGAAAGGAAGCTAGCCTTTAAACCGTGAGAATACTTTGCTGGGGGGCGAAGGTAAGCACGGAACACCGCCCGTTCGGCTTTAGTGCGTAAGCTGTAATCTGCCTCACAGCAGAAGTAAAGTCAGCCCCACCGAACTATTGTACCGTGGTAGTATACGTCACGAAGCGGTTATCTGCTTTCCGAAATCTGACCTGATATACACCTGGCCATGTGGCCTGAAACGGGTAGCAGGTATTTCTTGGTGCCCCAGTCGCCGTAGGGGCCGTTCCACATGGTGTAGCCCGCTTTAGTCGAGATACTTAGCTCGTCGCGATAAGCCCGAAACTCTTCCCGCACAGGGCAGCTAAAGCTGGTTTCTGCTGGGCGGGGCGGCGGACCGTAGCTGGTGGCTAGGTCGAGGTGGGTTACGCCGGGGTCGAAGGCCAGGCGCAAAGTAGCGCGGAAGTTTTCCAGCACATCTACGTCGCCAAAGTTCTGCCACAAGCCCAGCGACACGGCCGGTCGCTTCAACCCGGTGCGGCCGCAGCGCCGGTATGCATGGTGGCCGTGTAGCGGCTGCAGGAGGACAATGCGAGAAAGTAAAGCGCGCCGACAAGCGCCCCGCGCCGCTACCGATACGCGAAGTAGGCACTGGGGGGCGTTTTAGCCAGAAATATTAAAAGTTACAGCAGCCCGTCGCCGAAAAACGCGTCATTGGAAGTACAGTTCCGTCGTTCCAATTGCGGCTTGTTTCAAACAAAGCCTGCCGCGCTGGTTTTATACGCGTATTTCTCACCTCAACCAACTTGTACATGCAAACCTCCACGCCCAAATTCCTGCTTCTCTTCGTCTGGATCATGCTGCTGTTTACGGGCAGCGCTGTCGCCCAGACTACCACCAAAGCGCCGGAAGACAAAAGCAAGCGCCCCAGTCCACCGGCCACCGTTACGGGCTCCAACTTTACTATTGAGTACAGCCGGCCTTCCATGAAGGGTCGAAAGATATTCGGCGAGCTGGAACCCTATGGCAAGGTGTGGCGCACGGGGGCCAATGAAGCCACCACATTTGAAGCCAAACAGGCAGTCACTATCAATGGGCAGGCGCTGCCCGCGGGCAAATACGCCCTGTTCACCATTCCCAACGAGCAGGAATGGACGATTATCTTCAACAAAACCGCCAATCAGTGGGGCGCCTATGATTACGATGAAAAGCAGGACGCCCTGCGCGTAAAAGTGAAGCCCACCAAGACTGCTCAACCCGTGGAGCAGTTCACCATTACGGCGGCTAAAGCCGGCACCGTAACGATGGCCTGGGAAAATACGCAGGCCGCTTTTAAGGTGGCAGGTGCGGCGTCGGCCAGCAATTAGTAGCATTCCAGTCGGGTGGTAGCCTGGCCGCGACCCATAAAAAAGCCCCCTAGATTCTTTCTGGGGGGCTTTTTTATGGGAACAAGTTATAACCTAATCCAAAATGTACCGCAGGCCCAGCTGGGCGCGCCAGCGGCTGTTCAGGTCGGTGTTGTTGAAGAAGGTCTGGTTGCCGCCCCGAAACTGGTAGGTCGGCGTGTTCGACGTGGGAGTTGGATAGCTGGTTTCAATGAAGCGGTTGTTGGCAAACGTGCGCCGGATGCCCCAATCGGAGCTGATCAGGTTGCCTAGGTTCTGCACATCGAGGCTAACTTGGAACGTGTGCTTCTTTTTGGCAGCCTGGATGGAAAAATCCTGCAAAATCTTGGCGTCGAGCTGGGTGTACCAGGGGCTGATGGCCCCGTTGCGCTCCGTGTAGTTGCCCCGGCGCTCGGACAGGTAGTCGTCCTGATTGATATAGGCATTCAGCTGCTCCCACTGCTGGTCGGCCGTTACTACGTTGCCCTGGTTGTCGGTGTAGGCTACCAGATTGATCTGGTCGCGGGTGGCGGGCACTTTCAGCAGGTCGTTGCCGGGGATGCCATCGCGGTTCAAATCGCCAGCATAGGTGTAGGAAAAGCGGTTACCCTGAGCGGCCTCAAAGAAGAAGCTAACGGTAGTGGCCAGCCGGTCGTTGGCATAAGCAAAGCGCTTGCCGGCTGCCCCGATAAAGCGGTGCTGCAAGCCAAAGTCGCTAAAGGCCAGCCGCGGATCATTAGCATTGCCGACCACGGGATTGCGCTGGAAGGCGTCGGCCGCGATTTCGCCAGGGTTGGAGGTTACATCCTTGGCCTGCGAGTAGGTGTAGGCCGCCTGCACGTAGAGGCCGTTGGCGAAGTCCTTTTTGAGCTGACCCGTGAGGGAGTACTGGTAGCCGCGGTTCGTATTTTCGAGCACGATAACGCCCGCGTCGAGGAAGCTGAACTGCCCGTCCGGACCCGTGAAGCCGGGCGTGATGCGCGGGCCGGCGGCCGGATAAATCAGGCGGTTATCGAAGCCGTTGAGGCGCTCGGTGGGCGTCACCAGGTTGTAGTTGCGGTGAATGGCCGCGTTGCGGTCTTTGGAATAAATGCCTTCCAGCGTAGCTACGATACCGCCGGGCAGCTCCTGATCAATAGCCAGGTTGGAGCGCCACACCTGTGGAAATTTGAAGTCGCGGGCCGTACCGTTGATCTGGAAGGTGTAGCCGGGGTCAAACTGGGCGTTGGAAGCCTGGTTGCTGATCCACACAAAGGGAATGCGGCCCGTGAAAATGCCCGTGCCACCGCGAATTTGCGTGGTGTATTTATCCCCGGTAAGGGAGTAGTTGAAGCCCAAACGGGGCGACCAGAGCGGCGTCGCTTTCGGGAACTCCGTTACGTCCACCGTGGCGGACTGCCCATCCGAATCGAGCAAAGGCGCATCCAGAATCTGCTGATTCTGCGCTACGTCGGTGTTGTAGATGGGCATATCGGCCCGGATGCCGAGGGTCAGCTTGAAGTTGGGCGTCACGTTCCACTCGTCCTGGGCGTAGAGGCCGAGCTGGGCCACGTTCACATCCACGGATTTGATGCGCCGGGTCGCGCCGGTTTGGGCAATGGCGTTCAGGTCCACGAAATCCGGGTTGGTGGGGTCCGTCACCTCAAAGAAACGATCCACGTCGAGGCCACCGAAGAAGGGGTAGCCGTAGCGCTGCAAGTTAAAGTCGTTCACGAAGGCAAACCGCTCGTAGGTCACACCGCCCGTCAAAACGTGTGCCCCGGCGAAGTAGCTCAGGTTGTCAGTGAATTGCAGAATATTCTGATCCAGACGGTTTTCAGCCGAAAACTGCTCGGTGCCCACACTCACATAGGTCGTGCCGTTGCGGGTGATGTCGAGCTGGGGAAACAGCGGGGCCTCGGGAAGCTCGCGGAAGTCGCGGAAAGCGGAGAAGCTGAGCTGGGCTTTATTGCTGAGTTTCTCGCCAATACGCGAATTCAACTCACCCACTATCGAATTCAGGTTGTTATTAATGGTGTAGCCCGAGTTGGAGTACTGCAAGGTGTTCACGCCCTGCACCCGCGAGGAGGGCGCGATGGCGATAGGGTGGGGGCCCTGCTCACGGTAGCTCTTGAGGTAGTTGTAGCGCAGTGAAAAGGTGTTTTTCTGGTTGATGTTCCAGTCCAGCTTCGCCAGAAACTTGTCGCTGTACGTGCGGTAGGTGAAGTCGGTGAAGGAGCCAGGGTCGTAGCCGTACACCTCAGTCAGACGCCGACGAATGTCGGCTAGGTCGCTGCCTAGCACCCGGCTCACGCCGTCGGCCTGGCCATTGAGGGCGGCCGTGGCTTCGGCGGGGCTGGCAGCGGGCCGGAACGTCAGGCCGGGGTCGTCGCGGCGGGTGATTTCGGCGTTGGTGAAGAAGAACAGCTTATTCTGAATAATCGGCCCGCCCAGCGCAAAGCCCGTCTGGTTGAACTTCAGCTCGGGGTTGCGCACGGTCACGTCGCCCACTTTCTCGCCAATAAAGTTCTCATTGCGCAGAAACGTGTACACCGTGCCCCGGAAGTCGTTGGTGCCGCTCTTGGTCACAGCATTCACGCCGGCCCCCGTAAAGCCGCCCTGGCGCACATCGAAGGGCGCGAGGCTAACTTCCAGCTGCTCAATGGCATCCAGCGATACGGGCTGGGAGTTGGTTTGCCCGCCCGGCGTAGGCGCGTCCAGGCCGAAGGAGTTGTTGAAGATGGAGCCGTCGAGGGAAAAGTTGTTGTAGAGCGTATTTCGCCCCCAAAGCTCAGTCCGCTACTTTGGGGCGTGAGGCGGGTAAAATCCTCCTGGGAGCGACTGATAGTGGGCAAAGTGCGGATGGCGGCGCTACTCACGTTGGTGGAGGCGCCGGTGCGGTCCTTGTTGATCTGCCCGTCGCGGTTACCCTTCACCACTACTTCGCCCAGGGCCTGGGTGCCTTCCGAGAGCGTCACGTTGCCCTCAAAGGTTTTGCCCAAAGCCAGCTGAATGGCGTCGCGGGAGTAGGGCGCGTAGCCGATAAAGCTGATTTTCAGTTCGTAAGGGCCGCCGACGCGCATATTGAGCAAGTCGTACTGGCCGTTGGAGCGGGTGGCAATGCTGTACACGGTGCCCGAAGGCAGGTGAGTGGCGACAACAGTCGCGCCCGGTAGGGGCTGGCCGGTGCCATCCGTGACAACGCCTTTCATGGCGGAGGTGGTCACGCCCTGGGCCAGTAAGGTGGAGGTGCTAGTGAAAAGCGCAAAGCCTAGCAGCAGAAACAGTAAAATTCTGTTTTTCATAAAAAAGAGCTTTTTTGTTTATCAAAGGCATTTCCTTTGAATTTCGGGGGCAAAATTACCGCAAGTTTTCGGTATTGCTACGCTAAGGTTAATTAAGTTTTAATCGTGCTCCCGGTCAAACAATGTATTGATAAACAGACTATTAGCTCAATGTTAAGTTTTCTAAAAAACTTGTGTAAATAAGATGGAATACGATATTACCCGCGAGAAATAATATTGACTTTACTTCTTTTTCATCTCCTGTCTTAAAATATAAATACCATAAGTTACAAGCCCCATTTTGTGAGAGAAAACGCATTATTGTTTGTACTCTGCAATTTCGAGGAGGAATGATTTAGAGCGTGTTTGGGATTTTGATTCTCGTGTCATGCTGGATCTGGCGTCCGCTTGTCGAAGCATCTATACTGGTTACTAATCAATGCTTCTGCAACGAGGCGGGAGAGATGCTTCGACAAGCGGACGCCAGATGCAGCATGACGCAAACGGCGTTTCCGTGAATTCCCAAACACGCTCTTAGCGAATGCCTCAATCCCAGGCTCGCTGTCACACTAACTGCCCTGCTTATCTGGCGTCCCGAGGCAAGCATCTCAAAACCACAGCAATTCCATAACACGCTGATAACCTTCACTTAGCACTGGTAATCTACTTTTAGTCAACCCTAAACGCAGATTTGTTATGTCGAAGAAAACTACCGGCAACCTCAACCGGCGCGAGTTCCTCAAGAGCACGGCCATCATTTCTGGAGGTGTAGCGCTGCTGCCCGCCATGCTCACCAGCTGCGACGACGATGGCAACCTGCCGCCTTACGGGGGGCAATTTGGCTTCCGCGAGGGCGTGGCCAGCTTCGACCCGTCGCAAAGCAGCGTCATTATCTGGACCCGGTACTCGCCCGCCGCCAACGAAACCGGCAGTGCCGCCATCCGGTGGGAAGTGGCCGAGGACAGCGGCTTCGCCCGCATAGTAGCCCGTGGCGCAACCCAGGCCACGGCCAGCACCGATTTTACCGTAGCGGTAGACGTGCCCCGGCTGACGGCCAACCAAAAATATTTTTACCGCTTCCGCAACGAGCGCACCCAGGCCGCATCAGTCATCGGCGAGACCCGCACCCTGCCTGCGGGCAGCCAAGCCAGCAGCGTGAAGCTGGCCGTGGTATCGTGTGCTAACTTTCAGGCGGGCCTGTTCAACGTGTACGGGGCCGTAGCCGCCTCCGACGTGGACGTGGTAATTCATCTGGGCGATTACATCTACGAATACGGTCAGGGCGGCTACGGCACCAACCCGGCCACCGCCGCCCTGAACCGCGCCCACCAGCCCGCCACCGAAACCATCAGTCTGGACGACTACCGCACCCGCTACCGCCAGTACCGTAGCGACCCGCAATTGCAGCGCGCCCACCAGCGCAAGCCCTTCATCTGCGTCTGGGACGACCACGAGAGCGCCAATAACGCCTACAAGGACGGGGCCGAAAACCACCAGCCCAATGAGGGTAGCTTCGAGGCTCGCAAGCAGGCCTCCATTCAGGCCTGGCATGAGTATTTGCCCGCCCGCACCGCCGACCGCCAGAAAATCTACCGCGGTTTCGAGTTTGGCAACCTAGTGAATCTGCTGATGCTCGATACCCGCCTGGCGGGCCGCGACAAGCAACTCAGCTACGCCGATTATTTGGGGGCCAATGGTGCCTTCAACGCGGCGGCCTTTGGGGCGGCCTGGCTGAATCCGGCCCGTACCATTCTGGGCACCGAGCAGCGAAATTGGCTTACTTCTAATCTGGGGGGCAATCCGGCGCGCTGGCAAGTGCTGGGCTCGCAGGTGCTGATGGGCAAAATGTACATTCCCGCGGAGCTGCTGGTGCTCGTAGCCCAGCTGGCTGCCGCGCCCACACCCGCTTTGCTGGCCCAGTACAACGTGCAGGCTACCCAACTCAGCATCATCAAAACCCGCCTGCTACGCGGCGACTCCACCGTAACGGCCGCCGAGCGGGCGCGGGTCGAGACGGTGCTGCCCTACAACCTCGACGCCTGGGACGGCTACCCCGCCGAGCGCGAAGCCGTGTACGCCGCCGCGGGGGGCAAAAAGCTCATCGCCCTGGCCGGCGATACCCACAACGCCTGGTACAGCGCCCTGACCACCGCCGGGGGGCAAAAAGCCGGGGCCGAATTCGCCACGCCCTCCGTCTCCTCGCCGGGCTTTGAGGCCCTGTTTGCCGGCAACGCGGCGGCTATCCAAGGCTTCGAGCAGTCCAACCAGCTCCTGATCGACGACTTACAGTATCTGGACGCTTCCCGGCGCGGCTTCCTGCAGGTGGAGTTCACGGCTTCGTCGGCCACTGCGCAGTGGAAGTACGTGGGTAGCTTGCTGACGGAAAATACGGCGGTGGTTGTGGGAAATACGGTGAGCGAGGCTTAGAAACTACTATAGTCGTCAAAAAAGCCGCTGCTAATTAGCAGCGGCTTTTTTGACGACTATAGTAGCATTTCGTAGTCGCTTGGCTACGCCGAGTGACTGCGGGAAAACTTGCAGGTTGCTTTCAAAGTAGCTGGCGCTGCTAGGGCGCAACTGTAGTATTTTCTAATAAACACTTCGACCGCCGTTCTTACTCAGGAAGCAGGAGCAGCGGTTGAAGCTTTATTAACAAGTATTATACTCATCTGGGGTAGCCAGAGCGCTACTTATTTATCCTATTTGTTTGTGAAGTCGTTGCATGGAGTTGCGTAGATAAACTTGTATGGGTTTTTCTATAAACTGATAAAGCAAAATAGCTATTAAAGAATAAATTAAAATACAAATGAATGTGTTTTGAGAAATATAATATGAAAATAGATTATTAAATATTCCTATGTGAATTAGATAGAGCGCGTAGGAGCTTTTACCCAATAAAAGGAAGAGTTTCGTCTCCAATGCCTTTCGTAGTAGAGTTTGCTCATGTAATAAGCCATAGAACAAGACGACTATGGCAAAAGGTAAAATAAAATTCTGTACTAGAATCGACCATTGAGAGGTAGGCCATAAGGCGGTGGGCGTGTGCTGTACCTTAATGGCAGCCAAAGCTATAATGCAGATAATAATTCCTATTGAACCACTGAGTGTCGCCGCAGAATGGCTCAGGGAAAAAACCCTATACTTTTTTTTAATATAAAAGGCTAATGCTATTCCCGCCATAAACTCCGTGCATCTACCAAAGAAGGTGAAGCGCAGCATGAAATTCATAGAAGACATAAATCCATAAAGATACTGCGTGCTTAAAGAGCATAAAAAGACTAATAAGCTGCCTAAGCTAAGTAGTAGGATGGGGTAAAGGATAAAGCGAGACAGTTTGATTTGTAGGCCTATTAATAAAAAAGGGGCTAGGATGTAAAAAGTCTCCTCTATTGTCAGAGACCAGGCAGTGGGAATTCCAGAAGTTAATGCGCTGTAGAAAAAAGCTTTTAGTAACGTTATGTTTAAAAAGACAAGAATGAGCTTATCCTTCCATAGTATTTGGGCAGTATGCCAAGTCGGTATAGTATCAGTTGGTATATATTGCAATAATAAGAAGGTGCTCGCTGTCAGAATAAAATATATGGGGTATATCCTGGTAAACCTAAACCATAAATACCTGGCAAGCCACTCCTTTGTTAATTCAACGCGGTCCATATAGCGATAAGCAATCAGAAAACCGCTTAAAACAAAAAAACGGGGACTCCTACGTGCAGCTGCTGAATAAAATAATTAAGCCATCGCAAGCTAATGTTATGATAGTTGGTGCCAAGAAATGGATTGAGATGAAATAGCACAACCATATAGGCGGCTACGGCACGAGTACCCGTTAAGGCAGGAAAGTATTTGTTAGTTGAAGCTGGATTATCGGTAGAAAAATATAAAGACATATAGGTTTCAAATAGATGGAGCGCTAAAATTAAATAGGGTAGGAAATTATTTCTCTCCCAACACTTCCTCCACCCAAGCCTTGCCCCATTCCTCTAGCTCCTGCGCCGTCCACAGCTGCGGATAGAAGATGCGGCGCTGGAACTTGGGGGGCAAATATTTCTTCCAGTTGGTGCCGCCCGTAGCGGCTATGGCCGTGGGGTCGCGCTCCAGGTAGCGCACCGCCGATTTGTAGTGCATCAGGGGCCAGTTCACGTTCACGTTGGCGTCGAGCTGGCGTAGGGCGCGCACCAGGCGCGGGTGGCGCTGATCTTCGGCGGGCAGACGCTCCAGTACGGTCCACACGTTGCGGGTGCGGTAGTGGGCGGCGTGGTCGTGGAGGGTTTGGGCGTACTTCTCCTCAAACTGAATCAGCGTCAGGGCTTTGGCGCCCGATTCTTCGATGGTAGCGCCGGCCTTCCAGTAGATGCAGCCTAGCAGCTCGTCGTGGGCGGCGGCTTCGCCCAGCAGGCGGCGCTTCTCCTTATCCACTAAGTTATCGAGGGAAGTCGAAGCCAGCTCAATCATACGGTACTGCACGCTCTGGAAGCCTGAGGCCGGCATCAGAGCCATGCGAAACTGCAGAAACTGCTGCTTGTCCATGCCGTCCACCATCACATCAAACGAGTCGATCAGGTTCTCGAAGTAGCGGTTGATGCGGCCTATGCGCAGTACCAGCTCGCCCACGGTGGGCTGCTGCAAGTCGCCCATCTGCTCGTACTCGCAGAGGCAGAGCTTGAAGTACAACTCCGTGATCTGGTGATACATAATGAATATCCGCTCATCCGGGATCTGGGTAAGTGGGCGCTGCAAACTCAGCAGCGTGTCGAGCTCAATGTAGTCCCAATAGTTAACGTAGTCAGCGTAGAAAAGGCCTTCGAGGTAGGCGGCCAGGTCCTGGCCGTCGGCGGCGTATCTGGCTTGCAGGCGGCGCAGCTGCTCCAGTACTTGGGGGGCAAATTCGGATTGATTGGGGGGCGTTTCCATAGGAGGGAGAGAGGCGGGTAGGAGCTGCAAAGAACGAAAAAGGTATCGAAAGCAGCGGGAACAGGCAACCCTTAGGCTCCTGCTGGTATCTATGTTCATAAGCCCCAAAAGCTCCCGGCCGGCTTCACCGTTACGGAGCAAATCAATCGTTGTTTTCCCGCCTGAAACATCTACTTTTACCGCTATTATGGCCGAGAAGAGCAGCATTTTTGATATGATTGGGCCGGTGATGATTGGGCCCAGCAGCTCACACACGGCCGGGGTAGTGCGCATTGCAAGCGCCGCGATTCGCATTCTGGGGTCGTTGCCCACCCACGCTACCATTACCTTTTACAATTCCTTCGCCCGCACCTACGAAGGTCACGGCTCCGACCGCGCCATCGTGGCCGGTTTGCTGGGCTATGCTACCGACGACAAGCGCATTCGTGATGCCTTCGACTACGCCAAAGAAGCTGGCCTACAGTACACGTTTCAAAGCGTAGGCAATGCCTCCACCATGCACCCCAACACGATAAAGGTGCAGTTGCGCGACGAGCGCACGGGCCATGCCACGGAAGTAATAGGCCAGAGCAGGGGCGGGGGCGTTATCCGCATAGTAGAGGTGGATGGCTTTCCAGCCGACTTTTCCGCCTCTCTACACACGCTCATCGTCGACGCCGACGACCGGCAGGGCTCCATTGCCTTTATCGCTTCCGTTATTGCCCACGACGACTGCAACATCGCCACCATGTTTGTTTCGCGCAAAGGCCGCAACGACGTAGCCCGCCAGTTCATTGAAATGGATTCGGGAATTAAGCCCATTACCCTTGAATATCTGCGCCAGCTAGGCTGGGTACACCAGATTATCTACATCCCTACTATCGACTAAATTGGGTGTCTGGCGCTTGACAATACCTCCGAAAAAGCCCTGATTATAAAGTCCTTATCACATTTTGGCATATAAAAACAGCGGTACTTTGTGTTGCATAGTACCTTTTATTATATTTAAGCCCTGATTGGGCTCACACTCAGTTCCGAGGAAAGCCTAAAGTCCTAGTTATCAGACCTCTTCAGTAGATTAAGAACTAAAACCCATGAAACTGAACCGTACTCCGCTTCTTTGCCGGGCGGCTGCCCTTGGCGCGAGCACTTGGTTGCTGCTGGCTGCCCCGGCGCTTGCCCAAACCACAACGCCCGCCCAGCCGCCTGCCGGCACCATGACGGCCCCCGTCTCCAGTGGCCCCTGGACCCTGCAGCGCGCGGTAGACTACGCCGTGCAGAACAACCTGACGGTGCGTCAGAGCACGCTCTCAGCGGAGTTGAGCGACGCTACCGGACGGCTGGGGCGGGCGGCCCTGCTGCCCTCGGCTAACATCAACGGCACCCAGGCCTGGCAATACGGCACCGGCCTCGATCCGCTGACCAATGACTTTGTGAGCCAAACGATTCGCTCCAATAACTTCTCGGCCAACGCTCAGGTCACGCTCTTCTCGGGGTTTCAGCTGCGCAATACCATCAAGCGCAATGTGCTCGACTACCAGGCCAGTCTGGCCGACATCGAGCGGGCTCGCAACGATTTGTCGCTGAACGTGGCGGCGGCGTTTCTGCAACTGGTACTAAATCAGGAGCTGGTGCGCACCAACGAGCTGCGCGTAAATACCACCCAGCAGCAGGTAGAGCGTACCAAAAAGCTGCTGGCGGCCGGTAGCGTAGCAGAAAGTAACCTGCTCGACAGCGAAGCTCAATTGGCTTCCGATGAGCTGAACCTGGTAACGGCCCAGAATCAACGCGACATCTCGCGCCTGCAACTCGCCCAATTACTCAACTTAGACCCGACTAGTGCCGCGGCTTTTCAGGTTGAAGTGCCCAACCTGCCCGACCCCGACGAGCAGGCTGCGCTCAGCCTAGACCCTATCGGCCTTTACCAAACGGCTCAGGGCTTTTTACCCCAGGTGAAGGCGGCTGATCTGCGCGTGCAAAGCTCCATTCGGGGCGTAGAAGTGGCACGGGGGCATATTATCCGCGCTTGACTTTTGGGGCCAGCCTCTTCACCGGCTTCTCCTCCACGCGGTTGGCGCGGGTATTCACCGGCGACTCTACTAGCGGAGCCCCACTGCCGGTCTTCCAGTTCGACCCCGTTACGGGCACATCGAGTCGCACTAATTTTGCTGTACTCACGCCCCGGCAGCCTAGTTTTGAGATACTCCCTACGGCCTTCGGCGACCAAGTGAAGGACAACCTGGGTCGCGCCTTGCAGTTCAACCTGCAAATCCCGATTCTTAATGGCCTGCAAACGCGCACTAACGTGCAACGCTCCCAGATTGCGGTGAAGCAGGCCGAGCTGCAAGCGGCCCAAACCCGCCTGGAATTGCAGCAAACTATTCAGCAGGCCTACGCCGACGCGGTGGCGGCCCAGCGCCGGTTTGCTTCCGCCAGCCGTCAGGTACAGGCCCTGACTACGGCCTACCGCAATGCCGAAATCCGCTTTAACAACGGCCTGCTCAACGGCACTGAATTTAACATTGCCAAAAACAACCTCAACGGGGCCGAATCCAGTATGATTCAGGCGAAATATGAGTTTATTTTCCGTCGCAAAGTGTTAGAGTTCTACCAAGGCAACCCGCTGACTCTATAAAGTAATTACGGAGTACTATTTTACCTCGCCAGGTAAGTCGAAAGACGGATGAAGCCCGGACCAGCGGATCGAAAAAGCCCCCCAGAACAGTTTTCTGTGGCTAAGCGCTTCCAAAACTAATGAGGGTAAAAGGCTGCTCGAAGCTCCCGTGTAAGGCAGCGCTAAAAAACCAGCTATAACGCCGCTACTTCTTTATTTTTAATTGATTTATTTGCCTTCTCTTTCCTTACGCTGGATTTCTTCTCGAATATGAAAAACAACCGCTTACTGTACATTCTGCTGGGTGTACTGGTTTTGTTAATTGCCGGCTACATAGTGGCCAAAAAGCAGGGGTTGATCGGTCAGCCGGCTGGTACCGAAGTTATTACAGCGAAAGCCGGGCCCGCGACTATCGTCGAGAAGGTAAGCGCCTCGGGCAAAGTGCAGCCCGAGACGGAAGTAAAAATTTCGCCCGACGTATCCGGTGAAATTACGGAGCTGTACGTGGCCGAGGGCGACTCCGTGAAAAAAGGCCAGTTGCTGCTGCGCATCCGCCCCGACAACTACCAGGCTATGGTAAATATGCAGTCGGCGAGCGTGAATACCCAGCGGGCCAACGTCGGCCAGACCCAGGCGCGGCTCCAGCAACTGATGGCTAATGCCAAGCAAACCGAGCTGGCGTATCGTCGGAATGCCTCGCTTTACAAGCAAAAGGTAATTTCCCAGGCCGATTACGAGGCCAGCAAAGCCGCTTATGATGCCAGTCAGGAAGAAATAAACAGCGCTCGCCAGAGTATCCGCGGGGCGCAGTCGGGCGTTGCCAGCGCCCAGGCTTCCTTGGATGAAGCCCGCCGCAACCTCGACAAAACTACCATCTACGCCCCCGTCAACGGTACGGTGAGCAAGCTGAACGTGGAGCGCGGGGAGCGGGTAGTCGGTACTTCGCAAATGGCCGGCACCGAAATCATGCGCATTGCCGACCTCAACTCGATGGAGGTGCGGGTGAACGTGAACGAAAACCAGATCATCGATGTGAACCTGGGCGACTCAGTAGACGTGGATGTTGACTCGTATGCCAATAAGGATGAAAAGTTTCGGGGCATCGTTACCAGCGTAGCCAACACGGCCAAAGACGCGCTGACGGCTGAGGCGGTAACCGAGTTTGAGGTGCGCATTCGCCTGTTGCCCGAGTCATATCAGCACCTGGTGCGCAATGTGGGGGGCCGTACCATCGTCCCATTTCGCCCCGGCATGACGGCCTCTGTCGATGTTATTACGGATCGGAAGAATAATGTGCTGAGTGTGCCGCTTAATGCGGTAACCACCAAAACGGATAGCTCGGCCATTGCCGGCCCCGACAAAGCAGGCGGGCCAGGCGTGCGCGTAGGCCGTGGCGGCGGGGGGCAATCGGATGAGACTGCCCAGGCTGCGCCGACTGATGTGCAGGAAGTGGTATTCGTGATTCGCGACGGCAAAGCCGTAATGGTGCCCGTTAAAACCGGAATCAGCGACATCACCAATATTGAAATTCTCAGCGGCCTGAAGGCGGGCGACGAAGTAGCCAGCGGCCCGTATGCCACGGTGCATAAAAAGCTGAAAGACGGCGCAGTAGTCGTGGTGAAGGATGCAAAGTCCATCAACAAAGCGGCCCTGAAAGAGGAAGTAGCCGATGCTGATTAAGCGTCCCTGACGGGCCTTATTAGCAAGCATATGAGAGGCTGGGGGCTTTTTTGCCCCGGCCTCTCATTTTTTTTGTCTAAACTCGGGCTTGCGACAAGGCTTGCCGCCGTTGCGCCTGTGTTTGGGCGCGGAGCTGGTTCAAGCCGTTTAACCAGAGAAGGTGCTATATCGCCTTCCTACAAGTTTGTTTGGTGGAAAAAATAGCTATGATTGGCGGCGGCTCCTGGGCTACTGCTTTAACGAAAATCCTTTCTGAAAATGGGGCTCGGGTGGGCTGGTGGCTGCGCTCGAAAGATGATGTGCAGCACCTGCTGCGCACCCGCCACAACCCGCGCTATTTGTCGTCGGTGGCCTTTGATCTGAGCCGCGTTTTCCCCTCCACCGACCTGAAGGAAGTGGTGGTGGATGCCGACTGGCTGGTGCTGGCCGTGCCTGCTGCCTTCGTACAGGGCGCCCTCGACAAGCTCGACCGCGACGCCCTCCGCGACAAGCGCGTTATTTCGGCCATAAAAGGCATGATTCCGGGCAAAAACGTGCTGGTAACGGATTATGTGGTTGAGCGTTTTCGGCTCGATGGCGAGCAGCTGGGCGTAGTAGCCGGACCCTGCCACGCCGAAGAAGTTGCCCTCGAAAAGCAGAGCTACCTCACCATCGGCGGCCCCGATCTGGAGCTGGCCGAAGACTTCTGCCAGCTGCTGCGCAACCGCTACGTAAAAGCGCATCCCGCCGCCGACCTCGATGGCATCGAGTACTGCGCGGTCATGAAAAACATCATCGCCCTGACCTGCGGCATTGCTCACGGCCTGGGCTACGGCGACAATTTTCAGGCGGTGCTGGTGAGTAATGCGGTGCAGGAGATTCGCCGCTTTCTCTACGCCCTCAGTCCCAACCAACGCGACCTCAGCGCCAGCGCCTACCTCGGCGACCTGCTCGTAACGGCTTATTCCCAGTTCTCCCGCAACCGCACCTTCGGCAACATGGTAGGCCGTGGCTACAGTGTAAAATCAGCGCAGATGGAGATGAACATGGTGGCCGAGGGCTACTACGCCGTCAAGAGCATTTACGAGCTGAATAAAAAGCTAAAGGTGAGCATGCCGATTACCAATGCGGCGTATCACATTCTGTACGAGAAGATTTCGCCGGCCGTGGAGCTGGAGATTCTGAAGGAGAAGTTCAAGTAGTGCCTTAGAATTACTTTGAGGTGAGCCAGAAATAGACACCGGCAGCAATCATAAGCCCAATGAAAAACAGCTGTACATAAGAGGAGAACTTCTCTGAGTCTGAATCTAGTGTAAAGTTTTTTGGATTCTCGGTCTCATAGTAGAGTATCACTTTTGACCCCTTTCGATACAGATGGTAGGTAGGAAGACTAATCCCCATTTTCGCTTCTACTTCCACAACCTCACCAAGCACAGTTGTAAACTGAAATCGCGGATGGGAATTAAAAGTGTGAGTTAAACGAGTCTTGAAGCCTATAACTACTCCAGTTGTTTTTATTCCTTCATCTATTAGTCTTTCTGCATTCCGTAGGCGTTTAATTATTCTGCGAGCATTAAACGCAGCCAAAATGGTCCAAACAACAAAAAAGAAGTCCATGCGGTAAAGCTACCTTACTAGCTATAAATCTTAACTACACACAGCATGGGAACTTGGGGCTACTACAACTTCGACAACGACGCGGCTGCCGACTTCGCCGAAGACTTCCGCGATAATCACAATGAAGCGAAACTGCTGGAAGCGTTAGTAGCAGTGGCCGAGGAGGAAGACCATATTGATGGTGATGCGGCCAGCGAAGCCCTGGCCGCTGCCGAAATTGTAGCCGCCATTCTGGGCAAGCCCTCACGCGACTTTCCCGCCGACTTGATTCCAGTAATTGTAAAGCTGGACGCCAGCGAAAGCGCCGACCTGCGCGAGATGGCGCAACAAGCCGTGCAGGCCGTGGCCAAAAAATCTGAGTTGCAGGAGATGTGGGCCAAAAATGAGGCCACCGCCGATTGGCAACACACCCAGCAGGACCTGTTGCACCGCTTGACCTAAAGCCAGCATTCATGAACTGGCTTTTGCTGGCTGTCATCACGGCCTTCTGTCTGGGGCTTTACAACTTCTTTATTAAGCTGGCCTCGGGCAACATTCATCAGGTGGCTGGCGCGGTGCTGTTGCAACTCGTGGCTGCTGCTGTGGGGGGCATTTTACTGCTTTATATCAAGTCTACGCGGCAGGTAGTGAGCATTTCCCAAACCGGCGTGCTGTATTCCTGCCTGGCCGGCTTAAGCGTAGGTGTAGCCGAGATTCTGACGTTTTATGTGTTTACTAAAGGCGCTCCGGCCTCGGTAGGAACGCCCGTAATTGTGGGCGGCTCGGTGGCTGTAGCCGCGCTGCTGGGTTGGCTGGTGCTGCGGGAGCAGATTACGTTGGGCCAGGTGCTAGGCGTGGGGCTGATTATAGCCGGCGTAGTGCTACTAGCCAAGGGACATTAGTACCCAACTAAAAACGTAGAACGTTATGCAGCACAACGCGAAGCATCTGGCGTACAATCGTTGCCACACAAAAGGCGGTCATGCTGAGCAAAGCGAAGCATCTCTCTTGGGTAGTAATCTCATTTAGTAATGCAGCGAAGCGGGCGAGATGCTTCGCTTTGTTCAGCATGACGTTCTATTTGGTTGAATTACTGTTCTAACGTTAGCACGCGAGATGCTTCACTTTACTCAGCATGACCGCCTTTTTAAATAGTTTGAATAGGTAGGAAGGCCAATTGCGGTCTTTAGCGGTTATAAAGCCGCTCACCTGTTTCCGAGCCATCAACCCAAGTCGGGATCAAAATGAAGCGAATTTACTCTGCTTAATCAGCACCACATGAAGCGCATACAAGCCCAGGATATTGAGGCGATGGAAAAGATTTTCCGTCTTAATCTGATAAACTCCATCACCGGCTACAAGCCCGCCAACCTTATTGGTACTGCTGCCTCGGATGGCCGGACCAATCTGGCCATGTATAGCTCGGTGGTGCATCTGGGCTCCAACCCGCCATACATCGGCATTTTCACGCGGCCTACCAGCGTGGCTCGCCACACCTACGATAACATTAAGGCGAGCGGCTGCTATACCATTAATCACGTCCACGCCGACTTTACGGCAGCGGCGCACTACACGTCCGCACCTTTCCCGGAAGATGAATCGGAGTTTGAAAAGTGTGGTCTGGGGGCCGAATTTCTTGACAACTTTCCGGCACCATTTGTCCGCGAGAGCCAGATAAAAATGGGGCTGCGGCTGGTAGAGGAAATACCCATAAAAGCCACCGGAACAATCCTGCTCGTGGGCAAGGTCGAGGAAATCTACCTGCCCGCCGATGTGCTGGCGGCCGACGGCTCCCTCAACCTGAACGGGGCCGGCAGCGCCTGCGTTTCTGGCCTCGATACCTACCATACTGCCCAGGAAATAGGGGCGTATGCCTATGCCCGAGTAGGTGAGGGGCCACAGCCAAAGTAGCCAGACGTTCAATTAAACCGATACTAATCCCAGCTTCTCTAGCTCTTCCCACACCCGGTGCACGGGCAGGCCCATTACGTTAAAATAAGAGCCTTCCAGCCGCGTGACGCCTACCATGCCTACCCAATCCTGAGCGCCATAGGCACCGGCTTTGTCCAGAGGGCGAAAGTTGCGGACGTAAAACTCGATTTCGGCGGGGGAGAGGGCGCGGAAATGAACGCGGGTCTGGTCCGAGAAAACGGTGCGATAGCCGTCGCCGCTGAGCAGACACACGCCGGTAAACACATCGTGGGCGCGGCCTTGCAGGTGGGTAAGCATGTGTTTGGCTTCGGCCTCGTCGGCGGGCTTGTTCAGCACATTATCCTCCAGACACACGATGGTATCGGCGGTGAGTACTACCTCATGGGGGGCTAAATCGGAGGCATAAGCGGAGGCTTTGTGGGCGGCTAAGTACTCGGCTACCTCGGCGCGGTGCAGGTGAGGTGGGTAGCTCTCATCTACTTCGCGCAGCCGGATTTCGTAGCTCAGACCCAGGTCGGTGAGCAGCTGGCGGCGGCGGGGCGAATTGGAAGCTAGTACCAGTTTGGTGGCTACGGACATACCTGAAAGGGGTGGTCGGATTCCTGCTCATGGATAGAAGTAAACAGAAAGCCACCAATCGTTTTGGGATAAAAGAAAGTGGATTTGGGGGGCATTACGGCCCCGCTGTGGCACACGCGCTCTACTTCGGACATGGTCACTTCGTTGGTAATAAAGGCAGCGCGCGCCTCGCCGCGGTCCACGCGGGTAAGGCACTCGGTGAAGTTGCGTACGTAAGCTATGCCCGGCCACGAGCGTTGGGCATCGGGCCCTACAATACCCAGCACGCGCTCCAGTACGAAGTAGTGCAACACAGTCAGGTCCAGGGCTTTAACTTCGGGCGTAGTGTCCCAGGCAAGTTGGGCATGCACTTCGGGCCGCAACCGAATTTTGTAAGAATTGCCCCCCAGATACAACCCAAAGGCCCACAGCTTGCCAGCAATTATTTCGGGCAAATCGTAGGCGTCATCTTTGGGGAGAATAGTGAAATACGGTTCGAGCCGGGCCATAAACTCCTCGTCGGTGAGGCCGTTGGGCATCTCCAGCAGCAAGCGGTGAGTGGGCAGGATGCGCAGGTCATTGGCAGCCAAGTTGGTGAGGTACATCAGGTGGTAGTTCCACGGTTCCTCACCCGTTGAGTGCGGGTTGGCGGCCTGCCGCGCCTGCCGGTAGGCCAATGAGCCCTCGTAGCGGTGGTGGCCATCGGCCAGAATCACTTGTCGGGAGCTTAAAATTTCCTGGAAGCGCCGAATAATAGCGGCATCCTGAATGACGGCCAGCACGTCGCGGGCGCCCTGGTAGTCTTCTTCCGTTTGGTAAAGCGGGTCGCGCATGGCCTCGTCTAGGTAGCGCTCCAACTCAAAATCATCGTCGCGGTAGAGGCCGTGGGTGGCGCTGGTTTGAAACTCGGTGCGGGCCAGCAGCTCGGCGCGGTCGTTTACGGCCGCGGGCAAAGTGTTTTCGTGGCGTAGCACTACCTCCTCGCTCCAATCATAAGCCCGGATGTGGCACATAAAGCCCTTGCGGCAATACTCCTGGCTGCTGCCCGGCAACCGGAAATACTGGTAGTAGGCATAAATACCCGGCAGCTCATCCTGGCGCAGTACGCCCTGCGCCTGCCACTCCGCCAGCCGCCGCTGCGCTTCTGCAGCTGCATCATCCCCTCGCGGCACCGACAAATGAATGCTGTTCAACGGGTTGCGGTACAGCGCCTCCCGCTGCTTCGCCGACACGACATCAAATAGCGGCGACACGTAATCGTCAATCTGCTCACTTAACTGTGGGTTGTAGCGCCAGCCGCGCACGGGTTGAATCTCAGCCACGGAAAATCAATTAACAAGTAACATTTATCATTCAACAATTAACTAACAAGTGCCACTCTTCAACCACGCCTTCTTCGTCCTGGAAGAGAGCACAGATTGTTAAATGATAAATGTTACCTGTTAAATGCCTAGGGCGCCAAACGGCTACGCTGCCACCCATCGCCCACTCGCTCATACACAATGCGGTCGTGGAGGCGGCTGGGGCGACCCTGCCAGAACTCCACGCGGTGCGGACGCAGAATAAAGCCTCCCCAATGCGGCGGGCGCGGCAATGGGTTCTCATTCGCAAAGCGCTGTTCTATTTCCTGCTCCCGCTGCTCCAACTCCTCCCGGCTCCCGATTAGCTGGCTTTGCGGAGAAGCCCAAGCCCCCACCTGGCTAGCGCGCGGCCGACTCTGAAAATACTGATCTGACATGCTTTGGGGGGCTTTTTCCACGCGCCCTTCCACGCGCACCTGTCGCTCCAGCCCAGGCCAGAAGAAATTAAGCGCGGCTAGCGGATGCGCGGCTAATTCCTGGCCTTTGCGACTGTCGTAATTGGTGTAAAACAGAAACCCCGCGTCGTTGGGGAGGCCTTTAAGCAGCACTACGCGGGTGGTAGGCTGACCATCGGCGCCTACGGTGGCCAGCGTCATGGCGGTGGGCTCATCGAGGTGGGCAGCCAGGGCCTCATCGAGCCAGGCCCGAAACTGGTGCACGCCGTCGGGCAGCACATCGGCTTCGGTGAGCGTGCGTTGGGCGTAAGTCTTGCGTAGGTCGGCCAGTTGCTGGTCAGTCATTTGTGAATGATTAATAATGAATTAGCGTCCTTTTGGATACCATGCATAAAGCGACCAGGTGCCTTGCTTGTGCAGCAATTGCATTTTCTGTTCCCGAATAAAATCGTCGGCACGCTCGAAGAGGGCAAGCATTTCGGGCCGGTTTTTTAGCCCCTCGCGGTAATAATTATTCTGGCCGTTATAGTAAGCGCTGTCCAGATAAACCAGCACAGGACGGTTGTCCATGCGGGCCAGCAGTTCCGGGTCCGGGCCTTCGGGGCTCAGCACCGTAAACAGCTTTCGAGCTTGGTAAGTTGGGGTGCGGGCTGCTTTGTGCGACATCAGCGGCAGGCCCGTGACCATGGAGAGCTGGTAGGTATTGTTGTTGTGAACTTCATCGGGGTCTACCGTGAACTGATAACTATTTTCCTCGGCCCCGGAGTGGGAAAAAGGCAGCGGCAGAATGGCCTGATACGGTTTCAGGTCGAGCCAGCCCGTGAACTGCCGCATGGGTAGGGTCGGGGCTTCGGCCGTAAGAATATTAGGTAGCTGCGTATTGGTGTGGTAAAAACGCATTGCGTCGCGGGCGTCAATCATCAATAACAAGCAAAGGGCTGCCAGTACCCAACGCAGCACGGGCCGCTGCCACCAGCGCGCTACGTAGTAGCTGAAGCCGAGCACAAATGCCCACCAGAAAGGCCATATAAACCGGCCCAGCGCCCTGAACTGGGTTACACGGTCTGTTACCTTATGTAGCCAGAAAAACGGATTCAGGTAATTGTGGAAGACATAAGCGCCGTTGTCAAGCACATAGGTTTCGCCCAAAGCGATGAACGCCATGGGAATGCTGGCCAGGAGGAATAAGCGCAGGAATCGACCATTGTCATCGTCGGTGAGGCGCATTGAGGGGAGCCGACGCAGGGCAGCCAGCACCAGTACAACCAGCAGTCCGTAAAGCACAAAGCCCCCCAGATAAGCTGATGATTCGTAGAGAATCTCCTCGGTTCGCTCTAGCGGAAACCGTACCTGGTTGAAGGAATAGCCCCGAAAGAAGGCCCCAAATTGAAATTTCCAATCCAGAAAATCGTAGCCATTGCTGCTGGACGGCCGCTCGTTGTAGCGCCCGTCCAGCAGCATCAAGGAGCCCATCGTGAGTGCCAGCGCCGCCGCCAACGTTAGCATACTGTACACGGCCAACCGAAACCACGGCTTACTCGCCAAGGCATTCTCAGCTATCCAAAACAGAAAGAAAAAGCCCCCCAGCACTCCCAAAATGCCCAGATAATAGAAGTGCAGATACGATGCTGCCACAATGCCCACGAATAGGAGCCCAAACCACTTCCGCACCGGCCGGTCATTCACCCAGGCGTAGTACAGCTGCTGCAACACCCAGATGGTGAACAAGATGGCCGGCGTGTAAGATAAGCTGGTATGGCCCACGCGCAGACGTATAGTTTGCGGGGCCAGCCACGGCAGCGTCACGCTCAGCAGCACTACCAACCAAACCGGCAAACCCAACGGGCGCAGAATACGATACAGCAGCAAGGTGCTAAGTACCAAGCCTCCCAGAATAAACAAATCGTATAAATACAGACCATAGGGCTCCAGCGCGGGGAAAGCCCGCACGAGCACATGCAGGCTTTGGGTCAGCACGGGCGTACTGTCTGTGTAATACATGTACTCGCCAAATGGGTAATTATGTCCCATCACCAACATGCCGTCGCTTAGGGGCTGACGCAGAAAGGAAGCGATAGAGAAATAGCTTTTAATTCCGTCGTAGTGCGTAACAATCAGGTAGTCACCGGGATTGAGAATAAGCGTACGAAATACGCTTAATAGCAGCAAGGCTTGAAGTAGAATACTGCCCACGAACCAGGGATCGAATGAGCGTTGGCGCGAAAGGGGCGAAGCGGATAGCGAGGGCATTAGCGGGTAGATACGCACTTGATAAGGGGCGCAAATTATTCAGAAAATAGTTGGGGCACCCTCATCATTTACCTGCTGGTGCCTCGTTCTATTGCCTACCACGGGCGCAGGCTATTTTGCCGGGCCTTGTTATTTCCGGGAACCTAAGCCTGTTCTCCCGACGTAGGTTGAGATAAACCGCATGCTTGGTTCAGACCACAGAATAGTAGCGTCAGTTTGAGCTTAGTGGTCTGTAGGGTTGGGCTGATTAAATGGATGAATGTTATAAAGATGCTTAACCTATGAAAGCTGGAAGCTTATTGATTTCGCAGCCCTTCCTGGGCGACCCGAATTTTGAGCGCAGTGTGGTGCTGCTGTGCCGCCACACCGATGAAGAAGGCACATTTGGCTTAGTGCTCAATCGGGCCACTAACCTGCTGCTGGGCGATGTGCTGGAGCTGCCTGGCGGCGATGTGCTGCCCGCCGCCCGCCTGCCGCTGGGCCTGGGTGGGCCCGTGCAGCCCGATACACTTCACTATCTGCACCGCCGCGCCGATGTGCCCGGTGCTATCGCGCTCGGACACGATGTGTACTGGGGTGGCGACTTTGACGTACTGCTGGGGTTGCTGCTCAGTGGCGAGATTGGCGAGGAAGATGTGCGCCTGTACGCTGGCTATTCGGGCTGGACGGCCGACCAATTGGCGGAGGAAGTGCGCGAAAATGTTTGGATAGTGCACCCTAATGCTGCCGAGAAAGTCTTTACTTTGGCTACTGATGCCTTTTGGCAGTCTATTTTGCGCGAAAAAGGTGGTCGATACCGGATTTTATCTAACTATCCCACAGATCCACGCCTGAATTAGCTCCCCACTGCCGCGCCCATTAGCCTTTCGGGGCCGGCCTTTTCCTCCGAACTATGCTACCTGATAACAACACCACCGATCCCCTGCACTCCGACGAAGCATCGGAGTCGCCGATGAGCATTCTGGAGCGCCGTCTGGCCGAGATTCGTGCCAAAGAAAACCCAGCTGCGCAGCCACTACCCCCTACGGAGGCACCTGCTCCTGCGGCCAATGTTCCGGCCGAAACTACGGCATCGGCCCCCTCTACTACCACCGACGAAATAACGGAGCGGCCAGCCCAGGGCACACCGCCCATAGAAAATGCCCCCCAGGGAGCTGGCACCGCCGAAGCGCCGGCCGCCGCTGTAACGCCCGATGCTACGAGCCCATCGTCGCCAAGCACCGTCCCAACTCAGGAGCCAATTTCGGAACCACTGGCTCGGGCTGAAGCGCATTACGGGCAGCAGAACCCCGGCGTGGAAACGGCTACGCAGTCTACTGCTTCAGCGATTGTTGCGCCGGAGCCAGAGGCCATGCCAACCAGCGCAGTGACTGAGGCTGCTGTCTCATCAATCGAAAATGCCCCCCAGGCTGCTATTACCCCCGAGCCGGAGGCGTTGACTGGACAAGCTACTGAAACGGAAGAGCCCGCCATGCCAGCGGCTCCCACCATTGCGCTTCACTCAGCCGAAGACCTGGAGAATGCGCCCGATATGGTCGCTGCATTACCTACTTCCGCCACAGCATCGGCAGCCGTAGCACACGAAGCGGCGTTGGCTCACGAAGGCGAGGACGAAGAGGAACTGGCGGCCGAAACCCACGGCCCCGATTTCAGTCAACTCGATCTGGCGGCGCAAGCATCCTTTCTGTTAAACATGGTGCACCGCCCCGACGCGCAACGCAACCGTAAGCAGATCACGGATTTATACCGCCAATACGAAACCGCCTTGGCTGCTGATCGGCAGCGGTCAGAAACAACTGCCGCACCCGACGCGGAAGCAACGTATCATGGCCCGGCTGGGCATGCCGAGCTGGTGAAGGCCATGCAGGAGTTGCGCGAAAGCCGTGCCCGCGATGCCCGTGCCGAGGATGAGCAGCGCACCAAGAACCTAGCCCACAAGCAGGAATTGCTCGCTCAGCTGCGGCTGCTGGTAGAGTCGGCGGAGACCAAGGATAGCTCGGCGCGCATCAAAACGCTGCAAAACGACTGGAAATCTACCGGCCCGGTGCCCCAAAAGGATGCTCAGGAACTGTGGAATAGCTA
>NZ_JAKWBD010000007.1:0-3598 GCF_056835965.1 Hymenobacter sp. R533113
GTCACGGTTCTGTTCTTTCTGTGGGGTTTTATCACCTGCCTGAATGACATTCTGATTCCCTACTTGAAAGCCATTTTCCAGCTTTCCTTCGCTCAGGCCAACCTCATCAACCTATGCTTTTTTGGAGCCTACTTTCTCGTAAGCATACCAGCTGGTAAGCTGGTAGCGCGGGTGGGCTACAAGCGCGGCATGCTGATTGGGTTTGTGGTGGCTGCGGTGGGCGCCTACTTGTTTTACCCCGCCGCGGCTCAGCGGGCCTACGGGCTGTTTCTGGGCGCGCTATTCGTGCTGGCTTCGGGCATTACGGTGCTGCAGGTGGCGGCCAATCCCTACGTGGCCATTCTCGGCCCGGCCAAGTCGGCCTCGGCCCGCCTCACGCTCACGCAGGCCTTCAATTCCTTGGGCACCTACCTGGCCCCGCTGCTGGGCAGCGCGCTTATCCTGAGCCAGCTGCCCAAAACGGTGGACGCTACCAGCGCCGCCCAGATGGACGTGACGGCTGTGCAGGTGCCCTACCTGATTATCGGCACGGTGCTGCTGCTCATCAGCTTGCTGCTGAGTCGGGTGCATCTGCCCACCCTTGCCCCAGCCGCTGAGGAAGCAACGACGGCAGCGCCGGGGGCGGGCAGTGCCTGGAACTACCGGCACTTGGTGCTGGGCGTGGGGGGCATTTTTGCGTACGTGGGCGCCGAGGTGGCCATTGGCTCGCACATCGTCAACTACCTGGCCTTGCCCGACGTACTGGGCCTCTCGCCCGAAGCCGCTGGCCAGCAGGTAGCCAACTACTGGTTTGCCGCTATGCTGGGCCGCTTTGCCGGCGCCTATCTGCTGGGCAAGTTCGCGCCTACTAAGCTCCTGGCCTTCAACGCCGCGGGGGCTATTGCGCTGGTTTTGCTGTCCATCAATACCAGCGGGGCGGTAGCCATGTGGAGCCTGCTGGCCGTGGGGCTAATGAATTCGCTGATGTTCTCGACCATTTTCACCCTGGCCGTGGCCGGGCTGGGCCGCCACACCGAGCAGGCCTCGGGGTTGCTGTGCACGGCCATCGTGGGCGGGGCCGTGGTGCCGCTGCTCTTCGGCCTGGTAGCCGATCATGGCGGCTTGCGCCTAGCCCTGCTGCTGCCGGTGCTTTGCTACGCCTACATCCTCTGGTACGGGCTGCGCGGCAGCCGCCAGCAACAGCCGGCTCACTGAACGGCAGGGCGAGAAACGACGTGCCCACGGGTACACATCTACTCATCTATTCTACCCCCGTCAGCCAGCTACACTACCTGGGCGGGTGCTTGCTCGCCACTCTCAGCCTCCACGCCCGGCAGGATGCTGGCCGTGGAGGCTGAACTGCTAGCCTAGTGCCGACCCGACCAAAGCCACCCACCACCACCTTTAACGATACCCAAAGGGAATGCCGATATTGAAGTAGGGCAGCACCTTCTTGGCGACAGCCGAGTACATCAGGCTCGCGTCGATGGGACCCAGAATGGAGTTTATGCCCACCGTAAGAGAGCCACCCCAGATTACGTCGCTGGGTTGAATATTCGTGTTATTGTCGATGAAGCCGTGGTAAAGCGTGTTGGCTTTGGCCGTGAGGTTGATGCGCGGCGTGAGCGCATATTGATAGCCTATCAAACCCACGGCGGAGCTACTGGTGAATAAGGATGCTTCGGGCAGGCCGGCAAACGTAATCTGGTTGCGGATTACGTTGCTCAGCCCACCAACCACAAAGTCGTTGGCAATGGCCTGCCGGTAGTTCCAGTTGATACCAGCCTGGGCCTGCAACAGCAGCGTAGAGCGCTTAGTCAGGGGCAGGTACTGCTCCAGGTGCAGGCGCGAATGGCCGTAGGGTTTAAACGAAAAATTAGGCGACTCCTCCGTGCCCACCACCACGTCGCCGTCCAGCACCCTAAAGTCGGGGCGCTGCCGATAAACGCCACCTATTTCCGCCTCTATCTTGCGGCCCTTGGTCGGATACACTACGGCATTAAGGGTATTTTCTTCGTAGAAAAGGTAGCTGTTGAGCAGATGAAAGCGGCCATCTAGCTGCAAACGGGAGGTAATTTCGGGGCTGAAGCGACCGTACTCGTAGCGCGTTCCCAAGCCTACTCCCCGGTTGCGGCCGAGCAGCTTGAGCAGTTGAGCATTGGCCGTCACGTAGCTCTGAGTGTAGAGGCCGGCCTTGTCGAAACGGGTAGTGTAGGTGGTGATGCTTACTCGCTCACCTTGCGCCAGAAAACGCGCTACCAGCGTCTTGTGGGCCGTCAGGTACTGAGTATGCTTGAGGCGCAGGCGGGGATTTTCGCCAATATTTACGGCTATCTGGCTGGTGGAAAAGGGCAGCAGCAGATCCTGCGCGGCAATGCTGCCGATGAGCCCAATACCGGTAAACGAGTTGTAGTGCAGCCCCAGCCCTACCCGCGTCGGCACGCTGCGCTCCACATCAAACACCACACGGGCCGTCGAATCGGATAGGGGTTGCAGGGAGTAGGTAATCTTGCGGAAGTAGCGCGTCCCGAAGGCGTTGCGAATGGCAGATGAAAGCTGCGAGGCCGTGTAAAAGCGATTAGGGCGAAACTGCATTTGCTCAAGCAGCGCCGGCACGTATGCTGCTTCCAGGCCCTGCACTTCGTACTCCGTGATGTATACCGAGTCGGCGCGGGCGGCGCGCGGCGTGGCGCGGGCCGGGCCGTACAAGGCATCGAGCGAATCGTTCAGGGCCTTCAGGCGCGGATAGATCATGCGGCCCTGCTTTATGCCTAAGGTGGTGATGGGAGCGGAAGCTGAAAAGCTGCCGCTGCTGTAGTCGCCCAAGGGATAATCGACATACACCGTGCACAGCTGCTTTTGGGTGATGAAGTCCGCATTATCCTTGAAGGAGGAGATTTGCAGCAATACATCCACGGGGCTGCGCAGGTTGGCATCGGTGTAGGCGCCGGCCGATACGTTGCTGCCAATCACCACGTTGGCGCCCATCGCCTTTACCTCTGAAACGGGAAAGTTGCGTACGATGCCGCCGTCTACCAAGCGGCGCCCCTTGTACTGCACCGGGGTAAAAAAGGAAGGAATAGCCATGCTCGCCCGAATGGCCGACACGATTTCGCCCTCCCGCAGGACGGTAGGCTCGCCGGAAATCACGTCGGTAGCCACGCAGCGAAACTCCCGCTCAAACTGATCGAAATTTTTGGTTTTATAATACGGAAAGAACAGCTCGCTGAGCTTTAGCCACAATTCCTCCGACTCGATAACGCCGCTGGAAAACTGAAAGGAGCCTTTGACAAAAGGCAGCTCGACTAAGTAGCGGCCAAAATCGTCTTTCTCGGGTAGCGTGACGGTGCGTAGCTGGGCGGCATTGGTCAGCAGCGCGTCCCAGTCCAGCTCGCTGGCTATCTGCTCGATCTCGGCCCCGGTGTACCCCGCCGCGTACAGCGACCCCACAATGGCCCCCATACTAGTGCCCGTCACATAATCGACGTGTACCTGGGCTGAGTCGAGGGCTTTTAATAAGCCGATATGCGCTAGGCCCCGCGCGCCCCCGCCGCTCAGCGTAAGGCCGATTTTGGGGCGGGACTGTGCCCAAAGCGTGTGCGTGCCCGCCAGCAGACAC
>NZ_JAKWBD010000008.1:0-23086 GCF_056835965.1 Hymenobacter sp. R533113
CACCGACCCAGTGCGCTGCTACTGCTTCTTTCATAATTTTTACTTTCGCTACCCACCTACGCCTCAACTAAGCTTGGCCGTAGTTTTTGACGTAGACAAGCAAGAAAAATGCCCCCAGACCAACGGCCGCGACACCTGGCACACGGCTGCCTTACTGACTCGCTACCAACTCAATAAGGCTTGGGTCGTAGCTGCCCGCACCGAATACTACAGCGCTGCTCACGGGATCCATATTACTGCCCTAGCTCCTGTTCCCCCAGTCCCGATGTTTTAGTAGCCGGAGACTCGCTCAATCTCGATTATGTGCCCGGCAATAAGGTGGTGGTTCGGTTGGAAGGCCGCAGTTACTTCATCCATCGATGTTTCTTTTTAGCTGGTTAGCGGCAAGCCATTTCAGCTGCCAGAAATCAGTGACTTACCTGCGCTGGGTACATGGCAGCAGCATTTAACAACTTTTCCACTATAGGGACACTCACCTCATACAGGCAGGACCCCATACGGTTCAATAAAAACAAATCATACACCTTCACCCACAATCCGATTAATACATCCCAGACTTTAATACGCAAATACTCAGAATCTTCATTTCAATTCCACACAGTCCGATTAATACTCCGGATTGGAGTAGCGCGTAATGATGCGGTCTACAATTTCAATTCCACACAGTCCGATTAATACGGCAGTACACGCTCGGCAACCGCACAGCCCTGGAATATTTCAATTCCACACAGTCCGATTAATACCGTGTCGCTGCTCAGGAAATAGAGCATCTCACTCTATTTCAATTTCACACAGTCCGATTAAATCTGAGCAGCCAGCCAGCCACGTTTCCGGCCTCGACCTATTTCAATTCCACACAGTCCGATTAAATCCGTTGGTGGCGGCTTCCGTCACCACGGCAATATCCGATTTCAATTCCACACAGTCCGATTAAATCAAATGGCACCGAGGAGTTCGATTCGGAAAACAACGATTTCAATTCCACACAGTCCGATTAAATCTTCCTGTTCCACAAGCGAAAGGCTCAGCTTTAGCTTGATTTCAATTCCACACAGTCCGATTAAATCTCTGGCCTGGTGGTGCCGCCCGCGCCGCCCCCATACATTTCAATTCCACACAGTCCGATTAAATCTGGCGGAAAACAAGGCAAAAAGCTTCTCTTTAGACCTATTTCAATTCCACACAGTCCGATTAAATCTTGCCAAAACCAATGCCGTGGGGGCGAAAAATGTGTATTTCAATTCCACACAGTCCGATTAAATCGGGCCACCCGCCGCTGCGCCCGCTCGGCCAGGGGCTATTTCAATTCCACACAGTCCGATTAAATCCGAAGCCATTATTCGCGCTCTGCCCGTCGTAAGCCTATTTCAATTCCACACAGTCCGATTAAATCCAAGACAGAGGAGGCAGCTACGCTGAGAGATGAATATTTCAATTCCACACAGTCCGATTAAATCGAACGAGTAAGCTTTGACGAAGCGCGGGGGGCATTTTATTTCAATTCCACACAGTCCGATTAAATCCTACGCGCCTTTATTCTGGGCTGTGGTACTCAGTGCAATTTCAATTCCACACAGTCCGATTAAATCGGTGCATCGCCCGGTAGGCGTCCATGTCCCCTTTTTATTTCAATTCCACACAGTCCGATTAAATCCGGATGGAACACATTTAACTGTCCATTCCAGCCCGAATTTCAATTCCACACAGTCCGATTAAATCCTGGGCAAGCTTGCCGCCCAGGGGCCGCGAGTGGCATATTTCAATTCCACACAGTCCGATTAAATCAGCAGGCCCCGATGTATATGTTCAAGTCCGTTACGCATTTCAATTCCACACAGTCCGATTAAATCGCTTTCAGCTTGGATGATGCAGCAGCTAAGAAAAATTTCAATTCCACACAGTCCGATTAAATCCCGAGAGGCAGATGCGCCGGCCCTTGGGCCCATCACATTTCAATTCCACACAGTCCGATTAAATCGTGGGGTTTCAAGCAATACCACTCGGATTTTAAGCCATTTCAATTCCACACAGTCCGATTAAATCGGCGGGTTTGCCCGATTACTTGTTGGCTCCTCTCCGATTTCAATTCCACACAGTCCGATTAAATCTACCAGAAAGGCGTGGTGCCGCGCTGGAGTCTGCATTATTTCAATTCCACACAGTCCGATTAAATCGGCCAACACCATCTTGTTGGCGAATCTGGCCTACAAATTTCAATTCCACACAGTCCGATTAAATCGTACGCCATTAAAAACGACACGTTGGCGGCCTCTTAATTTCAATTCCACACAGTCCGATTAAATCCGGAGAGAGGGAGATTACGCCACCGGAGGGTTGGGAATTTCAATTCCACACAGTCCGATTAAATCGGTTATGGTTTGGGTTGGCATAGAGAGTATTTTAAAATTTCAATTCCACACAGTCCGATTAAATCTAGAGATTCCTTTGGTAATCTAAAAAAGGGTTTTCTATTTCAATTCCACACAGTCCGATTAAATCCGCCACCCGTGGGCGTTACGGGTTCGGTTGTGTTTATTTCAATTCCACACAGTCCGATTAAATCGCGATGTATTGGGGGCCGATGGCTTCATAATAGCCAAATTTCAATTCCACACAGTCCGATTAAATCACATTTTATTATTCCCCAGCCACTGGCGCAGTTCCTATTTCAATTCCACACAGTCCGATTAAATCAGCAGGCCAACAACCTCAGGGCCTCTCCCCTCATATATTTCAATTCCACACAGTCCGATTAAATCGTTTCCGGCTTTCGCTTTTGTTTCGACCTTTGAGCCCATTTCAATTCCACACAGTCCGATTAAATCCAACTACAATCGGAGAGGTCGGCTCTGCTAGCTAAATTTCAATTCCACACAGTCCGATTAAATCGGCAATCTCAGAGCCTATCTCCCTCTCTGCTATTCAATTTCAATTCCACACAGTCCGATTAAATCCTCTCATGGGAGCTATTAGCCGGATCAAAACAACTGTATTTCAATTCCACACAGTCCGATTAAATCGGCAACAGAGCCTCAACCCTCCTCATAAATTCATTAATTTCAATTCCACACAGTCCGATTAAATCCCTTATCCGTTTCTAGGGTAATCTTTTCTCCCTTTTATTTCAATTCCACACAGTCCGATTAAATCCCTAGCTTAAATACGGCATTCTGTATCTGGAGCCTAATTTCAATTCCACACAGTCCGATTAAATCAATGAGGGATACTACAGGGCTCAACATTGAGGCCTAATTTCAATTCCACACAGTCCGATTAAATCGCTGTTAGTCTGAGGGTATTGGCTATGCCTCTAGCAATTTCAATTCCACACAGTCCGATTAAATCCTGCCTGCCCTACTAAATCATCCTCATAGTACCCTAATTTCAATTCCACACAGTCCGATTAAATCTAGAGCGGCCCTGACGCTCATCAGGAGTATTCCGATATTTCAATTCCACACAGTCCGATTAAATCAAGGAAACATGAGGCCGGGTACCGGCTGCTCAGAGAATTTCAATTCCACACAGTCCGATTAAATCCGGCTGTATTGGCGCTACCCTCATCTTTCTTTTCTTATTTCAATTCCACACAGTCCGATTAAATCAGCAGCGGAGCAGACTACTCCTCTCTTTCCTGCTGTATTTCAATTCCACACAGTCCGATTAAATCTTCATCCAAGCTAGCATTTTGTTATGCTCCCATTCAATTTCAATTCCACACAGTCCGATTAAATCGGGAAACGAGAAGATGCGGCAGATCAAAGATTTCCGATTTCAATTCCACACAGTCCGATTAAATCCCGAAAGAAGTCGTGATGCTCGGCCGTTTTGGTGTGATATTTCAATTCCACACAGTCCGATTAAATCGCCCGCCCCCCGCCCGCTGCAAGGCCCGCTACCCGTATTTCAATTCCACACAGTCCGATTAAATCCGGCTAAAGGGAGCCTGAATGCCATTGCTTTGCCGAATTTCAATTCCACACAGTCCGATTAAATCACGCAAAAGGAGCAGAAGATAGCCTTGGAGGCCACGGATTTCAATTCCACACAGTCCGATTAAATCACGCACGGCGGCTTCTTTTTCCAGCAGGGTCTTTTATTTCAATTCCACACAGTCCGATTAAATCTGGCATCCACCCTAAGCAGGCGCAATGGGGGTATATATTTCAATTCCACACAGTCCGATTAAATCACCGGCACCGCCGCCGCCCAAACCGGCACTATCACAATTTCAATTCCACACAGTCCGATTAAATCGGGGGAGCTGCTGCCTACCTACGTGAACTTTGTGCGATTTCAATTCCACACAGTCCGATTAAATCTTCGCTTCGCGCTTCCGGTGCCACTGAGCGTAGTTCATTTCAATTCCACACAGTCCGATTAAATCTACCGCGACCAAAACGAATCTGGTAGCGGCCATAAAATTTCAATTCCACACAGTCCGATTAAATCTACCGCGACCAAAACGAATCTGGTAGCGGCCATAAAATTTCAATTCCACACAGTCCGATTAAATCTACCGCGACCAAAACGAATCTGGTAGCGGCCATAAAATTTCAATTCCACACAGTCCGATTAAATCACATGAAAAATAAATAGTTAAAATATATTTCATATAATTTCAATTCCACACAGTCCGATTAAATCGTTCTTCTCTCAGTCCTCCAGCTCTCCGGCCTCGCAATTTCAATTCCACACAGTCCGATTAAATCGGCTAGTCATGGTCAGATTCATTGCGACTCAGATATATTTCAATTCCACACAGTCCGATTAAATCTGGTCACTGTCAGCCCCAGCGGTGATGAAAACATCGATTTCAATTCCACACAGTCCGATTAAATCCAGCGCGCTCCAGCTGGCCAGCGCCTGCCCGTCTAATTTCAATTCCACACAGTCCGATTAAATCATGACGCCCGGCCGCCTCGACTACGCCCTGGAGGGCAATTTCAATTCCACACAGTCCGATTAAATCCCATCTTAAAAAGCCCCTTAACGCCTTACGAAGCTAGAAAACTAACACTAATTAGTTACTATAAAGTCGTCGGTGGCCGGTAGTACGATTTTGCCGGGGGAGCGACGACCAATGATTATCAACTGGTTAGCTGCAAACCCGGCATTTTGGGGAGGCTACTGGTTCTGCTAAGCCGGCACCGACGACTTTACAGAAACGTATCCAGCCGGTTTCGCTCGCGGCCCAACACTTGTTTCTCCAGCCACTTCTGGTCGCGGCTCTTGAAAATCAGGACGCTGTCTTCGTCGGTATTGAGCAGATCGGCGGCTTTTGCCAGCAGCTCTTTCAGCTTTACTTCCGTGATTTCACCTTCCAACACCGAGTTCTGCACCCAGTTCAGGTAGCGCCGACACAGCTTCAGCATCCGCCCCACCCGCTTCTCTCCTACGTCATATACCAGCAATACGTACATAGTCGGCTACCACCAGATTTTGAAGGGCTTGTATTCTTCCAGGCCCAGCAGGTGTTTGCTCAATTTATAGCATTCCAGCTTAATTAGGTGCTGGTATCTCACCCTGCGCTTCAAGGAGCGGTGCTCCACCGTTTCCTTCAGCTTCTCCTCAAAAGCGCGTACGAAAGCTTTACGGGCCGGCTCTTTAAGGGTGCAGCCATTCAGCTCGGTCACGAAATCCTTGGCCTGCAACTCCTTTTTGTTGAGCATCCGAAAAATGAGGCGGTCGACGAGGATGGGCTTGAATATTTCGGCCAGATCCAGGGCCAGAGAGAAGCGCCGGGTGCCGGGCTCGTGCAAAAAACTGATGGTCGGGTTGAGCTGGGTGTGGTAAATCTGCTGAAGGCAGGCCGCGTAGCAGAGCATGTTGCCAAATGACATGAGGGCATTTATTTCGTTGCTGGGGGGCATTTTGGTGCGGGCACCCATCACGAAACCGGGAATCAGACGGTCGAAGGACTGGTAGTAAGTCTGGCGGATGTTGCCCTCGATGCCCATCAGCTCGGCTACCTGGCTCGTGTGCGGCAGGGTGGCCGCGTATTGCTCGATCAGGCTAATCTCGGGGGCCAATTCCCGGTCGCGGTGCTGGTAGTAGCGCAAATTGCGGAGCATATTGGCGGCGGCACCTTCGATAAACTTTTGGGCGATAATCATTCGCTTCTGGCGCAAGCCGTAGTGGCGCGTCTGCTCTACCTGCATCTTGCCGGCCAGCAGGTATTCTTTGGCCATAAAAGAACCGGTGTAGTGCTCGTAGTAATCGAAGAAGTGGACCGAGATGTGGTGCTTGCCCAGAAAGTTATACAAGGCGCTGTTCGCGTCCAGGGAGCCGAACACGTAGAGATCGGCCACGCTTTCTACCGGAATAAACTTGGGGGGCTGCAGCACGCCGGCCTCATCAGTAGCCGTGAATTGCAGCGTATTATCCTGCCGGCTCAGCCGGCCGGGATTAAAGAGATAGTAGGTTTTCTTCATCGGCTTATGTGGAATAAGTAAAAGATTCCAACGGCTGGGGGGCATTTCTACTCGCCCACGTAGCAGAAGTCGTAGTAGCTGCACTGTTGACAAAAAGGCTTATTAATCACGGGCGGGCACTCCGCGGCGCTAATGATACGCTGGATAGCGGCCTCCCAAACCGGAATCAGCTGGCGGTCATCATCGGTGAGTAGCACCTGCTGGGTCTGCCGAATCTTGGGGTATTCAAGCACGGCGGTCGCGCCACTCACCCCGTGCTGCTCCAAGAGCCAGAGGTAGTATTTCACCTGGGCCAGGTGCGCCGTCTCGGCCTTGTTGGAGCGCTTTATCTCATGCACGACTTTAGCCTTGGCGTCGTAGAAATCAATCTTGCTGCCGCCCACGGTTATTTCCCGAAACCGCTCCGGGCGCTGCGGGTAGCTGATCTCGTGCAGGAGCTTGCCATCTTTCACCACGTCGGAAGTTGACTCCATGCGTACTTCATTGGCGTGCAGCCACAGCTCGCGGTGGCAGATGTGGTAGAGGTTGATGAGGGTGGCCGTAATGCGCATGGGGAAATCTGATTAGAGAAAGTCGCCAATTGCGAAATTTGTATTCGGCAGCAGGCCTTCCTCATAGCAGTAATAACTGCTATGATTACTCAAATACAGCATACCGTAGTTACGATGTGGATCGTGTAGCTCAGCATAATCAAGCTGAGTGGCCCGAATCTCATTGGCAAGCTTTGGGTACACGGAAATGGTGAACTTGCTGACGATGGATTGGAGTCGTTGGCGTGCTTCCCGGTCCCGGATGAAGTCACCGGTTTTATTTCTCACCGTATCGAGGTATAAGGTAAAAACACAACGCCCGGCTACAATCTTACTGTCAGGTAAATACGCGCCCTGGTTTTGCAGCAGTTGCAGCTCTGAGTCGCTGAAATGGCTGGCGCTCAGCTCAAGCGGAATGAATACCGATTCCGTATCGTCTTCAATCAATTGAAATTTGCGGTCTACTTCGGCGAAATTGAGGAGGCGCACGAGTTCCTGATACGCCCCGAAGCTGTCTGTTATTTGACCTGTCTTTTTATTAAGCTGCTTAATCACTTCCTGATATAAACTATCAAAATCCTTCTCGCGCAAAATGCGCTGATATTCTGGTGGCGACAGTAAGTCGCGAGCGACACGCAGCCGCAGGTCGGGTCCATAAACAGTGGATTCCGCATCCAGATCAAACAGATACACGGGGGCTGGAGGGCGTAAAGCGTTACGGTTTACGCGCCCGGCCAATTGCTCATCCGAATCCAGCAACGACCGGTCTTTGAAGCCCAGGTCCATATCAATGTCTACGCCAGCCTCTACTACCTGCGTGCACACCAGCAGGATACGTGGGTGACCTTGGCGAGTATCTTTGCTTTTTAGCCAGTTGATTACCTCCCGACGGCGTGGCTCCAGTATAGTGCCGCTTAATACCCGCAACTCATAACCTCCCAAGACGGGATGCCCCTTGGCCAACTCAATGAAGCCGGCCGCCGACTTCTTTGTAATAAATTCAATAATAGCCGCAGCCTTATCGCTATTTTGAGCGGCAAATTCTTCGCACTTAGCGACTACTTCATCGGCTAACTCGCGCAGCACAGCCCGCCGTTCTTCCTCATCTACAGGTTTAGCGTTATAGCGCCCGCGCCAATTCTTATCAAACAAACTAAAGTCAAACTGTACCCGGCCTGCGAAATTGGCATTCTGAAAGTAGCGTTCGGGTTCAGCAACCAGCGGCACCACTTGCGGGGCCACGGCCTCGCGGGTCAGTTGATAAAGCTTGGGCAGCGTGGCCGACATGACGATTACCCGAATATTGAACTGACGGGCGTAGTGCAGCAAGAAGTAGTTTATATGGTCCCACAGCACAGGGTCGTAGCTCTGTACTTCATCCAATATCACCACTGAGTTGGCAAGGCGATGCAGCAGATAATTTGCCTCTTTACGGCTGCTTTTCAGCACATCGAAAAACCGCACGTGCGAAAGCAGTACGATTGGATATTGCACGAACAGATTATCGACGTAATTATGCCAGTGTGAACCGTACTCCCCGTCGCTGGCTGGTCGCTCCGTATACTCGGCTTTGCTATGCAACTGCACAATCTCAGCCCCGGTCAGGCTCAGCTTTTCGCAAATATCCGTGTAGGTTTGGGTGATAAGCGTCGTGAAGGGAAAGACGTAGAATATTTTGCCTAGCCGCGTATCGTGGCGCAGCAGTTCCAGGGTAACGGCTAAAGACAAATTGGTTTTACCCGAACCTGTTGGGGCTTCCAAGTAGTATAGCGGCGCGCCGGGTTGCTGGCGTACGGTGCGTACCACTTCGGCCAGTAGTTTTTGCCGAAGCGCCCGTAGATTAGTAGCGCTACGCTCCTGCACAGTTGCCCAAGCTAAATCAGCGTGGCGTTCAGGAGCACTCAGGGCCGCTTGATTGTATGAAAACCGGCAGAAGCTGACGTAAAACTGCTCTTTCTGCTCAGCCGACAAAATACCTAGCGTTTGGGCATTGAGGCGGGTATAGTCGCCCCCGGTCTGCATATACCCCAGTGTTGCTAAATAATCGCTGGCCGTAAGTAGGGAAAAGCATAACTTCAATAAAGCAAAGCGGGGGAAGCCTTCCGTTGAAACAGTAGGCGTTTGTGGATAAAAATCCTGGTGAAAGCCTTCCTTATCAGCCATAACCGCAGCCAATTCCGCCACGGGGGGCAATTTTAACAGGCTTCGGTAGCCATCCAGCTTGGTATACTTGTCAGCGGCAAAATCCCGACGCTGTAGCCGGGGCGAATGGTGATTCAGAATAATATCAGCAAAGTCTAAGCTTAGAGCAATGAGCTTGTCCGTTGGCACTTCACCCAGAGCAGCTTCCAGCAGGTGATGAAGCGCGTAGTGCAGCCACAAGAAAGCTCCCAGCCCGCTATGCTCTGACCCAATACCGTTGGCAACGACTGCCGGGAAGTGTTTTTCATTGCCTAAATGCCGTTGGTAATTCTCGTTTAGCTTGCCAAAATCATGAAACGCCACGGCCGCCAGAAAACCGGCTTTGATGAAGTTACCCGCCCACACCGAATCAGCGGCTTTCACGGCCGGTAGCAGCGACTGAATCAAGCCATCTACCACGGGCTCCAAACCGTGGGCTCGTATTAAACCGATGCACGTAGTGTTTACCCGGTCAATATGCTGCTGCAACAGCTCGGGCAGCTTATCAGGTGGTGCGGAGGCCCCCGGCGTATGCCCCCAGTAGTGGTCTGCAGCCGGCACCTGAGCGGCCAGACGCGGCAGTTCCTGTAGTAGCGTTTCAAATGACTTGAATAACATGGTCTTCCGCTGAGTTATCCGGGTTGCGAGCGTAGACTAAATCCTGTAGTTCCTGGTCGGGGCTTAGCTCAAAATCAGTGAATATGAATTCCGCCAATTCGTACTGCTCTTCCTTGCCCATAGGCTGAAACCCCACCGGTAGCCGTTCGAAGTATAAGTAGGTACCCAATTTGCCCCCCAGGCGGCCACCTTCCGTTTTACGCGCTACTTGCTCAGCTCCAGGCTTCCGAAATACACTACTTATCTTGAAATAACCAGCAGAAATAGCAGGTTCCCAGGCCCACTCCCGCACGTTGCGCCACCACAGCGGAAACTCGTTTTTACCTAAATAAGGCACGAACTCCGCCTCCTGCCGTTGCAAACGATGTAGCAGCAGTGCCTGCGTTTCATTGGCATCGTCGAGCAACAGCCAGGTGCGGTAAGACGGCCGCACCAGCGTTTGCTCCGCTACTATCAGGGTAGCCCCATCGTTGGCGTAGCCTACGGTGTTGGTGTACTTAATAACAGCTTTACGAAAGTTGCCTCGTTCGGCCTCCAGCGGTGCAATAGCTACTCTTAGCCCACCCAGTTGCCGCCGATATTCGCGCACTCGTTCGGGGGGCATATAGGATGGGCGACCGTAGCCGCCTAATCCCGCTACCGCCCCTAATATTCCTAACAGAGCCGGTTTGTGCAGGATATTATAGGTCAGGTATATACCTTCATTAACATCAGGCTTTTTCAGAAATCCGAACGTTGCCTGCCAATCCACGGAGATAAGGCGCTGCATTGGCTTATAATGCTGCGCCGGTGAGCAGGTGGCTATGCTGGGCCGCGTTAGGAGCATTTACCAGCTCCGTTTGCTCGGGTAGATAATAAAGCTCCACCGCCGCGACATGATCGGCAACGTGAGTCAGCAAATCACGGATTGCTCCTAGCTCTACGCGCGCTTTGGAGCCGGGCGTACGGCTCACGCGCACCATCTCCACCAACGAGGGCAGTACTAGGCGCGAATCGTCTTTCAGCCGTACCCACAGCAGCAACTCATTTTCGGACCCAGCTTTGGAGGCTGAATCCAGGTAGGTGACTCCTACCCGTAACGCTTCTTTCAGCCGGTCGGCATCCTGCTCCGTCAGGCCGCTTACGGCCTCTGGTCCTTCCCCAAAAACACTGGTCAGGTCATGCAGGTTGGCTGGGTTTACGGAAAAGTGATACACGTAGTGGCCTTCCCGCAGCTTACTTTGGCGCCCTAGCGTGCTCTGCGCCGCTTCCTTTTCGTCGCCGGAGTCAGTACTAAACGGCGCACTGATTTGCTCAGAGTAAATGTCGTCGCGCGGCTGCCCGTCTACGAAAAACTGATTTAGCCCGTGCGTGAATTGAACCGGCCCGTGAATAGACAAATTGACGGTGGCCTTGCCTTTCTTAGCAGCGAAGGTGCTGCCGAACAGACGCACGTCCTGCATATTCAGCAGATTGCGTAGCACCAGCTTTTTATTGCTCGAATCCTCATCAAAGCTGCCTTTCGTCAGGTGCGAATAGGTATCGGCCAGCGTCAGCGGATTCATATTCTGATTAATGCGCTTGAAATACAGGATACTGTCGTTCGGATAGTTATTTTTCAAGTAGCGGCGTACCGTATGCTTCAACGCTTTATCGGTAGCGTACACGCGGCCGTCGGGCAACGTGCGTGGCTGATGCGAGAAATCAGCGTTAAAGTTTGAGTTGATGGCTTTCACGATAGCGCAGCCATACACGCGGGCATTGAACGGACTAGACATGGGCGGAAGTAGTAATAGTTGGGGAAGGATCAGTTGAAGAAGTGGTTTCTTTTTTCTCGTAAATCAGGGATTTGGAAAAATACCCAGCCAAGACGTGCGGCATCAAGTCTTTCACGTTGCCGGCATATTCGTACTCCATCACATCAGCGCACAGCTTCTCGAAACGGCCTTGACCGAAGTTGATTTCGTGCTTGTAAGCGTTGAAAGCAGTAGCAATAGCCTTCCGAAACTCACTTACTCCGCTTTTTTGTAAAAATGGCTCTAGCAGGCCGTGACTAGGATTATCAGCTTGACTTTTCGACAGCAGAAAATAAATCACCTGCCCCACCGCAAAGCCAAATTCAGGATCGGTGGCTACGTGTGGCTCGGTAGGAGCATTGGCGACGGCACGAATTCGTTCGCGCAGTCCTAGAATCTGGTTAGACATATCGGTTGAGGTTGAAGATTGGTCGAAGAAGTCCCACAGACTAAACCAGCGGTTCAGTTTCTGCCGGATAGCATATTCTTTGGTATGGCGCCTTTGGCTGGTATCCCACTCATCCTGGCGCAAGTCATCCAGCAGCAATTCGCGCATCATGCGGTGAAACATAATACTATCCACCGCCTGCCGCCTCGACTTGTAGATGTAGTCGTACCAGGCCCCCCGGTAGCGCATGATGGATTCGTATAGAACTGGTGTCTGGTATTTGGGATCGAAATCCAGGTCGTCGAAGTAGCGGTAGCGCATCCTCTCACCAGCCTGCATTACTAGCTGATTGCTGAATAGTGGTTGTAACAGCCCTTTTTCCAAACTAAATACATTGGTTAGGTGCTGCTCTTTTTCCTCCACGAACAAAGGGTAAATCGTGACATCCAGCGCGTACAGGAAAGATGACACGTAATCCACGTCGCGGATATCACCACCCAAAATGTAAAATAGATAGTAGTTGCCTACATCTTTTGGCCGCTCCTTACACAGAGTTCGCATCAACTCGCGGTACCCTGGCGGCTCCTGCCCTTCCTCGCGGACAGTGGATACGATAGACTGGTAATTCAACTCCTTTTCGTCAATAAAAACGGGCAAAGGGTTCGTACTAAAAGCTCCATTGCGTCGCAGCTGATTGAACAGATGCAACGCTTGAGCACTAGACTGGGAGATGCGACTCCCGATGCTGAATGATGCGGTTTGGTGTTGTAGATAAGGCTTTTTACTATTGTCGCCGTTGTAAAAGTTGCTCAACCCATATATCTGCTGGTCGGCTCCTTTTACATTGTAATCATTCTTGTTAAATAGGCTATCTGCCTGGTAATTCTGATTGAGCGCTTTGTATTGATCAGGCGAAAATGCCGCCGCGTACACCACTACATAATCAGCGGGTTTCAGGTCTTTATACTCCTGTAATTCCGCCAACGTAAGGGGCAATTGTTGGCAGAACAGCTCAAAAGCAGCTACCTGCTCCCGTTCAGCGGGCGTGTGGTCGGCGCGGCACTTTTTCAGGGCCTCGCGGAAATAGCGCCTGACATGGTCAGCGAAACCACTCATCCAAGCTTTGTCCAATAGCACCTGCTTCTTCAGCTTTAGCGCATAAGGCGAAGCCGAATGGATTTTCTTGTCGGCAATGGCCTTATTAGAATCCACGTACTCAATATGCATAGCCCGCGTCAACACTTCATCCCGCATAAAAGGCGACAAGTCAGGCCGCTGTCCCTTCTTCTTTGGGCTGCGAAATACCTCCTTCTGCAAAACGGGAGAAGTGCTTTCGGGCTGCGCTACCAGCAGATGTAGTCCTTCAACTGGCAGCACATAATTACTTAGCGAAACTGCCTGAGTGACGATGTCGGTGTAATAAGTAAGTTCTTGAAGCATAAAACGAAGTTAATAGTATCAGCGAGTTTGAAAGGGTCCGGGATGAATTTTCCCAAGAAGTAATTATCTTCGGCGAACGGATACTTAGAATTGAAACGCGAGCTTGAAGAGGGTCTTAATCGGACTGTCATCCGTGCTGCCCATCAGGAAGCATCATTTCTGGTGGGCAGCTTCTAGCTTGATTCTTCCGTAGCTTTCATCTAATCTCAGACGATGGAGAATTTTAACCCCACTCCCGAACTCGACGTAAGCCAACTCAGCGCCCCGGAGTTACAGCGTCTTGGCGTGACCGTGGTGCAGGTACGGGCGGCGTATGCTAGCCCGGTGGTGACCATTGAGCCGGGCCCAGAATTTCCGGAGGTATGGCAGTTGCTTGGATTCACGGACAAGGGTCGGTTTATTTTGGTAGCTTTGAAGTATGACAGTAACACCGGAAAATTCGCAGCCCTCGGAGTCCAAGTCGCCGACGACCTCGCCGAACTCCGATACTACCTCTGCCGCGTCTAGCTTCCACAATCCTTTTCAGGGACCGGGAGCTGAGGATGCTTGGAGGCGCTTAAGGGCTGCACGGGGTACCGTCGTTACTCGCGATGAAATGATACGCCGCGTTCAGGAGCAAGCCCAGCAGCAGAAGTAAACCGCCCCCACCAGGGCTGCTTTTTTCATTCCAAAGCCCCACACCCCAGCCCTGTACTATTCCCCACGCCCACGCACCAGGCAAAGCGGATTTGCTCGGCCGTGCCGGTCACGATGACGGGGCACATACTGGCGCGGCACTGCACCTGCTTGTAGCGGAAGAGCTTGGTTTTGGCCCCCACGTAGCTGCGGTCAAAGCGGACGGATGCGCCGGTGTCGTCGAGGCCGGCTTGGCGGAGCTTGTGGCGCAGGGTGGCGGTGAGCAGCTCGTCGGTGCGCGGGTCGTCGTAGGTGAGGTGGTCGGCGGGCTTGCCCGGCTCTACTTCCCATTTCACGAAAACGGGGCTCAGGACGCGAAACCACTGTTCGCCATTCTGGAAAGCGGGTGGGACTATCAGCTGCGCGTCGCGGACGCGCAGGCCCTGGCCCAGGTCGGATTCGCGCACTACTCCACCGACTAAGACGTGAATTACTTGCGGGTCGTGGGCGGAGATAGACCAGTGGGCACCGTCGCGAAACCAGAGGCCGCCGCGGCTGCCCCGACCACCGCGCAGCCAGGAGAGCGAGTAGAGCGAAAGGCCGTCGTGCAGTTCGTCGTTGTGGCCGAGCCAGCGGTGAAACGCGCCTTTAAGAATTGGTAAATGGTCAAAGGGCACCGGCCCCGAGGCGGTGAGGTATAGCTGCAAGCGCATACGCTAGAAAAGAATAGATGCTTCAATAACTGCTCACCTATATAGCTAAGCTGTGGGCGACAAGGTGGGCAACCTCAACCATATAACCAAGCGCATACGTTGGTATTTATTCGAATAAAAAACCTCTTACCTGGTACACATTGACTAACAATAGATAGCCTGGTAAAAATATTTCTGCTGGGGGGCAAATCCAGTTGGTACGGTTGAGGCGTAAATGCTATCAACTTCAATATCCCCCTTTAATTCATCCTAAAACATGAAACGCAAAACGCTTTCAATCGCTCTTATCTGCCTACTCGGCGCCGCAACTGTACAATCGGCTCAGGCCCAGGCGCAGATGACGCCGAACACCGTAATGGTAGGTGGTCAGGCGATGCTGCCCAGCAAAAACATTGTAGCTAACGCCCTTAATTCCGCCGACCACACCACGCTCGTAGCCGCTGTAAAAGCTGCCGGTCTTGTCGAGACGCTGCAAGGTAAAGGTCCTTTCACCGTATTCGCGCCCGTGAATGATGCCTTCGAAAACCTGCCCGCTGGCACGGTCGAAACGCTGCTAAAGCCCGAAAACAAGGCGCAGCTAAGCAAAGTCCTGACTTACCACGTAGTAGCCGGCAGCATGACGGCCGACAAAATCATGGCGGCCATCAAGGCGGGCAAAGGCACTGCTTCGCTTAAAACAGTAAGCGGCGGCACCTTGAAAGCCACCATGAATGGCCAGAAGAACGTAGTGCTGATGGACGAATCGGGCAACACTGCTACCATTTCTACTTACGACGTGATGCAAAGCAATGGCGTGATTCACGTCATCGATAAAGTGATGCTGCCTAAGTAAGCTTCAGTTGCATTTCGCTGATTTACAGCAAACAAAAAGGGCCTTTCCATATGGGGAAAGGCCCTTTTTGTTTGGCAAACTTTCTTCTGCGCTAACGCTCAGATTCTGTAATGCAACTTACCGCTTAAAGTACACCGAAAACGTGGAGCCTACGCCTACCTCGCTCTCAACTTCGATTTTGCCCCCCACATTTTCTACCATCTTCTTGACCATGTACAGCCCAATCCCGCTGCCATCGACGTGGTCGTGCAGGCGCTGAAACATGCCAAAGAGCCGCTTTTCACTATTAATCAGGTTTATTCCTAAGCCATTGTCCTGCACCGTGAGCACCGCGTAGTCTTCCTCTTGGCGGCAGCGCAGCCGCACATGTGGCGCCCGCTCCGACGAACGATACTTGATAGCATTGCTGAGCAGGTTATAGATAACGCTGCGCAGGTTTTTTTGGCAAAGGACACCGCTGAACACGCGGCCACATCCACCTCCAAAATGCCCCCCGACTCGCGTAGCAACGGCTCCAGATCTAGACGCACGTCCTCAATGACAGGCCTTAGCTCCACCAGCGCTAAGGGCTGAACCTGCTCTTTTTGCAGCTTGGTTACCTCTGTCAGGTGCTCGATGGTGCGTTTAAACCGCTCCACCGAGTCCTGCATCATGGCCATAATGAGCTGCACCTGGTCTTCTGGCTGGCTTTGCGAACTGGGGGGCATTTCTACCAGCAAGGCCTGCAACAACCCTTCAATATTGCTGATGGGCGATTTTAAATCGTGGGAAGCGGTATAGATGAAATTGTCCAGGTCCACGTTGGCACGCACGAGCTGGTCGTTGTTTTCGTGTAGTTGGCGCTGGGCCTGATCGATGCGCTCCAGGGCCAGCTTGTGCTCGTGAATGTCGGTGCAGGTGCCAATCCACTGCATAATTGCCCCCTGCTCGTTGTAAGAAGGCAGCGCGCGGCCCAACATCCAGCGGTAGGTGCCGGTGCCATTTCGCAGGCGGTATTCTACCTCGTAGGCCTCTCCGGTGCGTAGGGAATGCTTCCACTGCGCCTTGGCGGGGCCGACATCGGCGGGGTGTAAACGAGACTCAAACTCATTATCTGAATTAGAAAAGCTTGGCTGGCCGATATAATCGAACCAGCGGCGGTTGAGGTAGGTGTTCTTGCCCTTCACATTGGCGGTCCAGGCAATCTGCGGTATGCCTTCCAGCATCCGGTTTGCTTCGGCGGCGGCCTGCTCTATTATCAGGCGGGCGGCTTCCTGCTGCTTCAGCTCCTCATTCTTGCGGTCTATTACCTCGTTCTGCTCGGTTACCCGCGCCTGAATGGCATTTATTTCCCGTTGGGCCGACAAGTTAGTTACAATCACGGCCAGGGCAGGCGCGTCATTGAATTCCAACACATTCATCGACAATGAGAAGGGCACTAATACTCCAGCCTGGGTTTGCAAGGGCAATTCGCCCTTGCTTTTGCCCGCCCAACCCGCTACCAGCAAGGCATTCCAATAGGCGCGCGAGTCGGCGGGAACAAAGTCATTGAACGAGACGCCCATCAGCTCTTCCAGGGCGCGGTCGAGCAGACGAGCCAGACTGGCGTTGCAATAGAGAATCATGGCGTCCTGGCTGAGCAGCAGCGCGCCTTCACTCATCTGCTCAATCAGGGTTCGGTAAACCTGATCGGCACCTTGTAGGGTGTAAATACGAGGGCCATCAGTGCCCTGTACCGCCAGCACGTCTATCGAGCCCGACCGAATAGCGGAAATGAGTTCCTCCGATTCCTTTAGCTGATAGTGCAGTTCCTCGTTTTCACGAGCCAGGTCGGTAGATAGAGGTGGCAGGTGGTCAGCCATTATTGCTAGTGCTGTCAGATGGCGGTGTCAGCCCCAGCACGGCCAGCACTCGTTCCCGGTTTGAGAGGTCGCCCACGAGCCGACGGATCAGGCCGGGGCGCTTTTTAACTAACGTGGGCACGCCAATAAGCTGCTCCTGCTGGGCCAGCACGGGCTGCTGGTATATATCCACGATAGTGAGCTCGTATTTACCTTTCAGATACAACTCACAGATTTCCTTGACATTCCGTACTGCTCGCGTCGAATTAGGAGTAGCGCCGGTAATGTACAGATGCAGTACATACTCAGCCTCTTCCGGCTCCCGATCCAAACTTTCTTCTGCCTCCATTCTATCAGGTTACTTTGCCCTCCACAGGCCGAATATCCAGACCTACCAACACGCGCTCTTCATTAGAAAGGTCACCGATAATTTTGCGAATAGGGGCCGGCACCTTCCGCACAAGCGTAGGAATAGCCAATATCTGGTCGCCTTCGGCTAACTGAGGATGTAGCAGCAAGTCAATTACTTCCAGCTTATAGCGCCCTAGCCTATGCTGTTCGCAGTATTTTTTCAGGTTAGCTATGGCAGCCATCGATTTGGGTGTTTGGCCGGCCACGTATAGCCGCAGCTCCCAATACTCCTCGTCCATGCCCTCTGTTGTTGTATCCGGGTTCGTTTCCATCGCAGGGGTAAGGGGCTTATTGGTTGGTTGATTTGGTGGCTTGGTTAGGAGTCCTCCGGCCCGACATTTCGCTCACGGCGGCTGTTCTGCCCTCCGTAGACGTCTGCTGGCGGGTCAGCTCCTCACTATTTATTTGCCGCATCTCTTCTTCTACCGACTCAAACTCCGTGCGCAAATTAGCAATCGTGGCTTCCAGTACGCGGCGCCGACGCTCCAGCTCCCGGTCTTTGCGCTCCAATCCCTGCCGAATGGCCAGCTCTTGGGCCTGCTCTTGCAGCTGTTGGGTGAGGCGGCTGGCCCCGGTTACAATGCCCGATGGACCAATCACGACGTCCAGCAGTTGCACCCCCTGGTCGGTAACCACGAACTCGCGCACCTGATTGGAGTGTGACATGCCCCGCGATTTAAGAATACTAAGGCCGCGGTTGCGCTCCCCTATCCCCTCCAGATCCCGCACACTAATCCAGGTGTCCACCAGTGATGACACGCCCTCTTCGGTCATATTCAGCTGGTTGGTTCGGCCGCTGATAAGGGCCGTAAACAGCGCCGTAATGTTATTTACTTTCAGGAAATCGATGAGGCGGGTGAGCATACTGCGCACCTCGTTGAGATTACCCACGTTGATCAGATTACTGATTGGGTCAATTATAACTGCATCGGGCTTGAACTCCTTGACCAGCTTATGAATAATGACCAAGTGCCGCTCCAGGCCATTCAGCGTGGGCCGCGACGCTTCAATATGCAGCAGCCCCTGCTCAATCCAAGGGGCCAGGTCGACGCCGACAGAGCGCATATTGCGTACCAGCTGCTGCGGCGACTCCTCGAAGGCAAAATAGAGGCAGCGCTTATTCTCTTTCGCCATCTGGTTGGCGAAGGCAGCCGCCAGCGTGGTTTTGGCTGTGCCAGCGGTGCCCGTCAGCAGGATGCTGCTGCCCTGATAGAACCCTTTCCGGCCAAACATCTCATCGAGGGCCGGCACACCAGAGGAGACAATCAGATCGGATACTTCATGCTCCAGCTTGAGGGAAGTAACGGGCAGCACCGAGATGCCGTCTTCACTGATCAGATACGGATACTCATTCGTACCGTGGGTACTGCCGCGGTACTTAACTATGCGTAGTCGCCGGGTGGTAATCTGGTCGATAACGCGGTTATCCAGCAGAATTACGCAGTCCGATACGTACTCTTCCAGCCCCTGCCGAGTGAGCGTGCCATCGCCCCGCTCAGCGGTGATGACGGTCGTTACGCCCCTATCCTTGAGCCAGCGAAACAACCGCCGTATTTCCGACCGCAGAACAGCTTCATTCGGAAACCCACCAAATAAAGACTCAATTGTATCCAGCACGACACGCTTGGCACCGATTGAGTCGATTGCGTACCCGAGCCGGATAAACAAGCCCTCCAAATCGTACTCGCCGGTTTCCTCAATCTCCGAGCGGTCTATGTGTACGTGGTCAACCCGCAGCAGCTTCTGGTTCTGGAGCGCCGGCAGATCGAAGCCCAGGGAAATAACGTTGGCGGTGAGTTCTTCGGCTGTTTCCTCAAAAGCCATCAGCACGCCCGGCTCACCGAACTCCAGCGCTCCTCTAACTAAAAACTCAATACCCAGCAGGGTTTTGCCACAGCCGGCGCTGCCACAAATCAGCGTCGGGCGACCTTTGGGCAGGCCACCTTCCGTAATTTCATCTAACCCTTCAATTCCCGTCGGCGCTTTGGGTAAGGTGGGCAAATCAGTAGGGGAAGCAGTTTTTTTGTCTTGCATGAAATCGAATATTTGTCAGAACCCGGCGATACTTTTGAATGGTGCTCAGTCCTTGCATCCTCAAAAGCATACCTGAAGGCTGTATAAGTATCAAATACGCGGTAAGCCTTAATTAGCCAGGCATTACTGCTGAACTTAGCAGAATTTCCTGTTACTCATTAGGTCCATAATAGTTGAGCTAGGCGCTACAAAAAGTGCGGCCTAAGCCCAAAGATGAATCTTTAAATTTAATGCGCCATTGACGAGCAGCTGATGGCGCTGTTTAGAATACGAATTTGGCGGCGGTACACCCAGGCAATTTGAGTCCGATAATTCTGTGAAAAAGGCAGAAACGGCGCTAAGCTTCTAAAGTGTAGGCAGTTGTCAGCATATCAAATAATTTATCAGAAGGCCACCAAAAAAGCCCCCCACCATGTTGGTGGGGGGCTTTTTTGATGACTATAGGTAGTACTAGCAGTATTTATTCCCGGTTGAGGCTACCGGTAGCGCACCCGAAAAGAGCCTTGCGTGAAACGGATCATCTCTCCTTGCTGGGACCAGCGCTCGTCACGGCGTAGGGTAGCGTCAAAGGTGCCCTCCACAACCTTCTGAACCGTATCAAGCCGGGTAATCAGCAGGCGCGTTTCTGACAGGGAATCGGCCGTGTAGCCATCGACGAGCACATCCCCACCGACGACCACCGTCCAGGTGGTTGGTAGTAGTACTAGGGTTGATGCTTGGGCAACCGTTGGGAGTGGCTGCTCAATGGGCACTGCGAAGCCCAGCCGCAGGTATGCTTGCGTAACAGTACCATCGCTTTGCTCCCCAAACACATAAAATCCGTGTTGCGCTGTAGCGTAGACTCCGGAACCAGGCACAACCCACGCGGTTCCGTCCTTGTTGGCCTTCACAAAGAACTCGGGCTGAGGCTGCACTGATTCGGTTGTGCATGCCCCTACTCCGCCCAAAAGAACCAGAATGGCTACTACGCGGTATAGAGCACGTTTCATGTTCCTGATAATTTAGAATACAGGAATACGATTAGTAGCGCGACCAAAAGGTTGCAAAAGGCTGAAAACAAAACAACCCCACCGGATATGGGTGGGGTTGAAGTAGCATCTGAGCCTCCTGCCGGGATCGAACCAGCGACCTACTGATTACAAGTCAGTTGCTCTACCAGCTGAGCTAAGGAGGCGAAATGGTGGCGCAAAACTAGTGCTCTGCGTCCATTTTGCCAACTAAGAGCGCACAATTTTTAATTGTTTTTTCAACCCATCAATACGCAGCTTGGCTTCATCGATGCGGCCCTGGTATTCCTCGCGCAACTGATTAGCGTTTTTGGAACGCGCAAAGAACTCAAGGTTAGTCTGTAACGTGGCAATGTCATTTTCCAGCTCATTGATGTCGCGACGCAAGCCCTGCTCCTTTTTATAAAGCGCCTGCTGGGCATCGGGGCCCGACTTGAGGCGCTCAACCTGGAGTTGAAACAGTAACTCATTGCGCTCGGCATACGAGATACCCGGCACCGCTTCGAGGTATTTGCCCATAAGAGTCTGGAATTTCTCCTCTGCCCGTGGTCCGCCAGCCGCACCCGAGGCGCGCCACTCCGACACTTGCTGACGAAAGCCTTCCAGCGTGCCAGGATTGTCGGCAGTGAGAGCCGCTACGGTCTCGGCTACGCGGTCGAGATGGGCAGCTTGCTCCTGCGATACGAGCTGCGCCTTGACTTCACGCTGCTTTACTTCCTGATTTTTACGATCAAAGAAGGCGTCGCAAGCGGTACGGAAGCGGTTCCAGACCTTATCTGACTGCTTTTCGGGCACGCGACCAATTAGTTTCCACTCCTTTTGCAGGCGAATAACAATTTCACGGCCCTCCTCCCAATTAGGATTGGCGAGCGCTGCCTCGGCTTGGTCGCATAGCTCCAGCTTACGCTTTAGGTTTTGCGCTTTCTCCTCATCAAGCGCTTTGAAGAACTGATTTTTACGCTGAAAGAAGCCCTTATATGCCCCCCAGAACTGCTTATTAAGCTGATCGGCTTTGTCGCGTGGCACGAGACCGGCAGCATCCCATTCTTCCTTGAGCTTTTGCAGATCGTCCGTTTTGCTGCGCCATTCATTGACACGTTCCGTCTGGAACTCACCAAATGACCTGATTTGCTCCAGCAGCGCCGTTTTGCGGGTCAGGTTCTCGTTTTCCTGGGTCGAGCGCGTGTCGAGGAAGCTTTTCTTGCGGTCGTGTACCTGCTCTGAGGCTTGCAGAAAGCGCTGCCAGATAGCGTCGCGCTGCTCATTGGGCACCGGACCAATGTGTTTCCACTCCTCATGCAGCTGGCGCAGCTCCTGCAAGGCCTTATTTATGCTGGGCTGATCACTCAGGGCTTCGGCGCGGCGCAACAGTGCTTCCTTCGCTTCCAGGTTGCGGCGGCGGTCCAGCTCCTTCATTTCAAAGAAGAGGCCGCGGTTGTTGTAATAGATATCCAGCAGCGCGTGGTAGCTATTCCACAGTTCCTGAGCATCCTTTTGGGGCACCGGGCCGGTAGATTTCCAGTCGTTTTGCAGCGTTTTGATGCGCGCCGAGCTATCCTTGGTCTCCGCCGACTCTACCAGCAGCCGCAGCTGAGCGAGCAATTCCTGCTTGTGGGCTAGGTTCTTGGTGCGCTGCTCATCCTCGGCACGGGCATCGCGGGCACGGCTTTCGCGCAACTCCTGCATGGCCTTCACCAGCTCGGCATGCCCAGCCGGGCCATGATACGTTGCTTCCGCGTCGGGTGCGGCAGTTGTTTCTGACCGCTGCCGATCAGCAGCCAAGGCGGTTTCGTATTGGCGGTATAAATCCGTGATCTGCTTACGGTTGCGTTGCGCGTCGGGGCGGTGCACCATGTTTAACAGAAAGGATGCTTGCGCCGCCAGATCGAGTTGACTGAAATCGGGGCCGTGGGTTTCGGCCGCCAGTTCCTCTTCGTCCTCGCCTTCGTGAGCCAACGCCGCTTCGTGTGCTACGGCTGCCGATGCTGTGGCGGAAGTAGGTAATGCAGCGACCATATCGGGCGCATTCTCCAGGTCTTCGGCTGAGTGAAGCGCAATGGTGGGAGCCGCTGGCATGGCGGGCTCTTCCGTTTCAGTAGCTTGTCCAGTCAACGCCTCCGGCTCGGGGGTAATAGCAGCCTGGGGGGCATTTTCGATTGATGAGACAGCAGCCTCAGTCACTGCGCTGGTTGGCATGGCCTCTGGCTCCGGCGCAACAATCGCTGAAGCAGTAGACTGCGTAGCCGTTTCCACGCCGGGGTTCTGCTGCCCGTAATGCGCTTCAGCCC
>NZ_JAKWBD010000009.1:0-106559 GCF_056835965.1 Hymenobacter sp. R533113
CTGGCCCACCCAGGCAGGCTGCTTGCAATGCTTGTACACTTCGAACGACCCCGATGCTCCCCTGGCCAACCGTGCCCTGTTCGCCGCGCCTGGGCAGGAGTTCAGCGTAGCACTTTCCGGCTGCGGCTCACTGCACACGCCATATGCCTCGCTGGATGCTTCGCAGACAGCCATTCTGGCCGCCCGCCTGGCCGTAAACGCGCTGACTGGCCGGGAAAAGGAAAGCCCCCTGTGGTCGTGGAAGGGCGATAAACGCGAATTCAAAGCCGCAGGCTTTAAAACTGGACCTAGATACAAGCTTTCGGAGGAGACACTGCGGCGTGAGGCAACCGTCTATATCAGTGCTGCATGCCCTGTTTGCGGCGGCAAAACCAACGTGCTACATGCTTGAGACAGACCCGCCATTTTTGATTTTTCGCCGCCATAACGGAGGGCGCATCAAAGTAACGGCGGCGGTCCTGCACGTTATACAAAGCTATGCCCAGCACAGTCGGCGAGCGACCGAAGCGGGCGGGGTCTTGCTGGGTCGCTACCTGCAGGGCAGTGCTGATGTGGTGATTGATGCCGTAACGGTCCCGATGCCCGAAGACAAACGCAGCCGGTATTCTTTTTACCGTGCCAAAGCCCGGCATCAAGCGGCCATCGACGCTGCCTGGCGAGCTAGCGGAGGCACGTGTACTTACCTCGGAGAGTGGCATACGCACCCCGAAACCCATCCTACCCCTTCGGGCATCGACACCACTGATTGGCGGCGGCGACTATGCACCGATGATTATCATGACGAGTTGTTTTTCTTGATTGTTGGCACGGTCGCAATCCGCGCCTGGTCGGGCAATGCCTCCTTATTGCCCTCAACTCCACTGCAACCCATTTCAATTCCCGCTTAGCTCTCCTTTTCAATGTCTTACACTTCAATTCCTGCCGATGTGCGATTTCAAATCTGGCTTCGGGCAGGAGGCCGGTGCCAGTTTCCGGGGTGCAACGAACCCCTGTGGAAGGACACGCTAACGCTGCAGAAAATGAACCGCTCCTACCTGGCTCACATCGTAGCCGATAGCCCAAATGGGCCACGGGGCGACGAGCACGAATCGGACAAGCTAAAGGATTCGCTATCGAATATCATGCTGTTGTGTGGTGACCACCACCGGCTTATTGACGGGCCAAACTGGCGGAATTATTCCGTAGAATCGCTCCGCACGCAAAAGCAGGAGCACGAAGACCGTATTGAGCGCCAAACCGGTCTGCAGCCCACGATGCGTACCCAAATTGTGCTCATCGGCACGCGCATCGGCACCCGGCGGGGCGATGGAGCCCTTAATGACGATGATGCGAAAACCGCCGTACTGCCAGCGCACTACCCGGCCACCGACCGAGCTATTCAGGTTGACTTGAGCGAGCTTGAGCTGACTGAGCAGGACCCCGGCTTTTGGGAAGTAGCCAAGACCCACGCCGAACGCCGCCTGGACCCCATAGTAAAAGGGGTGGATGCTACGGGCCGCCCTATCGTGCACCTGTCCATTTTTGGCCTGGCATCTATCCCTATTTTGATTTACTGCGGTAGCATCATCCGAGATTTTGTGACGGCCGACGTGTACCAGCGCCACCGCGTGCCCACAACCTGGGATTGGCAGCCCTTTGATAATGACGGTTTCGATTACAAAGTAATTGCGCCCGAAGCAGCCGATGAAGCCTGCTCCGTCGCCATTAACCTGTCGCTTAGTGGCCATGTTCATCAGCATGAAATAGACCGAGCGCTAGGCGAGGCACTACCCACCTACCTCATCACGATTGCCGACCCCAGCGTTCATTACCTGCACGGCCGAGAGCAGTTGGCCCTGTTCACTAAGGCTTGGCGCTTGCTGTTGAGTCGTATTCGGCAGCACCACGGCGACAAATGCGAAATCCACCTTTTTCCCGCGGTACCCGTTTCGGTAGCCATTGAAATCGGCCGGGCGGTGCTACCTAAAATAGACCCAGCTATTCACGTCTATAACCTCGACAAAATGACTGCCACGTTTCAAGCGGTATTGACAATTGCCTAATCTGTTTCCTCGCTTATGAATGCCCCCCTGCCTTCCACCGACCCCCAGGTTTTCACCCTCGTTCGCCACTCCGACGAAACCGGTATCAGCGGTACCGGGCGGGTGCTCGATGGCGTAATGTTTCACACGGGACAAGTAGTCGTCTGCTGGCGCTCCGACTTGCGCATCGACAAGCCCGGCCATAGTAGCATCGTTATTTATGCGTCATGGGAAGCATTCCACGCCATTCACATTGCCCCCCACCCCGTCGAACAAACCAAAGTACTATTCTCCCCGCTAGCTTTTTAAGTTAGGCTTCAACAACGCTTACCCCACGCCAAGAGCATGACGTTCATCCAGTTTCTCCCACATCTGATTAAAGGCAGTAAATGGCTGATTCCTAAATTATTTGAGGCGGAACGTGAGAAGCGCGGCCCCGGCTTTTTAAAAAAGTTAAAGCTGCTTTACGCCAGCAAAATCACCTTTCCGGATAAGCACCTGCGGGTATCTATTTCCTACCTTTTTCGCATCAAAATTGACGATAAATACTTGCTGATAAAAGGGCGCCGCATTGACCAATACCAACCAGTGGGCGGGGTGTATAAGTACTATTCGGAAGACGTGCGTGATTTTTTCAACAAGCTGGATGTGCGCGACGATAAGCTGATGCCCATCGACGACCATAGCCGAGACGACCTACGCCTCCGGGTACCTGGCAGGCATCTGATTGAATTCTTGAACTGGTTTACTTCGGAGCAAGGCCGCGAGACCGACCAGCAGCGCGAGTTTCAGGAAGAGCTGGTGGAGCCGGGCTTCCTCTCGGTTGCGTTCAGCAAAATAACCTCGCGGTATCAGTACACCGTTTGGCGGCCTCTAACCTACTCGCCTTACAGCGAAGCAACCGAGTTGATGGTGTATCAGGTGTACGAATTGCAGCTGACAAATCCGCAGGAAGCCGAACTAAAAGCATTGCAACAACAAAACGTGAAGGAACTGCGCTGGGTAACTGAGGACCAAATCAAGCGGCTCGGTGACGACCAGTTGGCCCACCCCGACCCCTTCCGTATCGGCCAGCACGCCTGCTATCTTTTATCGCCAGCGAGCTGAATACGCATAGCAGTCAGCTGACCGGCATGCAGCCCGTTCTCAGCATTACCCATCAGAAACCCATGCAGCAATCCCGTCGGCATCATTGGCCTTGGTTAAAAGTTTGGTCCAAAAGTTAAACGAAGGGCTGGAAGTCGGCTTCCATTTGACGATGAATAAGACCTCTGCGTCATTTCCCATGGTTTACCGGAGAAGTCGAACTCACCTTGACAATGACGCAACGGCCAACTCTCCAGCGTGCCGTCACCTATTCAACGCAGGTCGAAGTGTTAGTCGTTGGCCCTGATGTAGGTAGAAGCGATAAGGGTACCGAACAGGTCAACAAGGTGGGGCCATCAGGATGCATAAGAGGTCCCACTTTCCGGCCCCATTTCTACCTCCATAATCGCCACCTGTTCATTGGGGCCGGCAAGGTGCACCTTCTTGGCCCCACCCGTGCACGGCCACCTGGTGTTGCTACGCCCGTCGGCTACGTCCATCGAATGGCCGGCCGTTTAACCTTTGTACCAAACTTTTAACCAAGGCCAATATTTCCCGAAATAAACTTAGGTTCCATAATGCTTAATTATCGGACCTAAGTTTGGCGTATATTTGAGGCGCACTTGCAGTCCTATATTTTGCAATTGCCAAAAGCAAGATGGTACCAAAGGGAAAAAAGAACCTGCCGGCCGTGACCGGTGAGCTGCCGGCCCTGGCGCTGGCCAACGACCTGGCCGGACAAGTCGCGCCGAACGTCGGGCGCTACCTGGCCATGGGCCTCGAAGGCGCGGACAACACCCGCCTGGCGTACTCGGCCGACCTACGCAGCTACGAGGCCTTCTGCGTCGCGCACGAATTCACGCCCTGGCCGGCTGCCGTGGCCACGCTCGCCAGCTACGTGGCCCACCTGGCCGACATTCCGCGCAAGCTGGCTACCATCAACCGGCACCTGGCCGCCATCGAGAAAAACCACCAGTTGCTCGGGCTGCCCTCGGCCATCAACGCGCCGGCGCTGGACGTGCTGCGCAAGGGCGTGGCCCGCGCCGTGGGCAAGAAGCAGAAGCAGGCCCCGGCTTTTTCGGTGGCCCACCTCAAAAAGTGCCTCGCCGAGCTGGACCTGACCCGGCCGGAAGGCGTACGCGCGCACGCGCTCCTTTTAATAGGCTTCACCGGGGCCTTCCGCCGCTCCGAGCTGGTGGGTCTGAATCTGGAGCATATTGAGTTGACCGATGCCGCCCTCATCCTGAGCCTGCCCAAAAGCAAGACCAACCAGACTGGAGAGTTGGAGCAAAAAGCCATTTTCTACGCTTCCAATCCGCTCTTCTGCCCAATCCGCGCTTACAAGGCTTGGGTAGAGCTGTTGGGCGAGCGTACGCAGGGCCCGGTGTTCGTATCGCTCTCGCGGGGCAAGACCGGCGAACCGGGCATGCCGTCGCGCCGCCGGCTATCGGACCGGCGCGTCAATTTGCTCGTGAAGGAGCACCTGGGCGAAAAGTATTCGGCCCACTCGCTACGGGCTTCCTTCATCACCACGGCCAAGCTCAACGGGCAGTCCAACGAGTTTATCAAGAACCAGACGAAGCAGAAAACCGACGCCATGATTAGCCGCTACTCCCGGCTCGACGACATCATTGCCTATAATGCGGCTCACTCGCTGGGTTTGTAACTTGGCGCACCTACTTATATAAGGTATGGAAAACCTGCTCCAGCCCCGGCACCCGCTTGATAAGTATCACCAGTCGCAGTTGGAATTTCTAGCCGCGCTGCCGGAAGCGCAGCGCGCAGAGCACGCTCGCCTGTTTCGGTTGGGCAATGCCAGCTACCGCTATCAGCAGCAAGCCGTTGGAGAAATCATCGAGGCCGACTACCACGACTGGCTCGATGGCTTGCCGGCCAACATGCGCCGCTTGGTTGAGCAGGAAGGCTTCGAGCAAAGCAAAAGCAGCCTGGCGTTGCGGCGGCACGCCCTAGAACGGCGTGACCAAGGCTATTCCGCCTTTATGCAGGCCATTCTATCGCCCGAAGACTGGGCTTATCAGCAAAGTGTAGCCTCGGAATCATGAACCGCCCTGCTCCCCTCGCTTCGGCGCTGCAAGCGGTGGCCGCGGGCCCGCCCGACGCCACGAATTACTTCATGTAGTGCCCATGTAACAATTCGCGGGTTCTGGTATCCACTACCTGCCACTACGGCTTGGAAACGCCTTTTCTTATGTAGTGCTTATGTAACAGCCGCCGTGATTTCAGTAATGAGATGCGCGGCAGGACTGATGTAGGCGGCAATCTAAATGGCCCCTTGAACCCATTATGAACCCATACCGGTAAGCCCTGAATGATGCCAAAAGCGGCTTCTGCGCTTACCGGGGCCACTTATTGCGCTGCATACTGAGGTTGTCGCCAGCCGGCGTGAACCCTTTATGAACCCTTTAGCACGTACTCGGTGCCTACGCCGGTGGTGCCTGATTTTTGCAGGAAGCCCAGCCGGTCCAGCTCATTCAGGAAGCGAGTGGCCGTGGACTTGCTCACGCCCGCGAGCTGCTGCACGGCTGAATTGGTAACCGCCCCCGAAGCCTGGACGGCGAGGATGATTTTGACCAGCTCGTCGCGCAGGCCCTGCTGGCGCAAGGAATCTTCGGTGTACTTAAAAAACTCGACGGTGCAGCCGCCCGCCTCAAAGGTGTAGCGCGGCATCGGCAGCGCGTGCCGGCGGCACTCCGCCATCATTTTGAGGGTCCCCCGGCCCCAGGATTCAATGTAGCCGACCCGAAACAAGGTGTTGGCCAGGTCCGGGTTGAAGGGCCGGGACGGATGCTTACGCGTTAGGTTTTCCACGGTCCAATGGTCGGGCAGATGGCCGTCGTTCCAGAAGATGACCCGGTCATCGTACACGCTTAGCTGCACCGGCGAGCCACTGCTGTAGTCTTTGTGGGCCAGCGCGTTGAGCAAGGCCTCGCGCAGGGCCTCTTTCGGGAACATGAATTCCTCGGTGCGGTGGGCGCCCTCGTAGGTAATACCGGCGGCCAGGTACTTGGTCAGCAGCAGGTCCAGGCCTTTTTCAATCTGGTCGAGCAGGGGGCCATGCACTTCGTCCTGGTAGCGCAGGTCGTGGTCGGTGGCGAAGCGGCCTATTTTCAGGTAGGCCCCGGTCACGAACCGCTCCGGGGTCGGGTGAAACAGCAGAATCGCGGCCCGCTTCAGGAAGGGGCCTTCCACCAGGTGCAGGTTTTCCAGGAGGGTGCTGTCCGCGTCGAGCAGCACGTCGGCGTCGACGCGGCCGCTGCGGCGGGCGCGCTGGCGGAACAGCTCCAGCGCCGGGGTGCTCAGCGCGGCCACGTCGGCACCAGGCACGGGCACACCATCCCAGTGCTTGCCCTGCTTGCGCAGCAGAAACTTGTCGAGCGCCGTGCCCTTTAGCTCCTGCTTGGTGCTGCCGCTGCGGTAGTGGTACTGGCCTTTGTAGCTGATGGGATACGGGTACGCTTCCACCACGATTTCCAGATACGTCAGCTCTCCCTCCTGGTGGCTGTGCACGTCCACGAGGATGCCGAGCAGGTCGCGGACCTTATTGGGAATTTCCTCCAGCAATTGGCGGCTGTTGGCAATGCCCACCACCTGGCCTTGGTCGTTCTTGCCAATGGTGAGCGTGCCGCCCTGGGCGTTGGCAAAGCCGCAGAGCCACTTGATGTATTCGTCGCGCCACGACTCTTTCCATTCGGTATTCTGACTTTCGTGGGCAGCAGGTGGCATTTAGATGGGGGTGACGGCGGGAGTTGAACAACCCAAATTTAGGCGTTAAACCCACGGGAAGCTAAAAAAGCCAGTGACTATTGCTCACCCAACACGCGCCGCCACCAGCTTGGCTTTTTACCCAGCTGCACTTCCAGAAAGGCTTCCAATTCATCCTTTTTGAAGACCAGCCGGTCGCCCTGCCGGCCGCTGCTCAGCAAATAGTCGGGGATGTCCTTGCGCAGTTTGCGCAGCGTCATCGGCTCCATGAGTAGCACGGCGCGGGTGCCGCTTATTTGCCAGGCCGTGGGGTTGTGCTGGAGGATTTCCAGCAGTTCAGTACGCACTTTGTCGTGCTTGCCACGGGTGTAGCCGTCGAGCGAAACGACGGTGCACCACGCGGGCAATTCCATTTGCGGGGGCAAGGAATCTCGAAACAACGCAACCAGAACTTCGCTGGAAAACGTGAGAATATCCAGCGGAAAGCCCTCTGTTTGCAGCTTCTCGCACACGCGCAGCAGGTAGCGCCGGTAGAACGCCGTGCCGAGCTGAGACTTGAGATGCTTGACTTGCCGGGCCAGGGTGCGACTCACGCCGGTGTGGTCGGGCAGCGACGCATCGGTGTAGAGCACGAGACAGCGCTTGCGAATCTCGGTTTCGAAACTGTCCTTTTCCTGGTTCATGGAGAGTACCACGGCGGGGTACTGGCCTACCAGGTGGTCTTCCTTGATGAGGGCCACGGCGTGGGCATTGAAACGGGCGGCGTCGAGGTCGTCGAAGGCCAGGGGGTAGCGCTGGTTCTGCTCGCGCAGGCCGGCCACTTTTGACTTCGTGAACCAGTCTTTTTCCAGAAAGCCATCGAGCCCGAACATGGACTTGAGCAGCAGCCGAATCAGCTCCGATTTGCCGCAGTTGCTGCGGCCGTACAGAATGCCGAAGATGGGGTAGTCGTAGATGAAGCCGTTGCGGGCCGCGTCGTTGCGGATGTCGCACAGAAACGGGCTCAGGTAGAGCCAGCACTGGAAGGTGAAGTAGTCGCGGGCCAGCTTGTCGGCGTTGCCGTGAAACTGCTCGTAGCCGGCGAAGTACTCCACCAGCAGGGCGGCATCGGCGGCCACGTCGACATCGGCTACGTCCAGCGACCAGGGCTGGCCGCCGCGCGTGACGCGGGCCGTGCGCCAGTCCACGGTCACGGTTTCCTCATCGTTGTGCTCGGCCGTGCGCTGGTGGGATTTGACGTAGCGAATGCCTTCCGTGGCAATCTTCCGGTCCACGCGCACCGCGTTTTTGCTGGTCACGAGCTGGGCGGCCAGCTCGGCCAGTACTTTGGGCGGGCGCTGGGCCAGGAACTTCTCAATGACGACCGGCCCCGGCGGGGCCTGCTCTATCACGTAGATGGTGGGCAGGCCGTTGCCGGCCGTGGCGCGGGCCGGGTTGAAAAGCGGTAGGTGCGAAGCGTCGAGTCGTTCGGCGGTGAAGGCCTCTTCGGCCACGGGCGCGGCCGACTGTTCCCGGATGGCCAGGTACTTAGCCTGCTTCGCCTCCCACGCCACGGGGTCGTTGTCGAACACGTAGAAGCTCTCGTTCTGCACGCCGCCAAAGCCGCGCTCCGACAGGTTGGCGCTGCCCGCCAGCACGCGGGTTTCGCCGGTGGCGCTGTTTTCGAGCAGGAAGAGCTTCTCGTGCGACACCAGCTGCTGCACCACGAAGAAGCGCAGCGTGCCGGCCGCGATGCGGGTGTGGAGGTCCGCGTGGCGACCATCGGGCTGGCGCAATGCTTCGGCTAGCTCTTCGCGAATCTCACTCAGCAACAGGGTTTGAAAATGCAGCAGCTTGGCGGCGTCGTTGATGATGTCCTCGCGGCCGAAGATGATTTCCACGTCGGGGCACCAGGCCGCCAGCTGGGCTATCATCGAAATACTGTTGGAATAGGTTAGCACCCGCACCCGGTCGTAGCCGCTGAATAGCTGCGCGGCGGTGCTCGTATCGGCGCGTTCGGCGCGGGCGTACACTACTTCCAGGCCCGGCTCGGGAGTGCGCTCAAACAGGCTGGGGGCGGCCGGTCTGGCCGGTTTGGCGGGGGACTTGGAAGAACTCACCGGAATCAAGCTAAATGGGGCCGGAGTATCGGCTTTTGGGCCAGAAAGATGGGCGCGCTGGCCGAACGCAACCAGGCCCCAGTGACATGCTAACGAAGATAGTGCTTTCGGATTCATGATTTTAGCACGAGGCCCGGTGGCTCATGCGTGGGCATTCTGCACAACCAGTTTTTTTCGCTATGCTATCAGATTAGCTCCCCGTTTTGGCCCTCCGTACCTTCGTCCTCACACCTATTGCCACCCCCGCATGCCCACCCTCCACTGGATTGGTAAAGACAAAGTCATCAACCACCACCAGGACGTTCCTTTCCGCCTCCTCGACCACCAGTACGGAGCCCTGGCCGACGGCACCCAAACCGCCGAACCCACCGGCAGCGGCAACCAGATTATCCACGGCGACAACCTCGAAGCCCTGAAAGCCCTGCTGCCGCAGAACGAGGGCCGGGTGAAGTGCATCTATATCGACCCGCCCTACAACACCGGCAACGAGGGCTGGGTGTACAACGACAACGTCAACGACCCCAAAATCAAGAAGTGGCTCAGCCAGGTAGTGGGCAAGGAAGGCGAAGACCTTTCCCGCCACGATAAATGGCTGTGCATGATGTACCCACGCCTCAAGTTGCTGCACAAGCTGCTGGCGGAAGATGGCAGCATTTGGATTTCGATTGATGATGTCGAAGGTTCTAACCTTCGGCTGGTTCTGGATGAGATATTTGGAGCAAGCAATTTCATTGATACCATTATCTGGCAAAAGAGCTTTTCACCAAATAACACCGCTCAATTTCTATCGGCGAGTCACGAATTCATACTGTGTTTCGCTAAAAATCGCAGGTCGTGGAAAATCAATTTATTGCCTCGTACAGAAGAAGCTGATGGACGCTATCAGAATCTAGATGATGATGTTCGTGGCGATTGGACATCTGGCGATATGAGCGCCAGAAACTATTATGGCGACGGCGACTATCCTGTAGTTTCCCCTTCTGGGCGAGTTATTCCTGGCCCGCCAAAAGGAAGGTATTGGACGATTAATAAAGAGAAGTTTGATGCCCTAAATGCTGACAATAGAATCTGGTGGGGGAAAAAGGGCGAGAATGCACCTCGCCTAAAGCGGTTTAAGGAAAACGTCAAACAGGGTATCGTCGCTCAGACTATCTGGCCGCATAGCGAAGTTGGGCACTCACAAGAGGCTAAGAAGGAAGCAAATAAGGTTTTACATGACGTTGAAACCTTCCCAACTCCAAAACCTACAAGGCTGATTGAACGGGTTTTACAACTCGCCACTGACAAAGACTCAATCGTTCTCGACAGCTTCGCTGGCAGCGGCACCACGGCCCACGCCGTCCTCAAGCTCAATCAGCAGGACGGCGGCAACCGCAAATTTATCCTCACAGAGATGGAAGACTACGCCGAGCACATCACGGCGGAGCGGGTGAAGCGCGTGATGCGGGGCTACGCCGGCCAGCCCGGCACCGGCGGTAGCTTCGACTACCGCACGCTGGGCGAGCCGGTGTTTACCGAGGGCGGCGAGCTGAACGAGCAGGCGGGGCTAGCGGGCCTGCGCCAGTACCTCTACTACGCCGAAACCAAGCAGGCCCTACCCCCTAGCCCCGGCCGAAGCCGACAACGCGGCCTTCCTGGCCCTCTACGACGATACGGCCTACTACTTCCACTACGCGCCCGATGCCGTGACCACGCTGGGCCATGACTTTCTGGCCACCATGCGCACCCGCGCCGGGCAGTACATCATCTACGCCGACAACTGCCTGCTCACTGCGGACTTCATGACCCAGCACGGCATCATTTTTAAGAAAATCCCCCGCGACATTTCGCGCTTCTAGCCCCCGGCCGACATGGAGCTCAAACCCTACCAGCAGGAGGTCATCACGGACCTCGCCCGCTTCCTCGACTGCGTGCAGGCCACCAAAAACCTGCCCGACGCCTTCCACGAGTTCTGGGCCGCGCACCCGCGCACGCCCTTGCAGCCGTTTCCGGGCACGGCCATCGAGCCCTACAAAAACACGGTCCAGAGCGTGCCGCACGTCACCATAAAGGTGCCCACGGCCGGCGGCAAAACCTTCCTGGCGGCCAACGCGCTGCGCACCATCTTCGCCGCTTTCCCGGCAGGCCGGCCCAAGGCTGTGGTGTGGCTGGTGCCCTCCATCACCATTCTAGACCAGACGCTGCGCAACCTGAAAGACGCCGGCCACCCTTACCGCCAGAAAATCAACACCCACTTCGCCGGCCGGGTGGAGGTGTACGACAAAGCGGCCCTGCTGCAAGGCAGCGGCTTTTCGGCCAGCAGCGTGCAGGAGCAGCTGAGCCTGGTGGTGCTGAGCTTCGACAGCCTGCGGGCCAAGAATAAGGAAGACCGCAAGGTGTACCAGGAAAACGGCAACCTGCAGTCCTTCGGCACCCTGCTGGGCGATGACGAGGACATTACGCTCATGCGCGTGATTCAGGCCCTGAACCCGGTGGTGGTGGTGGACGAGAGCCACAACGCGGAAAGCGACCTGAGCGTGGACATGCTCAAGAACCTCAACCCCTCGTTCATCCTCGACCTGACGGCCACGCCCCGCAAAAACAGCAACATCATCAGCTTCGTGGACGCGCTGGCGCTCAAGAAGGAGCACATGGTGAAGCTGCCCGTCATCGTCTACAACCACAACGACCGCACGGAAGTCATCAACTCGGCCCTGCAATTGCAGCGCAACCTGGAGCTGCAGGCCCGGCAGGAGCAGAAAGCCGGCGGGCGCTACATCCGGCCCATCGTGCTGTTTCAGGCCCAGCCCAAAACGGCCGACGACAACACCACCTTCGAGCTGTTGAAAAAGAAGCTCATCGACCTGAAAATCCCCGAAAGCCACATCCGCATCAAGACGGCCGGGCTCAACGAGCTGAAGAACGAAGACCTGGCTTCGCCGAAGTGCGAAGTGCGCTACATCATCACGGTGAATGCCCTGAAAGAAGGCTGGGACGCGCCGTTTGCCTACATCCTGGCCTCGCTGGCCGACAAGTCGTCGGCCGTGGACGTGGAGCAGATTCTGGGCCGGGTGCTGCGCCAGCCCTACGTGGCCCCGCACGCCGCGCCCATGCTCAACATGAGCTACGTGCTGACGGCCTCCGGCAAGTTTATGGAGACGCTGGCCAAAATCGTGGTAGGCCTCAACAAGGCCGGTTTCAGCGCCCGCGACTACAAAGTAGCCGACCCGGCCACGCTGGCCCCCGCGCCCGACCCGCTGGCCAGCTTCGTGCAGGCTCCGCTCAACTTCGATGCGCCTACCCCCACGACGGCGGCCGACGACCTGGCCGACATCGACGTGCGCCGCATTGCGCCGCTGGCCCCCGCCACCGACGAAGCCGCTGCGGCCGTGTTGGTCACGGACCCGCTGGCCAGTCTCCCGGCCGCCGGGGGCTCGGTGCAGGCCATTGCCGAAGCGGCCCTGGCCCAACAAGCCGAGTTTGAGAAAACCGTGGCCGCCAGCACCGCCGGCGGGGCCACGCCCCTGCCCACCGTGCTCCAATCCCTCGTGAAGACCTACCCCATCAAGGAAATATTCCGCGAGCAGGCCGCCGCCCTGGTGCTGCCCCAGTTCTTCTGGAAAAAGCCCGCCGCCAGCCTCTTCGACAGCGGCGAAGGCAGCCAGGCCGTGCTGCTGGAAAAGGAATACCTGCTCGAAGGCTTCCCGCTGGGCAAGGCCGACACCAACATCAAGTTCGACGGCGTATCGGCCGAGCTCTACCGCGTGGACCTCGACGAAACCAAAAAGGAAGCCACGCCCACCTTCGCTCGCATCGACGGCGATGCCAAGGAGCGCATCATGGCCTTCATCCTGGACCCGGCCCGCAAAGACAGCCGCGTGAAGAACTTCACGCGCCGCATCCTCGACCTCATCGGCAACCTCTACCCCATTGCCGACAAGGAGATTGAGCGCTACGTGAAGCGCATTCTGGAGGACTTTACCGACGAGCAGTTCACCGACTTTGCCAACCACGAGTACACCTACACCGGCAAAATCAAGGACAAGATTAAGCTGCTGTCGGAGGAGTACGCCTACAAGCAGTTCCGCAATTTTCTCGACCAGGACAAGGCCTTTATTCAGCCCGCCTACATCTTCCCCACCCAGATTTCGCCCGGCGACACCAGCAAGGATATCACCAAATCGCTCTATGAGCAGGAAGGCAAAATCAACGGCTTCGAGGAAAAGGTCATCAACGAAATAGCCAACCTGCCCAACATTGCCTTCTGGACCCGCAACCCCGAGCGCGGCAAAGGCTTCCGCATCAACGGCTTCCTGAACCACTACCCCGATTTCATTATCCAGACCAAAAGCGGCAAAACCCTGGTGGTCGAAACCAAGGGCGACCACCTCGACGCAGAGCAGAAAATCAAGCTCGGAGCCACCTGGGCGCAGAAAGCCGGCAACGCCTTCCGCTACTTCATGGTGTACGAGCGCCGTGTGGTGGACGGAGCCTACAAGCTGGATGACTTTCTCAATACGCTCCGCGAGATATAGAGCCAGGCCAGATGCTGGTACCTGATACACTGTTCATATTATGCTCACTCGAACCGAAGCACTCAAAATTGCTCGTCTTTTTCGCTTTTTTGATGCTACCTGCCGTCAGGACTTATCGACCCGACGCATAATATCTGAGCGCGACTATGTTTCAAATCTGGCAACGCACATCCGTTACCCACTAGGTGCAGTATTATCCAGCAGTCTACTCTCTGCTGGAAATTTCTTGAACAAGGGGCGAATTTTTCATAACGGAAGCCCCCGCTTTGTATCCGTTACCTCGGCCCCTAATATTGAGCAGGAGTATGGTTGCGATGGTATCATCATTTTCAGCTTCGACCACGGCAAAGGCAAAGTTTTGCACCGGGTGGGCATGTATGAGGCCAAATGGCCCCGACTCAAAAAGAACTCAACGCTGATTGCGAATGGCTGGGATGACATAGGTTGGCGACCAGTCAGCAAAAAGCGAATCCCGCCGCCGCCTAAAATCTACAAGTCCCGCTTCACGAACGAGGTTCTTAGGCAACAAGCACTTGTGCATTCCGGGTTTGTGGTTTGGGAACAGTTTTTCTGTCAGAAGGAAGTGCTTTACCGGGATGCAAATTTCAGACTGTATGGTTCCACATGCGTTTGGCATAAGCATGCTCACCGCTACCTAGTAGATAATCCATGGCTACAGCCAGGTCCGGGCTCTGATTTTCATGGACCATCTTCACGAGCGTGGAACGAACACGATTTGACAGCTCTTCTGCAACGCAATAGTTTGAGCTTTGGCTACCTTATCTATTTGATGTTGCGTCCCAACCGTTTAGGGAAATATCTCACGGCGGTTAACAATGAAATCCGCATATCTGCTTCTGCTACGAGAAGGCCGTCTAAAGCGGAAAACTATCATGGCTCTGACCTTTCCTATCAACAGGCCATCAGGGATGACAATGACCGTCTAATAACGATTCCTGTGTTCACAAATGACGACGCAGCTGCTGATTTTCCAGATGCCATTGCTCAATTCATGCGTACCAGCGGCATCAATAGCTACGTTCACGTTACGGTTGACGCTGGGTTTATTCCAGAAGAAGAGCTAGAGATATTTTTGCAAGGCATTGATGAAAAATAGCTTTTGTGTTTAGGGTGCCAGTTCTGCTAAAACATGGCCATCTGCATTTGGAAAGTTTCCAATGCCTCACCATCCGGCAGCAAAAACCGCTGGCTCGGGCTACTCGGCGGAAACTGCAGCAACTCGTTCGGCACGTCGAGGCTACGCAGCAGGCGGTGAAGTAGCCGCGGCTCCTCCTTCTTCAGGTTGCCGTTTTTCAGGTTGATAACGGTGGTGTAAGGAAACTTGTGCGCCTCGCAAAAAGGCAGCAGCCCGCCCCGGGCAATCATTTTCAGCCGGTTCTGGGCATAGAGCAGCGCATCCTGATAGAGTAAGGCCAGATTCAGGTCAGGAAAGCTCAGGGGTGCTACTTCCGGCCCGCGTTTTTCTTCTTCCATGCTTTATAGTTTTTAATCATTTCGGCGGCCTGCTCGGCCGTTGTGGCCTTGGCCTGCTCCTCCGTACAGTCGGGCTTAAACTTAGCTTTTACCACTCCGTCGGTCACGAAAAGGCCCCACTCGTTGCGGCCGATGGTGAATTTGCCGACAGTGGCCAATACATTTTTAGCAGCGGTGGCCTGGGCCTTCATGATACAGTTGATGGCCAGCGCTGGGGTAACGGCCGCGGCAGTTATACCGGCTGGCAAATCGAAATACTGCTCGTTCCACTTCAGGTAAACGCCTTTGGGGCCCTGCCCTACTACCACCGGCTTGCCCTGGTGCTGGCCTACCTCGCGGGGAGCCGAGGCTCGGCGCAGGGTGATGATGTCCTGAGCCTGCGCCTCGCTCAGTTGCGCGGGGCTGATGCCTCCGGTAATGTTGTAGTATTTCTCGGCGTGCAGGACATAGGGGCCGTTTTTGCCGGTTCCCACCAGCATTTCCGCGCCTTCAAAGTGGCCGACCAGGCGCTTTTGTAACTCGGCTCGGTCCGGGGTGAGCTGGTCGGCGGCGGCCACCCAGCCCAGCAGGTTCTTGTCGAACATCGGCACGAACTGCTGGTAGGTCTGCTGGCCCCGGGCAATCTTATCGAAAACGGCTTCGCAGCCAGCGGTGAACTTGTAGTCCATCACCTTCGGGAAATTCCGCTCCAGAAACTCCGTGACCTGGGTGCCGATGGCCGTGGGCAGGAGCTTGTCCTTATCGGCTCCCAGCGTCTCGCTGCGCTGGCTGGTGGTCAGTTGGCCGCTCTGCCAGGTCAGCACCTGCGCGCTCAGCTTCTTGCCTGCGACACTACCGGTGCTGATGTACTTACGGGCGAAAATCGTGCGCAGGATGGACGCGTAGGTACTCGGTCGGCCAATGCCCTGCTTTTCCAGGTCTGCGACCAGGGTGGCCTCGTTGTAGCGCTTGGCGGGCCGGGCAAAGCGCTGCCGCGCCTCCAGCTTGACCAGCGTCAGGGCCTCGCCTTCCTGCACCGGATGTTTGAGCGTCGTTTCGGCCTCGTCATCGGGCTCCTCCCCTTCTTCCTCGGCGTCCTGATACACGGCCAGGTAGCCGGCACGGGTGAGCACGCGGGTGGAGCTGGTGTAGGTGTCGGCGGTATCGGCGGCCGGGGCGAGGGTTATCGTGGTCTGGTCGTACTGGGCAGCCAGCATCTGCGAGGCCAGGGCGCGGGTATAAATCAGTCGGTAGAGCGCCTGCTCGTCGGGCGTGTCGCCGGCGCTGGACTGCTCCCAGTGCGTGGGGCGGATGGCTTCGTGGGCTTCTTGCGCGCCGTCCTTGTTTTTGGTCTGGCGGGCCTGGAACTGGCCGGCTCCGAACTGCGCGGTAATCTGCGCCTGGGCCTGCTGGGTGGCTTCCTCGCCCAGGTTCACGCTGTCGGTGCGGATATAGGTGATGTGCCCGCCTTCGAACAGCTTCTGAGCCAGGTCCGACACCTTCTGCACAGTAAAGCGGAGCTTTTTCACGCCCTCCTGTTGCAGCGTCGAGGTGGAGAAAGCCGGCGAGGGTTGGCGCTCTACGGGTTTCTTCTCCACATCCAGCACGCCAAAGTCCGCGCCGCGGCCGACCTGCTGCAAGTAAGCCTGCGCCTGGTCAAGCGCGGCGAAGGGGGCGTCCGTGCGGCGGGCCCGCAGCTGCTCGCCGTGGCTGGTCTGCAGGGTGGCCACCACCGGCACCGTAAACGTGTCGATGAACTGCTGAATCTGCCGCTCCCGCTCCACCACCAGGCGCACGGCCACCGACTGCACCCGGCCGGCCGAGAGGCCCGCCGCCAGCTTGCGGTTCAGCACCGGGCTGATGGTGAAGCCCACCAGCCGGTCCACGGCCCGCCGGCCCTCCTGGGCGTGCACCAGGTGCAGGTCCACCGTAGTAGGCGTATCCAGCGCAGCTTTGATGGCCTTCTCGGTGATTTCCTGAAAGGCGATTCGCTTGGTGGTGCGCGGGTCCAGCCCCAGCACCTCGCAGAGGTGAAACGCAATGGCCTCGCCTTCGCGGTCGGGGTCGGTGGCCAGGTACACGCCCTGGGGGCCAGCAGCTTTGGCCAGGCGGCGCAGATTAGCCACCACCGCCTTTTTATCGTCGCTCACGACGTATTTCAGGGCGTGGCCATGCTCGCGGTCGATGCCAATGTCGCCCCCGCCTACGGGCAGGTCCCGAATGTGGCCCACGGACGCGGCTACCTCGTAATCAGGCCCCGCGTAGCCCTTGATTTTTTTAATCTTGTTGGGGCTTTCGACGATAATGAGTTTCATGAAACGCAGCTGGTACGCCACGAAACTACTGAGCCGCTTTAGCCCTTGGGGGAAAAAAGGACGAGTGGTAAAAACTCGCGGGTGAAGTGCAGCAGCTGGCCACGAATGGTAGAAAAGCTGCCCGCTTAGTTAGCCGTTTTCTGACTAAAAGCTAGGGGGTGTTTACAGTTAAGCTCGTACTTTGAAGGATGAACAAAGACCGCAGTTTGTTGACGGACGTGCAGTGGGAACGGCTTTCGCCGCTGCTGCCGGGCCAGGAACGCTCGCCGGGTACGACGGGCAAAGACACGCGCCTGTTTGTGGAGGCCGTGCTCTGGCGGGCGCGTTGCGGCGTATCCTGGCGTGATTTGCCTGTCGAACGGTTCGGCCCGTGGCACACGGTCTATGCCCGGTTTCGACGCTGGCGGCAAGCCGGGGTCTGGCCCCACGTACTGGCACAGGTCCAAAACGCCACCGGCTTACAGCGGTTGTTGGTCGATTCCACGGCCGTGCGGGCGCACCAGGTGGCGGCGGGGGCTAAAAAAGACAGCCCCTGTGGGCAAGCCCTTGGCCGCAGCCGGGGTGGCTTCACGACCAAACTACACCTGAGTTGCGATGCGCAGGGCCGCATTTGCGCCCTGGCCCTGACCGGCGGGCAAGCCGGTGATTGTCCACAAGCGCCGGGCTTGCTCGTTGGCCACTTGCGCCCCGGCCAGGCCGTGCTGGCGGACCGGGCCTACGACGCAGGCTACGTGCGCACCCAAATCCACCAAGCCGGCGCCACGGCCGTGATTCCCAGCAAGAAAAACCGCCTGCTCGCCCTGCCCCACGATGCCGACCTCTACAAAGAACGCAACCACATCGAACGGGCCATCAATGGCTTGAAACGATTTCGAGCTGTTGCCACCCGCTTTGATAAACGCGCCGCCAACTACTTTGCCACCTGTTGCCTCGTTGCCGCTTTAACCTGGCTATGATTGTAAACACTCCCTAGCTGGCGTCTGGCTGGTTCTTCTTGAAGCGCGGGCGGCCCAGCGCCGGGGCGGGCGGCTCCACGGGGTTGTCCATCTGCTTCTGGGCCAGCTTGGTCATCGTGAGCAGGTCGGACTTGGCCAGCTCGGCTACTTTCACCAGCTCGTTCAGGGTGAAGCTGCCAGGGTTGGCCATGCGCACGTTGAGCGTGTTGTGCGAGATGCCGATATGCCGGGCCGTGTCGCTGCGCATACCCAGGGCGTGAATTAGTTCGGCCAGCGAGTTATAGGAAAGAGGTTTGAGCATAGCCGGGGCCGCAAAGAGGTCTAACACGAGCAAAGATTAGTCAATTTTTGCAACATTACGGCCCCCGCCGTCCCGTAGTTCGGTCTATTCGAAAAAGCGGGGCGCGCTCAGCCGGACAATCTCCTGCCCGTCCGGTTCGGTGATGCGGTCGAGGTACACCAAAACCTTGCCGTCGCGGGCCTGGCGCTCATCGGCCAGCTACCGCTAAATGGAATTGTTAACAGGGCAAGATAAGACGAGAATGAGAGCCAAAAACCACTTTTTATAAGCGGCTATTTGCCTGCTACCAGGGACGGGCTGTTCCACTCGCGGTAAGCGGTGGTGTAGCGGTCGGCCACGATGGCCAGGCGCCCGGACTGGTCCCCGCGCTTTATCCAGACGTGGGAACTGCCGCAATGCACGCGGTAGCCGGGACCCAGCAGCTGGCGGGCTAGGCCGGCGAACTCGCGCACGTCGGCCGTATCGGGTGCGGCCTCGATAAGCTGCCGCAGCTGCTCCAGACGCTGCGCTTCGGCTGCATCGGCCGGTTGCTGCTCCACGGCCAGATAAGCCAGCTGTGGGGCGAAAAAGGGGCTATTCAGGGGGTGTTGAGTGGTTGGGGGCATGACAAAAAGAACAAAAGGGAGAAAATGGCTACTCGATGGGCGGTCCGGGGCTGGCCAGTTCCCATGAGAGCAGCAGCACCTGGGCATTGTGGAAAGCCTGGCCGAACACGCCGCGCTGGTAATCGCGGGCCAGCTGGCCCACGTTCGCAAACTCGTAGCGCAGGCCCGTGTCACCCAGGGGCTGCAAAAACCGGTCGGCCTCCTCGGCGCTGAATCCGCTTAGGTCCCGGCCGTTACTGAGCAGCAGCTGTACGCCGGGGCGCTCGTGGCGGCCCCGCTCGTAGGTGGTATAAATCAGGCCGACGGCCCGCTCACGGGCATAGTACACGGCATCACCAACGGCTAAATCTTGAGCTTGGGGCATGGGATTGGAGTTAGTGAAGAAGCAAGGAAAACTGACCGCCCTGCTCCTCGCGGGTGGCCCGTAGTGCCTCGCGGCCGATGGGGCGCACCGCCCGCACCAAGGCGCTGAGCACGTCAAAATCGGCCTAGGTGTTGATGTGTACGCCAAGGCGCTGGGCCACTTCGGCGGTCAGGCCGCCGTTGTCGAGGCCTTTGTCTAGCTGCTGCATCAGCACTTCCACGTCGGTGATGGCGGCAATTACACGGCTGCGGTACTGGTTCCACCCCGGATGGAGGATGGTGGGGGCTTCGCTGGCTCGCATCCCGGATGCTAAAGGTGAGTATCGTATCCCGTTACCGACGTAAAGAGGCTGGGTAAATCCTCCCCGTACACCATTTCAAACGTCTGCTGATTGGTGATGACCGGCACCCAGTCGACCAGCTTCTGGTGGTAAAACTCCACCGTGTAAGTATCAGTCGGCATGAGGGTAATTTTCAACCGGTTCACCTGGGCCTGGTTGCGGCGCAGGTCCATGCGCAGCCAGGGGTTGGGGTTGCTGGCCGTCCGGCCGGCCGCCATGAGCTTGTCGGCCCCGGTCATGGCCAGGAACCGCCAGCCCCCGAGTTGCAGCAGGATGGTGTAAGCTTCTTCGACGATTTCGGGGGCGGTGCTCATCAGTTTGGGGCTGGTCTTAGTGGCGTTTTCTATGCTATTTAAACGCCAAAATGACTGTTAATGTTTCAATAATATTTAAATTATAGTTTTAATTATTGATTGTTAACAAGCGCTTTTGGAACTACTTGCCCAGAAAAACGATGTAGCTGGTATGGTTGCCTTGGTTGCGCAAGCATCCCATGGTGACGTTCGCGCACTTCGAACACTAAAACCTGTCGGGCATTGGTAGTATAAAGCCGGTGAATATGTTACAGGGAATTAGGGGTATATTTTACAGCTAAAGGCCTGTTTTTTTGTGCTTTGCTTACACTTAATAAGGTGTTTTTGGATCATTAATATTTCAATAATATTTAAATTATTGTGTCTGTTTTTGTTATTCTAATGGTGCTTTTGGCCCGTACATTGATTCTTTTCCCCCTTGTTCCTATCAGCAGACCTCGTTCCCGGCTTATCTCCGGTGTTCTACAGCGGTAGTGATGTCTAGGTCTTAACCATTCAGGATTCGGCCTGACGGTCACTCCAAAAAGCTCGCTGTCTAGGGGTAGTTACCCTGGGAGCATCAGTGGCTCTAGAAGCCATGAGTAGCTGCTGATTATCCTAGTACCTTGGCAGTACAAGATGTCCTAATCAATCTCGTAATAGTGGTATAAAAAAGCAGAAAAGTGCAATCCCGTTTTTTTGCCCTTTTAAACTTTGTTTTTTGTTTTCCTTTCGGCTCCTTGTGCCGTTCAGGTATATACCACCAGTTCTAAATGCTTTTTCTTTTTTCGAACTAGATAGTTGTAATTAACAGATTAGTTAAAAAGAGCCTATTAGTTTACTATAAGGAGTAAATGCCCAAAAGCTAAGTTCTGGACAGGTAAAAGCTAAGTTTCGGACAGGTGCTTCAGATTCAAAAGCTAAGTTCTGGACAGGTTTTGGTCTTCAAATGGTAAGGTTTGGACAGGTAAAAAGTAAGGTTTGGACAGGTGGTTATCCACATTACCCGGGACGCTTCCGGGGCAGAGTCTGAGTGGGGAAACGGAATAAGCTAAGGTTTGGACAGGTTCCCAGCGGCATTGACCGCAGGTCTTTGGGATTGGGGTTCCGGCGAGCTGACCGAATAAACTAAGCTTTGGACAGGTGGTGGGCGCGGCTCTTTGGCCGGTGTTTGTGGGAGGGAACGAGCGAGGGGTTTACGCAAAAGGTAAGGTGAGCAAAATCGCACCTTACCTTATTAGCCGTTTTGGTATATCTTGCGTATCCTTCCCACCGCTGTCCATTGCTTAACCCCATGGCTGATAAACGTATCTCCCGTACCCCTGCCGCCCCGCTGCTGGAGCTTGACCTCAAGTACGAGCCCGAATACCGGGGCGAAGTCAAGCAGCACTGGAACGTAACTTTTGCCCACCAGAAGAAGATTTCGGTGTACGGCAAGCGCATCATGGCGCGGGTAATCGACCAGATTCGGGACAACGACTACCAGTTGCGGGACTTCTACCAGCTGCACATTTCCTCCATCCTGGAAGGCACCGACATCGAGCCGGAGACAGCGTATTCCAAAATCAAGGGGGCGCTCTACGAACTGGCCGACGTGAAGTGGGAGTTTGAGAGTATCGGCGACAAGGAATGGTATTTCCGGCACCTGCTCGATACCACCCGCGAGCAGCGCGTGGGCTACAAGGACGGCATCATCACTATTCTGCTCAATCCGCAGCTGGCCCCCTACCTGGTGAAGGCGGCGCACTTCAGCAAGTTTCCGCTGCACGGCTACATGAACCTCAAGAGCTGGTACAGCATGCGGTTCTTCGAAATCCTGGCCGCCTGGCAGGACAAGGGCTACTGGGAAGTGCCGGTGGAAGAATACCGCCAGTATATGGATTGCTGGTATGAGTACGACAAGCGTGGGCAGGTGAAGAAAGGCAAGACCGGCAAGCCGATGATGAAGTACCCCAATACTATGCTCCTGATTGCGAACACCATGAAGGAGCCGGAAAAGGAGCTGGCTGGCACTGATTTTGAGTTTACCTTCACGCCCATTTACGAGACTACCCGGCCCACCCGGGGCCGCAAGAAGATAATCCGGTTTCGGTTCGAGCTCAAGAAGGGGCCGACGCTGAAGGACATTCCCGCCTCCTGGCTCGAAAACGCTGATACCGGCAGTATCATCGCCCGGCTGCGGGACTGGAAGGTTACCGATGCTAACATCGTCAAGTACGCCCCCATCCTCAAGCAGGAAGGGGCACTGGAGCTGCTCAAGGCCTGGGAGGCGAAGAACCGCTCAAATCGCCACATCGATGATAAGCTGCGCTACTGCAACGCGGCCTTCGTGCGGGCCGGCAAGCAGGCGCTGGAGGATGCTAAGCAGGCTAAAATCGACGCCAAAAATGAGGCGGCGGAGGCCAAGCTCATCGTGCAGCAGGCCCTGAATCTGTAACCTAGCTACCGCCACAGGCGAAACCTTGGCTTTGGTTAAAAGTTTGGTCCAAAAGTTAAACGGGCCGTTGGTTACCGGTTGCCAGTGGCTGTCGGGTTGACTTCCATTACTGCGCGGCGCTGGGGCCAGAAAGGTATAGTGGCTGTTGCAGAAGTAGGTAGCTGGCCAGCGGTACCTTAGGTCTATGCAGGGCCACAAGCAGTTCACCGACAAAGTCGTCACCCGCTTTCGCTTGTCCGAGCGCGAGGCGCCGTATAATCTCTACCGCCGCCTGAGCGAACTACTCAACTGGGGCTTCCTGTATCAGCAGACGCAGATGCTGTACAGCCATACGGGCCAGCCCTCGCTCGACCCGGTGGTCTTTTTTAAGCTGATGCTGGTCAGCCGCCTGGAAAACCTGGTCAGCGACCGCCGCCTCGTGGAGCACTGTAGTCTGCGTTTGGACATCCTCTATTTTTTGGGCTACGAGGTGGACGAGGATCTGCCCTGGCATTCCACGATCAGCCGCACCCGCCAACTCTTTCCGGCTGCCGTGTTCGAGCACCTGTTCGACCACGTTTTTGCCCAGTGCGTGGCCGCCGGGCTGGTCACGGGCCACACCCAAGCCGTCGACTCGGCCTTCGTTAAAGCCAACGCCTCGCTGGAGAGTCTGTGCGAAAAGCAGCCTGCGGAAGCGCCTGCGCCCGTCCTGCACGTGGCTGGCGAACCGGTGGTGGAAACGCCAGTGGTGATACGCTCCAGTCCGGCGCACCACTTGCGGCGCGTCGCCACCGCCCACGCCCGCTACGCCCGCAATGCCAGTGGCCCGTTGGGGCGTAGCCGTCCCCAGGCCCAGCTGCTGAGCAACAAAACGCACTACAGCCCGGCCGATCCCGAGGCGCGCATCTCGGTCAAACCGGGGAAGGCCCGTGCCTTGAATTATCTGTGTAGTATGGCCGTGGACGAGGGCCATGGCCTCATTAGCCACGTGCAGGCCGATTTTGCAGACCGGCGCGATAGCGTGCTGCTGCCCAGTATCGTCGCGCCACTGCACCAGCGTCTGCTTGCCCATGACTTACCGGTGACCGATGTCGTCGCAGACACCAACTACTCCAATGGCGTGAATTACGCCTTACTCGAAGCCCGGGGCATTACCCCCTGGATTCCGGTCTTTGGCCAGTATAAGCCCGAAATTGAGGGCTTTCCCTATGATCGGGAGGCAGACTGTTTTACCTGTCCGGCCGGCAAGCGGTTGCCGTTTAAACGCTTCGATTCCAACCAGGACGGCCGACTCTCCAAGCGCTATAGCGCCTCCACGAGCGATTGTCGACGCTGCGCGCGCAAACCAAGCTGTGCCCCCAAGAGCAAGTGCCGCAAAATTACGCGCACGGCCTATGCGGACCATTACCGCCGGGCGCTGGCGCGGCAGCAAAGTCGATTAGGTCAACGGATGCGCCGGCTGCGCCAGCGCACGATAGAGCCGGTATTCGGCAGCTTGCTGCAGCACTACGGGCTGCGGCGCGTCAACACGCGGGGCCGTAGCAATGCCCATAAAACGATGCTGCTCACGGCCATCGCTTTTAACCTCAAGAAGCTGCTCAAGCACCAGCCCAAACGGGTACTCCGGCTAGCTATTTCCCTGCCTGCCCTACCACTTAGGAAGCCGTTTTTTCCCTGCTGGAAGAGGCGTCACCACCGGCAATAGCAGTTTAACAATAGTAAGTGAAAGAGGCGCAGGAGTTCTGCAACAGCCACTATTCCTTGCCGGCCCCAATCAACAGGTGGCTGTTATGCAGGTAGAAATGGGGCCGGAAAGTGGGACCTCTTATGCATCCTGATGGCCCCACCTTGTTGACCTGTTCGGTACCCTTATCGCTTCTGCCTACATCAGGGCTAACGACTAACACTTCGACCTGCGTTGAATAGGTGACGGCACGCTGGAGAGTTGGCCGTTGCGTCATTGTCAAGGTGAGTTCGACTTCTCCGGTAAACCATGGGAAATGACGCAGAGGTCTTATTCATCGTCAAATGGAAGCCGACTTCCAGCCCTTCGTTTAACTTTTGGACCAAACTTTTAACCAAGGCCAAGATGGGCTTCGAGTACTTCGCCGACCTGCATGTCATCGTCGACGGCCGCATCAGCGTGCGCGAAGGCCATAGCATTGCCGGCGCAGTGAAGGCCGCCATCAAGCAGGCCAAGCCCGCCGTGTACAACGTGCTGATGCACATCGAACCCACCGAGTAAAGCCTCCGCCCTAAAGCCCCTTTTCATGAACGTGCACTCCGCCTATTTCGCGCTGCTTCTCAGTGCCAGCTTGGCCATCGACAGCTGCAACGCCCCCCACGACACCAACGCCCACGAGCAGGAAGCCCACGCCGGCCAGTCCAAACCGGCCCCCGTGGCCGCCCCGCCCAGCCTGCGCGACACCCTGCAACTGCTGGTCCACCAGCTCGACACGCTGCGCCGCACCGGCGACTGGGACGCCGATTTTGCCCGCCTGATGCAGCTTCACCACGCCGGGGCCCAGCGCCTGGCCCGGCTGGAGCTGGCGCAGGGCCGCGATTCGACCCTGCGTGGCCTGGCTCAGCAGGTGCTGAAGGACCACGAGCGCGACAACCACCTGCTCACGCTGGCCGTGACCCGCGAACGGCCCGGCGGCCGGGACTACCGCCCCGGCAACGCCCGGGATGCTTTTGTCCGGCGCATCGCCGCCGCGCTGGCTCCCCTGCGCCAGTTGCCGCCCCTGCCCGGCACCCCCGACGCGGATTTTGCCACCCTCATGCGCCTGCACCACCAAAGTGGCGTGGCCCTGGCGCAAACCGAACTGGCTTTTGGGCAGAACGCGCAGCTAAAGCAAGCGGCCCGCGAAATCATCCGGGACGAGCAGCCGGAAATCAAGCAGTACCAACGCTGGCTGCAAGCCCATGCCAATACCCCGTCCAAGTAATTTACCCCCATGCTGCTGACCATTGTGTGTTGTTAAACAAATAGGGCAAAACCTCCGACTCGGCCGCACAGCCGCTTGCTTTCCCTAATTAGTTATTTGGCTGACAATGCTTTACCAGGCACACGGATAAAACGATAGTCTAAACGTTCGTTTTCGCTACCCTCTTTCGATTGTGTTAAGGAGCGTGTAAGACTATCGGTTTTCCGATGCTCTTATGCCGCTTTTGCACCTTACCACGAGCAACCACGCCATTTGGCCACGGACTCGGAGGTTTTCCCCTATTTGTTTAACAACACCCATCATTCCTACCGCCGTCACCCCGCCCTGGCCCATCCTGCTCGGCTTTTCGGTCCTGCCGGCCGTTGTCATGATTGCGGGCGCGGCCCTGGCCGTCTGGCGCGCGCCCGGCCCGCAGCTGCGCAGCGCCATCCTGCACTTCGCGGCCGGCGTCATCTTCTCAGTCGTCGCCGTCGAGCTGCTGCCCGACATCGTCCAGCACCACGCCCCCTACGAAGTGGCCATCGGCTTCGGCCTCGGCGTGACCACCATGCTCGGGCTGCGCTACTTCACCCAGCGCCTTGAAAAACAGGAAAAAGCCGGCAAAGACGCCGAACCAGCCGCTGACCGCTCGGGCCTCGCTACTGCCACCGCCGCATCGCTGCCGTGGGGCCTGCTGGTGGCCATCGGCATCGACATATTCATCGATGGCCTGCTGCTCGGCATCGGTTTCGCGGCCGGGGCCAAAGAAGGCACCCTGCTGGCCATCGCCCTCACCATCGAGCTCCTTTCGCTCGGCCTGGCCACCGCCGTCGAGCTGCGCCAGGACGGCCACGGCAAGGGCCGGGCCGTGGCCATCGTGGCCGGCACCTCCCTCATGCTGCTCATCGGGGCCGGCATCGGCACCACCGTGTTGCGCGGGGCCACCGGCAACCTGCTCGAAATCGTGCTTTCCTTCGGCCTGGCCGCCCTGCTGTTTCTCGTCACCGAAGAGCTACTCACCGAGGCCCACGAGGAAACCGAAACCCCGTTGCTCACCCTGGCTTTCTTTGTCGGCTTCCTCTTATTCCTGCTGCTCGGCATGATTGCCTAGCCGCCGCTTATCCCACTCCCCATGCACCCCGCTAAAATCGACCTGACCCTGGAGCCCGCCGGCCGCCGCATTGCTTTTTCCAAAGAACTGCTCGAAGTAGCCCACCTCTTCCGCCGCGTGGGCGGCCAAGCCGCGCCCTGACCGCGCCTGGCCGTGAACACCCGCTCGCCCTACCTCGACACCGACACCTTCGCCCCCGGCACCCTCCTGGAATACTTCGTGCAGCACGAAACCCAGCAGGGCGACGAAGAATCCCGCAGCCATGTCGTCAGCACCCTTGTTTCGGGAAACGGCGGCCAACGCTCTTCCTATCGGCCGTTGCTCCGTATAACCTCCCAAACCACTTTTTCACGTTAACGCCCGCTTCCATGACCCCGCAGCAAGACCACCCCGCAGAGCACCAGAAAATCATCGAGGCCCACCAGAAGGCCGCCCATTATTTCGAGCACGCCGTGCAAAACCACCGTGCCGCTGTCGAACACCTCAAAAAGGGCGACCACGAGAAAGCGGCCCACCACGGCTACACCGCCTACGGCTTTGCTGCGCACGGCCAAAAGCACGCCGAGGAAGCCGCCTTGCACCACTCGCACGAGCACGGCGACCACGAACCCCTGCACGCCCACGAGCAGGGCGGCCACTAAGCCCGGCCCTAGCCGCATTCCATAAAAAGGCCAGTCTTCTTCCCGAAGCTGGCCTTTTCCCCTTTTTTCCAATACCCATGACCGTAGCCGAAGAAAACGGCCAAGCCGCGCCCTGACCGCGCCTGGCCGTGAACACCCGCTCGCCCTACCTCGATACCGATGCTTTCGCGCCCGGTACTTTGCTGGAATATTACGGGCCGCACGAAACCCGGAGAGGGGAGCCCAAGGCCCGCAGCCACATAGCCGGCACCACCCCCTCGTGCCTTTCGTTCGGCTCACCTATCTTCCCTCGATGCGTCGTGTTGCCACCCCCGTTTTACGAGTTGCCCACGCCTTGCTTCTGGCCGGCGGGCTGCTGCTCGCCAGCTGCCGCAGCGGCCCCGAAGAAGCGGCTGATGTCCACGAAGCCGGCGCCCCGGCCACGATGATGGCGGCCCTGTACACCATGGCCGACCACTCCCAGGCCCTCCAGCAAAAGGGCAACCTCGACCTCTACTTTGCCCAGCTCATGCGCGAAAACCACCGCGCCGCCGTGGCCATGTCGGCCCTGGAGCTTAAGCAGGGCCAGGACCCCGAGCTGCGCCGCGTGGCGCAGGACATACACCACGCCCACCAGCAGCTCGTTTTGGGCCTGGACTCGGCCATCCAGCGCATTCAGGCCCAGCCGCCTGCTTTCCCGGAGCACACCACCCAATCCCACGAGTTGGAGAAGCTGCTCGAAGCCGCCACCACCGGCCTGCACCCCGCCGCCCACCGCAATATTTCCCAGGCGGCAGGGGATAAGACGCCGTCGGATAACTACTTTGAGCGGGCGGCCGAGGATGCCGGCACGGGCAGCATCGACCGGGACTACGCCGCCCTGCTCGGGGCCCACCACCAGAACGCCATTGCCCTGGCCCACGCCGAGCTGCAGCTGGGCCGCGATACCTCGTTGCAAAAAGCCGCCTACTTCATTCTGCAAGACCAGCAGCGCGAAATCGACCAACTGCAGGCCTGGCTGAAGCAGCACCCGGCAAAGGCAGGCAATTAATGGCCTTGGCGGTTCAGCAGGAAGCCCATTCGACCGCTCCGCTACCCAACTTTGGTTACGGCTTCCACCAGCTGATAGCCACCTGCTTCCAAGGATGCCTGAATGGCTTTTAAATCAGGGCCATTGATGTGGGCGGTGGCCACTTCGGCTTCGCCCACGGCCACCCGGTCCACCACGAGTCCGAGCCCCGTCAACTGCTCGCGCACCCAGACAATGCAGTCGGGCGCGCACATGTTGTCGATGGTCAGCACGTAGCGCACGAGCTGCGTCATGCCGGCAGTATCGTCTTTGGGAAGGGCCATAATGAGTAGCGGGAAATCCAACTGGTACGGTTGGCAACCCCCATGCAACGGAATAGCCGCGCCCCGTGTTCGACCCGCATGTGCCACCACCATAAGCCCGCGCTCAAACTCCAACGCTTCGGCATCTACCTGGCCGTCGGCATTCTGGTGCTGCTGAGCCAGTACTACGGGTCGCATTAGAGTCGGAACGGAATACGACGGTAGGGGAGCTGGGGCCGGCAAGTTTTGTGCTGGCCTGAACCTGCACCCGTGAGGCTTCTCAGAAAGCCGGCGTTTTGGGTGCCGTCCCGCGCCACTCGTGCCAGACGAGGCTCAGCTCCCGGAAGTAGTGCGAAAAGAGCAGGTGCAACCCGCCCACCCAGCCAACCGAGCCAACCCAGCCGGCCAGGACGTCGGAAGGATAATGCACGCCCAGATACATCCGCGACCACCCCATGCCCCCGGCCCAGAGCACCCCGGCGGCCACGGCCGGCCAGCGCCAGCGGGTGCGCCACAGCAAAAAGCCCACTGCCGCCGCTACCGCCGCCGCCGCCATGGAATGGCCGCTGGGGAAGCTGGACGACGTTTCCGGGGCCAGCGACACCCACAGCGCTGGCCGCGTGCGACCGAGCAGGTACTTGGCCGCTAGGTTGAGCAGTTGCGCCCCGACCACGGCCAGGGCAAAGAAGGACAGCGCGCGCCGCTGCCGGGCCAGTAGCAGCCCCGCCGCGATGGCCAGCGCCAGCAGCGAAGCTCCCAAAGGCCCGCCGGCGCGGGTAATGGCCAGCGCCGCAGTATCCAGGCCCGGGCTGCCGTGGGCGTGCAGAAACTGTAAAATGCCCTGGTCGCCGGGCAGGCCCTCGCCTTCCCATACCTCACTGGCTACGCGCACGAAAATGAACCAGGGGGCGACGAAGCCCAGCAGCAAGCCCGCCAGCAGCTTGCGGTGGTGGTGCCAGACGTGGCGAACAAAGGGAAGCAAGGAGGTAGCGGCCATCGCCAAAAAAGGGAAATCAGTGGACCAGCGGGTAAACTGCCGCTAACGCAAAGCCGGCAGCGGGGGCGAAGTCTTCCAAAAGAATTTAGAATTGGCACCGAACCTTGTTGGGGTTATCGAGGCGGTAGCGACCCGGGACGACTTTCACAAAGCAGGCAAAGGACATGAGGAGAAAACAACCGTCCGGTCCGGGTAACCCTCGTTGGCGGGGCTACTTACCGTGCCTGGTGTTGCTCGGGCTACTGGGTGGACCCGTTCGGGCGCAGCGGCGGCCGTTGCCCGTTATTCCCGATTCCCTGCGCCCGGCGGGTCCGCTCGCCGCTATCCACTCCCCGGTGGTGCGCGTGGCCGTGGCCGTGGGCCCGCCGGTGCTGCTCATCGCCCACGGGCTGCTCACCCGCAACGGGCACGGCCGCTGGCTGGGCAGCAGCTACGCCGTGCAGGAAGAGGTGCACGAAGCCTTTCCCACTTTCCACACCGACCTCGACAACTACTCGCGCTACGTGCCGGCCGTGGCCGTTTTCGGCCTGAGCCTGGCCGGGGTGCCGGCCCGCCACGACCTGGTGGAGCGGGCCCTGCTGCTGGAAATGGCCACCATTCTCAGCACCGAAACCACCGTCTTCATCAAGGAGCGCACCGGGGTAGCCCGCCCGGATAACCCGGCCGACCTGTCTTCTTTTCCCTCGCACCACACGGCCGCGGCCTTTGCCGGGGCCACTTTTATGGCCGAGGAATACGGCGGACGCAGTCTCTGGTACAGCGTGGCCGGCTACTCGGTGGCCACGGCCACCGGGGCCATCCGGCTGCTCAACAACCGCCACTGGATATCCGATGTGACGGTGGCCGCCGGCATTGGCATTCTCTCCACGGAGGCGGCCTACGCCGTGTACCCGCTGCTCAAGAAAGTTGTGTTCCGGGGGCGCACGCCCCACGGCCTGCTGCTGCCGGCCCAACCCCTGGGCAGCCGCGCCGGCGTGGCCCTGGTCTGGCTGCTGCGCTGAGGCGGGGGCAGGCCATCAATCAATCCCCGTTTTACCTAATCCCCCTTCTCCCTAGTGATTAAAGCCATTATAACCGTTGGAATGCTCCTGAGCGGGTGCGGCAACCCCCAGCCGGCCGCCACGGCCACCCCGCCCGCATCTGCTGCCGCGCGCAGCGCCTACGACTTCGCTCACCCCTCGGTCACCTATGCGTTGCCGCCCGAACTGCTCGAAATCTCCGGCCAGACCTGGGTGAGTGATACCCAGTTGGCCTGCATCGAGGACGAAACCGGCGATTTGCTGTTTTACAACCTGGGCACCCAGCGCCTGGACAGCACCGTGCACTTCGCTGGCCCCGGCGACTACGAGGACGTGGCGCGCGTGCCCGGCGGCTGGCTTATCCTGCGCAGCGACGGCACCGTGTTCCGGCGCACGGGCCGCACCACCACCACCTTCGCGACCGGCCTGAGTGCCGCCAGCGAGCCCGAGGGCCTGACCTACGACGCGGCCAGCCGCACCCTGCTCGTGGCCTGCAAGGGCGAAGCCGGCGCGGGCCTGGACGGCACCCAGCGGGCCGTGTACCGCCTCAACCCCACCACGTACCGCATCGAGCCGAAGCCGGCTTACGTGCTCGACATCGAAGCCATCCTAGCCCGCTCGCCCGACGCGGCCCGTAGCGGCAAGGCCGGCAAAAAAGCGGGGCAACTGAGCCGGTTCGCCCCCTCGGCCGTGGCCGTGCACCCGCGCACCCACCACGTGTTCGTGCTCTCGGCCCGCGGCAACGACTTGGTGGAGCTGGACGCCCAGGGCCGCCTGGTGGCCGCCCAGACCCTGGATACCGGCCTGTTTCCGCAGCCCGAAGGCCTGGCTTTTGCCCCCAACGGCGACTTATTCGTGTCGAGCGAAGCGGGCAGCAAAAGGGGCAGGGCCGCCTGTACCGGTTTCGCGAGCAGCGGGCCCAGCCCTAGAGCGGCGGATTCGGCAGCCCCACCCGGCCGATGCCCCACGCATATGCCCGCGCCCCCGCCCAGCCCAGCAACCCGCCCAACAGGGCCCCGCCCACCACATCACTCGGATAATGCACCCCCAGGTATACCCGGCTCAGGCACACCAGCCCGGCCCACAGCAGCAGGGCCCCTTGGCCACCCGGAAGCGGCGGGGCAGCACCAGGCACAGCAGCGTGGTGAGCGCGGCCACGTTGGCGGCGTGCGAGGACAAAAAGCCCAATTCTCCGCCCGGCCCGTCGGGCAGGTAGAGCAGCGGGCCCAGGTCGGGGGTGTGGGAGGGGCGCAGCCGGTGCACGAAGGGCTTGAAGCCCCGCGCCGAAATCGAATCGGCCAGCCCCACGCAGATGCCAATGGCCGGCAGCAGCAGCAGGGCCCGCCGCCGAAACAGGTAGCCCAGCACCACCAGCAGCACCAGGTAGCCGCTCAGCCAGGCCGTGCGCTCGGAAGCGAACACCATGAGGGGGTCGAGCAGCGGGGTGTGCCCGCCGTTGATGAACCGGAGCAGGGCGTGGTCGGCGTGGCGCAGCAGATTCAGCATGGGCAGCGGGGCAGGAAAGGGGCAAAGGTCACCAACCCCGCGCGGTCCCGGCCGCGGCGGAACCGCATTTATTTTTCATTCTCTCCTTTTTCAACCCTTTAATTCCTGAACCTCATGTGGTGGATGTATGCGTTGCTTTCGGCCTTCTTTGCCGCCCTTACCGCCATTCTGGCCAAAATTGGTATTCAGGGCGTGGACTCTAACCTGGCCACGGCCATCCGCACGGTCGTGATTGTGGTGCTGGCCTGGGGCATCGTCTACTTCCGGGGCGGCCTGGACCAAATCGGCCTGCTCACCCGCTCCAACCTCATTTTCCTGGGCCTCTCGGGCGTGGCCACGGGCCTGTCGTGGATATTCTACTTCCGGGCCCTGCAGCTGGGCAAGGTTTCGCAGGTGGCCCCCGTCGATAAGCTCAGCGTGGCCCTGGCCATCCTGCTGTCGGTGGTGTTTCTGGGCGAAAAACTTACCTGGCACACCGGCGTGGGCGCGGCCATGATTATCGGCGGCACCCTGGTCTTGATTTTCTAAACGCTAATCTTTATCCCTTCCCGTTCTATGAATCTACGCGCGCTGCTCCGCCACTCCACTTTTGGCCTGCTTTTGCTGGGGAGCTCCCTGCCCGCCGCACTGGCGCAGCAAGTGCCCGCCCCGGCCCCGGCCGACACGCTCCACAAATTTGAGCGCCCGGGTACGGGGGCGGGGGCCGTCGACAAAAAGCCCTGGTACCGGGGCAAGCTGGTGCGGGCCAGCATCGTGCCGGCGGTGCTCATCGGCTACGGCATCAACACGATTAACGGCCACGGCTTCTACTCGTCCTACGACGCCAAAAGCGACGTCAACCACTTGTTCGGGCCGGGCCGCCACACCCGCGCCGACGACTACCTGCAGTTCGCGCCCTACCTGGAGCTGGGCGGGGTGCTGCTGGCCGGCGTGGAGAGCCGCAACGACCGGGTAAACCTGGGTCTGGTCATTCTGAAAAGCGAGCTGATTATGGTGTCCAGCGTGTTCATCGTCAAATACGCCACCAACATCGACCGGCCCGACGGCACCCCCACGGCCTTCCCGTCGGGGCACACGGCGCAGGCGTTTCTGGCCGCCAGCATTCTGCACACCGAACTGCGCGACAAAAGCCAGTGGTACGGCATCGGGGCCTACACCCTGGCTACCGGCGTGGCCGCCCTGCGCATGATTAACGACAAGCACTGGGAGTCGGACGTGTTTGCCGGGGCGGGCTTCGGCATCCTCTCGGCCCACCTGGGCTACCTGTCGCACCGCTACCGCTGGGGCCACCGGCCCCAGGACACGGCGTCTTCGTTGCAGGTAACGCCGCTCTACTACGCCGGGGCCACCGGCCTGAGCCTGCGCTGGCAGCTGCGTTAGCAGTGGGGCCAGCATGGTCAGGCCTTACACCACAACACCCCGCCAGCCGGGGGCTGACGGGGTGAGGCATCGGGGGCGGGCCTACGCGCGGGTTATTTCTTAACCAGCGAGCCGTCGGCGTTGAAGAGCACGTCGTGGCTTTTGCCGCCTTTGCTTACTTCGGCCTCATAGGTCGTCTTGCCCTCGGCCGAAACCAGGGTGGCGGCTTCGGTCACTTTGTAGGCCTTGTAGTCGCTGGCCAGCTTGGTGCGCACGGCGGCCGGCAGCTTAGCCGGCGACATGTCCGATTCGGTTTCCACCAGTTCGCCGGCCGGGGTAATCAGGGCCGACATGGTGATGCCGTTCTGCGTGAAGCCGGCTTCGTACTTGGTCCCTTCCTTCTCCCAGGTATTGCTGGTGATGGCGGGAAACTTGGCTTTGAAGGTGGCCTTCACCGCGGCGGGCACCTGGGCGGGCTTGAGCATTTGGGCGTGGGCGGGGGCGGTCAGTGCCAGGGCAAAGGCGGCCATAATCAGGACTTGCTTCATCAGTGAAATAGGATTGTTGGTGAAATTATACCCAAAGCTATTGCCCGATAATGTGATTTTTCTGTAGTGCTAGCCTATTGACAATGTTAGGGTTAGGCAGCTGGAAAAAGTCCACCCGCAGCGTGTGGATGGCCCCGGCCGGCCCAAACTCATAGCTCAGTCCAAACTCGTAGTGCTGGCAAATCTGCTGCACGATGCTCAGGCCCAGGCCGGGCGAAGCGGAGGCCGCGTGGTGCTTGCGGAACCGCTCGAAAAACCGGGCGGGGTCGCCTTCGATGACCGGGCCGGCGTTGGCCACGACCAGCGCCTCGGCGCTGAGCGTGACCTCGATGACCCCGCCGCCGAGGCTGTGCTTGAGGGCGTTCTGGAGCAGGTTGGCCACCAGTGAATCGGCCAGGCCGGGGTGCATCGCCAGCACCGGCACCCCGGTCACCACCACGCGCAGCGTCAGGCCCCGGGCGGCGGCCAGCTCTTCCAGCTGGCCGGCTTTTTCCGTCACCACCTGGTCCAGCCGCACGGGCACGGCCTGCGCGAACTGCTGGTTTTCGATGCGGCTGAGCAGGGTCAGGGCGTGGTGCAGGCGCGAGAGGCGGTGGGTGGCCCCGTAAAGCGCGCCCACGAGTACGGCCGAGGCGGGGCGCAGGGTGTCGTCCTGCACGAGCTGTTCCAGCTGGGCCTGCATGATGGCCAAGGGGGTTTGGATTTCGTGGGCCGCGTTTTCGGTGAAGTCCTTGAGGCGCTGGTAGTCGGCGGCCAGGCGCGCGCTCATCTGCGTTAGGGCCTGGTTGAGCTCGGTAAACTCGTCAATGGGCGTAGCCGGCAGCGCCAACGGGCCGCGCCGGTGCAGGTCGTAGGTGCGCAGCTCGGCCAGCGTACGCTGGAACGGGGCCCACAGCCAGCGGGCCAGCCAGCGGTTAAGCACCAGTAAGCTCCCGAACAACCCCCCGAGTACGGCCAGCATCACGCTCAGCACCACCAGCAGCAGGTCGGCCGTTTCCAGCTGCGACTTGCGCAGCGTCACCCAATACCGGGTGCCGGCCCGCTGCACCGGAAAGCTCAGCTCGCGGTAGGGCACCATGGTTTGCTCTTCCTCGTCGTAGCGCACGGAATCGTGCAGGCCCTCGGTCACCGGCGTGCGGCTCACCCGCAGCGAATCCCCTAGCAGGGCACTGGTCCGGGGCGCGGTGCGGGCGTGGGTGAGGATACGTTGCTGGTCGAGAAGCTGTTCGTCCACTTCGTTGCGCAGCGCCCAGTTCAGGCTGAAGTACAGCACTACCCCGCCCAGGGCGAACAAGGCCACGGCCAGCAGCAGGTAGTAGCGGTTGGTTTTGGCGAGCAGCTTCATGCGGCCCGCAGGCGGTAGCCCAGCCCGTAAATGGTTTGGATGTAGTCGCCGGCCCCGTGCTCCTGGAGCTTCTTGCGCAGGTTTTTCAGGTGGGTGTACACGTAGTCGAACGAGTCGGAGGCATCCGCCTCGTCGCCCCAGAGGTGCTCGGCGATGGCCTCCTTGGTGAGCACGCGCTGGGGGTTGGCCAACAAATACAGCAGCAGGTCATACTCCTTTTTGGTGAGCGTCAGGGGCTCGCCGTGCACGAAGACCTGCGCGTCGTCGGGCCAGGCCACCAGGTCGCGAAAGACCAGCTGCCGCTGCCCCTTAAACTGCCGCCGCCGGATGATGGCCTTGAGCCGGGCGTTCAGCTCGGAGAGGTGAAAGGGCTTCACCAGGTAATCATCGGCCCCCAGCCCCAGGCCCGTGAGCCGGTCGTCGAGCGCGGCCCGCGCCGAGATGATGAGCACGCCCGCCGCCGAGCCATCGGCTTTGAGGGCCCGGATAAGGTCGAGGCCGTTGCCGTCGGGCAGGGTCAGGTCCACCACCACGCAGTCGTACTGATAAAGCTTTATTTTCTCGTGTGCCAGCGCGTAGGTGGGCGCTATTTCGCACACGTAGCCGTCTTGCACCAGGCAATTCACAATGGCCGAGCGCAGGCCGGGCTCATCTTCAACCAGCAGGATTTTCATGTGACTCCGCTTGCCGATTAGGAGTAAGCGAACGTAAGAATAAACGTCAATTCTGTGCGCTTCCTGGCCGGCAGCGCGTGGATAAGAGTCGTTATGAAACCTAGTGATTTCCTGCAGGGGCTTGCTGGCCGGCGGCCGCGCACCCATCAAGCCCCTTCGTTCTCGCCCCGTGCGCCCGGTCCCGCGGCAACTGCCGGCACCCGTTCGGCCCGCTGGGGGAATACCAGTAGCCCAATGATAATGAGGACCGCCAGCACGGCCGAGGCCGTGTAGCGGCTCAGCTCCAGCCCCCCGTTGGCGCGGGGCTTATCCAGAAAATCACCCACCGTCGCCCCCAGCGGACGGGTCAGAATAAAAGCGGCCCAGAATATGACGGTGCGCGAGATGGTGGTCCAGTAATACGCCGCCGCGATCAGGGCCAGGCCGGCGGCGAAGACGAGCGCGCCGCCTTCGTAGCCCAGGCCGAGGCCGTCTTTTGGGTCGGCCACCCAGTCGCCCGCCGCCGTGCCCAGGGTTTGGGAAAACATGACGGTGGCCCAGTAAAATACTTCGGCTTTGCGGGTGGTGAGCTGATTGACCGATACCGACCCCAGCGACCAGTACCAGAGCCCCAGACAAGCGAGCAGCAAGGCCAACAGAATCGACGTGCCGCCGATGTAGCCGATGCCCAGTGAGCGGTCGAAGAAGTCGGCCAGGGTAGTGCCGGCCGTGGTCGTGGCCACGATGACAAACCAGAACAAATACGGATGAAACTTCGTGGCCCGAATCTGAGCAGTGACGGCCAGCACGAAAATCGTGGCAAAAATGGCCGTGCCCACCAGATAGCCCAGGTTCATTGACATCGTGACGGCGTCGCCCGCCGTTTCGCCCAGGGTGGTCGCAATGATTTTTACTACCCAGAAAAGAAAAGTCACCTCGGGTACCTTGCTGAAGTCCATCTTCTGCTCAGTCGGGTTCATATCAATCGTGTTCATGCGGCGGGAGCCTGCCTGGCGCAGGATGCTTAAGTGGGCAATGCGAAGAAGCGCCCGGCTCCTTCTGTTGAGGGCTAGATACTGTGCCTACTGCCCAAGCTTTGTAATTGAATGGCTTGGGCAAACCCAGCGCAAGGGTAGCCTGCAATACTGTGGTTAGTCTGGAGCCAATGCTACCCCCTCGTCGCTATTGCTGCCCGATTTTACTTGCGCGTCGCGGCGATGAAGAGGCTTTTGGGTAGAATGGCGTGTACGCCCTTGGAACCGTCCACGAGTTGGGTCACGTGCAGGTCCACGGCCACGCTGCACAGCACGTAGGCGTCGTCGCGGCTCAGGTGCTTTTCGGTGACGAGGAAGTCCACCATGTTGCGCGTGGCCAGGCTTACGGCCTCGTCCAGGCTGGTATCAAACCCCATGGCAATGAATTCCGTGGGGGTTTCGGCCCGGGGCCAGTTCAGGTGCTGGCCCTTGTGCACGATGAATTGGAAGGTGCCCACCAGCGAGGTTTCCAGCGCTTTCAAATCCACTTCGCCGTCGCCCTGGGCGGCGTGCCCGTCGCCGGCCGAGAACAAGGCCCCCGGCGCGTGCACCGGAATGAAGAGCGTACTGCCGGCCACCATCTCCTTGTTGTCGATGTTGCCCGCGTTTATCCAGGGCGGGTAGGAGCTGATGCGGCCCGACACGTCGGGCGGGGCAACACCCATGCTGCCAAAAAAGGGCCGCAGCGGCACCTCGATGCCGGGAGCGAAGAGCCCCACCAGGCGCTTGAGGTCCAACGGCACGATGCGCATGCGGGCATACGGGAAGTCGTTGGGCAGCGCGCCGTGGCCGGGCGTGAAAGCGTTGTAGGCGTAGGGTACGGCCAACTTTACGTCCTGAATGCGCACTTCGAGCACGTCGCCGGGCTGGGCTTCTTCCACGTAGATGGGGCCGGTGAGGATGTGAATGCCCGGCCCTTTGTCCGTCACCTGCTGGATAATTGCCCGTAGCTCGGGCTGCACCTGGGCGGGCAGCAGGCCCGCTTCTTCCAGCAGCGCGGGCGTACACGCCACCAGCGTCTGCATCTGCACCACGTCGCCCGATTTAATCCGCAGCTTGGGCGGGGCCGTCGCGTCGTAGTAGCCTATCGTCACGGTTTGGGGCGTGGCCAGCAGCTGCTTGACCGGAGGGGCCGCCGCCCGTGTGGGTGGCTGCTGGCTGTGGGCGCTGAGCCCCACCCATGAAAGGGCCCCCAGAGACAGCAGGGCCACGCCTTTTTTGAATATGGCTTTATTCATGATGCTCAGCGAAATAAGGGGGCGGTGGTGAGAATGATGCGATACGTGCCTTGATTGGAAATGACCACCGGGCGGCAAGAGGCCGGGGCTTGGAAAAAGGGGGTGACGTTCAATTCGTTCAGCGCCGCTTACCCTGCTGAAAGCTCGGGTACGATTCTGAGGATATTTAGAAACGTAATTATTTTGTGGATGAGCATTAGCGGCACCCAACAACCCCATTCCCCATCTTCCAATTTTCTTCCAACTTGCCGCGTAACCTTGTCCTTTCCCCGCTGCCCTTTCCCCATGAAGCTCCTGATTGTCGAAGATGAAGCTGAGCTGGTGACTGACCTCGTGGACTACCTGCGGGGCCAGCACTACGTGTGCGAAGTGGCCACGACGTATGAGCAGGCCCGCGAAAAGATGCTGTTTCACGACTACGACTGCATCCTGCTCGACCTGACCCTGCCCGGCGGCGACGGGCTGACCCTGCTCGGCGAGCTGCAGCGCCAGCACAAGGCCGACGGCGTCATCATCACCTCGGCCCGCGACGCGCTGGAAGACCGCATCCAGGGCCTGCGCCTGGGGGCCGACGACTACCTGCCCAAGCCCTTTCACCTGGCCGAGCTCAGCGCCCGCATCGCGGCGCTGGTGCGTCGCCGCCGCTTCAACGGCACCAACCGCCTGGTGGTGCACGACTTGCTGGTGGACGTGCAGGCCCGCACCGCCGCCGTGGGCGAGCACCCACTGCCGCTCACCCGCTCCGAGTTCGACTTGCTGCTGCTGCTGCTGGCCAACCAGGGCCAGGTGGTGGCCCGCGGGGCCATCGCCGAGCACTTGAGCGGCGACGCGGCCGAGCTGTTCGACAACTACGACACCATCTACGTGCACGTGCGCAACCTCAAGCGCAAGCTGGCCGAGGCCGGGGCGGCCGACTGCATCCACACCGTGTACGGGCTGGGCTACCGCTTCGAGGCCCCCGCCGCGCCGTGAAGCTGCTCACCCGCACCACGCTGGCGCTGCTGGCTTACGCCGGGCTGGTGCTGGTGGCCGGCACCTTCGTGTTCTACGCCATCGTGCGCCGCCTCAACAACGCCGACGTGGACGACGCCCTGCGCCTGCGCCGGCAGGAAGTGACGCGGCTGCTCCCCTACGTGCACACCCCGGCCGAGCTGGCCCTGTGGATGCGCCTGGACCCCAGTCTGAAGCTGCACCCCACGCCGCCGGGGCCACCCGTGCCCGATACCATCAGCGAAGTCGTGGGCTACGACAGCCTGGCCCGCGAGCCGGAGCCGGAGCGCCAGCTGGTGTCCTACCTCACCTACCAGGGGCGGCCCTACCGGCTGGTGCTGCGCCGCTCACTGGTCGAAAACCACGAGCTGCTCACCGGCCTGGCCGAGTCGCAGGCCATTTTGCTGGCCGTGCTGCTTGCCGGGATGCTGGGCCTGCAGGCAGTGCTGGCCCGGCGGCTATGGCGGCCGTTCTACCGCACGCTGCGCCAGTTGCAGCATTTTCGTCTCGACCAGCCCGCCGAGGTGACGCTGGCCACCACCACCACGCGGGAATTTGAGGAGCTGCACGCGGTGCTGGCCCGGCTGCTGGCCCACGTGCAGCGCACCTACCGCAGCCAGAAGGAATTCACCGAAAACGCCTCCCACGAGCTGCAAACCCCGCTGGCCGTGCTCCGCACCAAGCTGGGGCTGCTGCTGCAGGCCCCGGGCCTGACCGAAGTGCAGGCCGGCCACCTCGACGCGCTGCTGGCCGTGACGCAGCGCCTGGCCCGCCTCAACCGCAGCCTGCTGCTGCTGGCCCGCCTGGAGAACCAGTCCGTCGCGCCCCCGGAAACCCTGGACCTGGCCGAGGTGCTCCAGGCCCAGCTGGGGCAGTTGGAGGAGCAGATAGCGGGGGCCGAACTGACGCTCATCACCGACCTGGCCGCGCCGGTGCCGGTGGCTGCCCCGCGCACGCTGGTGGACATTCTGGTGAGCAACTTGCTCACCAACGCCATCCGCCACAACCACCCCGGCGGTACCATCCTCGTGCATCTTACGGCGACGAAGCTGCGGGTGGAAAACACCGGCCGCCCGCGCCCGCTGCCGGCGGGGCAGGAATTTGGCCGTTTCCGCAAGGAGGCCGACAGCGCCCCCGGCGGGGTGGGCCTGGGCCTGGCCATCGCCCACCAGATTGCCGAAACCTGCGGCTTCGGCCTGCGCTACGAGTATCCGGGCGAAGGCCGCCACGTGCTGACCGTTACGTTTTTGTTACTTGCTCACCCGCAACTAGCCCTTTCCGTTTAGGGCAATCCAAGCTTTTCTTCTCGTCCCTGCTTATTGGTTATGCTCAAGAAAATCCTCCCGCTGCTGGTGCTCGTGCTCCTGCCGCTCACCGGCTGGTGCTGGGGCGTGGTGGGGCACCGCGCCATTGGCCGCATTGCCGAAAACCACCTCACGCCCCGCGCCCGCCGCGAAATCCAGCGCCTGCTGGGCACTGAAACCCTGCCGCTGGTGAGCACCTGGCCCGACGAAATCCGGCCCGACCCGCAGTACGCCGCTCTGGCCCCCTGGCACTACGTGAGCGTGCCGCCCGGCCTGCCGCAGCCGCAGTTCGTCGGTTTTCTAACGGCCAGCGCTCCGGCTGTCGGCAGCGCCTACACGGCCATCGTGCAGCAGCTCAAAGACCTGAAAGACCCCGCTAAAACCACTTCCGAACGGGTTTTTGCCCTCAAGTGGCTGGTGCACCTGGTGGGCGACGTGCACATGCCCCTGCACGTGGGCAACCCCGACGACCACGACGGCAACCTCATCAACGTGAGCTGGCGGGGCCACGACACCAACCTGCACGCCATCTGGGACACCGACCTGGTGGAATACCCCGGTCTTAGCTGGACGGAAATCGCGGCCGCCCTCGACCACGCCACGCCCGCCCAAGTCCGGCAGTGGCAGCAGGCCGAGCCGGCCGCCTGGCTGTACGAGTCCTACCAGCTCTGCCCGCCGATTTATGCCGAAGCGGCGCAGAATACCAAGTTTGATTACCGCTATTACCCCGCCCACGGCCCCACCGTCGACCAGCGCCTGCTGCAAGCCGGCGTCCGGCTGGCGGGGGTCCTCAACGCCGCCTTTGGCAGCTAAATCTTTTTTCTATGGCCCGCACGCAACCCTTTTTCCATCACCTCGCGCTCCCGACGGGCCTCATGGCCCCGGCCCCCGAACCCGAGCGCTACCCTTACCACGACAACGACCAATGCCCCGAAGGGCAGGCGGTGAAAACCAGCGGCGAGTGGCAGTACTACGAAGGCCACCCCGGCGAGGAGCGGTCCGAGTGCCCCAGCTGCGCCGCCTTGAACCGGGCGGAACCGTAGCGCCGGTCCTTCTTCCAACTATCTTCCAAATTGGACGGGTACTTGCGGCGAATTTCGCCGTATTCGTTGCCATGCCCTTTTCTCTTTCGCATTTCTCCCGCTTTTTCCGTGGCGCGGCCCTGCTGTTGCCCGGCCTGCTGGCCCTGATGGGAGCCCGGGCCCAACCGGCGGCCCCCGCGCCGGCCCGCGACCTGAACTTTTACCTGGAGCAGGCCCGCCAGAACAGCCCCCTGGCCCGCGACGCCCAGAACCAGATTCAGGCCGCCAGCATCGAGGCCCAGCGCCTGCGGGCCCTCTACACCAAGGCCCAGGTGACGCTGACGGGCAACTACCTCGTTTCGCCGGTTATCTCGCACGACAACGGCCGCAGTGAGCTGCTGTACTCGGGGCAGAACGCCGAGAGCTACTCCGGCTACGACAAGAACCTGACTAACGGGGCCTTGTACCAGGGCTACGCGCAGGTGACGCAGCCGCTTTACAATGCCATTAGAAACCAGGCGTACACCCTGCAGGCGCAGAACACGGCGCTCGGATTACAAAACCTGGCCCGGCTCTCGGTGCACGACTTGGAAAAGCTCGTCGGCGACCAGTACATCCTCTGCCGCCAGGATTTGGAGCAGCTCGGCTACGTGCGCGAATTGCTGGGCCTGCTCGACAAGCAAAGCCTGCTGGTGCGCAAGCTCGTGGAAGCCAGCCTGCTCAAGCAGTCGGACTACACTCTGCTCACCATCGAGCAGCAAACCCAGCGGCTGGCCCTGAACACCTACCGCACGTCCTACCGCCGCGACCTGCTGGATTTGAACGTGCTCTGCGGCCTGGGCGACACCACCGAAGTGCAGCTGCCCGCGCCCGCCCTGACGCTGCAGCGCACCCCGGTGGGCACCTCCCGCTACGCCGAGCGCTACCGCCTCGACAGCCTCAACCTGGCCTTCACGCAGCAGGTGTTCGAGCTGCGCTACCGGCCCCAACTCAACGCCTTTGCCAACACCGGCCTGAACGCCGTGGCCCTGCGCGACATTCCCAACCGCTTTGGGGCCAGCGCGGGACTGAACTTTACGATGTTCGTCTTCGATGGCCACCAGCGCCAGCTCAGCCGCGAGCGCACCAGCATCCTGTTCCGCTCGGTGCAGCAGGCCCGCCAGAATTTCCAGACCGTGAACCCCGTGCGCCTCACCCGCCTGCTGGGCGAGCTGCGGGCTCTGGAAGAGCGCCAGCGCCTCTCCCGCGAGCAGCTGGCCAGCTACCGCGCCCTGCTCGACTCCTACAAGCGCGAGGTGGTGGCCGGTCAGCTACCCGTCATCAACTACGTGCAGGTGCTCAAAAGCTACGCCACCGCCAGCCGCGACCTAGTGCTGCTGGACAACAACCGCCTGCTGCTCATCAACGCCTACAACTACTGGAACTGGTGATTTGAATGAAGAATGAGGAATCAGGAATGAAGAATTTCCGCCTGACTCAAAATTCCTCATTCTTCATTCCTCATTCTTCATTCATTTTATGCCTTTTTCGATGTACCGCGCCGCCGTCTGGCTGCTGTTGCTGCCCCTGCTGCTGAACGCCTGCAAATCCAAAGCCCCCGACGAGGAGGCCGGCCCGCCGCCCCGCGCCCAGGTGCGGGTGGTGAGGCCCGCCACCCAGGCCGTGGAAGAGCACGTGACCCTGCCGGCCACCTCCATCTACCCGCGCAAAAGCGGCGTGACGGCCCCGATTGCCGCTTATATCACCGTCGTGCGGGTGCGCCTCGGCGACCGGGTAGCGGCCGGGCAGGTGCTGTTTGAGCTCGAAACCAAGGAGCGCCGCGCCCTGGGGAATAATGCCGAGCGCATCGACCCGTCGTTGCGCGGCTTCGGGCTGGTGACGGTGAAGGCCCCGGCCAGCGGCATCGTCAGCCTGCTCGACCACGCCCAGGCCGGCGACTACGTGCTGGAAGGAGCCCCGCTCTGCACCGTGGCCGAAAGCAGCAAGCTCGTGTTTCAGCTCAACCTGCCCTACGAGTACCATAGCCTGGTGGCCAGCCAGCCCACCGTCACCCTTGTGCTGCCCGACAGCACCCGGCTGACCGGCACCGTGACGGCCCCGCTCGCCAGCGTGAACACCAGCCAGTCGGAAGTATACTTGGTGAAACCCCACAACCCGCCGGGCGTCATTCCCGAAAACCTGGTGGTGCAGGTGCTGCTCACCCGCGCCCGCCGCGCCGCCACGCAGGTGCTGCCCGCCAGCTGCGTGCTCTCCGACGAGACGCTGCACCACTTCTGGGTGATGAAGCTGGTCAATGACTCCACCGCCGTGAAAGTCCCGGTGACGCTGGGCGTGCAGAAGCCCACCGAGATGGAGGTGCTGACCCCCACTTTCGGCCCGCAGGATAAGATACTGAGCGCCGGCAACTACGGCCTGGCCGACACCGCCAAAGTAAAAGTCCTGCGATGAGCGAGCCCCTGACCAAGCGCCCGGCCACCGCAGCTGCCGCGCCCGCCCCGGCCCCGCAACCGCCGGCCGCCACGCTGCCCGGCGGCGACGACAGCACCTACTTCCAGACCTACCGCAAGCCGATTCTGCTCGTCGGCGTGCTGCTCATCGTGGTGGGCCTGTTTGCCTACTCGCGGATGCAGACGGCCCTGTTTCCGGAGGTGACCTTCCCCAAAATCACGCTCATCGCCGATGCCGGCCAGCAGCCGGTGGACCGCATGATGATTACGGTGACCAAGCCGCTGGAATCGGCCGTGAAGCGGGTGAAGGGCGTGACCATCGTCAAGAGCAGCACCAGCCGCGGCTCCTGCGTGGTGGAGGTGTACCTGAACTGGAACGTGGACGTGTACGCCACCAAAACGCAGCTCGAAAGCCGCCTCAACGAGATAAACGGCTTGCTGCCGGCGGGGGTCACCATCTCCACGGAGGCCATGAACCAGTCGCTTTTTCCGGTGCTGGGCTACACGCTGGAAAGCACCAGCCGGGGGCCCATCGCCCTGCGCGACGCGGCCAACCTAGTGGCGCGGCCCCTGTTTTCGCAGGTGGCCGGCGCTTCCAACGTGGTGGTGCGCGGCGGCAAGGTCAAGCAGTTCGTCGTCATTCCCGATGCGGCCAAGCTCACGCAGCTCGGCATCGCGCCGGCCACGCTGCAAGCCGCCTTTGCCAACACCAACTTCGTGCTCAGCAACGGCAACCTGGCCGATTTCCGCCGCCTCTACCTCACCCTGACCGATACCCGGCTGGGCGGCGTGAACGATTTGAAACAGGTCGTTATCCGCGCCGACGCGGGCCGGGTGGTGCGCCTGCAGGACGTGGCCACGGTCGACATCCAGGAGCAGCAGGAGTTCGTCATCATCAACGCCAACGGCCACGACGCGGTGCTCATCGACCTGGTGAAGCAGCAGGGCGTGAACCTGGTGGACTTCACCCGCGACTCGGAAGCCAAGGCGGCCGAAGTGCGCCGCCTGCTGCCGCCGGGCATGGTGCTCAAGCCCTACTACGACCAGTCGGCCTTCGTGACCGACAGCATCGACAGCGTGGTGCACAGCATCGTCGAAGGGCTGGCGCTGGCCATCCTGGTGATGATAGTATTCCTGCGCTCGTGGCGGGCCAGTTTGGTGGTGCTGCTCACCATTCCGGTCACGGTCTGCTTCACGCTGCTGGTGCTCTACCTGTTCGGCATCACCATCAACATCATGTCGCTGGGGGCCATCGCGGCCTCGGTAGGCCTCATTATTGACGATGCCATCGTCATCATCGAGCAGATTTACCGCACCCACGAAGAGCATCCGGAGGAGAGCAAATTCCGGGTGGTGCGCGAGGCCATCCGGGCGCTGTTTCCGGCCATGGTGGCCTCCTCGCTGAGCACCATCGTCATCCACTTTCCCTTCCGGCTGATGAGCGGGCTGGCGGGCAGCTTCTTCAAGGAACTGTCGGACACGATGCAGATTACCATGGTCTGCTCGTTTCTGGTCACCTGGCTGCTACTGCCGGTGCTGCACCTGCTCATCGGCTACCGGGCGGGCAAAAACGCCCACGACCACAACGCGGCCGAGGAGCAGTCCGCCAAGCTGGGCTGGCTCACGGGGCTGTTTGCGCGGCCGGTGCTGGCGGTGTTGTTTGTGCTGGTGCTGGCCGGCGGGGCCTGGTTCGTGTCGGGCAAGCTGGAAACCGGTTTTCTGCCCGACCTCGACGAGGGCACCATCGTGCTCGACTACTACTCGCCGCCCGGCACCTCGCTGGAAGAAACCGACAAGATGCTGCGCGGGGTTGAACAACTCATCATCGCCAATCCCGAGGTGGAAAGCTACTCGCGCCGCACCGGCATCCGCATGGCCTTCCGCACGGTGCCGGCCAACTTCGGCGACTACTCCATCCAGCTCCGGCGCGACCACAAGCTGAGCACGCCGCAGGTGATTGACCAGCTGCGCAAGGCCATTACCGCCACGCAGCCAGCCCTGACCATCGACTTCGGCCAGCGCATCGCCGACCTGTTGGGCGACTTGATGAGCACACCGAGCCCCATCGAAGTCAAGATCTTCGGCGACGACCAGGCCACCCTCGAAAAGCTGGCCCGCCAAACCGGCCAGCTGTTGGAAAAGGTGCCCGGCGTGGCCGACGTGGAGGACGGCCTGGTGGTGGCCGGCCCGAGCATCGTGTTCCGGCCCGACCTGGGCAAGCTGGCCCTCTACAAGCTCACGCCCACCGACTTTCAAAACCAGCTCAACGCCCTCACCGGCGGCGTGCCCCTGAACAACGGGGCCAGCCAGGGCAGCATCTCGCCCGCCCAGAGTGCCATGCTCGGCGGCGTGCAGATTGGCCAGATTCAGGACGGGGAGCAGCTGCGCCCCGTGCTGCTGCGCTTCGTCGATTTCAGCCACAACAGCCTCCAGCAGCTCCAGAAGCAGGTCATCTACCTGCCCGACGGCTCGGTGAAGCCGCTGCCCTTCTTCACCAAAATCGACGTGGAGCCGGGCGAGGTGGACCTGCGCCGCGAAGACCTCAAGTCGGCCGCCGTGCTCACGGCCCGCCTCAACGGCCGCGACCTGGGCTCGGCCATCCAGGAAATCCAGCGCACCATCGGCCAGCACGTGGCCCTGCCGCCGGGCTACACCGTGGTGTACGGGGGGGCCTACGCCGAGCAGCAGGCCTCGTTCCGGGAGCTGGAGCTGATTCTGCTCACGGCCTCGCTGCTGGTGTTTGCCGTGCTGCTGTTTCTGTTTCGCGAGTGGCTGATTTCGCTGCTGGTGCTCTTCATCTCGGTGCTCGGCATCACGGGCTGCCTGCTGGCCCTGTTCTTCACCGGCATCGCCCTGAACGTGAGCAGCTACACCGGCATCATCATGATTGTGGGCATCATCGCCGAAAACGCCATTTTCACCGTCAACCAGTTCTACACCAGCCTGGAAGCCACCGGCGACATCGACCAGAGCATCCGCTTCGCCATTGCCCTGCGCATCCGCCCCAAGCTGATGACGGCCATCGGGGCCATCCTGGCGCTCATGCCCCTGGCCCTGGGCATCGGCCTGGGCGCGCAGATGCAGCAGCCCCTGGCCGTGGCCGTTATCGGCGGCTTCCTGGTGGCCCTGCCGCTGCTGCTGTTCGTGCTGCCCACCGGCATGCGCCTGATTTACCACCATGTGAAAGCCCCGGAGCTGAAAGCGAAGGCGGAGGAAGTGCCGGCAGCGGCGTAGCCCAAAAAAGACCAGCCGGTACCAGCGTTTTTCCTGCTGCTAATCGCCAAAGCGAGTCCGTTTTTGTACTGGCTGGTTACACAACGTATCTTTATCCGCTACCTGACTTCTAATCTCATGCTCACGCCCCGCGAAAAGAAACAGTTGCAAAAAGAGGTAAACGCTGTGCGCGGCCAGCTAGACGCCCTGGAACGGCTGCTGCACCAGGACGCGCCAACGGTGCGCGAGTTGCACGAGCAGTTTCAGGCGGTGGAGGGCAAAATCAAGCGGGCCGTGCATACCGCCCTCGACGACGTGCTCCGCCGGCACCTTGCCCTTACACTGGTCAGCTCCCTCGACGCTTGCCCTGGCGCGTGCGCCTATTGCGACCAGCTCGAAGCCGTGCGCCAGCGCTACCCAACCCTCACCACCCGCGAAGTGGTAGCGGAAATCGACTCGCTGAAAAATAAACTGGAAAACCCTTGACAAGCCCCGGTAGGTCAGAAAGACCTTTGCCAACACTTTTTCATTTAACACCCATTCCCCATGAACAAAGTCCTGTTAGCCGGCCTGCTGGCCGCATCCACGCTGGCTTTTGCCGGTACGCCCAAAGCCAAGAAGAAAGCCCTGGCCGCCAAAACGGTGGCTTGCAGCAGCGTCTGCAAGCCCGGCTGCCAACCTTGCCCAGCTACTCCCAGTTGCCCCGTAAGCTGCCGGTAGGCAATGCGCCCATCGCACAAAAAAAGCCTGGCCAACTGCCAGGCTTTTTTGTGCGATGGGCTTACAGGGAGTTGCCCGCTTGACCCCTTGCGCTTCATGAACCGTTCCATCCTTTTTATTGGCCTGGGGGGCTTTCTCGGGTCCATCAGCCGCTACTGGGTGCAGCAATACGTTACCCGGTACGTGCCGGTGGGCTTTCCACTGGGCACGTTCCTGGTGAATGTCAGCGGCTGCCTGCTCATCGGGCTGCTGCTGGGCTATTTTGAGCGGCATACCGGGGCGCCCCTGGTCTGGCGGCTGTTTCTGACTACGGGCTTCTGCGGCGGGTTTACCACCTTTTCCACCTTCGCCTTTGAGAGCCTGACCCTGGCCCGCACCGGGGAGCTGCTGCTGCTGGCAGCTTACCTGGCGGGCAGCCTGTTCGTGGGCCTACTGGCAGCGTTCGTGGGCTTCTGGCTCGCCCGTTTCGTGTGAGTTCATCGGCGCGCGGACGGGGGAAAGAGGCGGGCGGCGGGTTTCAATTGGCGAGCAAAGCCGCTATCTTTGGGCTTCCAATCCGGTGATGGGGTACCACCGCGAACCGCCTCCGCCTCCGGGCGCTGCGCTGATGACTCCTACGAACACCACGGCTTCGCGCCCGCGGAGCGTGGTTTTTTGTTGGCTTTATTTCCCCGTTGCCCGTGGCTACTCGCCTTTCCCGCTTTTTCTTGTTTAGGCCCGCGCTGGCCATCGAGCAAACCCCCCACCTGGTTTTTCTGGTCCGTTGGCTGCTGATTTGCACCGCCGTTGGAGTGCTCGCGGGCTCCGCTTCGGCCTTCTTCCTGTTTGCCCTGAACTGGATTACGGCATGGCGCGAAGCCCACCGCTGGATTATCTGGCTGCTGCCCGTGGGCGGCTTCGTCATCGGGGCCAGCTACCACTATCTGGGCCAAAGCGTGGTGAAGGGCAACAACCTACTCATCGACGAGATTCACAACCCGCGCAAGGTCATCCCGCTGCGCATGGCCCCGCTGGTGCTGTTCGGCACGCTGGCCACGCACCTGTTTGGCGGCTCGGCGGGCCGCGAGGGCACGGCGGTGCAGATGGGCGGCACCTTGGCCGACCAGCTTACCCGCTGGCTCGGGCTGCGGCCCCGCGACCGGAAGATTCTGCTCATCGCCGGCATCAGCGCGGGGTTTGCCTCCGTGTTCGGCACGCCGCTGGCCGGGGCTGTGTTTGGGCTGGAAGTGTTTCTGATTGGCGCCATTCGCTACGATGCCATCGTGCCGAGCTTCCTGGCCGCCGTCTGCGCCGACCTCGTTACCAAGGCCTGGGGCGTGGGGCATACTCACTACCCGCAGCTGGAAGTGCCGGCCATTACGCCGGGCACGCTGCTGCTCACGGTGGGCGTCGGCATCCTGTTTGGCCTCACGGCCCGCGGCTTTGCCACCCTCACCCACCAGATTACGCACTGGTTCAAGCGCATTGCCTACCCGCCGCTGCGGCCCGTGGTGGGGGGCGTGCTGGTGGCGCTGGCCGTGGCGGCGCTGGGCACCACCAAGTACATTGGCCTGGGTGTGCCCACCATCGTGGCATCCTTTCAGGCCCCGCTGCCGCCGCAGGATTTCTTAATTAAGCTCGGGCTGACGGCCCTCACGCTGGGCTGCGGCTTTAAGGGCGGGGAGGTGACGCCGCTGTTTTTCATCGGGGCGGCGCTGGGCTCGGCCTTGGCGCTGGTGCTGCCGCTGCCGGTGGCGCTGCTGGCGGGCATGGGCTTCGTGGCCGTGTTTGCGGGCGCGGCCAATACCCCACTGGCCTGCACCTTCATGGGCGTGGAGCTGTTTGGTGCCCATGCCGGCGTGTACTTTGGGCTGGCCTGCGTGGCGGCCTACTTATTCTCGGGCCACTCCGGCATTTATTCGGCGCAGGTCATCGGCCACGCCAAGCACCTGCGCTTCGGCCGCGAGCAGGGCCGGCAGCTGGGCGAGGTTGCCGCCCACCGCAAAAACGGCCAGTCCACCACTCCCAAACCCACGCCATGAAGCGGCATCACCCCCAACCCAACGTCCCGTACACCGTGCTGCGGCTCTACTTTCCGCACGGCGCGCACGTGGCCGGCCGCCAGGGCTGGCGCCGCCTGCTGGGCCAGCCCCTGGCCCACGAGCTGCTCAAAGCCGCCAAGGCGCTGGACATCGAGCAGGCCATTGCCTTCAACGTGACGGCCGGCTACCTGCGCGGCGACGCCCTGCACCACGGCCAGGTGGAGCACATCGCCCTCAAGCACCCGCAGTGCGTGGAGCTCATCGACCACCCCGACCAGATTGCCCGCTTCCTGGAGCGTAACCAGCCCCTGCTGGAACAGGTGCGCTTGCTGCTGCGCGAGGCCGGCAACGCGGAGCGCTAAGCCGGAACCAGGCATCAGGCGGCGGGCCGGTAGACCTGAATGGCGGCCGGCTGCGGGCCCACCTGCGGCAGCGCCACGATGAATACATCCAGCTCCGGGGAATACAGGGAGGTGCCCGCCCCCGGCCGGGTGGGCAGCTGGTCGAGCGGGCGGTAGTGGTCGGGGTCGTCCTGCCCGATGACGGCCACGGAGCCCGCGCCGCAGGACACGTAAATCCGGCGGCGGCGGGCGTCGTAATACACCCCGTCCGCCTCCTTGGCAATGGGCAGGCGCGCCACGGGCTTGCCGGTGAGGGTGGAGAAAATCAGCAGCTCGCCCGGCTCGCAGGCCACCAACAGGCGGTGGTGCAGCCGGTCCAGCGCTATCGGCACGTTTTCCGTTGCGCCCGGCACGGGCCAGGTGGCCACCACCCGGCGCGTGGTGCGGTCCACGACCTGGATGACGTGGCGGCGGGGCACGTTGACGTAAATCCGGTTGCCGTCCAGCTCAAACTGCTTGGGGAAGTCGGCCAGCGGAATTGAGCCGGTCACTTTGTTCAGCCGCAGGTTAATCACCCCCAACGCCCCGAAGGTATTGCCCACGCCCACGTACAATTCCCGCGTGCAGGCGTCGTAGCGCAGGTTGTTGCACTTCTCTTTAAAAGCGTAGGTGGCCACGGGGCGGTAAGTGTCGCCGGTCAAAGCCGTCACTTGCGCGTCGAGGGCGGTGGAGATGAACAGCCGGTTCAGCTCGGGCCGGTACACCACCCACTTGGGTTCCTGCAGGTGGGCAATGCTGGCCAGGGGCCGGGCGTGGCGCAGGTCCACCACCTCGACGGTGTGGTTGTCCTGGGCGGCCACGAACAGGCGCTGGCCCGCCACGTCCACGGCCATCAGGTCAAAGCCGCCCTTCACCAGGGGCAGCGGGATGGTGGCCGTCAGCGCCAAATAGTGCTTCGGGCCCGGAGATGTTCGAGGTGGCCCCGTTTGCGTAACAGCCGGGGGGAGAGCCCGCCCCACCCGACCACAAAAAACAGCAGGGCACGGCCGGTAGATAAGGAGCAAAAACGCATCACGAAACGGAGTAAATTCGTCGCAAGGCTAGCGCCCGAATCTAAAGATTGTTGGTACGCCCTTAAGGGGCAAGGCAGCTGGCAGCGGTTTGCCAGGTCTACTAGGGGTCCTCTCAGAAAACGGAAAATACAGCACGTTAAGGCGTGGAATACGGCTGTAGGGGCTTGAATTCGCTTGTTACCTACTTGGTGAGCCAAATGCCAAAGAGAGCCCACCCGTACGCGGTTCCTTTAAACGTCCGATTTGGCGAGCCGACAAGCTGGCTCAGATGCCTAGCGCTGACTTTCGGGTGACCCCCGGCAGCGCCCGAACCTTCCGGCTTCCGCTTCCCGTAACCAGCCGTCCCAGAACAGAGGCGTTGCGCAAGAAACCGCCGGTATTTACGTTTTATTGCTTCGCGCATCCTCCCATGCGGTGGGCTCAGGTATCGGCCAGCAGGTCAAAATACTCGTCGTCCTCGTTTTTGCCGCCGAAGCCTTTGCCAACCGTGGCGTGGCTTTCCACGAACTCGACCCGGCAAACCCACTTCACCATTTTGTAGCCCAGCTGGTTTTCCACCCGCAGCCGGAGTGGCGCGCCGTGGCCTTCGGACAGGGGCGCGTAGTTCATTTCCCAGGCCAGAATAGAGGCGGGTTTGAGGCAGTTGGCCAGCGTGTGGGTGTCGTAGTACGCGCCGCCGTAGAGGCCCTCGCCGAAGGAGTAAAACGCCACGGTGGTCACGGAAGCGTGGGGTTTTACCAGCTCGACGAGCTTGCACAGGGGCAGCCCGCCCCATTCGGCAATGGCCGACCAGCCCTGGATGCAGTGGTGCATGGTGATGTTTTGCTCCCGCCCCAGCTGCTTGAGGTCGGCCAGCGACAACTCCACGGGGTTCTCGACCAGGCCGCCCACGCGCAGCTTAAAATCCTGGAACTGGTTCGCGGCCAGGGTGCGCCACTGCGCCGAGTCCGGCAGTTTGCCGTTGAGCCAGAAGTAGGGCGTGATGTCGGCCTTCGTGTAGTAAACCGTGGGGCGAAACTTGTCAATCGACCAGCGCCAGAGGTTGCCGTTGATGGCGGCGGCGGTTTGCTGGAGCGCCCGGGGCCGCTGCCACGACACCCAGTGCGCCAGCAAAGCGGCGGCCACGGTCAGCAGCAGGATGCCGGCCCCCATCCAGAGCCCGGTGTGACTCACGGCGTCGTCCTGGCCGGTGCCCATGTGGTTCATGTTGCGGGTGAGGCCGGTGGCGGCCACCATTGCTACGTGAATGATGGTGAAGGCTACGTAGGCCACCAGCACCAGAAAATGCACCGAGCGCGCCCCCTGCCGGTTGCCGAACAGCTTGGGGAACCAATGAAACCGGTTTTCGATGGCCGGCGACATGGCCATGCCGCTCAGCATCGAAATGGGCGCTAGCAGGAACACCACCGCGAAATACGACACCTGCTGCAAGGCGTTGTAGCGGAAAAAGCCGTTCGGCTCCACCGGCAGATGGAAGGTGGCGTAGTGCACGAAGATGCGCCAGGCGTCGGGCACCACCTGCCACGACGTGGGTACCAGCCGCTGCCACTGGTTGGTGAAAAACAGCAGTGCGATGAACACCGCCCCGTTGAGCAGAAAGAAGGGCACCGTGATAAAATGCCAGTGCCGGGCCAGCCCGACGGTGTGCCGGTAGCCGGGCAGCCCCAGCACGGGGCTCAGGTAGCGGGCGTCCTCTTTGGCCGTCCACACCCGGTCGGTGGGCACGGCCACCGGGGTGAAGCGGAGCCAGTCGGTGCCCGGCGCGCAGCCGTTGTTCCAGTACAGGCGGGCGTGGTCGGCCAGGATGGAGAGCCCGCTGCGGACGATGAGCACCAGGAAAAAGAAATTCACCCAGTGGCCGATGCGCAGCCACGCCGGAAAGCCCTGCGGGTCGGCGGCGGTGGGGGCCACCAGCCGCGCCGACGGGTCGGCGGGCAGCCCAAAGGCCAGGTACTGCGCCCAGGCCAGCCCCACCGGTACCAGCACCAGCGCCGCGCACACCGCCAGCGCCCCCGGCTGGAATCGGGCCACCAGCCGGCGGTCGGCGGGGTAATGCACGGCGCGTTCGGCCGCATTGTGGGTGGTAAACATGGAGGGTTGCAGAAAAGTGAAACGGGTTTACCAAAGACCGGGCGGCCCGGTGTGGTCACGGCCAGCGTGAGCAGAAAAGCGGCGTGCCGCGTCAGCAACGGAGCAGGCGTTAAGTCTGCTGCTTGTCTTCCCAGATAGCCGCCGCGACAAGGTGGCGCTTATTTCGGGGGCAGCGCCTCCGGGGGCCGGCCCCCGCCCCTATGCCCGCGCCGGTTCGGGGGTGGGAGTTGGTTTGGGGGGTGCCAAAAAGTGGTGCAGCATCCCCCCCATCATCAGGAACCAGGCTGCCAACGCAAGGAAAATAAAATACGTCGGAATGAGTTGAAGGGCCGCAACTCGGCCAGCGCCGGCGTGTGCTGCATGGCCCCGGCCAGGCTGGCCCCCGCCAGCACCGTAATGGCCCCGGCTCCAATGCTCACCCAATAGGCGGCGCCCACTTCTTCGCCCACCAGCCGCACGAAGGCCAGGCGGTAGAACAGCAGCGTGCTGAGCACCAGGTACAACCAGCTGCCCACCAAAAACAGGCCCAGCACCCCAAACACGCCCACGTCGGCCGGCAAGCTGCTCGCGGGCAGCAACTTCGCGCCCAACACGGCCAGCGCCTCGGTGGCCACCACCAGCAGCAGCCACCGCCCGCTGAAGCCTTGCTCCAGGGTAGGCTTTTTCGCCCCCGTGCTGATGCTCCACAAAAAGGCGTAGAGCAGCACCGCCCAACAGCCGGCCGCGCCCCCCACAGCACGCTGCCCAGCCAATGATTGCCGCGCAATTGCACCAACTGGCTGCCGAGCAACGTGGTGGCCGGCACCAGGGTCAGGAAGCCGGCACCGGTTTCGTGCGCGGTCAAGGCCCGCCAAAATTCCTTGGAAAACAGCAGGATACGCAGCAGCAGCCCCACGAACAGCGGGTACAACCCCAGATTCAGGTAAAAGAACCCTTCCGCCACCCACGTCAGCTTCAGCGCGTGCGCCGCCAACGAAATAATGCCCGTGGACATCACCAGCGCAAAATACGCGGGCGCAAACTGCTGGACGACCGACTTCATCGGCGGGGGAAGGAGTAGGATTTTAGCATACGGAAGTATACGGCAGCCTTGCTTATGAACAGGCGGATGGCAATTGGCTGTGGAGATGAGCCGTGTTGCGCTCGCCTTGTTAGCGCGCTAATCGCGCAGCAAAACCGATGAAGAAAATGTCAGTTAAAGCGCTACAGCTACCGGTGCCATCGAGCCGGCGGCATCCACAGTCACCGCAAAGCGGCAACGAGCAACTCAGCTAGATTACGTTTTTTGTACCACGCTTTCGGCCAAATTCCTTAACGTGCTATATTTTACGTTTTCTGAGTGCCCCCTACTACTTTTAATCATCCCTGCTCATGCCGTACCGTAAAATTCTGATTGCCGTGGATGAGAACCCGCCGGCATACCGGGCCGCGCAGGCCGGCCTGGCCCTGGCGGCTGCGCTACGGGCCGAAGTCGGCCTGGTCTTCGTACTGGACGAGCGCCGGAGCATCGGCAACGTGGAAACCGGCCCGACCGGCCCCCAGGCCCTGGCCCAGCTGCACGCCACCGGCGAGCGGCTGCTCGACCAGCTGGCGGGCCTGGCTCCGGCCGGGGTGCCCATCAGCCGGTTTTTGCCGGCCGGTGCGCCCGCCCGTGAAGTGGTGGCCGTGGCCGAGATGTGGGGGGCGGACCTAGTGGCGATGGGCACCCACGCCCGCACCGGCCTGCCGCACCTGCTGCTGGGCAGCGCCGCCGACGAAGTCATCGCCCGGGCCCACTGCCCGGTCCTGGTGGTGCCTTTTAAGGAAGGCTAGTCCAGCGGGCCAGCACACTGCCGGCCTTGGTTCAAAGGTTGGGGCAACTGGTAGTGCTGGCTGATTTTCCCCCTTGCCATAAAGTGTCAATAGAATTGACCCGTAGCTTGCCACCACTCATCTCCGCAGGCTCGTAATGGCAAAAAAATCTCCAGCAGCAAACGAGGGAGCCAGCGCGGTTTCCGGACACCTTTCAGTCTTGGCACTTGCACTAACCTGATACAGCGCCAAATACGCGTAAAATAAATAACTGCCTCTTTTACAAGGGCGATTAATTTCCCCTGAGGAAAGAAAGGATGGAGCAGCACAACCGCATTTTCATTGGGCTTTTCTGGACGCGCGCCCGCCCAGCTTGCTTTGCGGAGGCGCGGCTAGCGGCCGGCCCCGCGCGGCCTCCATCGGCTAAAATACCCGCCTTGCCGGCCGTAACGGCTCATTTCTGGCATTTTATGCTTCTCCTGGGGCTCCTGCTCTTCGGCTCTTCTGCGTTGCTGGCCCAATCTGCCCGCCCCGCCAGCCCCACCAACCTGCTGTGGACGGAAGCTTCCGTGGAAGGGAAAATCGTGCGGCGGTTTTATTACGACGTGGACTTTCAATACCGCCGGCAAGCCGATGCCAGCAACGTGCTCGATGGGAGCCACTACAACCTGCTCAAGTACCCGTCCGAAATGGTGTTGCGGCCCTTTCTTACCTACAAGGTCGATTCGGCGTTGAGCATTGCGTTGTCGCCCCTGGGCTGGTATGGGAAATGGGCACCGGTCCCGACTCAGGGCCTGCTTTTTACCCCGGAGCTGCGCCTGGTGCCCCAAATAATATACAAGCACCCGCTGGGGGCTTTCCACCTGGAGCACCGGGGCCGGTACGAGTTTCGTTGGGGAGGCGAGCCGCACCTGGTGCCGAACGGCAACGACCTCGACGAGGGCTATCAATTCGCCGAAGCCAACGAAAAGGGCCGGATTCGCTACCGCTTGAAAGCCGCCCGCCCGCTGGGGAAAAGCCGAAACCAAGCAAGTAAGCTAGCCGCCAGTGCCTACAATGAGCTGTTTATCAGCGTGGGCGAGCAGGTGGCCCGCGCCGACCGCTGGGACCAGAACCGCACGTTTCTGGGCCTGGAATACACGCTGCCGGGGGATATTACGCTGGAGGCCGGGTACCTGCAGCAGCTCGTCTTTCCGGGAGGACAGCGAACGAACCACATCCTGTCCCTGAGCATTCAGGCCAATGATTTGAACAGCTTTTTTAAGCGTCCCAACTAGGCTGACTCCCTTTGGTGGTTTAGTCATCACCTGCTGTGGCGACATGTGCAGCTGCTGCCGGGCCTGGGGCTGGGCTTCCTGGCCCCGTGGCTGCTATTTCTGGAAATGGCCGAGGAAATCTGGGAAGGCACCCAATTCCCGTTAAATTTGGGTTGGCAGGTTGCCCATTGGCCTTCTCATTTCCGCCCCGTCCCCCTTGTGAAAATTCTCCTCGTCGAAGATGAGCCCACCCTGCGCACTTCCCTGGCCGAGCACCTGCGCGCCGACGGCTACCGGTGCGAGGAAGCCGCCGACTACGCGCACGCCCACGAGCGCATCAAGCTCTATCAGTACGACTGCGTGGTGGTGGATTTGACCCTGCCCGGCGGCAACGGCCTCGACCTGGTGCGCACGCTCAAGGCCGACGGCTCCACGGCCGGGGTGCTCATCATCTCGGCCCGCGACGCGCTGCCCGACAAGGTGCTGGGCCTGGAACTGGGGGCCGACGACTACCTGACCAAGCCCTTCCACCTAGCCGAGCTCACGGCCCGCGTGCACGCCCTCATCCGGCGGCGGCAGTTTCAGGGGCAGCGGGTGCTGCGCTTCCGGGAACTGACCGTGCAGCCCGACCGCGCCCAGGTGCTGGTGGGCCCCGAGCCGGTGGCCCTCACCCGCAAGGAGTACGAGCTGTTGCTCTACTTCCTGGCCAACCCCAACCGCCTGCTGACCAAGGAAAGCATCGCCGAGCACCTCTGGGGCGACGCGGCCGACACGTCGGACTCGTTCGACTTCATCTACAACCACCTGAAAAACCTGCGCAAGAAGCTCCAGGAAAAGGGGGCCCGCGACTACATCCGCACGGTGTACGGGCTGGGCTACGAGCTGCGCGCGGAATGAAGCTGCTGACTACTACTACCCGTTACTACCTGCGGCTGGCGGCGCTGCTCTTCGTCCTGGGCGCGGGGGCCTTGTACGCGGGGCTGGTGTGGGCCCTGCGGGCGGAAATGGAAGAAAAGCTGGTCACCGAGCGGAATTACCTGACGCCCATTTTGCAGCGCACCGGCCGGCTCCCCCTGCCGCTGGGCGACCAGCGAACCCTGAGCCGCCGCCCCCGCCCGCCCGGCTTCGACGACACCTTGGAGTACGACCCGGTGGGCCGGCGCTGGGAGCCGTTCCGGCAGCTGCACTTCCCGGTGCAGGTGCGTGGTATCACGTACTGGGTGACGCTGCGCAAGTCGCTGCTCGAAAACGACAGCCCCCTGGGCGTGGTGCTCTCGGTGATGGCCGCCGTGCTGGTGGGGCTGCTGCTGAGCCTAGCCGGGCTGAACCGCTTGCTCTCGGGCCGGCTCTGGCAGCCCTTCCACCAGACCCTGGCGGCGCTGCGCGGCTACGAGCTGCAGGGCCAGCCGGCGGCTCTGCGCCTGCCCGCCGCCACGCCCATTGACGAGTTCACCGAACTCAACCAGGCCCTGACGCAGATGAGCGCACGGCTGGCCGCCGAGTACCAGTCGCTGAAGGAGTTCACCGAAAACGCGGCCCACGAAACCCAAACGCCCCTGGCCATTCTGCAAGCCAAGCTCGAACGGCTGCTGCAGCTCGGGGCCCGCGACGCGGAAATGGCCCCGCTGCTGCGCGACGCCTACGGGGCCACGCTGCGCCTCTCGCGCCTGCACCAGGGCCTCACGCTGCTCAGCAAGATTGAGAACGGCCAGTTTCCTAACCCCGCGCCGCTGCGCCTGGCCGACGTAGTGGCCGACAAGCTGGCCCTGTTGGAGGAGCTGGTGAGCGGCAAAGAGCTGGTGTTAACCTACGAGGCCACCGACCCGGTGCCCGTACGCATGCACCCGGCGCTGGCCGATTCGCTGGTGGTGAACCTGCTGCAAAACGCCATCAAGCACAACCAGGTGGGCGGCTCGCTATTCGTGCGGCTGACACCCGATACGCTCGAAATCCGCAACACCGGCCCCGCGCCCACCGGCGACCCCGCCCGGTACTTCGAGCGGTTTCAGAAGCAGCAGCCCGGCTCGGCCTCGCCGGGGCTGGGGCTGTCGGTGGTGCAGCAGGTGTGCCGCTACTACGGCTTCGGGGCGCGCTACACCTACGAGGCGGGCAGTGGGCACCACGTGCTGCGGGTCAGCACCCGGCCCGGCAGCCAACCCGGCAGCCAATAGGCTCCACATAGAATTAGCGGGTTGTTTTGCAGCCGTACTGGTGCCGTTAACTTCCTTCCCCGGGTGAATGGCAGCTATGTCTTTGACTGCCTATGCTGTTTGCTTGCCCGCGCCCGGCTGTCTGCTTTTTTCGCGGTCGGTGCCCTTATGGTCGGTCCGGCGGACTTGTCTTTGGCAGCCTCAGGCAGCACGTATCTGTTTCAGGCACCTTATAAGCTGGGAAAAAGGGCCACTCCCTCTACCGCCCCACTACCCCCTACGGTCATGGCGGCCCTGCACCAGAAATTTGGTTCTCATCTTCCCCCATTAGTGTGGCAGGCTCATCCTTATGGCTACGTGGTGCAGTTTGAAGTTAACCACCTCACGGTAGAAACCTGGGTGACCCCGGCCGGCATGATTTGGGAAACGCACCAGCAGTTGCTGCTATTTGACGTGCCGGCAGGTATTCTGACCACCTTGAGAGCGCGATTCAGCGGCCGCCGCCTTACAGTGTTACATCTGGTCACCAGCCCGGCGCGTACCCTCTATGAGGTGCAGCTGGAGCAACCTGGTCGTGCGCCGCAGTTGTATCTGCTGGAGCGCGATGGTCGGATTGTCGGAGGACCGTACAATTAGCTATCCAATTAATTGAGCTAGTAAAATGCGGCGTCCCCGACTTGGTCTTGTTGATTTCTGCCGGTTGAGCGTGTGCGTACTCCTGTGGTGCGGCCGGACGACTCAGAGCATGGGGCAACGACGGCCAGTGGCCCACGCCGATACGACCGTGGTTGCCCCGCAACGAAAAGCAAGCGTGCATCGGCTACTGCTACCGTCTCTGCTGTTGGGAGCGGGGGCGCTGACGACTGAGCGAATAGAACTGCTGGAAACCGATGAAGTAGTGCGGGAAGAAAGCCGCGAGCATCTGCCCCGCGTGCGGACCAGTATCGACGACCAACTGCGCCATGTGCCCGCCTACACCGCCCTGGGGTTGAGCTTACTCGGCGTGAAAGGCCAACACGGTACGCTGAGTCAAGCGGCATTGTTCACCCTAACGTACATCATCAACAACACCCTGACCAGCAATCTGAAGCGGCTGACCCACGTGGAACGGCCGCAAGGCAACAGCTTCGATTCCTTTCCCAGCCAGCACACCAGCGCCGCCTTTTCCGCCGCGACGTTTCTGCACAAGGAATACGGCGGCCGCAGCATCTGGTACAGTGTCGGCGGGTACTCCGTCGCAACCGTCACCGGGGCCCTGCGCGTGGTTAAAGACAACCACTGGCTGTCCGACGTGCTGGCCGGCGCCGGCGTGGGCATCGTTTCCACGGAGCTGGCCTACTGGTTGTATCCGCACGTGCAGCGAGTCCTGCCAGCCCGGCTGCGGGAGCGGGCGGTTATCGTTCCGCTCTCCAACGGCAGCGCGACCGGCGTCACGGCAGTTCTCTTTTTTAAGTGGCCTAGCGGCCCCTCCCACGAGCTCAGCAGCGCATGTTTGATAAAATCATTCACTTTTCCATCCACAACAAGCTGCTTATCGGCTTTCTGGTGCTTGGGCTCGTGGCCTGGGGCGGGTACTCGGTGACCCAGCTGCCCATCGACGCGCTGCCCGACATCACCAACAACCAGGTGCAGGTCAACACCATCTCGCCCGCGCTGGCCACCCAAGAAATCGAGCAGACCGTCACGGCTCCCATCGAGCTGGCCCTGGCCAACGTGCCGGGCGTGATTGAAATCCGCTCCATCTCCCGCTTCGGCTTGTCCAACGTGACCATCGTCTTCCGCGAGGACATGGACCCCTACCGCGCCCGCCAGCTGGTGAGCGAAAAGCTGCTCGACGCCATCCAGCAGATTCCGCCCGGCTCGGGCACCCCGGAGCTGGCCCCCATCAGCACCGGCCTGGGCGAAATCTACCAGTATGTGCTGCGCCCGGCCAAAGGCTACGAAAAGCAGTTCACGGCCATGGACCTGCGCACCCTGCAGGACTGGGCGGTGCGCCGGCAGCTGGCCGGCATCCCCGGCGTGGCCGAAATCAACGGCTTCGGCGGCTACCGCAAGCAGTACGAGGTGGCCGTGAACCCGCAGCGCCTGCGCCAGACGGGCATCACGATGAGCGAGCTGCTGACCGCCCTGCAAGTCAACAACCGCAACACCGGCGGCGCCTACATCGAGAAAGGCCCGCGGGCCTACTTCATCCGGGGCCTGGGCCTGGTGCGCGGGCTCAACGACGTGGGCCGCACGGTGGTGGCCGTGCGGGCCCGCACGCCCATCCTGGTGCGCGACGTGGCCACGGTGCGCTTCGGCGCGGCCGTGCGCTACGGGGCCATGACCCGCAACACCGAGGGCGAGGTGGTGGGCGGCGTGATTCTCATGCTCAAGGGCGAGAATTCCAACCAGGTGGTGGGCCGCGTGAAGGAGCGCATGGCCCAGGTCCAGAAATCCCTGCCGAAAGGGGTGATTATTGAGCCCTACCTCGACCGCTCCGACCTCATTGGGCGGGCCATCCACACGGTGACCAAAAACCTCATGGAGGGGGCACTGATTGTGATTTTCGTGCTCATCCTGTTCCTGGGCAACTGGCGGGCCGGGCTGGTGGTGGCCTCGGTCATCCCGCTGGCCATGCTGTTTGCCATCATCATGATGAACCTGTTTGGCGTATCGGGCAACCTGCTCAGCCTCGGGGCCATCGACTTCGGCCTGGTCGTGGACGGGGCCGTCATTATCGTGGAGGCCATCGTGTCGCGGGTGGCCCACGGCCGGCCCGCCGGCGCGCCCGCGCTCACGCCGGCCGAGATGGACGCGACGGTGTACGACGCGGCCCACCGCATCCGGCAGTCGGCTTCGTTCGGGGAAATCATCATTTTGATGGTGTATCTGCCCATTCTGGCCCTGGCCGGCATCGAGGGCAAGATGTTCCGGCCCATGGCCGAAACCGTGGGCTTTGCCATCGTTGGGGCCCTGATTCTCTCGCTCACCTACGTGCCCATGATGGCCGCGCTGGCCCTGAGCCGCCAGGCCGACACGAAGGAGTCGTTTTCCGACAAGCTCATGGCGCGGGTGCAGCGACTGTACACGCCGCTGCTGGCTGGGTCGCTGCGCCACCGCACCCTCGTGCTCGGCCTGGCGGTGGGCCTGCTGGCCGGGGCGTACCTGCTGTTTCGCACGCTGGGCGGTGAATTTATCCCGACGCTGGACGAGGGCGACATGGCCATTGAGCTGCGGATGCCCACCGGCACGGCCCTGGGCCAAACGGTGGCGGCCACGGGCCAGGTCGGGGCCATTCTGCGGAAGCAGTTTCCGGAGGTGAACGGCGTGGTGAGCCGCATCGGCGTGGCCGACATCCCCACCGACCCCGACCCGATTGAAGTAGCCATGGTCACCATCCTGCTCAAGCCCCGCGCCGAATGGACTTCGGCCAGCTCCCGCGAAGCCCTCGCCAACAAGATGAAAGCGGCCCTGCAAGTGCTGCCCGGCATCAGCTACGAGTTTTCGCAGCCCATTCAGCTGCGCTTCAACGAGCTGATTAGCGGGGCCCGGCAGGACGTGGCCGTGAAGATTTACGGCGAAGACCTGGCCCGCCTGGCCACGCTCGGCGCGCAGGCGGCCGCCCTGATTGCGCCCATCAGTGGGGCGCAGGACGTGGCCGCCGAGCGCACCGCCGGCCTGCCCCAAATCACCGTGGACTTCAACCGCGACCGGCTGGCCCAGTACGGGCTGAGCGTGGCCGACGTGTCGGACGTGCTGGCCACCGGCTTTTCCGGGGCCACCGCCGGCACGGTGTACGAGGGCGCCAAGCGCTTCGACCTGGTGCTGCGGCTCGATTCGGCCCACCGCACCGGCATCGACGACGTGCGCGCCCTGCCGGTGGCCCTGGCCGACAGCGCCCAGGTGCCGCTGGGGCAGGTGGCCGAGATTGCGCTCAAAGACGGCCCGGCCCAGATTTCGCGCGAGGACGGCAAGCGCCGCATCACCGTGGGCCTGAACGTGCGGGGCCGCGACGTGCAAAGCGTGGTGCAGGACATTCAGGGCGTGCTGGCCAAGCAGCTGCCCTTGCCGCCCGGCTACTACATCACCTACGGCGGCCAGTTCCAGAACCTCATCGAAGCCCAGCACCGGCTGAGCATTGCCGTGCCGGTGGCGTTGCTGCTCATCTTCGTGCTGCTCTTTTTCACCTTCGGCTCGCTGAAGGAGTCGCTGCTGATTTTCACGGCCATTCCGCTCTCGGCCATTGGGGGCGTGGTGGCGCTCTGGGCGCGGGGGCTGCCGTTCAGCGTGTCGGCGGGCATCGGCTTCATTGCCCTGTTCGGGGTGGCCGTGCTCAACGGCATCGTGCTCATCGGCGAGTTCAACCGCCTCGAAGCCGACGGCATCCACGACGTGCTGGAACGGGTGCGCCTCGGCACCCAGGCCCGCCTGCGGCCGGTGGTGATGACGGCGGCCGTGGCCTCGCTGGGCTTTTTGCCCATGGCCCTGTCTGACACGGCCGGGGCCGAGGTGCAGCGCCCGCTGGCCACCGTGGTTATCGGCGGATTGGTCACGGCCACACTGCTCACGCTGGTGGTGCTGCCCATTCTCTACAGCCTGTTTCTGAAGGACGGGTGCGGGGCCACGCCGGAGATGCCGGAAACGCCGGAGCCGCTCCCCGCGCCCGTGGCTTCGCCCGCCAATGCCCCGACGGGCGCTCATCCAATTGCTGGGGTCGTGGCCCTGCTGCTGCTCGCGGCCGGCTTCCTGCTTCCCGGCCGGAGCTACGGCCAAACGCGGCCCGTCACCCCCGCCGCCGTCACCACCCCGGCCCTGACCCTGGACGCGGCCCTGAGCCAGGCCCTGAAAGGCAACCCCGGCATCCAGAGCGCCAACTTCTCGGTGCAGCAGCAGCAGGCCTTACTTGGCACGGCCACGGAGCCCGGCCGCACGGGCCTCAGCTACAGCTTCGACAGCAACGCCGCACTCTCCGGCAACCGCACCTACGGCGTGGCCCAGAGCCTGGAGTTTCCCACCGTCTACACCCGCCAGGCGAAAGCCCTGCGCCAGCAGGTGGCCCTGAGCGAGCGCACCCGCGCCGTGACCCAGGCCGGGCTGCGCCGCGACGTGCAGGCCGCCTACTACCAGCTGGCCTACGGCGCGGCCCGCCTGCGCCTGCTCACCAACCAGGACAGCCTCTACCAAGACTTTGCCCGGGCGGCGGCCATCCGCTACCAGCTCGGCGAGGCCTCGTACCTGGAGCAGGTCTCGGCCCAGGCCCGCGCCCGCGAAGTGGAAGTGGCCCACCGCCAGGCCGAGGCCGACCGCCGCATCTTCGACCGCGAATTACAGCGGGTGCTCGGCGCCCCGCAAGCCTTCGAGCTGCCCGCCGATGCCCTGCGCAAGCTGCCGCCGCCCGCCGCCCTCACCGACACCACCCTGGCCCGCGACAACCCCACCCTGGCCCTGTTTCAGCAGCAAGTGGTGGTGGCCCGTGCCCAGCAGCAAGTGCTCAAGGCCCGCAACCTGCCCGACTTCACCGCCGCCTACAACCGCCAGACCCAGGCCGGCCAGGGCGGCTACTACGGCTACGGCCTGGGCATCAACGTGCCCATCTTCGCCCGGGCCCAGCGCAGCCGCACCCAGGCCGGCGCGCTGGCCATCAAGGTGGCCGAAGCTGACCTGGCCACCACCCGCAACAACGTGCAAACCGCCTTTATGCAGCAGGTGCAGGAAGTCAGCAAAGCCGACGAGGCCCTGCGCTACCTCGAAAGCGCGGGCCTGCGGCAGGCCCAGGAAATCGTGCGGGTGGCCGAGAAAAGCTACCGCGCCGGCGAAGTGGGCTACGTGGAGTACGTGGCCGCCCTCACGCAGGCCTACGGCATCCGCGGGCAGTACCTCGACGCGCTGAATCAGTACAACCAAAGCATCATCGCCCTGACCTACCTGCTGGGCCGCAACTAGCGCCGGCCCCACGCCTTTTCTTATGACGTTCCCCCATTTCCCCCTGCTCTCCCTGCTGGCCCTGTCGCTGCTGCTGGGCGGCTGCAACCGCCAGGAGCCGGACGAAGACGCCGACGCTGAAAAAAGTCGGCCCCCGCCCGCCCAACCGACCCGCCGCTGGACCCCAACCAGGTGCAGCTCTCTCAGAATCAGGTCACCGCTATTAACCTCAAGCTTGGCCGCCTCACGGCCCAGGACGTGAGCAACGTGGTCAAAGCCACCGGCACCATCAGCCTGCCGCCGCAGCGCCGGGCCAGCGTGAGCGCCTACCAGGGCGGCATTATCCGGTCCCTGCCCGTGACCGAGGGCCAGCCGGTGCGCCAGGGCCAGGTGCTGGCCGAGCTGGAAAACCCGGACTTCGTGCAGCTCCAGCAGGACTACCTCACCCAGCGCGACCAGTTCGTGTTTCTCGAAACCGACTACCGCCGCCAGAAAGCCCTGCTGGCCGAGCAGGTGGGCGTGGCCAAAAACGTGCAGCAGACCGCCGCCAACTACAACGCCGCCCGCGCCACGCTGCGCAGCCTGGAAAGCCGGCTCACCACGCTCGGCATCGCCCTGGGCCCGTTACGGGCGGGGCGCATCGTGAGCCGCCTGCCGGTGAAATCGCCGCTCACCGGCCGCCTGCGCTACCAGCCGGGGCTGGCGTTGGGCGCGTCGGTCACGCCCGCCGCGCCAATATTCGAGGTGCTCGACACCCGCCGCCTGTTCGTGGAGCTGCGGGTGTTTGAACAGGATTTCGGCCAGGTCCACGTCGGCCAGGCGGTGCACCTGACCTTCCCGAGCCTGCCCGGCCTGGCCGGCATTGTGGCCAAAGTTTCCTACATCGACCCCGCCTTCGACGCGGCCACCAAAACGGTGAAGGTGCGCGCCGTGCTCGACGACAACCGCAACGAGCAGCTGCTGCCCGGCCTGTTCGTCAACGCCATCATCGACGTGGACGCGCCCGCCGCGCCCGCCGCCGTAACCGCCGTGCCCGACGCGGCCCTCGTGCCGGAGGGGGAGTCCTCGTACATCTACGTGCTGGTAAAAACCCGCAAGGAAGAAACCGGCACCGAATACATCTACCAGAAATACGAGGTGCGCCCCGGTCCCTCGGCCAAGGGCTTCACCGCCATTACGCCCGTGGACAAGCTGCCGGCCAACGCGCAGGTGGTCGTCAACGGGGCTTACTACCTGCAAGCCCAGCAGGGCAAAGGCAGCGGCCCGGAAACCGATGACTAAAATGCACCCCTCTTTATAAGCCCTCTTCATGAGAAAATTCTTCCTTTATGTAGCGCTGGCCGTGGCCGCGACCCTGCCCGGCTTTTACCTCCGTTTCACGGGTACCCACCTCACGCCCGTGCTGGAAGCGGCCGTGTTCTTCGTGGCCATTCTCGGGGCCGGCTTCCTGCTCTCGTGGGGCGCGGAGGCGGCCGAGGAACACGTCTCGCAGGGCCTGGTTATCGGGGTATTGGCGCTGGTAACGGTGCTGCCCGAGTACGCCGTGGATTTGTACTACACCTACCAGGCCGGCCTGCACCCCGGCTCGGCCTACGCCGGCTTCGCCGCCGCCAACATGACCGGGGCCAACCGCCTGCTCATCGGGGCGGGCTGGCCGCTCATCGTGGGGCTCTACTGGTGGCACAGCGGCAAAAAAGTAGTAGAGCTGAGTTGGGACAACGCCGCCGAAATCGCCTACCTGGCCCTGGCCAGCCTCTATTCCTTCGTCATCGTGTGGCGGGGCAGCATTGGCCTCGTTGATTGCGTGGTGCTGGTGGGCATCTTCGCCGCCTACCTCTGGCGCCTGAGCAAGCTGCCCAAAGCCGACCACGACGCCGAAGAAGAAGCGGAAGACGATGACGATGAAGTAGGCCCGGCGGCGGCCCTGGTGACCCTGCCCGTCCGGCAGCAATGGCTCATTATGGGCGTCTTGACCGTGGTGGCCGTGGCCGTCATCATCATGGCCGCCGAGCCGTTTGCGGAATCCCTGCTGGCCGCCGGCCGCCAGTTGGGCGTCAACCAGTTCCTGCTGGTGCAGTGGGTGGCCCCCTTCGCCAGCGAGGTGCCCGAAGTGGTACTGGTGGTGCTCTTCGTGTTCAACAACCGCCCCACGGCCGCCCTCGGGGCCCTGGTCAGCGACAAAATCAACCAGTGGACCCTGCTCGTGGGCATGATTCCGGTGGTCTACGCCTTCGGGGCCGGCCACCTGACCGGCTTTCCGCTCGATGCCCGCCAGCACGAGGAGTTCTTCCTCACGGCGGCCCAGTCCTTGTTCGCCGTGGCCCTGCTGCTGCGCCTGCGCCTGAGCCTGGCCAGCGCGGCCATATTGCTCGGTCTGTTCAGCGTGCAGTTTGCCCTGGCGTGGGTATTCGAGCACGAAGAGGCCCGCAGCGTGCAGCTGCTCACCGACATGGGCTGGCTGTACATCGTCCTGGCCCTCGGCCTGTTCTGGTGGAACCGCGCGGGGCTGGTGCAGTACGTGCGGGTGGGGCTGCTGGCCCAGGCCGAGCCCCCGGCTGCCCTCGTCGACAACCCAAAGGCCTAGCCAGCCACGGGCAACGCAGCCTCTTTGCCCTTCTCCTGCTCGAAAACAACCTTTTCACATGCGTTTCTCCCAACCTGTCCTCGCTGCGCTGGCCCTTTCTGTTCCAGCGGTGGCCGCCCAGGCGCAGGAGGCGCCCGCACCGGCCCGCCACTACCCGCGTACTTTGCCCGGCCTCACGCGCGGGTGGGGGGCGCCCTACGGGTGGGGCCTCGACGTGAGCCACCTCCTCACCCGCCGGCTGGACCTGAACGCCGGGGTGGGGGCCAGCATCACCGGCCCCAAAGTGGGCGTCGGGGCCACGTATTAACTCGCCCCCGGGCACCGGGTCTCGCCCTTTTTCGGGGCCAACCTAGTTGTATAGTCCCAAGGAGTGATGGTGTATTTTCCGGGCTGGAATTTCGCACAGACCTATGGGACAAGTACTCCACGGCAGCGCCCGCACAACGGCGGCAATACGGCGCGCTATCCAACACAGCCAGGAAAGCCTACAAAGCCTAGCCACGCGCTACAGCATCAACCCGAAAACGGTGGCCAAGTGGCGCAAGCGCCCCACCGTCCTGGATGCACGCATGGGACCTGAACCGGTTTCCACAGTGCTTAGCCCCGAGCAGGAAGCCATTGCCGTCGCCTTTCGTCGGCACACCCTGCTGGCACTGGATGATTGCCTGTACGCGCTGCAAGCGACGATTCCGCACCTGTCGCGCTCCGCCCTGCACCGGTGTTTCCAACGCCACGGCATCAGCCGCTTGCCCCTGAACGAAGACGGGCAAAGCCCGCCGAAAAAGAAATTCAAGGACTACCCCATCGGCTATTTGCACGTCGATTTTGCCAAGGTCCAGACCGAAGAAGGCAAGCAGTATCTCTTTGTGGCCATTGACCGGACCAGCAAGGTGGCCTTTGCCGAACTCCATCCGCGGGCCAAACGGGTCGTCGCGGCCGAGTTTCTGCGGCGCGTGCTCGACAAGCTGCCCTACAAAGTGCACACTGTCCTGACCGATAACGGCGTCCAGTTCACGCCCCAGCCGCACCAATTCCTGCCGGGTGGGCACAGTTTTGACCGCATCTGCTGGGAATACGGCGTGCAGCACCGGCTGACCAAGCCAGCTCACCCCTGGACCAATGGCCAAGTGGAGCGCATGAACCGCACCATCAAAGAAGCCACCGTCCAGCGCTTCCATTACCAGACCACGGGCGAGCTAAACCAGCACCTGCAAGCCTTTTTGCTGGCCTACAATCACGCCAAGCGCTTGAAGACCCTGCGAGGCCTGACCCCGCACGAATTTGTCTGTACCCAGTGGCAACAGAACCCCACTATCTTTACCCGCAACCCGACCCACCTCACGCTGGGACTATACACCTAGTGCACAGCGGCGGCCGCAGGACGTCCGCGTAACCGAAGCCCACCGCGTCTTCGACCACACCTTCACCAGCAGCGAGGAAGCCCACGTCAACTTCCTTTCCACCAACCTGCTGCATCTGCGCAGCGGCTTGCGCTGGCAGCCCACGCCGCGTTTGGCCCTGCTTGGCACCCTCGGCTACGGCTTCGTGCTCGGCGACGACCCCATCGCCTACCTGGAGGAGCCTTCCCGGCAGTCCCTGCGCGACGCCGTACGCCTTCAGTCACCCGGCGGCCTGAAGCTTTCGATGGGGCTCGCGTTTGCCCTGAGCCGTCGGGAATAGCCAGCCAAGTGCCGCTTGTGCTACCCTTTTCGCTATGCTTGAGCCCGTCAAATCCCTGGCCATTTCGCGGCTAGCAGTTGCAGCAAGAAGTGCAGCGACGAGCCCCCTCGCGCCCACATCACCAACAACGACACCCAACCCGCCTGCGTGCAGATACAGACCTCCGGCGGCAACACCCTCAACATCAACAACGTGGTCGCTGGCGCCTCGTCCAACTACGCCAACTATTCAGTCGGCGCGGGTTTCAATGGCGGGAAGGTTGGGTAACATCAGGAGTGTAATAAACTGCGGGGCTGGTTAGGCCTGTCCGGTGGGCTTAGTCCTGGAACTGGCTATGATAGAGGTCGCCTAGCGCCTCGGCTTCGGCGGCCTGGTAGCCGTCCTCCGGGTAGTCGCGCTGCTCGTCCTCGGGATGCTCAGGGTACTCCTCGCGGTCCTAATTGTCGTCGGCGTATTCCGGTATCCAGTCGTCCGGCCGGTTAATAGCCGGGTTATTGCCGTTGGCCTCGTGGGCTTGGTCAAGCTGGTCCGATAAACGGCCCAACTCGTCCTCCTGCGGCATCGCTACTACGGCGGCTGCCGGTGCCGGCGTCAGCTTGCGCGACTCTAACTCGCGGCCAAAAAAATGACCTAGCGTCACGCTTGGGGCTTGTTTTTGGTGCCAGTCCGGCATTTCGTCCGGCTGGCAGATTACGCCCAAGTACCCGTCCGCATGGAAATAGGCTTTCACCTCGGCCGGGCCAAAGCCATTCATATAAATATGAACGCGGGAGCCAATTTCGGGCACTACCGTATCACCCGACCAATCCAAGTCTATTGGCAAGCTCAGACGGGTTGGATAGCCTACCCACTGCGGGCAAGGGGTCACGGAGTTGAGCCACTGCGAGGAACTGATTTCGGGCTGCTTCGGGGCGGGGGCGGGAGTTATCATATCGAAGGGAAAGGGCGTTAATTAGGAAAGATTAGCGGCGACTGTTGGCCTTATCGGCGGACGCGGCGGGCTGCAAATGCCACTGGCGCAGCCCTTCGGGCATCCGCTCATAATCCAGCCGGTAGGTGAAGAGGCCCAAGCCGGCAAACAGGATGAGCAGTTCGCCCTTCTCATTGCTCCACTGCGAGTAATAGAGCCCGTCCCGGCCGGTAATGCCACCCCCGCCTACCTGGTTGAAGCTGGCTGGTACATCGACCTGGCCCAGACAGGTTTCGATAATGATAAAATGGCTGGTCTGGATATTTTCCTGGGCCAGCTTAATAGCCTGGTCCAAGGTCAGGGGGCGGGGAGTGGAAGACATAAGCTACTGACTAAGAATGAAGGAAAGGAAAAGTGGGGCCACCCTCATGGCCCCCGTAAGCAGACTAGGCGGCAAGGGCTAACTGGCTGCCGAATACGCACCCGGCGCGGGGGCTGCGGACCTTGCGGCGGCCGGTCTTGGCGTGGTGAGTCGTTTCCGTTACCAGTCCGAGAAAGCCCGCTGCGTGACAGTAACCTTTCACCTCGGCCCGCTCGGCGTGGCCCTCGCGGTTCACCGTTACGGTGGCTCCGATGGCCGGCACCGGTGCTTGATTCGACCAGTGCAAGCCGCCGGGCAGCATCGTTAAGCGGGGGGCGGGCGTAAACTCGGGCGTGGGGTTGGTCAGCTGCGCGGCGGCATCCTGGCGGGCCTGCCAGGCATCCTCGCGGGCCTGATGTCTGGCGGCATTGTCAGCGCGCAGACGTGCTAAGCGGGCGGCGGGAATACGAAGGGCGGGGCGAGTGGTGAGGATGGTTTTCATACTGCTGCAATGGGAATGGAGTGAGAAAAAAGCGGCTAGAACCAAGGGGCGACTTCCCATGCGGCCAGCTCAGCGGCCGATACTGGCGCGGGGAGTCCAGGCGCTTCGTCGGCTAGGTCAAAACGGTCGGCCAAAACTTCGCCGGGGGCTAAATCAAACGCTTCGTTAAACATGGCTAATCAGCTGTTTTATAGTTTGTTGCTTATACTTATTAAACGTAAAATTTCGCTTTAATGTTTCAATTATATTTAAAATAAATAGTCAATTTTTGATTAAATATTAAGCACTTTGGCCCTGGATTTGGCTTTTTCCCTTTTGTCTGTTTTGCAGTCGTTGTTTTGCAATTGCAAATTCCTTTTGTTCCCCGCCCCGCTAACCGCCTGACCGGACTTTTCCGGCCGGGCGGTTAGCCTTTGGCTATTCCGGGGATTCGGTGGCGGCGCTAGTAGCATCCGCTTCGTAGCTGGGCACGATGCCTAGAATGTGGTTAGCGGCCTTCTGACCCTGACTGGCGGCGGATATAATCAGGTGTTTGTCGTTGCGCAGGGCTTGCAGCCAGTTGGCGATATAGCTGGCGCTGCTGGGTTCGGTCAGGGCCAAATCCAACCCCGCCGCATTGCTCAGGAACGAGGCCCCTAACTCGGCTACCAGTTCTTCCTTGGCGTAGGTTTCGCTGCCAAAGGCAGCCAGCTCGGTCAGCGTGGGACGGTCCAACCGTTTGGCGTGGCCGGTAGAGTGCGTTAGCTCATGGAAGAAGGTATGGTAATAGTCTTCGGCCGTGTGAAAGTCGCTGGCCTCGGGCATGGTCACCGTATCGGTACTGGTCCGGTAAACGGCTTCGCTACCCCGGTGCAGCACACGGGGGCCGCCCACGTAACCGGCCAGCACCTGCTCGGCGGCCTGCTGAGGGGTGTGCTCACGGCTGGGCAGTTCGGGAAACTTCCATTCCACTCCCTCAATCTGCGCCACGTTGAAAACGGTCGAGTATTTCAGGAAGGCTTTTTTCTTCTCCTCGCCTTGGCCGTCGTCCTTCTTGGTGACGGTGAAGAAAACCACCGGCATCCCCTTCTCGCCCCGGCGAACCTGCCCGCCCAGTTCCTTGGCTTGGTTGTATGTCAGAAAGTAAGGGTGCTCGTACTCCAACATCCCCAACAACAAGGCATTCACGCCCTGATAAACGTGCTTGCTGCGGTAATTGCGGGGCGCGGCCGTGGGCCGCGTTCCACGGCTTCTTCCACGGGGTCACGCCGTTCTCTAGGGCCATAATGATGCGGTTAGTGATGATGTCATACACATCGACACGGGGAGCGGAAGCGGGAGCGTTTTTCATAGCTTAACGAGTTGGTTTTGTGCTTGCTGCTTATACTATTTAAACGCAAAACCCGTCATTAATGTTTCAATAATATGTAAATTAAAGCTTCAATTATTGATTAAGTATAAGCGCGTTTTGGCACGGATTCTGATTTTTTCCCTTTTGTTCCTCTTTCCGTAATCAACCAGTAGTGGCCTACCCCTCCAATCCTGATGCGGCCAACCAGGCGCAGAAGTGCTTTTCTTGAGTCCGCGAAAGATACTGTGATGAAAAACAAGCCGGAGGGCCAATTTTTTGTTAGATTTGGGCTGTCAAAGGAGCGCCGTTTGGTGCATCCTGTGTAGCCTCGGCCCCGGTGGTCGGGGCTACTTTTTGCGGCAGGACCGTCGCCGGGTGATAGTGGGGGTTGTAGTCTTGGTCGTTTTTCCAGAGCGAGTAGCTGAGCAGGAGCAGTTTGCGCATGACGGCAATCACGCCGACCTTGCCGTTGGGGGAGCGGGCGCGTAGCCGGGCATAAAAGGCTTTTTGCTGTTCGTTGTAGCGCAGGCTGCTGACGGCCGGCAGGTAGAGGGCCGTGCGCAGGCGGGCGTTGCCGCGCCGGGAAATGGCCGTGGGCCGGGCCAGGTTGCCGCTCTGGCGCTGCACCACGTCCAGGCCGGCATAGCTGGCCAATTGCCGCTCGTTTTCAACCAGGGCGAAGCCACTGGTTTCGGCCACGATGGTCACGGCCGTGGTTAGGCCGATGCCCGGCACGCTCGTGAGCTGGGCCAGCTTGCGGGCCAGCGCGGGCGTGGCGTCCACCACGGCCGCGGTTTGGGCGTCAATCTCGGCCATTTGGGCTTCGAACAGGGCCTGGCGCTGCTGCAAGCGTTGCAGGGCCAGCGGGTCGGGCTCGTAGCTATGGGCGTAGGCGTGGGCCCGGTTCTTGGCCTGAGCGGCCTGGGTGCGCAACGCGGCCCGCTCGCGGGTGAGCGAACGCAGCTGGCGCATGGCGGGGGTGAGCGGCTGCCAGGCCGGCAGCTGGCGCTCCAGCCCCAGGCGGCAGAGCAGGCGCGCGTCCAGCGCGTCGGTCTTGCTTTTCTGCTCCGTGCTGCGGGCAAAGTGCTTGACCTTGTTGGGCAAGAGCACGCTCAAGGCCTGCTGCTGGGCGCTGAGGTAGTAGGCCAGTTCTTCGTAGTACACGCCCGTGGCCTCGACCACGAACCAGAGCGGGCGCTCGGGTTCGGCTTGGCCGGCGGCCACCCAGCGGCGCAGGGCCTCGAAGCCGGCGGCGTTGTTGGGGAATTCGACCACTTTGCCCAGGCGCAGGCGCTGGGCGGCGTCGATGCTGCCCAGGCAGGCGGCAAACGTGGCCTTGGCGATGTCGATGCCGACAACATACTTGAGCAAGACGGGCGGCGGGGCGGCCGGGGCTGTGGCAAGCATAACAAAAGGGAATAAAAGGTGGAAAACAGGCCACCCGCAAGGTTTTCACCGCAACTTTCCTCGTTTCATGCGGGATGCCGCCGCTGCCGGGGCTCCCTTTATACTGTCCAGTCTTCGGGCAAAAACAGAAGGCGGGGCACAGTCTCTGTCGCCCAGCATCACCGCCGAATGGCGGCGTGCTTATGGATGGGTGGTGACCCCGCCTTCCTTGCCGGTAACGCCGATAATTTACGGCAGCACAATCATACGAGGGATGGTAGGGGATTAGTCCGCAGGACCGCAGGCGCAGCCGTAGCCCCGCACTGCCCGACCTGCAGGGGTTTGCCCAAATGTCCGCAACGTGGATTACTTAGTAAAAGCATCGCCAACAACAGGCAATAAGGCAGGATTCGCTACTTTTGATTACTGTTTCAGTCGCCTGTTTATCCCGTCCAAGTCATGACTACAGCTAGCCAAGCCGCTTATCAGGCCCTGCGGGATTACCTGAACTCACTGCTCAGCCCCACCCATCCCGACCAGGCGCTGGTGGAGGTGCCGGCGGCGTTGCGGCCGGGCCTGGAAGCGTTCATGCGCGGCAAAACCGAGTACCAGGACGAAGCCGGACGGCGCATGATTTACGCGGCCGACTTGGCCGCCTGGGCCGGCGACCTGATTCACGGCGCGGGCCTGGCCACTCCCCTACCCCTGGCGACGGTGGACGTGGCGGCCCTCCGAGCAGCCACCCTGCGGCAGGCTGCATGACGTGGGCCGAGATTGAGCGCCTGACTAAGCAGGTACAACAGCTCCCGCCAGTGCGCCAGCAAACCAGTCAGCAGCTCAGTCAGGTAATGGTTTCGGCCCACTCGACCATGATTGAGGGCTCCCGCGTGACGGTGCTCGAAGCCTTCGATTTCCTACTTGGCGAAGCGCCTACCCTGGGGCCGGGCAAGCCGCTGGAGGGCTACGATATGCTGGGCGACCACGCCCGCGCCCTCGACCTGGCGTTGGAGCGGGCCGATGCGCAGCAACTGCCCGGGCCGGCCTTCCTGCGGGAGCTGGCAGGGGCCGTCATGCGCAGCACCGGCCGGGTAACCAACACGGCCCTGGGCACCGTGGACCCCACGCAGGGTGACCTGCGCCGCAACAATGTATTTATCGTCGGGGCCAGCTCGTTTCCCAACGCGCAAAAGGTACCAGCCCTGGTAGCCGCCCTGGTCGGGGAGTTGCGTGAGCGGATGCTGGTAGCGGCCACACTACGCCAGCAGCTGGAGCTGGCTTTTGAGGCCCACCAGCGGCTGGTAAGCATTCACCCCTTCAACGACGGCAACGGGCGCACCTCCCGGCTGCTCATGAACTACGTGCAGCGCTACTACGGCCTGCCGCTGACCATCGTGTTCCGCGAAGACCGCCAGGCCTATTTCGAGGCCCTGGAGCAAAGCCGGGTGGCAGAGGACCTGACCGTGTTTTTTGATTTTATGCTGGGCCAGCACGGCAAATCATTGGCTTACCAATTGTCGGTGGCTAAACCACCGTCACGTTCCTGATTGATATATTAGCGTTTCAGGCCTCTTTTGGAAGCCTCCCCCGCAGCCTGCTGCATGGCCATTGATTGAGCAGGTGCAGCCCCGAGAATCTGCACGGCCTGGCGTAGCTGCTGCACGGCGGCACTATCTTTTAAGGTAACCAGCTTATCGACCACGGCCAACACCTTCTCCACATTTTCCCTGTTCAGGCCCGCCAGCGCAGGCTTCTTCACAAGTTGCCGGCTAACTTCCTGCAATCGCGCCGCGTCCAAGCCGGCGGCACTCTCGCGCAACTCTTTAACCACTTGCCCCGCCACCTGAATAAACGATTGGCGGGCCTGGTCGTGAGCCGGGGAATTGCTCGGCACCAATTGTGGACCGGCCAGGCGCTGCTTCTGCTGCGCAGCGGCGAGCTGCCGGCGCTCCGGCGCATCCTGCACGGGCTCAATAACTGTGGCCCGTAGATTTTGGGCGAGCGTATCCAGTGCAGAACTTATAGCGGGCAGCTGCGGCGAATCCAACTGGTAGCGAAGCGTTAGCTCGGTGGTAATCTCCCGGGCCACGGTCGATTCCAGCTTGATGGCATGGTCAATTGTGAGCCCGACTTTTTCGATATTCTCCCGCAACGGAGGGAGCGGCGCCACAGCATCGCGGCTTTCGCGCAACTCGACTACAAGCAGCCGCTGTCCACTGGCGCGGGCTTGGGCCTGCGCTTCGTGCTGCTGCGTGATTTTGCTGGTGTCTTCGACGGTGGGGCTGTCCCAGTGCGCTTGGCCGAAGCCGTACTGGTCCTCGTCAATGCTGCCCAGCTCGCGCTGCACCACGCGTTGCAGCTGGTCTTGTTTCAGGTCCTGGTTCCAGTCCTTGCCCTGGCTCTTCACAATCTCAATCCGGTGCTCAAAAGCCAGCGCCTGGCTGGCCGCCCGATTGAATACGCCCAGCGCTTCGCGGCTCATCGGAATGTGAAACTGGTAGGTGTGGGCTCCCAGCTTGTTGGAATGAATCAGCTCATCCCGCAGGGTCTGGCTGCTGGCTGGCGAGGCTAGAGAGCCGTATTCCTGGGCGTACTGCCGGGCGGTTTGGTCGTTATAGATTTTGAGCTGCTGACTCAGCGTCTGCACGCCGGCCGGATGAGCGGCAATAATTTCAACGGTCAGCAAGTGCTCGTGCTCGCGGACTACTTTCATGGAATTCTGGTCGCTGGCCAGGCCGGCCAGCAGGCGCGTATCGAAGTGGTGGCCCTGGGTATCGTTGTCGAAGGCGGCCCGGATGCCCGGAATGTATTCCTCGCGGAGCAGCCGCTTTAGCTCGAAAATCTTGTTCTGCGTGAGCGTGCCGGCCGTTGAGGCATACAGGGCGCTTTCGCCGCGGTGCAACTGGGCATATGACAGCGTATCAAGGGCCGATTCGCTGACTACCAGCACCGCCGCCGGCCGGCCCTTGGGTAGCTTGCTCAGCCACAGCGAGCGGGTGAACTGGCTTTCCGGAGCCTGGCCCTTGAAGCCTTCCCCTTTCAGCTCCAGCCCCACCACGCGCCCTTCGTGGTAAGCTGGGAAGGCCGTATTGACGAAGGTTTTGGCCGGCATTCCCTCTTTCTGAACCGTGTAAAACTGGTTGAGAATGCGACCGGTGAACTGAGGGTTCTCAATCGTGCTTTTGGTAATACCCCGCCCTTCCAGATAAGCCGTGTTTTCGAGCGGCCGGCAATGCTGGGTGTAAATACTGTGGAACTTCTCGCCGGGTGCGGTTTCGATGATTGGCGGCAAATCGAGCTGGGGCCGCTGCTCTTCCGGCAAGCTCAAGTAGGTGCGGAAGTGGTCGTTGACACTCTGCCACAGATTGCGGCCCGGCTGCTGGGCAATACCGGCGATTCGGCCGGAGTTAACCCGGTTCTTCATCCAGTCGATGACGGTGCCCTTGTCACGGTCATCCTGGGCGTTGAAGTACATCCAGTCGCCGCCCCGCCCTTTGAAAATAACCAGGGTATCATCACCCTCGAAAACGTGCCATTTGCCCTTGCCCAGATGCTCGCCTTTTTTGAGGTTGTAGCCGAAGTGGCTTAGCAGCTCAGGCAGTTCAACCTGCTCCTTAATTTTCTGGAATGTGAGTTCATGTTCCATTTATCGAAGTGTAATTCGGTGGGTGGGGCGCAGAAAAAAGAAGCCCGGAAAAGTGCTTCCGGGCTTGGGTGGACAGAAAAAAGAGTGGATTCAATCGGTCTGATTAGCGGCGCGGTCCTCGGGCTTTCACCTGGGGAGCTTCTGCCACCGGCGGGGCCGGGGCGACAGTCTGGGTAGTTGCTTTCACCGTCTGTTCCGATTGCAGGGTCTGGCGCTGACGCAGCTCGTGGGCGGCCGGCTTCACCTCGATGCAGGCCTTGGCGGCATTCACCTGCACGGTGCCGTCGAACTTCTCTCCGCAGTTGCCGCTGGCCATATTGGCCAGCGCGACCACCTTGCCTTCGCGCAGGTCGTGGCTTTGCTCGGAGGTGAGCTTGACGCCGGCCACGGTGTCGTGCAACGTCACCTTGTTTTCGGGTAGGATGACCACCTTATTCATGGTCTTATCAACAGCCACGTAGCCGTTGAATTCACGCCCCTGCTCGTCTTTGAGGCCCCTAATCAGGCCAGCGTTGCCTTCGGTTTCGAGCCGCTGGCGCTGCTCAGGGGTGAAGGGCTGCCCGCCAATCTCATTGGGAATAACCAGCTTTTCCTGGGGCAATTCCATTTTGAGGGTGGCCGTACCGTCGGCCTCGCGGTGGAGCACCATCTTACCCTCGAATTTCACGGGTTCCTGGCCTTCCTTACCCGCTACCTGCATGGGCAGCAGGTCGGTTTTCTCGCCGCTGAGCAGCTTTTGCAGCTGACCACTGCTGGCTAGTTCTTCCGGGTTCAAGCCGAGGGAGGCCAGCACCTTTTGCGGCACCTCGCCAGCCTGAAACAGCGTGGCTGCCGGAGCCGTCTGGGTTGTTAGGGACCGGCTGGCGACATCCCCCACGGTAGGGCTGGCGGCTACGCTGGGCTCTCTTCCATCTGGTCCCTGCTGTTCTAGCAGCAGCTCCGGCTGGGCAGCACCGGCCTGCCTGGTCAGGCGGGCCTGCAAGTCCTGGCGGGTTTTCTCGTAGTCTACTTCCAGATTCTGCCGGGTCTTCGGGCCGCCGTTCAAATGGGCGTAGAAGTTTTTCAGAAACGCCGAAGCCGGATTGCCGCTGGTGTCAATGTCAAAAAGGCTCTTGCCATCGCGGATAACCTGCTCGCTGGTCTTACCCTGCTGCTGGGCCAGCTGCTGCACCCGCTGCCCGGCGGCGGCCTGCTGCACCTGCTCCGGGGCGGTGAGGGCGTGCTTGGGCACTGCCGAGAGCTGGGCGCTCAGAGCATCCCACTGCTTCACGCCGAAGGCTTCCCGGACCTGCTTGCTGCGCTGCGGCTCATAGTCGTCATCGTAACCCACTTCCTGCCGCCGGGCCGCCGCCTGCTCGGGTTTCTCCACCACGGCCACCCCGTTACCTACTTGCCGGAAGCCTTGCAGAGCGGCTTCCAGCTGGCCGAGCTTATGCGACTCGGGGTCGTAGCTCACCCCGAAGCCGCCGCTGAGCTTGCCCGCCGGGTCGCGTTCCAGCTGCAAGGCGCCCACCGCCACTCCGGCTTCTTTGAGCTGGTCAAGGTAGGCCCGCATTTCCAGCAGCGGGGCCACTTCGTCGCCCTTCTGCAGCCAGGTAATGCGCAGCTCGCCCACCGGCTTCCCGCCGACGGCAGAATCAGGCGCTGGCGCTGGGGCAACGGGTGGCTGCTCGCTGCCTTGCCCCTCCCCTATCGGCGGTTGCTTCCGCTGCTCAGGGTCTGCGGCACCTTCTCCTAGCTCCGCCCGGGCTTCATCCCGCAAGGCATCAGCGTACGTTGCCCGGCTATCATCGGGGCCTTGCTGCGCGATATTGGCCACTACTTCAAGCTCCGCTTCGGCCTCGGCGCGGGTGGCTCCCGTGGTCGGGGCCACTTCGCCGGCCAGTTCCCCGGCTCGCGTGTTTAACTCCACTGGTTGGGCTGCCTGCGGCGAATTGTCCCCGAACACCTGCATCTGCCGGGTGAGTTTGGTGGCACTGAAGCCCACGCGGCCCAGCTCAGTAATCTTCCAGTTATCGCCCACCTTTTCCAGCATCGTAGGCTTTTCGACGGTAAAGAACCGGTCGTCCGCGCCGGGCAACTTGGTCGTAGTGGATACGGGCAGCACGGTGTCATTAAAGGAATTCAGCAGCTGGCCATCTGCGCCAGGGGCTGGGACCAGCGCCGCCTGGTCAGGATTCGCCGGGTTCACCTGAATCTGGTACAGCGAGTGCCCGGCAGGTTCCCGCTGCAACACCTGGCTGCCAATATTACCGTTGGCCGTGGGCACCGAACTCATGTACCAGATTGCCGGCGTGGGGGTCATCACTTCATCTTGCTCTGCCATCGGAGGAGTGGGTTAGTGAATAAAAAGGCTGCCTTTATTGGCCCTAAAGCCCTGGTCAGCCCGGAATTCGACGCTGCAAACCTATCGGTCCCCAACAGGCCCTAGGGAGAAAGTTGACGAGTGGCCCGAAATGGCCCATGAGGTGCAGCTCCGACACACGAACGGCACGAAGCCGGGGCGCAAATCCCGGCTCCGTGCTGTAGGGTCGGCGGCCTGTCTTAATCTTACTTTTCTGCCTTCTCCTTGATGAGGTGCCGCAAGGTTGGGTCCTGCCCGATGCGCACCAGCTCCCGGGCGCACAGCTCTTTCACGTCGGTTTTGATGCGGTTGAAGTTGGCCTTAATCATCTCCTCGGCCTCGTCCTTGCCCGTGGCCGGGTTGATAAAGCTGGTGATGTCGGGGATGGGCTGGTAAGCGCTGGCCTCAGCGGCTACTGCTTTTAAGTCTACCTGAATCCGGGCGTGAAACACCTTCTGCGCGATTTCCTCGCCGAAGTTGTCGGCCACCGCGCCCACGAAATTGCCCTGCGTGAGGTTGGCAATGGTGCTGGCTGGAATCATACTATCCATTTGCGTCGAAAGGCTGGTGCTGGTTTCGCGCATGTTGATGCTCAGGCTCTGGCGCTGCTGCAGGATTTTGCCAAACCGCTCGCTCAGCCACTTGCCGCTGTTGCCCGACACCTGGCCGCTGAATACATTGCCCACCGTGTTTTTGATGACTTCGGCCTCTTTCTGCCCGTAGTCGCGCTCCAGCTGCGAGAAGTCCTGGAATCCCAGGCAGGTGCTCACCTTGTTGCTGCGGGCCGTGGCAATGAGGTTATCGAGTCCCTTGAAGTAAATGGTGGGCAGCTCGTCGATGATGATGGAGGATTTACGCTTGCCCTTCTGGTTCACCAGCTTCACCAGCCGGGCATTGTAAAGGCCCAGCGCCGCCCCGTAGATGGCCTGCCGGTCGGGGTTATTGCCCACGCACAATACTTTGGGCTCCTCGTTGCTGTTGATATCGAGCGTGAAGTCATTGCCCGACATCACCCAGTAAAGCTGCGGGGAGGCCAGCCGGCCCAGCGGAATCCGGGCGCTGGCAATCTGGCCTTCCAGTTGCTCAATGGCATCCTTCTGGAACGCCGACACGAACGGCTTCACCAGGTTTTCAATCTCGGGGTAAGAGGCCAGCACCGGGAATATCTCCTCGTAGTCCCGGCTCAGAAACTCGATGACGTGGGGGAAGGTGCAGTATTTGCCCTCCTCGAACAGCTTCAGAAACCAGATGATGGCCGCCACGAAGTTGATGGGCGACTCCACGAAAAAGTCCCCCTGCTTCTGAATCCAGCTCTTGTTGAGGTTGAGCATGATGGTGGAGGCGCTTTCGTAGGCATCCACGATGTCCGTCATCAGCTCGGGCAGCAGCGGGTTGCAGCGGTGGCTTTTGCGCGGGTTATCGAAGTTGATGACGTAGAAGCCCACCGGCTTATCGAACTTATCCTGGTGGCGCAGCAGCGTGTTGTAGCAGATGCGGCTCAGGTCGTCAAACTTGTAATCGTAGATGTACATGCAGAAACCCTTGGCCAGGTGCTGCCGGATGAACTCGTTGATGATGGCAAACGATTTGCCCGAGCCGGGCGTACCCAGCACCATCGTGGCCCGGAAGGGATTGACCACGTTCAGCCAGCCGTGGTGCCGCTTGCCCCGCAGCTGGTACTCGGTGCGCAGGTTCACCGAATACTCGTTTTCCATCAGCCGCTCCTCCTGCGGAAAGCTCTCGTTGTCCTTGTTGAAAATGTCCTTCATCAGGTCGTTGTTGAACAGCCGGCTCAGCCAGGCTCCGGCGCTCAGCAGCAGCAGAAAGCCCCCCGACAGCAACCCGGCATATAGCGCCGTCGTCAGCCCGGCCCCCAGCGAAAACCCGCGCACCATATCCGACCCATAAATCAGCGCCAACCCAATAGCGGCGTAGCCCGCCACCGAGGCCCCTTTGAGCTTTTCATTGGCCCGTCCCCGCGTACCGAGGCAGCTGAGCAGCAGGAAGACCACGGCCAGCGTCTTACTCACCCAACTGGCCTTAAACATAAAAGTGTTCCTGGTAAAGCTATCCAGCAGGTGCTCGACAACGGCCGGCGTCCAGCCCATGGCTTTGAAGTAGCTAAAGCAGTAATAGTAGATGTTAACGCCCATCAGCACGATGGCAAACAGGCGCATAAACTCCATGATTTTCCGTAGTCCTTTCTCGTCTTCCATCGCTTGAAACACTTGGTGAATCAAGCAACTTACCCCCGCCGGCAAAGCCTGGCGGGAGTTATTTGACGAGTGGTTCAAAGTCAGCGGTGAGGTGCACGCTGGGCACACGAATGAAACTACTCACCCGCCCAAAACTTACCGGAAAGGTCCTTTCCGGCGGGGGCGCTTTGGCAGCTCCGGTCTGCTTTGCACTGGCAACGCAGTTGGTTGGGCCACACCGGGCGCACTATCCGCTTCCGGCACTATCGCTACCTGCACCACGGGCGCGGCTAGGGCCTCGCGCAGTTGCGCCCCTTTATAACCTACTTCCTGCCCCCTCACCGCCACGCCATTCATTTCAAAGCTCACCCCGCGTAAAACGCCGCCTTTATCGTGCGTATAGCGAACTCCAATCAGTTTTTTTGCAATTGCAAAGTTAGCCACTCCTCCCCTCCCCTATCGGGTCGGCTGAGTAAGTGCTGTAACGTCTGGCTCACCTGCTCCCGCGCCGTTTCCTTCGTCGGGTCCAGCGCCTGGAGGCTGCGCCGTCGTTCGGGAATGGGGTCCATGCCTAGTTCCTGGCTTATCTGCCGCGTGATGGCCGGCTGCCGATAGAAGTTATTGTCCGTCCGCAGGGCCGGTCCTCCATCAATCGGCACCCGATTCAGGTAGATGTGAACGTGGGCGTGCTTCTTATCCCGGTGCTCATACACGACCACTTGGTGCCGGTCAATGGGTGCGCCAATCAACTCGCAGTAACGCTGCGCGGCAGCGACCTTCTGTGCCTGACTTACCACCTCCCCCGCCTTCCACGAGAGCACGGTATGCCACACCGGCTTTTGAATCTTCTTGCTCTGGGCCGCCACGGCGCTCATATCCTGCGCCATTTCTTTGGGACTGCCGGGAATAACATTTGCCACGACTAAAAGCGGGGCTTCGCCCGGCTCCTTTCCCTCCCCTGCCGCTGCCCCGCTCCGTAGGTAAGCGCACCTTCAAAGTCATTGCCCGTGGTGGTTTTAGCAATCATACCAAGTACCCCCTTATAATGGCCAGCGCCTGGAGCAACTGCGCTTCATGGCTACCAAATGATTTACCCGCCTGGGCCAGACGAGCTATCTGATTCAGGTTGGTTCCAATGCCTACCAGCTGTCGCCGTAGCTCCGGCGGCATACTTTCTTTGAGCTCAACCCCTCGCCCAACATCGCGCAAATAAGCCGACACTTTTTTATAGCCGGCGGCCTTTACTTTAGCCTGCAATTCCTTTTTCTCCTCTGGACTAACCCGCACGTCGATGCGCAAAGTGCGAGCAGCATCGGCGGCATTTTCAGCTGATTTCTCCGGCTCCATTGTGATTGTGGGTGTATTAGCCTATCCAGGCTTCCTAAAAATACTCTAGGATTCTGAATCGCTAAACTATCTACGCTAAACTAGCAAGCCAAGCCATGTGAGCCTGCGAACTTGGCTGTGTCATTAAATCGGGTAAACGAAGTTTGTCCGGACAATGACATGGCTTGCTGGTCGTCGAACGAGCTACAGGAACGGAGTAGATGAACGGTGCTAGAACTAGAGCTACAGACTTCGAATTTTGCCACAATGCAACTTTAGCACTTTGCAACTTTACACCTCATTAATAATTAAGGATTAACCCTGCTAAGCTTGGTAGCATACTCCTGATTATTGCCACACTGCACCGTTGCAACTTTGCCACTTTATAACACAAACAAAACTATTGCTTGAATCTTACATATTAATGACACTTTGCAACAACTCACCAAAGCAACTTTGCCACTTTACCCCAAATTACCAACCGTAATTTTTGTCCTAATGTTGCTTTGCAACAACGCAACATATTACCTTCGCCACTCTGCAACTAAACAACAATGGCGCAATAACACTTTGATGTTTTGCAATTTTGCAACATAACATCTTTGCAATTTTGTTGTTAAGCAACTTTATTGCAATGTCTTAATACAACTTAGTTGTGTTGCAACAGTGCCCCTTTGCAACTCATAAATCAGCGGTCATAAAACTTCCGGTCCCACGCATGAATCAACCCCACGTACTCGCATTTGCCACCCAGAAGGGGGCGCTGGTAAGTCGACCATCGGCACGCACATGGCCTCGGCGCTGTGTTACTACTATGGCTACAAGGTGGCCATGGTGGACTGCGACTACCCCCAGAACTCCCTGCACGCCTACCGCCTCGAAGAGCAGAACCGGCTGCAATCGGAAGCGCCGTTTCAGGCCCGATTGCTGAAGCAGGGTATTCCGCCGTACCCGGTTATCATTTCCAGCGTGGAGAAGGCCGTTAGCTCCATCGAAGGATTGTTTGAGCAGGACTACGATTTCATTCTGGTGGATACGCCCGGTACAGTGAACGTGGTGGGCCTCCCTGAGCTGCTACGGCTGGTGGATTACATCTTCCTGCCGATTGAGCCTGACAAGGGCTCTATTGCCTCCACCATGTCTTACATGGGCATCCTGGGCCAGTTTGTGCAGGCCCGCGATGAAGATTCCAACCTCTTGGGTTTCTATGCCTTCTGGAACAAGTTCGTGAAGTCCGAGAAAAAAGGGATTTATGATAAAACGGAGGAGCTTTTTCAGGAGAAGGGGCTGCCCTTGCTCAAGAGCCGGGTCGAGTTGCTGATGACCTACAAGGAAAACCGCTCCACGATGTTTCCGCTGCCCGAGCGCGACCTCAACCGGCTCGGCCTGGGCCAGCTCATCCTGGAAATTCTTACCCTCGTGATAGGGGAGGGGTCCGTCACCCCATCGGGTAAAACCATTGCGTTTACCGCCCCGGCCGTCGAGTCAGCGCCTGGCGCTTAGCCGCACCATTGCGTCAGCCGCTGTTTCATTTGCTCTCCAACTCCTAGCCTGCTTCCTCCTTCGTCATGGCCAAAGCCTCCACCAAGAAACCCAAACTCACCCCGGAAGAACAAATGGCCGAGCTGGCCCGCCTGACGGGCTCCGTCGCGGCCATCAGCCACATGGGTACCAGCCAACCCTTCGTACTGCCCGGAGCCGCCCCGGCCCCGGAGACAACGCCCACGCCGGCGGCTCCCGCCCTGGAGCCGGCAGCCATACCCGTCGATGCTGCGCCATCGGTACCAGCAGGGCAGCCGGAGCCGCCCGTGACGGTCGCGCCCATCGCCGCGGTGGAGCCAGCTTCCCAGCCAGCTACTCCTCCAGTGCCAGCGGCCAGTGCTCCTCCGATAGAACCAAAGGGAGAGAAAGCGCCGGCCGTTGCGACTCCGGTACCGCCGATTGCTCCAGCAGCGGAGTTACCCGCTGAGGATGACGAGGACGAGGAAGATGCCGAGGCAGTGCCGACGCCGGCCGCCACGGGGGACGGCAAGGATAAGCTGGACCTGACCGCCCTGTTTGCGGATTCATCGGAGAAAAAATCCTTCCAGATACGCATCACGGCCAGCCACCAGCAGTTTTTCCAGCAGATGGGCTTACTGCTGGGCGGGGGAGCATCCTCCACCGATGTTATTCACAACATCCTCGCCCAGTTCAAAGCAGCGAACGAGGGACAGATTCAGAAAGCGTTTCAGCGGCAGCTGCGCCAGATGATGTCGCCAAAAAAATAACGGGCTTTTCTACCATCGCACAGGACGGCTTTGCCAGGGAAGAAATCGGAGCCGGATATACCGCGGTGGGAAGCCTGGGCAGGGTGGGGGAGGAGCAAACGGCTCAAGCTGTTAGACGGATGCCGGGCGTTGTGCACGTGATGTACAAGGTCCGGCATTCTGCATTTTAGTGGCCAGCATTTTCAGGCGGCCAATGCTCGCAAAAAGCTCGTTGCCGAGCCGGCCGGGCCTAAAATGAGTAACCGGCGAAGCCCATACCCCGTATCCGCAGCACAAGTTCTTTGCAATTTTCGATTGCCGTAGAGAGGTTTCCGGGTAATTCCGGGATTAAAAAAGAACCGTGTGAGAATCACGGACTGTCGCGCAACTGTAAGTGCCGCACCAAGTTATCGTCGACGCATAGCCATTGCCCTCCAGGGTGAGAAGGCTGACGATAATGGCACAAGTCAGGATACTTGCCGCCCTACGACTTTAGACACATGCCCTCGCAAGCAGGGGCAGAAATCTAGCTCATTGAAGTGTGAAAACCCTTAGGCCCGACTGGCAATAGTCGGACCAGGGGGTTGCGTTTACCCGGTCTACCCGGTCTACCCAACACTTCGGCTCCGCTGGTCTGGTCCCTGCTGCTTGGGCATTCGCCCGTTGCGAGAATGATGCTTCATCATTCCTTTCACAAAGCAGTATGCTCACTCTACCTCCCGACTTCCCGCGTTCTGGAAGCCAACAGCAATTCCGCCAGCACGGATACGCCCGGCCAGGGCGAACCGATAATGATGACAATGCCTGTCCGGTGGCAAAACCTGCCCTGCCACTTAACGGTGCTCTATGGCCCTGGGAATAGGACTGCTCGTGGTTGCTCTCCTGTCCCAACGGACTACCAGCGATACGACGGGCCAGAAAACCCTTTCTCAAGTCGAAAAAGCTGCATACCTGGCCGGTTCTACCAGGGAGCGAAAACCAAGTGAGCGTAAGCCAGGCGTTGCGGAACAAAATGCGCTGACGTTTGCACAGCTAAAGGGGCAGGTCGCGGTGCAGGTGCGTGAGCAGGAAATCAGGCTGCTGACCCAGCAGGCCCGCACGGCCGCCGCCCTGGCGCGGGAGCAGCAGCAGCGCCAGCGCGCCTTGGTCGGGGTGGCGTGGCTGCTGACCCTGGGGTTGGTCGCGGGAGCCATCTTCTACTGGCGGCTGCGGGGCAACCGGGCCCTGCTGGCGCGCGCCCACCGGGAAATCAGCGCTTCCATGGCGGAGAAGGAAGTGCTGGTGCAGGAAATCCACCACCGGGTCAAAAACAACCTGCAACTCGTCAGCAGCCTCTTATCCTGGCAGAGCAGCCGCTCGGCCGACCCGGCGCTAGTGGAGGTACTCACTGGCAGCCAGGCCCGAATCCGCAGCATGGGCCTGGTGCATGAGTTGCTGTTCCAGGCCGATAACCTCGCCCAGGTCCGCCTGGACACCTATTTGACGGAGCTGCTGCAGTCCCTGCATACCTCGCTGAACTCCGCCCGATGCCCCATTGAGCTCACGGCGGAGCTGGATGCCGTGGTGATGGAGGCCAAAGACGCCAGTGCCTTCGGCTTGCTGGTCAATGAGCTGGTCACGAATGCCTACAAGCATGCCTTTACCCAGCAGGCCGGCGGATGCCTGCAAATCACCCTGTGCCAAAAGAAATGCCCGTACGGGTTTCAGCTGCGGGTCATCGACAACGGCGTGGGGCTCCCCGACTGCGGCCTCGTGGGCAAGCCCGAATCCCTGGGCGTCGACCTGGTTTACTCGCTGGCCAAGCAGCTAAAAGCCACCGTTGCGGCCACCCCGCACCACCCCCACGGCACCTGCATCGAAGTCACCCGCGCTTAATGACCCAGCTTGCCAATTCCCACTCACTTCCTTTGCTATGTCTACCATCCTAATTGTTGAAGACGAAATCCTGATTGCCGATGAGATTGCCCGCATGCTGACCCGCCTCGGGCATCAGGCCCTGGAGCCCGTGGATAACGGGGAAGAGGCCCTGCGCGTGCTGGCCCGGCGGCGCGTAGAGCTGGTATTGATGGACATCAACATCGCCGGCGACTGCGACGGCATTGCCACCGCCCTGCTGGTGCGCCGGCAATTTGCCGTCCCCGTGGTGTTCCTTACGGCCCGCTCGGACTGCACTACCCTTAACCGCGTCAAGCTGGCCCAGCCCTACGGCTACTTGGTCAAGCCCTTTACGGAAGACTCCCTGCGGGCGCAGGTGGAACTGGCCCTCTACAATGCCTACCAGGCCGGACCCACCGGCCCCATTTACGACACCGCCAATGCCGGCACCCGCCGAGCGGTGCCCCAAGTTCACGGACTACCTGTTTGTGCGCAAGGGCTCGGGCCACATCAAGGTGCTGCTCGCCGACATTCTTTACTTCGAGGCCCTCCAGAATTACGTGCGGATGCACACGGTGCGGGAGAAATTCGTGTTTGACTCCACCATGAAAGAGCTGGAGCAGAAGCTGCCCGACCATTTTTTTAAAGTCCACCGCTCTTACATCGTGAACCTGGACCATGTGCAGGCCTACGAAGAGAGCGGCGTATTGCTCGGCGAGGAGTACGTGCCGGTCAGCCGTTCGTCCAAAGATGAGCTGAAAAGCCGCATTCATTTGGTGGGGTAGCCCACGCCTTGATGGCCATGTCAACGGCACGCAGCCCGGTTTAGCCGCCGGAGCCGCGTGCCGTTCGTGTGTAGGGGCTGCACCTCAGCATCGAATTCTAACCATTCGTCAACTTTCTACCCAAGCGGTTTATAGCCCGGATAGGTTTGTAGCGTCAAATCACGGTTTGGCAAGTTCACGCCCGGACCGGTCGGCCTGGGGTGCCACGCTATTGCCTCTCGATGCTCAGTGCCTATTCCTGGAGCCAGTTTGGCCTTTTCGCCCTGGTTCTGGTCATCCTCTACTACCTGGTGGTTGGCCTGCTATACTACCGGGCTGAACTCACGGCCCTGCTGAGCTCCGGCCGGAAAGGAGTCAGTGGCCAACTCGCCGGCGCGGGCGGTAGTGCGGTAGCACCTCCCCGCTGGTCCGCCCCACTTCGGCCTTTGTTAAGGCCACACCGGCGGCCACCGAAGCCCGCGACGATGCCGTGGACGACCCGGAGCGCCCCGAAGCCGGCGCGGACCAGAACCTGCCCACGGCGGCAGAGCCGCTGGTGGGAGGGGCGCTGCCCGATTCCACCGGCACGGCGACCGGCCAGGATGCAAGCACCAGTGATACTGTGCCGATGGAGGCAACGGCCGGCGCGGGTGACGAGGCGCAGGTGCAGGATGAAAACCGCATCGAGGAGGCCGACCAGGCCGATGAGCACCTGGCTGCCCTGGTCCGGCGCGAAGCCCACAATCAACCCGCTGATTCATTGGCTGCGGACGCAGCATCCGCTGGGGCCCTTGAGCCTGAGACCGTGCAGCAAGCTCTGCTGGTCGACGGTTACGAACCGTTGGCCGCCTTTGATGAGCCGGTGGCTTCGCGGCTGGACATCGCCCCGGTTAATCAACCTACGCTGGTGGCCGCGGCCTCCGTTGCGGAATACCTGACCCTGCTGCAAACGGGCCAGCAGCCCGCCCTGCCAGTCGAGCTGGCCGGCACTACCCTGGCCGAGCAGATGGCCCAGCAGATGGCCCTCAACCACGCCGAGCTGGATGACCTCTTCGGCCCCGACGACGAGTAGCCCGGTGCTCCTCTCCCAACTCTCAGATTCCATTTCCCATTGCCATGAATAAGAAATCCTTCGTTACCTCGCTCGCCCTCGCGGTCCTGCTCCTCAGCTCGCAACTGCTCTACGCCCAGACCGGCGGCGGCAACGGCACGGCCGGCATTCAGGATGCTACCACCCAAGTCACCAGCTACTTCGACCCGCTCACCAAGCTCATGTACGCCATCGGCGCGGTACTGGGCCTTGTAGGGGCCATCAAAGTCTACGGCAAGTGGAACGCCGGTGACCAGGACACCCAAAAAACGGCCGTGTCGTGGTTTGGCTCGATGATTTTCCTGGTTATCGTGGCCACGGTGGTGCGGTCCTTCTTCCTCTAAGCCGCGGTCATGCCCATCTACGACCTCAATCGTGGTATCAACAAGCCCGCGGAATTCAAGGGCCTGGTGGGCAGCAACATCTACTTCCTGGCCGCTGGCATCGGGCTGGTGTTCGCCCTGTTCGTAACCTGCTACCTGCTGGGCGTGCCGCTGCTGCTCACCGTGCTGGTCACCTTCCTGGCCGGGGGTGGCATGTGGGCCGGGGTGTTCGCCCTGAACCGCCGCTATGGTGAGCACGGACTGATGAAGGCCGCCGCCCGGCGCTCGTCGCCCAAGTACATCACCAACCGGCACAGCCGCTTATTCCAACGCCTCAACGAGGACCCGGCCGGCCGCGCCTAGCGGCCGGCTTGGGTGCTTTCCCGCTTATGAGCAATAAGGTTCTGCCCTCCGTTTCTCTGGAATCCAAGCAGCCCATCTACAAGGTGGAAAAGGATTGTCTCATCTCGAAGAATGCGGACGTGACGGTCGCCTTCCGGCTGGATTTGCCCGAAATCTTCACCCTATCGCGGGAGGATTATGCCCAACTGCAGGCCGCCTTCGTGAAGGCCGTGCGGCTGCTGCCCGACCACTGCGTGGTGCACAAGCAGGACTGGTACGTGGAGGATAAGTACGCCCCCGGCTTTGAGGCCGAGCGCACGCTGCTCTCCTCGGCTTACGAGCGGCACTTCAATGAGCGGCCGTTTCTGAATCACTTCTGCTACCTCTACATCACCAAAACCTCGTCGGAGCGGCCCAACTGGGGCAGCACGTCGGGGCTGCTGGCCCGGCGCAACATCGTGCCCAAGGAGATGCTCGACACCAAGGTGTTGGAGAGCTTTTTCGACACCGTGGGCCAGTTTGTGCGCACCCTGGAAGGAGTGGGGCCGACCAACGCACCCTACATCCGCTCGCACCGGCTCACCTCCGATGAGCTGGCCGGCACGGCGGAAAAAGCCGGGCTACTGGAAAAGTACCTGGCGCTGGACCTGTCCGACCAGGCCCTGCAAGTTGACCTGGACCTGACCGAAGGACTGAAAGTAGGGGCGGAGTTCTGCCAGATGTTTTCGGTGGCCAACCTCGATGATTTGCCCACCTCGGTGGAAACCGATATTCGCTACGAGCAATACAGCACTGAATACTCGGACTTCCCCATTTCGTTTGCCGCCCCGCTGGGGTTGCTGCTGGGGGCCAATCACATCCTGAACCAGTACGTGTTTCTGGATGAAACCACCAAGACGGTCAAAACCTTCGAGCAGAAAAAGGACCGGCTCAACTCCCTCTCGCTCTACTCGCGGCAGAATGCCATCAATTTCGAGTACTACAATGCTTTTCTCAACGAGCTGATTGCCCACAAGCGGCGGCCGGTGCGGGTGCATTGCAACGTGCTCACCTGGGGCCGGCACGAGGAGGAGCTGACCGAAGTACGCAAGCTGGTGAACGCGGCCTTTAATGCCATGAACTGCAAGCCGCGGCAGAACACCGTGGACATCGCCGCCCTGTACTGGGGCGGCATTCCAGGCAATGCCGGCGACTTTCCCAGCGAAGAAACCTTCTACACCTTCATCGAGCAGGCGGTCTGCTTCTGGACCAGCGAAACCAATTACCGCAGCACCGGGGCCACCAAGGGCATTAAGCTCTCCGACCGCCTCACCGGCAAGCCCGTGCTGGTTGACATTTCGGATGAGCCGATGAAGAAACAAATCATCTTCAACCGCAACAAGTTCGTGCTCGGCCCCTCGGGTTCGGGCAAGTCGTTTTTCACCAACCACATGGTGCGCCAATACTATGAGCAGGGCGCGCACGTCCTGCTGGTAGACACCGGCAACTCCTACAAAGGCCTTTGTGAGCTGGTGGGCGGGGTGTATTTCACCTACGAGGAGGACGACCCGATTGCCTTCAACCCCTTTCTGATTTCCGGTAAGCTGGACGTCGAAAAAAAGGAATCCATCAAAACCCTGCTGCAGGCGCTCTGGAAAAAGGACGACGAAAGCGTAAGCCAGTCGGAGTACGTGTCGCTCTCCACGGCCGTGAGTTTGTATTACGTGATGCTCGAAGCCAACCCGCTTATCAAGCCGAGCTTCAACACGTTCTACGAGTTTGTTAAAGGGCCGTACCGCAAGATTCTGGAAGAGGAAAAGGTCCGGGAGAAGGACTTTGACATCGACAACTTCATCTACGTGCTCAAGCCCTACTACCGGGGTGGGGAGTACGACTACCTGCTGAACTCCGAAAAGGAGCTGGACCTGGTGCAGGCCCCCTTCATCGTATTCGAGCTGGATAACATCAAGGACCATCCCATCCTGTTTCCGGTAGTCACGCTCATCATCATGGAAACCTTCATCTCCAAGATGCGCAAGCTGAAAGGGGTGCGCAAGATGATACTGATTGAGGAAGCCTGGAAGGCCCTGACCACGCCGGGCATGGCCGCCTACATCAAGTATCTCTTTAAGACGGTGCGAAAGTTCTTCGGCGAGGCCATCGTCGTCACGCAGGAAATCGACGACATCATCGGCAACGAGATTGTCAAGGATGCCATCATCAACAACTCGGACTGCAAGATTCTGCTCGACCAGCGCAAGTTCATCAACCGCTTCGATGAAATTCAGGCGCTGCTCTCGCTCACGCCCAAGGAAAAGGATTTGGTGCTGAGCATCAACCGCGACAACAAGGCCTCGCGGGGCCGCTACACAGAGGTATTTATCAGCCTGGGCGGGGTCGTGTCGAAGGTGTACGCCATTGAGGTGTCGAAGGAAGAATACGTGACCTACACCACCGAAGAAACGGAGAAAGTGCGGCTCTTCGAGAAGTACCAGCAGACCGGCGACATGCCCATGGCCATTAAGCTTTTCGCCAACGAGTTGCGCGAAGGGTAGGGGACTTGAACTGAACCAAAGGGAAAAATCATGAAGAACACCATGCTTTCGATACTCGGGCTAGCCGCTTTGCTGGCGGGCTGCAGCTCCGATACGACTACTACGGCAACGAATACTAAAGCTACTGCTGAGGTAGCTGCTCCAGCCGCGTCCGCCTCGTCGGTAGCTGTGGCCGCTACGGCCTTCGCCGATAGCATGGCGGCGACTCCCAAAGCCGAAAAGGCCGATATCGCCGCCGTCCGGGCCTACGCGCAGGCGGTGAACACCTGGGAGGCCAGTGACTTGAACCCGGCTGTGAAGGAGCACCCGGTGGTGGCCAACGTCTGGAAGCGCTACCGCTACGTGCTGCGCGCCGTGGTTCGCTCGCGGGGCATGAAGCGCGTGAAACCCGAAGACGTGGCCGCCTGGAATGGCTTTACCCCGCAATGCGAGGAAGTTATGAAAATGCTCCTGCCACTTACCCAGGAGCCCGGCGTCACAGCGACGCAAGCGCTGCCCACGCTGATGAGTGTGGAGGCTGGGATTGGCAACGTCCGGTTCGCGGCCGAGCGCCACATGATGTACCTGGAGCATCCCTACACGCGGACGCTGTAATCCAGCCTCTTTCACCTGTTCGTCCTCCCCATGATAACGAAGATTGGAATCCTCTGCCTGGCACTGCTCGGCCTTAGCGCCTCGAAAGCATCAGCCCAGCTGGTGGTGACGGCCCCGGTGCTGGAAGTGCAGAGCGGCGTGCAAACCGGCCTGCAAAACACCATGAAGGGATTGGAGGCCGCGGCCAACAAGCTGGTGGCGCTGGGCGTGAAAGAGCAGGAATTGACCAAGACTTTCTCCCTCAAAAACATGGAGCAGCACAAGGCCTGGTACGACGGCCTGATGAAGGTGAGCGGCGCGGTGCGCGACTACCGTCGGGTGCGGGCCATCTACGCCAAGCAAACCCAAATCATCTCGACCTACTCCTCGGCCATCAACGTGCTGCGCACCTCGCGCTACATCACGCCGGCCCAGCTGACGGAAATGGTATCCATCTACACGAAGATGCTGGCCGAAGGAGCCAACACCGTGTCCGACCTGGCCACCATCACCAGCCCGTCCATGCTCAAGATGACCGACGCGGAACGGATGGAATTCATCGATACGCTGGACGCCAAAATCACCGACCAGCTGGGCCTGGTCAACTACTTCACCCGGCGCAACATGATGGTGCTGAAAACGGCCCAGCAGGCCGAACAGGACCACCAAACCCTGCTCTCCCTCATGGGCGCGCACTAACGCTACCTCTCCCGATGAAAGCATTCACCACAATGCTGCTGCTTGGCCTGGGGCTGAGCACGCAGCCGGGCTTTGCCCAGGCTCCGGCCGTCATATCCGCGCCCATCGCCGAATCCAGCTCGCGCAAGCAGATTGTGCACCAGGGCGTTTCGACCACGCTGCTGGGCCGGGGCAAGGCCCTGGCCGGCGACATGAAAGTGGTGAGTGGCAAAATTAAGGGCATCGTGGACCAGACGCAGGCCCTGCACGCGCAGTGGTACAGCAGCCTTCTACAGATTAGTGCCGGGGTCCGCAACTACCGCCGGGTGCGGGAAATCTACGCCGCGCAGGCCTTGATGATTTCGCAGTTCAGCTCGGGCGTGGCCGACCTGCGCGGGCGCGGCCTCTCCCCGAATCAGGTAACCGAAGCGGCGCAGGTGTACCAGATGCTGCTGCAGGAAAACGTGGCCCTGATTGGCGAGCTGGCCACCATCATGACCACCAACCGGGCCGAAATGACCGACCCGCAACGCATCAAGTTCATCAACAAGATTGGCGACAAGATGCAGCAGCAGCAATATCTGATGACCTACTACACCAATAAATGCCGGGCCGTGGCCCTCTCGCAGCAGCAGGCCATTCAGGACCGGGCCTCCGTCCTCACCCTCGTGGGAGCCCGGCAATAGCGCCCGCTTCGACTTTCCATCACTTAGCCCCCAACCTACCCGAATATGGAAATGAATTCCATCACCGCGCAAATGCTCCAGATGGAGCAGATGCTCAGCCGGCTCTATGATTCTATGCTGCCCCTGGTGGCGCAGTTCGTAACCCTGGGCCGGGCCGTGGGGGGTATTGGAGCCCTCATTTTCATCAGCTCCCGGGTGTGGGGCCATATTGCCCGCGCCGAGCCCATTGACCTGTACCCGCTGCTGCGCCCGTTTCTGATTGGGCTGGCCATCCTGCTGTTTCCGCAACTGCTCGGCGGCCTGCGCGGCATCACCGGGGCGCTGGCGTCGAGCACGGATTCGGTGCGGGTGGACCAGACTACGCAGATTACGGCCCTGCAGGACCAGAAAAAAGCGCTGCTGGCCGCCCGGCCCGAAAACAAGTACTTCGCCACTGACGAGGCTTATGAAAAGCGGCTCGACGAGCTGGGCATGATGAACATGGGCCAGCAGATGTCGCTCACGTTCGATAAGCTCAAGTACGACGTGAACCAGAACTTCCGGGAGTGGATGAAGAACACGCTGGAGCTGTTCCACGTCGCGGCCCGGCTGCTCATCAACGTGCTGGCCACCTTTCTGCTGATTGTGCTCTCGGTGCTCGGGCCGCTAACCTTCGGGCTGGCCATCTTTCCGGGCTTTGGCAACTCCATCCCCAAGTGGCTCGGTCAGTTCATCACTATTAGCCTGTGGGTGCCGGTGGCCAACATCTTCGGGGCCATCATGGGGCAGTTTCAAATCATGATGCTGCAGGGCGACATCACGCGCCTGACCTCCAACCAGGGCGTGGACTCGGCCGACTTCGGCTACCTCGTCTTTCTGTGCATTGCCATTACGGGCTACCTGATTATCCCATTCATCACCGATATGATGATTGCCGCTTCCGGGGCTGGCATGGCCGCCCGGGCCATGCAGTCGGCCATGAGTGGCGGAGCAGCTACCGCCGGCGCGGCAGCTGGGGCGACCGGTCGCGCGGGTGCAGCTGGCGTATCGGGGGCCGCGGCGGGGCTAGGGGCGGCCGTGGGAGCCGGCCAGGCGCTGGCCGGTGGCACGGGCTCCGGCAACATGACGCGCAGTGAATCGGCGGGTCACCGGGCGGGCACGGCGGTGCGTGAGCGGGCGAGCAGCTTCGTCAACCGCCTGCGGGGCTAACCTCTACACGGGCTTTCCCATTATTCCCATTGACTATGTTCGCTTCCCTCAAAACCATCGATTCGGCTTTTCAGCAGGTCAAAACGCTGGCGCTGCTTTTCATCGTGGCCGTGCTGTTGCTGGCCGGCACTATCGCCTACTTCGCTTTCCAGACGACCAACGCCGCGGCCAACCGCATCTACGTGCTGGAAGGCGGGCAGCTGCTCACGGCCGGGGCGCAGGATGCGCGGGCCAACCGGCCCGTGGAGGCGCGCAGCCACGTCACGCGCTTTCACGAGCTGTTTTTTACGCTCGACCCCGACCAGAAAGCCATTGGTAGCAATGTCAATAAGGCGCTGTACCTGGCCGATAACTCGGCCAAGCGGCAGTATGAGAACTTCAAGGAGAAGGGATTCTACAATGACCTGATTGCGGCTAATATCAGCCTGGAAATGACCGTGGACAGCGTGGTGGTGACGAACTCGCGCCCGATGGTGGCACGGTGCTACGGGCGGCAGCGGGTCATTCGGGCCACCTCGGTAACCAACCGCAATTTCCTTTCTGAGTGTACCCTGCGTGACGTGACCCGCTCGGAGAACAATCCCCACGGCTTCCTGATGGAGAACTGGCGGGTGCTCAAGAATGAAGACCTGAATACGCTCCCCCGCTAATCCTCCTCCATTATGGCAACGACAACCACCGCGCAGCACGATGCGCAATTCCTTCGGACCCGCAAGATGGCCACCTTCCTGCCGGTGGTGGGCGTGCCCTTTCTGGCCGTGATGTTCTTTCTGGGCGGGGGCGGCCAAGGCACGCCGGCGGCAGCGCAAAACACCGAAACCGGTTTTAACACCAACCTCCCCAAAGCGGAGAAGGGCACCATCACCAGCAGCAAGCTCGAAGCCTACGCCAGCCCCGTGGACACCCTGCGCAACCGGGGTCTGGTGGATGCCCGCCTCGATACGGCTTCGGGCTCGGGCCTCTCCTACGCGGTAGGGGCCGATGGCAAAGCGGGCCCCAACGGCTCCGTCGACAAGTCGGTGGTCGAGGCCCAGCAGCAGTTGATTGCAGCCCAACAGGCCCAGATGAATGGCGGCGTAGCGCCGGGCACCGTGGCTCCCGCAACGACAGCCCCCGGTGCTCTCACCCCGCAGGAGCAGATGGAGGTGATGCGCAGCCAGCACGAGCGGGACCTGGCCGAGCAAAAGGCCCAGCTGCAAATGGCCGCGCTGCTGGCCCAGTCCAACAGCGCCGGTGGGGGAGGAGCGGCCCCGCGCACGGTGGCGGCGGTGCCGAAAAAGAAGAAGCCTATGACCCGACTACGCGCCATCGATGATGACGCCGTAGTATCGCGCCTGGGCTCTAATGGACCAGGGCGCAAGCGCACGGCCTCTTTCCAGGGCTTCGATGCCGAAACCGGCACGGGCGGCGATGGCAACACGCTGCCTGCCGTCATCCACGAATCGCAGGAAGTCGTGAGCGGCTCGCTGGTGAAGATGCGACTCACCGAATCAGCCGTCATCAACGGGCACACGCTGCCGGCCAACACCTTCATCTACGGCAAGTGCAGCCTGGCCGGCGAGCGGCTCAGCATTGCCATTGAAACGCTTAAATCGGGCAACAGCGTGTTTCCGGCGGCGCTGGAAGTGTACGACGTGGACGGGCTGGAAGGCTTGCACATTCCCGGGGCAATCACCCGCGACGACGCCAAGCAGGCTGGCGCCGAAGGACTCGGCGCGGCCGATATGCTGACGATGAGCGCTGACCCAGCCATGGCCGCGGCCGGCGTCGCGGTCAGCGCCGTGAAAGGCATCGGCCAGAAGAAAATCCGCCTGGTCAAAGTCCGGCTGAAAGCGGGCTACAACGTGATGCTCAAAGTAGACAAAGACTAACGACTCCTTCCCATGAAAACTACCCTATTTGCTACCAGTGCCCTTTTGCTTGGCCTAGCCACGGCCCCGGCGCGGGCCCAGACCTCGTCCGCCCGGATGCTGCAATACTCGGAAGCTAACAAGCTGCCGACCTATCCGCTCTACATCAGCGACCAGAAAACGACCCACCTGGTGTTTCCCTTCCCGGTCACTTACGTCGACCTGGGCAGTTCGGGCCTGATTGCGGCCAAGGCCACCGGCGCGGAAAACATCGTGCGCGTGAAAGCGGCTTCGGCGGGCTTTCCGGAGTCGAACATGACGGTGCTCACCTCGGATGGCAAACTGTACTCCTTCGTCGTAAACTACCAGCACGACCCCAAGGTGCTCAGCCTCGACCTAGGCGCGGCCGGTTCGGCCTCGTCGGCGCAGGGGGAAGCCATTCTGTCGAATTCGCCCATTCCGCAGGGCAATCTGGACGCTTACTCCCGGCAGGCGTTGGCGGCGGGCGGCTCTTCGGCCAGCGAGAGTGCCAACCAGCTCAGCGTGCGCGCCGGCAACGTGGGCTACAAGCAGGAAACCCTGTTTTTCCCGCTGCACATTGCCAACAAGTCAAACGTGACTTACGACGTGGACTTTGTTAAATTCTACATTCAGGACAAACAGGTAGCCAAGCGCACGGCCGAGCAGGCCCTGGAAATTATGCCCATTTACGTCTTCAACGGGACCCAGAAAAAGATTGACGTCAAAGGCCAGCTCGAACAAGTTTACATCTTCAAGAAATTCACCATCCCCGAGCAAAAGCAGTTCATCATCGAGGTGTATGAGAAGGGCGGCGGGCGCAACGTCAAGCTCAAGCTCGCCAATGCCGACCTGCTCAAGGCCCGAACGTTCAAGTAGGTCGCACCTGGGACTGGCAGCCCTTAAAAGCAACGAAAGATGCTTCTACAGCGTTTCTTGCTTAATTAGCGTGAAGATTTAACCCGTGTTGATATGCGTAGCTTCCTGATTTTCGCGGCGATTATCGCCTTCCTTTATTCGTCCTGGGCCCCCAGCTGGGGCAGTACTGCCGCTACCTGGGGCCTGGTACTCTTCGGCTTGAGCAAGTTCTGGGGACTTTCCAGCAAGGTCACGCCGCCCAGCCGCAATCCGTACAACCCTTACGAGCGTTTCAAGCCTTTCTAGGCAGTCGCTGCAACTACAACTTCGGCCCCCGGCGCTTCGGCGCGGGGGCTTTTTGCTGCTGGGGCAAAGACGTCGTGGCATTCGAATCGTTCATCTGACCCAACACCGGCATCACCAGCCGCTGTTCCACGATGGGCGGAAACAGTCGGTCGGGGCTGCGCTGCATCTGCTCTAGGCGCGTGGCAATGGCTGGCCAGCGGTAGCCCTGCATTTCGGGCTTCATGTTGAAGTCGATGTCGCCGTGGAAGGCCAGAGCGCGGGGCACTTCAGAGGAGGACGTATTGAAGCGGCCCTCATAGGCCTGGCGCATCTGGTTCAAGGTGAGCTTTTCGCTAAGCGCAGCCACGTCCACAAAGTCCCGGAGCCGCTCTCCACTCATCACCACTCCGGCCAGCTTCATGGCCCCCAGGTCCTCGAGCGAGGCCATGCGAATATTCGAGCCCGGATAGAGCACGGCGGGCCGACACAGCTGGAAGCCATAATTCACCACGTCGGTTTTCACTTGTCCGATGACACCCTGAATGGCCGCTTTGTCCCATTCCGGCTCCTGAGCCCGCATTCGCTGCAGAGCGCCGTCGGCCCGCATCTCATACTTGCTTAGCAGCAGGTCTTTAATTTCCCCGTCAATCGGCGTGGGGCCATCCGAAAACAAGTCGAGGTCCCGGCTGCGACGGTGGCCCAGATGTAACGCCAAAGCCGTTCCCCCTACCAGGACAAACGGCTTCAGTAAGGGCTCCTGCATGAGTTGCGCTAGGAGTTGAAGGTTTGCGGTATCGACTGCTTGCGCTGGTAGCATCTAAGCGTTTCCTTTTCAATATGGAAGAACTGGCACACGGCCGCAATGGCGGCATCCGACATGTAGGGCACGGTTTCGACGATTTCCTGCACGCGGGGACGGCCGTAATAAGCCAGCATAGCCGCCCAGTCCTCCTTGCTGCCGCGCTGAATGACGCGCTGCACAATAGTGCGCGCCATGGCCTGCGGGTCTATCGTCTCGGGGTCCACGTCCCACAGCAGCGTCGGCAGATGCTCGGCCAGCGGTGCCGGCACGGCCTGCGGTTCGGACACCACAGCCGGGGCCTCGGGGGTAGGAGTTGTGCGCTTTTCCATGATAACAAGGTATGATTTTGAACGTCAAGGCAGCTTCCACCCTCTACGTCGGGCACGAACCAAACGGATAAAAACTCACGGCCTGGCCTGTCTATTTAAACAGCAGCGGCAGCTCTATAGTTGCGCTTAGCAACCGGGGCTTATCTTACATTTTTGGTCCTCTACGCTTCTGACTGGGCGTTTTTTTGGTTGGGATGCGGCTCTTTTCTCCACCTGCCCCTTAGTCAATTCCGGCCCAGCCTGCGGCTCGGCTTTGAGCGGCGGCCCAGCTACCAGCAGCACCACCGTGACCAGGGGCAATGCCCGCAGCAGGCGCGCCACGCGCTGGCGCAGCCGGGCATCTTCCAGCTTGGCGGGCAGTTGCTCCAGCAGCTCGGCCCCGGTTCGCAGGATTTCCAGTCGCGCGGGCTGCCCGGCATCGGGATGGACAACGCTGCGGGTGACCTGCATTATCTGGCGGGCTACCGCAGTGTGGCGGCCGCCGAGCAGGGCACGCCAGATGGGCTCCTGGCTCTGCTGCACTTCGCGCATGGCGTCTACGCGGCGCAGAAACTCGGGCACCACCACGGGCGCGGCGGGGGCCAGCACCAACCCAGGCAGCGGGGTGACTATCTGAGCAAAAAAGGCGCGCAGCGGCTGCAAATCCATTTCCGGGTTTCCGGCGGGCCGCAAAATAGCGTAGTCGCGGGCCTGGTTGTATTGCTTTGGGTGCGACTGCGCAATGAGGTTCACATCGTAGCCGGCATTCTCGCCCAGCACCTGGAACGCCACGCCCAGCGTCCGGCCGTTGCCCTCCCGGAAAGCGTGGGCGTAGTTGTACTGGTCGAAATAGTAAGCCGCGCGGGCCACAAACTGGTCTTTGTCGAGCCCCTTCAGGAAACGCTCAGCGGCCAGCTGCTGCCCGATGGCATCCAGGTGCGCCGGCAACTGCTGGTAGCTGCCATAAAACATGGTTTGCTGGCCGGCGGCAGTCGTATCGGCCGAAGTTGACTTGGTGGCCTGAAACTCGCCCCAGCCCCGCAATTCCCCGGCCCAGGGGTACACATCCTGAAAAAGGTGGCGGTGCAGGGCCCGCAGGCCCTGGGCGTTGTGCGGCTCCACTTCCACCCGGCCAGCCAGCACTTCCAGCATGCGGAAGTGGAAGCGGTTACCTTCAACTTCGGCCAGCTTGTCCTCATCCGTACTGTTGAGCTTGTTAATTAAAACACCGGAGTGGGGGTCAGTAAAACCGTCAGTCATGGAGCAGATTCGTGCGGGTATCCCGTAGAAAAGCAAAACGCCCCACCAACTGGCAGGGCGTTAGCGTATTGATAAAGAGACGAGAAGTTAGTGGGACAAGGAACGCGCCTTGGTCACGGCGGAAGCTTGGCGGGGTGCTACGCCCGCAATGCCGTCGGCTCCGCGCGTGAGCACCGGAGTCTGCGCCTGGGTTTGGTAGTACGCGTCCAGCTGCGCATTCACCTCGGCCAGGCTCAGTTCACCGTTTATATAGCGCTGGCTCAGCAGCTCGGCAAAGGGGCTCAACTTGCGGTCCTGGGTTGCGTTCAGCGCCGCCGCCCGGTCAGACAGCGCCTGGCGCTGCTCGCGGGTTGCTTCCTTGGGGCCAAATTTTACGAGGGTATCCATGCTGTCTCGCCTGAGTGGTCTACTACTGCAAACGAAAGTTAGGCAAAAATGTGCCAACCCGTCCTAACTCTCCGCTCCCGTTGCCTGCGCGTCGGCCAGGGCCGCATCCAGCACCGTTTGCACGGGCACGGTCAGCAGCTCGGCCACCCGGAGTGCCTCGCCTACGGTCAGGCCGGAAGGGTCGGCTTCGCGCTGCTTGATGGTGCGGTAGGTCATTTGCAGGTGCTCCTGCAGTTCACGCTCCGTAAAGGAATAGCGGCCGTGCCGCAGCAGCTGGCTGAAACGCTGTCCGGGCGGCGGTTCAGCACTGGCCGGGGCCGCTGGTAGAGGGGGTGTTTTCATGCGAGCAGTATACTAATATCCTGCATACGCGCCTGGGGGCAGTAAGGCAATGCCCTCACTACCCCCGACGCGGCTAGCTGGCTGGCGCGGTTGCTCAGGCCGCCAGCCGCAGCTGCATTTGGGTGCCAGGCGCGACCAGCGGCTCCGCATCGGGCACCAGCGGGTGAGCCTCCGAAGTAGCAGCCTTGGCCTGGCGGGCACGATAAGCAGCCATTTCGGGACCGGGCAGCCACTGCCGGCCGGCGCAGGCCCGGAGGTTGAACTCCTGCCAGAGAAATTCCTCGCGGAAAATCAGGTGCACCGTTCCCTTCTTGAAGGCACGGATTTCAAAGAACCGGCTATACACCGTGTACACGCCGTTCGGGTTGGGGTTTTGGTTGCCGCAGCGGTCAAGCGCAGTGTCGATGCCCACGCAGGTATCATAGTTTTCGCCCGTCAGGTAGCACATTACCCGGTCAATGTCGGCGTAGTCGTCACGGCGGTTCCAGTTCACCCGGAAGCCCTTGCCCGAGTAGCTTTCCTCCACCGCATAGGGCAGAATCACCTTGCGGTTTACCTTCCACTGCGAGTTCGTGACCCAGCCCTCCACATGCAGGCGGTTTTCCTTGTGGTACTTGGTGAAGGTGTCGAACACCGATTCCACGGCCTGCTCCATGATGGTTTCGCGGTTGTCGAGTACCAGCGCCACCAGCTCGGCCACGGCCTCGTGGGTGAATTCCTGGTAGCCCTGGGCCTTGCTGAAGGCCGCGAAGTTGCGGCGCACGTCGGCCGTCATCAGCTTCTGAATGTTCACCTTGTCGAGTACCAGCCCCCAGATTTGCTGGTTCATCTCGTCGGCAAAGTTGTTGTAGCTCGTGCGCAGGCTACCGCGCTCCAGGCTGGCCTCGGCCAGTTTCAGCACGTCCTGATAGTCGTTGCGCAGCAGGCTTTTGGCGTAGAATTTCATGCCCTCGCGGGCCTGCAGGTAGGCAGCGTACTGCGCTTTCAGGCCCTCGTACTCAGCGGCCATATTGCCGATAACGTCGCGGGTAGCCACGGCATTGGCGAAAAGGTTTTCGTCCAGCTCCGGCCCCCGGCGGCCCCGGCTGCTGAACTCGAACGTAAGGCGGTCGGCCTTGGCGGGCTTGTGCAGCCGTACCAGGCTCACCCCTACGTTGGTGGGGCGCTCAGCTTCGGCGAAAACGGCCCCCAGCGCCTCGCTCGTGCCGTGGTCCTCGATGAGGCGGGCCAGCAGTTGCCGGGTTTCGGTGTAGGTGTTGGCCAACGTTTCGGTGTTGAGCAGGCACACCACATCGCCGCCAGCGGCTACCACATCCCAGGCCTTGAGTAAATGTCGGTCGCCGTTGGAAAAGGGCGGGTTCATTATTATCAAGTCGAAGAAATGGTCGCCCCGGTAGTTGAGAAAGTCGTTGGCAATAACCTTATATCCCTTATCGTGCAGCACGGCGCGCAGGTCGGGGTCGGCTTCGCAGCAGTATACGTTTTGCTTGCCGCTTCGGCTGTGGTAGTCCTCCCGGTCCAGCCAGGCCGTCAGCTCGTCCACGATGGCCCCGCTGCCAGCGCTGGGCTCCAGAATGGTGAGCTTGCGCAGAGCTGCCGCGGCCGGATTATAGCGACGGTACCGGTCGCCGCTTGTGTCTTCGTTGCCGGTTGGGGTGGGGTTGAAAAACGGGTCGAGCATGCGCTGAATAACGGCGGCCGGAGTAGGAAAGAATTCGGGGTTAAGCATGACGTCTGACGGGGCTAAGGTAATGGTGAACAACCACTTGCTTATCCTATTAAACACAATTAAAGACATTTTTGTTGCTAAAAAGACAACAATATTTGTTTAAAATCAACCATATGCTTTAACCGCTCAAACACTTCTTCCCTTTTGTTCCTTATAATTTTTGCCGGCGGTACGCCGGCTCAAACACTCCGCTGGCGGTACCGGCCCTTGCAGGTTCGGCCAGCAGCCAATGAAAAGGAGGGAGGCCCGGCCGGGGCTGCAAAGCGCACCGGGGGCGGGGCCGGCATTCCGCCGCGACCAACGGGAGCAGAGGAGAGCCAGCCCCGCCCCCGAGTAAGCGCCGCTGCCTGGGCCGGGCCGGCGCGGGGGGCTTTTGCGAGAAGGATAGGAAGGGCGCGACCATCGGGAGTGGTGCGCAGCACGCTAGCGCAGCGAACCCCTGCATAGCCTGGCCCGGCGTGCTCGCCCCTATATGTTATCCCAATGGAATTTCGAGAAAAGGTTGATACTCGCCGGCTTCCTCTTTCCGATAAACAACCAAGACGGCAGGCTGGAAAATAACCGATTCTGTGAACCGCTCTGTGGCGGCAATTAGCAGCTCATTGAAAGAGTACGGAATGGCCGGAGCATCGGGCTTCAGGTGCAATAAGCTAAGGTGAGGGGTGTACCACACACCTTCGAAGCAAAGCGCTTGGTCGGCGGCGGCTGTACCAAGCGCCTGTAATAGCTCCTGATGAAAGCTAATCAAATTAGGCGACTTCACCCGGAGGAAAATCGCAGTATTACCAAAGCTTCCGACACCCTCTATACTGACAGAAAAGGCGGGTTGGGCCTGACATATCTGCCGAACCGTCTCCTGCCATAACTCGAAGACGCCAAGCCCACAGGGTGCTTTTACCGTGATGTGTGGCTCTACGCCCTTCAATCCCAATATTTGCCTTAATTCAAGCACCGAGCTTACCAATAAACCGGGGGGCTTGAATCCTAGGAAGTAGCGCATAATAGGTGAAGGTTATTAGCTTGATGTATTGAGGTGTGGTAAGAAGACTGCTTTCGCAACAAGACTATTTCAGTCAAAATGGCAGAATAAAAGTAGTTTTTGGCCTTTGCTCACTCTGCTAATTAATTTGGCACATCATATGTTCAACTAGCAGATATCCCCAGCCGTTGCGCAGCAAATTTTAGCAGGCGATTGGGCTCACCTAATTCCAATCTTACCCCCTGCAAGTATGGCAAACGTACAAACTCAATTCGACACCTTTCATTCCGCCATCCGGCTGGGACGATTCAAAAAAGAGAAGCAGCTGCGCGACAAGCGTAACGTAATTCGCCGGCGGTTGCGAGCTAATCTGCCCGGAGTTTTCGCGAAGTACAACGAGCCCAACTTGGTGCCGACTTTTATGAACCAGGGCAGCTACAAGATGAACACGGGCATCAAGCCCTTGGCTGGCAGTAGCGGCTATGACATCGACCAAGGGGTGTATTTTGAAACGCCGACGGATGGTATCTATGCATCTCCCGTGACATTGAAGAAGCGGGTGCAGGAGGCGCTCAATGGCCTTACGGACGATATCAAAATCCGGCGCCCCTGCGTAACCGTTTTCTACAAAGCAAATGGGACCGAACGTGCCTATCACGTAGATTTGGCCATCTACTCGGCGCGGGGCAGCAACAAGGACGGTAAGGACTACCTGGCAACGGGCCGGGCCGGCTCATCGGCCGATGACCAGGAATGGAAAGTGTCGGACCCCACGGGCCTGCAACACGAGCTGTTCCGGCAGTTCAAGGATGACAACGCGGGCCGGCAGCAGTTTCGACGGGCAATTCGCTTCATCAAGCGCTGGAAGGACGAGAAATTTTCCAGCGACGGCAACGGGGCACCCCGCGGCATTGGCCTGACGCTCAATGCCCATTACGGGTTTAAACCGGTGTACTCGGACTATGCCACGCGCAAAACGGATGACCTTGGCGCCATGCGTAAGCTGGTTGATGATATGCTAAGCCGGTTTTCCTACCAGTGGCGCGCGAAAAAGCAGGAGTACGGTCAGTGCATTGTGGCCGACCTGATGGTGGAGCCGTGGAGCGACGTGTACGAAAACATGACGCTGGCCCAGATGACCACCTTCGAGTCTAAGCTCAAGGAGTTGAAGGAAGCCTTGGACTACGCCCATACCGAAGTGGAGCCTGACAAAGCTTGCGAGCGACTGCGCAAAGTATTTGGCTCCGACTTTCCCATTCCTGCTAAGTCAGATTCGGCTCAGCGCACGAAGGCTGGGGTAGCGTCTTCGGGCATTTCGGGGTAGAGGATATGACGACGGGTCAGGCAGAAGAATGGCTCGCCCAAGGGTTGGCAGATGGCTTGTTGCAACAGCATAGTTCCGTATTGCCGATGGGGGGTGGCTACCTGCGGGTGGCTACCATGATAGACGTAATGGGAAAGTCGGTAGGCATTTTCATTGAAATACCTACCGACTTTCCCCTCAGCCTACCGCCTATTTCGCTACAGGAGCCAAGTGCCCTCGGCTATCTACCCCACGTTTCGGCCTCGGGTAGCGTGTGCTATGCTGACTCGGAAGGGCTGCTGCTGAATAGGCAGCGCCCGGACTTGGTGCTTACTTGGTCGGTGGAGCATACGCAGGCCGTTCTGGCCACTGGCCTGGGCCCCAGCCGAGTGGGGGAATTCATGCGGGAGCTGGAAGTGTACTGGGCACAGCTGAGCGAAACTGGAATCTATAATTTTCTGGACCCATCAACTGCGGCCTCTACGGCTACGGTTTACAGCGACCGGCAGCTTCGCCTGCTCGCCGCCAGTGAGGCGCAAGTGCCCCGGTGGTTTCGCCCTAAAACGGGTTCTGTACCAGTCATCGGCTCCGCAACTTACCTGCCGTTGGTGGCCAGCACAGCCTTCGTGCCACCGCGCCCAGATGAGCCGTTCTGGACTATTGAGCAGTTGCGGACCCTGGTTGAGCCCACTTTGGCTGCGATGCCACCTAAACGCCGCCGGCAGTTGTTCAAGAAAGATGGCTGCTGGAAAGGCACTTTGGTATTAGCCATTCCCATGGCGGATGGCCATTATTCCCTAATTGGCATTGATTACACAAGTGCCAAAGGTTTTCACCCATTCGACAGCCGAGGCCGGGACTTCGAGCTGCATCCGGTGCAGCTACACCGCTGGGAGCGGTCGTATATCGTGCCTCGGGGCGGTGGCAAGGCCGATTTAACGACCAAGAAGGTGCTGCTAATCGGGTGCGGGGCCATTGGTGGCCACTTGGCCTACGAGTTGGTACGAACTGGGGTGCAGTGGTTGACATTGGTCGACCACGACATCCTTACGCTTCATAACATGCACCGCCACGCGCTGGGTAAAAGCGGGTTAGGCAAATTTAAGACAGAGGGCCTGCGCGATGATATTCAGGACAAGTACCTGTATGCTGAAGTAACATCGGTAGCTAAGAAATTTCAGGAGGCCCGCGCGGCGGGCGAAATAAAGATTGAGGCATTCGACCTTATCATCGCCGCGACTGGAGAAGCTACCTTGGAGCTATATCTCAACGAACAGCTACGCGCGGTACCACAAGCGCCACCGATAATCTATTCCTGGCTGGAGCCCTACGGCCTTGGGGGGCATGCGCTCCTAAC
>NZ_JAKWBD010000010.1:0-7499 GCF_056835965.1 Hymenobacter sp. R533113
CCTACAAATAGAACAAAGCTTTACAAATACACCAATTGGTGTTCGCGCGAGAAAAAAGGGCTTTTAGGGACTGTTCACGAGTACAACGGCGCGAGCAAAACAAAAAAAACAGCAAAGTCCTAGAAGCCGGTAACTTGCGCGCATTTTATTAGCATTATATCATTGGTAATCAGCGTTTTATAAACCTAATTGTTGAGCTTATGTACTGTTTTGGACGGCCATGTGCTTTTCCCTTATTTTTTAGCATAGAAGCTGTTTAGGAAGTAATCAGGCGGTCATGCTGAGGAATCGAAGCATCTCTACCGCTTCGTATGGGCCATGCAACGAAGCGGTAGAGATGCTTCGATTCCTCAGCATGACGTTCCGAAGAATTTTAGACAACTTTCTAAACAGCTTCATAAATAATATTTTATAAAAGCTTGTTTGCTCAATATTTCCCCTCACCTTTAGAAAGATTATTCGCTCCCGGTTTCGGCCACTTTCTATCCTTATATACCTATTGCAGAGGCTATTTAAGCCTAACTCCTTTACTCCACTAGGAGTATTGTGCAACTACTAAGCTGTACAATAACTGCGTGTTTTATTTCTTTTCACTATTTAGTTTTCTAAACATGTTTAAACAAGTAAAATCAGCAACAACAGTATTAATTGTTGTTGCTATGGGTAGCCTATATGGCTGCTCAAAATCTAGCGAGGTAACGCCGGGTGTAAGTGCTACTTCAATGTTAGGGGATAGCAAAGGGGCAAAAGATCCAACAGGTCAGTATGTGGACAAAGACGTTCAAGTAACCGGGTTCGAGGATGGAAGTGTACGTCCTACTCGCTATAAGGCTGATCCTAAAACCAACAAGGAGACTGGTACCATCCAAATACAAGGTTCGGGTTCAGTCGGATCTTATTTATTTGTCAGTTCGGAAGGTGTGAATTTAGATGGCGGGGATAGAAATCCTGGCCAGTATATCCTTGATTTAGAAATAGCCAAAAGCAGTTACTCCTCCGTTAGTGCGCAAACCGGCTACGCCAAGATTGGGATTGACTTGAATGCTGGCGCAGGTGGCAAGTATATTTATTTGTGCTTTTCTCGGAATAGGGTCGAAGATCACGGTTCTTGTGGATACGGATGGGCTGACATATCTCCCGTTTCCGACCTTTCAGTGAAGGCATGGCGGGCCTTTAGTGATGCATATGCACCAAGCGGATTCTGTCATATATTCAATCCTACTAGTACGGCATTCGACCCTTACAAAGTTGTAGACTTGAATGATGGAGCAGGTGGACGGTATGTATACGCCTACCAATCTAAAGCCTCCACACCTACACCGATCAGGGAAGTTGGTATCGTTGCTGGCAATAGTAGTAGCATTCAACCGCCTGCTGGATGGGTACGAGTAGGGGAAGATGTTAACATGGGTGCTGGAGGCGACTATATCTATTTCTGCTATAAGCGTTAATTTTTAAATGATGCGTTTTTTCCTGCTAGTGCCCAGCCTCTTATTTGTATCATGGCTATCCTCGACTACTACGTATGGTCAAACAATCCCCGATTCACTAGCTCAACCCCCAGCCTCAGCAAGAAGCAACTACAAGTTTGCCTTCGGTATTCGGCAAGCTGTTAGTGGCGATAGTGAAACCAGCTTATCGGGCAAATACTTTTTTACCCCGAGAGCGGCGCTGCACCTAACTGCGGGGCGGGTGATTGGTCCGGGGCGTTCTGCCGTCTCACTATCGTATGAACGATACAATCGCTTCTTTAACTCTGCCCGCTTTCGGTATCTGTACGGCGCCGGCGTCAGCCTCGTAGCTATCCGTTCTACGCGTGACTCAGGCGTACCTAATACCAGGAATACGCGGCTCTACGGCAATGCCCTACTTGGTCTGGAGTACACTTTTAAATCTTTGCCGTTAGCTATCAGTGCCGACGGACGACTGCTAGTGCGAGCAGATGAACCATCTCAAAGGCGGCGAGAGAGTGTGGCCAATATCGCCTTATCAGCTCACTATCTGTTAGGTTGGCGCTAGTCGGTATGAGAGTGATCAGTAGGTCGCTACGAGTGACGTAAAGCCTCTATATTTGCGTTGTCCGGAAAACATCAGCACCCGTACAAACGGCGACCAGAGCCGAAACCCTGATCGCCGTTATCCTACGGATGTCCGAGCCAGTGACTAATCACAGCTCGAACTGCTCCCCCAGGGCTGCCTTGAGCAACTCGAGGGAGATGCGGAACCAACCAGTCTGACCAGTCGGTTTCGCCTTTGCACGTTTACCCATTTTGCGTAGGAGTAGGGTGCTCAAATCACCCACTTCCTGAAGCCCCGGTTGTTCGCGCAGCCGGGGCTTCGTCTTTTCAGACGTCGCGTTGGCGGGGTGACAACCGTGCAAGTGGGTCAAAGATAGGGCAACGGTTACGGTTAGCTGAGATGGAAGTAGTTAGTTAAGTAGCTATCTATGGTACCCTAAAAACAGTGTACAACAGAAGCGGGCAATAGGGAAGAAACTCGTACCTTAAGGCGCTGCCTCGGTCGTTCCGGGTAGTAAAGCAAGTTATGTTTTTCGCTTCGCTTAAAACCCGTTCGCCCTCCGGGCTCACTAAACTTGCCCCTTCGGGGACCGCCTGATGCTCTCTGACCAGCCCCCCGCCGCCGAGGCCGACAGCCGAAGACCACGCCCCACCAGGTGCATACCGTGTCGGTGCGGCTGACCGAGGCGGAGCACCGCGAGCTGGCCACCGAGGCCCAGGACTACCGCAAGTCGATGGGGGAAGTGTTGCGGGCCGTGTGGGCCGGCACCCCCGACGCGGCCCGCCCGCCCCGGCCGCGCACGGTGGAGGAAGTGGGGCAGCTGCGGCAGCTCATCGGCATGGCTGGCAACCTGAACCAGCTTACCAAGCAGCTGCACGCCGGCCACAACGTGAGCGAAGCGGCCCGGCAGGTGCTGGTGCAGCTCTACCGGCTACTCGAGGACTTAGCCCCCGATTCGACGCGATGATCGGCAAGGTGAAAATCGGCAAGAGCTTCGGCGGGATTTGCCGCTATGTGTTCGGGGAGGAGAAGGGGGCCGAGGTGCTGGCCACCGAAGGCGTGCGCGGCACGTCGGCCGCGCACATGGCCGCCGACTTCAACGCCCAGCGGGAGCTAAACCCGAATTTGGGCAAGGCCGTGATGCACGTCGCGCTGGCCTGGCCCGCGGAGGAGAAGGCGCAGCTGAGCAACGAGCGCATGGAGGAAATCGCCCGCGCCTACCTGAAGGCCATGAAAGTGGACCCGGAGGGGACGCAGTGGGCGTTGGTGCGGCACGGCGACCAGGACCACCCGCACGCGCACCTGATTGTCAACCGGGTAGACAACGCGGGGGCCACGGTGAGCGACCAGCACAACTACCGCCACAGTCTGGCGGCGTGCCGCCAGTTGGAAAAGCAGTACGGCCTGGTCAGTGCCCAGGAGGTGAGCCAGGACAACCGCCGCGCCGTGCGCGAGCAGTTGCCGGAGCGGGCGGCAGCCAAGCTCTACGTGCAGGACGCGTTGAGCCGGCACTTGCCCCACGCGACGAGCACCGAGGAGTTGACCGAGGCGATGCAGCGGGACGGGATCGGGGTGCAGGCTACCTACCAGAAGGGAAAATTACAGGCCGTGGTGTTCGAGCACGAGGGGCACCACCTGAAAGGCAGCGAGTTGGGCCGGGCCTACAGCGGCAACAATTTGGCGAAGACCATCGCGGCGCAGCAGGACCAGGTGCAGCAGCAGCGGGCGGAAGTGAGCGTAGCCGGTCAGCAGTACGGCGCGCACCGGATGGAGCTGGACTTGGAAGCGTTCGGCCGGGAGTACGCCGCGCAGAAGGAGCAGGCCGAGAAAGCCGAGAAACAGGCCCAGGAGCGCCCGAGCCCTCAGCAGACACCCAAACCCCCACGCCCCCCATTGAACGCAGCGGCGGCTACGGCATGGGCGATTAATCTTTTTCCCCTTTTGTGATGAATCCAACCCCACCCCCGCCCCGAGCAACGGCGTCGCCACGCTGATGGCCGAGATTGAGCGCATTGCCCAGGAGCTACGGGCTTACAACAAACGGCCCTTGCCGGCCACCGAGGACCAGGTGCAGGCCCTGGTGAAGCTGGCCGAGCGGGACCGGCCCCTGACGCTGAAGGTGAACAGCGAGGCCGTGGCCCAGCAGCTGGTGGGCAAAGTAGAGCAGCAGGCGAAGCTATTCCGGGATACGGGCAACGAGTTGATTACCTATCTGGACAACCGGCAGCGACTGCTAACGAGTGCGCTGGATGAGCGGGTAGCCGCGCTGAAAGCGGCCGAAGTCAGCTTGCAGGCCACGACGCAGCGTATTCCCCGGCAGGTGCCCTTGAATGTGTTTGAAAACTGGCGTTCGACAGTCGGCTTCACGTTCGGCCCCGTGGTGTTGGTGCTGCTTACCCTGCTCGTTACCGGGCATTTTTCGCGGGTGCCGAAGGCTGATTTAGAACAAGCCCAGGCCGAAACGGCGCAGTTGAAGCAACGCAACGAGCAGCTGCGAAAAGAGGGGACGTTTTACTATGAACAGGTGCAGGCGTACCGGAAGAAATTCCCCAAGAGTGCCCCCTATTTCCCCCAATACGTGCCCCCAGCTACCCCAGCCCCAGCGGCCGAATAATCTCTTTTACATACTGTAATCCACCGTTTGCAATACGTAAAAGGGGTTTTGCAGCTCATGAACAACCGATTTTGCTCAAGCGGCGAACAATCTAAGCTGGTAAAGAATGCAGCCTACTTATTTTTGATTCATGTTCTTGGTCTGGTGGCTTTGCAGTGCAATGTGTGGGTTCCCCGAGGCCCTGAAGGCTTCTGAAGCAGTTCCCATGCCCCCCCAAGAGACTACTGTAGTGCCGTTACGGGTTGATGCGACCTATTATGTCACGGCTAGCCTACTGAACCTGCGCAAGCAACCCGCAGCAATGGGCATAGCTGTCTATCAAGTGGAGTACCATACGCCCCTCCGAGTGCTAAAACTGGCAGCAAATCCTAATTGGGTACTTGTCGAATTCATAGAGGGTGATGAAGGAGTCATTGCATATGTCTCGCGGTGGTATTTGACTGACATCGTGCCGAACATTCCTCGGTAAAGTACCACGCCGGCAGCCCCCACCCGGGGAAACCAAAACCGTCACTTTTCCGAGGTCGGGGGTATAACTAATCTTATGTTAAGCAATTATTCCCAGATGAAGGCGGGAATAGTTACACTGCCCCACTGCCCCTAAAATCCTACTTGACCCAGGCTGCTTACTGCGTAGCGAGGGACGTCGCTTGCGTATCGTCTTGCAATTCGTCGGCGGGAATGCCAGCCCGTTGCAAGTCGTGCAGCACGTTCACGTCGGTATTGAGTTCTTGTAGCCAAACTTTCCCCTCCACAATCGCCAGGTGAATGTCGCAGCGGTGGACGCGTTCCTGCCGGTCCCGGCCAATGACGAGCAGCAGGTAATGGTCGCGTTCCCGGTCGAAGACGGGGGCGTAGTGCAGGGTATTGGGCACGAACGGAATCGCGGCTTGCTCTGTCAAGTAGGCTTCGATGAGCTGCCGGTAGTGGGTTACTCTATCCATTTGTCAACTAGTCGAGAATCTGGATTATAAACAAAGACTTTGATGCGATGCCGTTGTAGGAAGCGCAAAATGTCGGGGTGGCTTAAGAAGCCGTCATAGGTTGCTTTAGGAACGGCTTTGAACACGTGGCAGGCTGGGTCATGCTCTTCAAAAAAGCTCTGATAGGTGAGGTATTGGCCGATGGCGCGGTGAAAGTCGCCCATAACCCCGTTGCCGGTCGGGGGATAGTTTTTTACCTCTACCACAATTTTACGCAACTCCTTGTTTGCTAAGGCTATTTCTGCCAGAATATCCGGTCGCCCCGTTTTGCCGCCCCAGTTGATTCCGACGCCGTAGGGGTGGGTAATCGTCCAGCCGGCCGCTCGCAGAGCGTGTAGCACAATATCGTGGTCGCGGTCGGAACGGGCCATGCAAGGAAAAGGGAAACTTGTTTTGGGTGTATTTAAGCCCTTCTACGAGCATCAAATGCTAAAATGGGGAACGCTCTAGTGCGCGCTCCGTTCGTGGCTATAAGCGCGTGCTAGGGCTGCGTAGAGGCGTTCGGCATTGGCAGGCGAGGAAAGCAAGTGGGCCGTCTCATCTAACTCGGCGGCGGCTGGGGCGGCCGGGCTGCGCAGCTCGACATAAGGCAGGCTATGCAGCAGTTCTAACAGGAAGCCGGCGCGGCTGTCGGGGACTTGGAGGGTGATTTCCATGAGGGGTGTAGAGGTATGAATTAGGCTACAGGCGCGGCTTTCGCGGCTTTGGCGGCCACCAGGCCCAGGCGCACGAGCAGCAGCCCGCCAGGGTTGCGGGTGGCCTTGACCTTGCCCGTTTTCAGGTCGTGGTTGTAGCGGTTCACTTCGGCGACGTGGGCGGCGCTGGCCAGGATGGTTTGGCGGTGCTTAGCGGCAGTGATGCGCAGCTCGTCGAGAATGCGGGCGGCGTTGTCGTAGTGGCTTTGCTGCACCCCCGGCATGGCCTGAGCCGTGGCCACCAGGTCGAAGGGGATGGTTTCGGCCAGGGCTTGCGACTTGACCGTGAACACAATGTTTTTGTAGGTTCTGACCCGCTTTTCGAGCTTGTAACTGATGTGCAGTTCGGTGTGCTCGTTGATTTGCTTGACGGCCACATCTAGTACACTCTCTCGGAAATCACTAAGCCGCGCCATCTTCTCATTGCCTTTCTCATCAAGCAAACCGAGCAGCTTTTTAAAGTCTTGGATGTCGTATTTTTTGGTTTCGCCCAAGTCTTTCCACTGGCTGCAATACTGATAAATGCGCTTGGCGTACTTGCTGGAAAGGCGCAACGCAGCGGCCAAGGTATAGGAAGTGAAGTTGTCTTTGAGGTCGAACAGGTAAGGTAAAACCGCTTCGGATAGCTTGATTTCGATGATGCCTTGCCCCACGAGGTAATGCACACTCTGAAACATCCACATCTGCCGGTAGCCGGTCTTGTCTTCCACCTCGAACATGCGAGAGCCCATATCGGCCGTTGCCAGCCGCAAGTAGGGTAGATGATATTGTTTGCCTGTTAAAGCGGTTAACTCTTTGATTGGCAACTCACATGTTACCGTTTTTTGGTCTTTGCGGAGCCGAGAGACCATGAAGAAGAGCAGGTCTAGTTGCAGCTCAGTGTAATCGTACCGAGCATTGGTTAGGGCATTATGTTGGCGTATTTCTAATTCCTTGCTCATAAAGCTTATTAGCTGATTTTAATGCAATTATAAGCGAAAAACGGGTATACAGTGCGAGACCCATTTATAAAACCCGTTTCTCACGGATTAAAACCCGTTTTCAAACGGATTAAAACCCGTTTCTCACGGATTAAAACCCGTTTCTCACGGATTAAAACCCGTTTCTCACGGATTAAAACCCGTTTCTCGATTTTTTTACCTTCACAAAGTATTGAAAAACTGTAGCTTACACTGCCTACTGTTGAGC
>NZ_JAKWBD010000011.1:0-362659 GCF_056835965.1 Hymenobacter sp. R533113
GGGGATTGGTTAACAAAACAAGCGGGTTAGCGTTGGGAATCTATGGCCCGTCCAATCACTCCCTTTCCCCTGCCGGCTGCTGACCAAGCCGCCCTCGAAAATTTTACGCGCACTGGTCGCCGGTCGGTACGGGCGGTGCGTCGCGCCCAGGCCCTGCTGGCGCTGGCCACCGGTATCGGCCAGCAGGCCGCCGGCCAAGCCGTGGGCTTAAGCCGACAGGCGGTGAGTCAGCTCCGCCGCCGCTACGAAGAAGGCGGCTGGCAAGCCGCCCTCAGTGAAGCGCCACGGAGCGGCGGCCCGCGGCGTTTCGACGGGGCAGACCGGGCCGCTATCACGGCCCTGGCCTGCACCCAGGCCCCGGTGGGGCACAGCCGCTGGACCCTGCGTTTGCTGGCCGACAAAGCCGTGGAACTGGCCCTGGTGGAAACCATTTCCCACGAAACAGTGGCGCAGGTGCTCAAAAAACGAATTGCAGCCTCACCGCCAGCAGCACTGGTGCCTGGGGGCGGTGAATGCGGCCTTTGTGGCGCGGATGGAAGACGTGCTGGCCGTCTACGAGCGGGCCCACGATCCACGCTTTCCCGTTGTCTGCTTCGATGAGCGGCCCTGCGTGTTGCACGGCCAGCCCGTCGAGCCGCTGCCGCCTGTGCCGGCCCAACCCGCCCACGACGGCCAGCGCGCCAAAGCCGGCCGGCCCCGGCGCGAAAGCAGCACCTATGTACGCCAGGGCACGGCCTGTTTGCTGGCCGCTTTTGAACCAGCAACCGGCCAGCGCCTGGTCGAGGTTTCCGCCCGCCGGACCGGGGCGGACTACTGCCGTTTTATGCAGCGCCTGGCGGCGGCCTACCCGCAGGCGGAGAAAATCGTGTTAGTGCAGGATAATCTCAACACCCACACCGATGCCGTCTTTTACCAGCACCTGCCCGCCGCGCAGGCCCGCGCCCTGGCCGCGCGCTTCGAGCTCCATTACACGCCCAAAAATGCCTCCTGGCTCAACATGGTCGAACTTGAACTCTCGGCCATTGCCCGCCAGTGTCTCCACCAGCGCATCCCCACCCAGGACGAGCTCACCGCCCACGTGGCCGCTTGTGTAGCCGAGCGAAATGAGCGCCGGGCCACGGTCAACTGGCAGTTTTCCCTCGAAAAAGCCCGCACCAAACTCGGCCGACATTACCAGAAAATTAGGGTGCCTAATTCCCCTGACTAAGCACTAGGACAGCCATACGCCTGTTATTGTCACTTTATCCGCACTGGTTTGCCACGTGATAGGGCGTGATAACGGGCCCTTATCGTACCCTATCCCAAAGACGATATTTACTTAAACACCGTCTTTATAGACTGAACGGTGCAGGCGCGAGCATCTACTTTTACCTATCATGGAAGCATTCAAAATCGCCTTGTTTGAACAGGAGCACGGCTGCCCTTTTCCGTTGTACTACTCCCTGTCGGCTACGGAAGGCCAGGCGCTGCAGGCCCGCCTCACCAGCCATTTTGGGCTGACGGCCTCCCATACGGCCAACGGATTTGAATGCGCCCTTGCCTCGCGCCAGACCTACTACCACGAAGCAAACGCCGAGTACGACTTTGCTTTGCTTCCGACGCTCACAGCCCTGGGCATTACGCCCCTGCCGGAACTCTTCATCAATTGGGCTCGATTCGAGGAAGTGGACGTCTTCCAGACAACCGACGTGACCCGCTACTTCGACGACCTTTGGTATCCGGTCGCCGACGACATTGACTTATTCGACGCTAGTCTCGGATGGGTCGTTTCCATTCGGCACGACGGGGTGGTAAGTGTTATTCGCTGAACGCTCCTTTATGGGTAAACAGGATTTTGGGGAAGCGGAGGAATACAAATCTTCCCTCTCTCGTCTTCGTTTCGTCCCTTTACATAACATTTGTTATAAATAATGTCTTGGAAAAGTATTTAATCTCAACCCATGATAAGCCAAACTTTTAAATGATATTTTTCCGTTTTATCGTCTATCAATTATCGGTTTCCCACCAATATATGGCGGTGGTCTAAAGCGTGGTGATGGTGCCGTTTCAGGTTGAATCAAAAGGAGCTTGAATAGCTTGTTCAGCGCCTTTTTCAGTTGGTCATGCATTAGGCTTATCACCACGCTTTAGACCACCGCCCAATATATATTGACATGCTATTCTGCATACGCAACTATCCATATCACATACTACCAGTAGTTGCGAATGCATATATAGCCACTTTTCTAAACTGTCATGCTGCTTCTGGCTACCGCTCATACAGCTTTTAAAATGGCTCTCTCAGGCACAAGGCGCTAGTCCTACCAGAACAGACCGCCGTATCTTTGCTGCATGAAGCCGCCACTATTCCATCCGGGCCAGCAGGTTATCTGCACCAACGATGACTTTACTCTGCTGCTGGTGCAGAACCCTAATATTCAGACACCCAAGCGCGGCCCTATCTATACCGTGCGCGGCGTGTATGATACGCATCGTGGCTACGGTATTACGCTGCTCGAAATCAATAATGCCGGCGTAGCGCCGGGCTTTCCGGAGGCCAACTTCCATGAGTCCCGCTTCGCGCCGGTACCGCCGATGGAAGAGATTGAGCTTGCGGAGGTAATGGAAGAATACCAGACGGCTTAACTACCCTTATCCGCTTCTTTGCTCAGCTACTGCTCCTGCCCTCTCTGCTGAGAGCCTATTGTACTTTGCCCCCCAGGCTCCCTGCTGTTTATACCCAGCACATAATAGTAAGGCAGGAGCTCAGAAACAGGCACATAGCTACCGCTATCTCCCTTTTGGCTTCTACAACGAGCTCCCCGGTACTCGGATCGTATTGGTTTTTCATATACCAAGGCAGTTAGATTATTTAGGGAACGCGAGAGCAAACACATTGCCAAATATTTCACAGAAAAGATATAGTTCCGGCTTGACAATTGGTTTGGCGCTGCTCCGGCGCTGCCTGGTAATAACTATAGTACAAAGGATTCTTTAGCGACTGCTAAGCCTGCTCCATCTACCAGCAAACACCCTTTTAACACTCAGCTTGAGTATAGAAATAAGGAAGCTTTAGAAGCTAGAAGGCAGACGGGGGTAGAGACGCATAGTTGCGTCTTGTCGCTCGGGCTTTCTACATGCTTGTCGTTCAACGACGAGACGCAACTATGCGTCTCTACCCCGTTTTGGAGCTAACGCAAACAACTTTTTAAAGCCAAAAAGAGGCGGTGAAATCAGAATTTAAAAACCGCTATATTAGGGTAAGCAGAATCTAAAGCAAGCTGTACTTTCTGACTACCGCTGCCTACGCATTTTCTGGAAACAGCCTCCTGCACGCCCACACCAGCCTGCGCTACCCACATTGCCTTCTCTTCGCGAATAACACATCCACTTCACTTAACCAGGTTAATGCTATGGATACGCAACTGGAACAAATCCGAGAGCAGCAAAAGGCAACGTGGAATAAGTTTTCGCCGGGCTGGCGCAAATGGGACGACTTTACGATGGACTGGCTGAAGCCCATGGGCGATGAGATTATTCGGGCCCTGCACCTAAAGCCCACCGATACGGTGCTGGATATTGCGGCCGGCACCGGGGAGCCCGGACTTACCATTGCCACCCTGACCAGCCGCGGAAAAGTTGTTATTACTGATCTGGCGGAAGGAATGCTGGAAGTGGCCCGCGACAAGGCTCAAAAAGGAATCACCAATTATGAAACGGTGGTGTGCGATGTGAGTGAGCTGCCGTTCGACGACGCCACGTTTGATGCGGTAAGCTGCCGCTTCGGATTTATGTTTTTTCCGGATATGCTTATGGCCGCCAAGGAAATGGCGCGGGTGCTGAAGCCGGGGGGCAAAATTGCCGCCGCCGTATGGGGCGTACCAGACAAAAACGTGTGGGTGACTGCCATCATGGGTACCATCCAGAAAAATATAAGCTTGCCCGCGCCGGCGCCCGGCGCGCCAGGTATGTTCCGTTGCGGCAGTCCGGGCTTTCTGGCTGACCTGTTCAAACAAGCTGGCTTTCAGAACGTTTCGGAAAAAGAGGTAACCGGCAAGCTAACCTGCGGTGACAACGAGCGATACTGGAATTTTATGAACGAAGTTGCGGCTCCGGTAGTAGCAGCCCTGAGCAAAGCGGATGCGGCGACCACAGAACAGATTAAACAGCAGGTATTTGAGTTGGTAGATCAGAAATACCCTGATAGAAATGCGGCCCTTGACTATGGGGCCGTAGTAGTTACGGGCGAAAAATAGGAATTTGCACTTTGCCAAAGGCGCCTTACCTTCGCTCTCTCCGCCCACCCCTGCTTACATAACGCCGGCTGTTTCATGTCTGAAGTTCCTTCTTGGCTACTCCCCGAGGACGAAGCCGCCCGGCTGAGCAGTCTGCGCTCCTACGACCTGCTGCCGGCACTCCGCGAAACGGTTTTCGACGAGCTCGTGGCGCTTACCGCCCGCATTTTCAGCCTGCCCATTTCGCTGATTGCCCTGGTAGACGAAGAGCATGTGTTCTACAAAGCCAACTATGGGATGCCGGGCAATGAAAAGCAGCCCCGGCAGGAAGCGCTGTGCTCCACCGCCATTCTCCACGAAAAAGCCGTGGTGTATCAGGATCTGGAACAGGAACAGGATCCGCTTATTACGGTGCAGGCGGCGCAGGCCGCCCGCACCAACCAGCTGCGGTTTTACGCGGGAGCCCCGTTGCGCATGCCCAACCAGCAGCCCATTGGAACGCTGTGTATTATCGACCGGCAACCCAGAGTATTTAGTAAGGATGAGCAGCGCATGCTGGAGCAGCTAGCGGCCGTGGTCAGCCATACCGTAGCCGTCAGGCAGGTGTGCCGTACCCAGCCGGACGGGGAAAGGCGCTGGAAGATGGTCCGCCTGCAACTGCAGGAAGAGGTGCAGGCGCTGCGGGCCCTGGTGCGCTACCTGCTCACCCGCTACGGTACCACCGTGCCCGTACCACCGGCCCTGCTGACGCAGTTTGAGCGCCGCTTGCCCGACTTGCACGAGCTACTCGATCAGTATCAGTACCAGGAGTAGCAGCGCCGCCGCGCCAGCGTTTTCGACCTGGTGAGTTCACGTCAGAATTTGCCCCCCAGACAGCTTTACAGGCCTTTCTAGTTCAAGCCTACTTTGCCCTTCATCGTCTCAAATAGCTTGACGGAGTCGAAACCGACGCCTTTCTTGAAGACGATTTCCATGCGGCGCACCTGCTGAATATCCTGCTCCGGGTCGCCGTCAATCAAGACTAAATCAGCTTGTTTGCCGGCCTCGATGGTGCCAATCTCTTTCTCGCGCCCCAGGTAGATAGCGCCGTTCAGGGTGCTTATTTTGATAGCCTGAACCGGCGTGAAGCCGCCCTCCACGAGCAGCTCCAGCTGGCGACGATTGGAATAGCCGGCAATCGTGCGGCCCGCCCCCGTCGGGTCGGTGCCGGATACTAAAAGCCCCCCGGCGTCGTAGAACTGCTTTTCCCAGACCATTTCCTTTTTGAACAGTCGCACGCTGGCCGTGTCCTTGTTCTGATTTTGCTGCCAGGTGGCTTGCTCGCGCTCCTGCAGCTGCGGAATCAGGGCCTCCAAACCGCCGCCCAGCACTACTTCGCGGCCGGTATACGGCTCGAATACCGGTAAGGTGGAGGTAAGGGCTACCCGCTTGCTGACCAGGAAGCGGATCAGGTCTTTCATAGCGGGACTATTGACCGGCAACTTCAGCAACGACTGCCGCGCGGCGGGATAATCGGCCACGTCGGGGGCTTTGTTAGGTATGAAATCGGAGCTGGCCATGAAGCCGTGCTCGAGGTTATCAATGCCGATTTCGGCCGCCTCGCGGTACGTAATGGAGGCCAGGTGGCCCGTAACCTTGAGTTTGCGCTGGTGCGCCTGCTGCACCACGGCCGCCAGGTCGGCGCGGGTGGCGTGCATGTACATCTTGAAGGAAGTACAGCCTTTGTCGGCCCAAAACTTCGTACTCGCCGCCGCATCCTCCGGCCCGTTGATGGTGTTTAAGGCGGGAATATCCAGACTCGGCTCCTCCATGTATGGCGCGGTCACGTCCATGTCCGGCCCGATGAGCTTGCCTTCCCCAATCAAACGCTTAATTGCCAGATCGGTTTGGGGCTCAATGCTGCCAGCCGTGCGAATAGTAGTGGCGCCGCCGGCCAGATACAGGCGCGGAAAGGAGTACGGCATCTGGGCGATATTGAAAAAGCCCCCCATCGGCATCGTGTAGTACAGGTGCTCGTGCAGCATCACCAGGCCGGGGATTAGCGTCTTGCCCGCGCAGTTGATCACCTTCGCATCGGCGGGCACTTTCACTTTCTTCACGGGGCCTACCTGCACGATTCGACCCTGCTTCAGCAACACCGTTTGATGCAGCAGCGCCGGCCGGCCAGTACCGTCAATGACTTTCGCATCGACCAGGGCCACGGACGGATCCTGCACTTTGATGAACTCCTGCACTTGCGAGGTGAACTGCTGAGCTAAGCCGGGCGCGGTCGAGCCCAAGAGGAGGGCAACACTCAGCACCAGGTGCCAACGAGTAGAGAAAGTCATAGCAGGAGGAAATGGGCGTGAGATGCGCCAGTATACACTATAAGCTGCTTTTCAAGGTAGCAGACTTTTAATTTGGCTGGACCTAAAGTAGCGCATAAAAATACTATACCTGCTACCTACTGAGGTAGATACAAGTGAAACGTAGTGCCCTGCCCCACCTCGCTTTCTACCTCAATTTGCCCCCCAGCCTGTGCTACCAGCCGGTTTACCAGATACAGTCCAATGCCCACGCCTTCCACCTCCGGGTGAAAGCGCCGGAAAAGCTGGAAAAGCTGGCTCCCGTGGCGCTCAATATCAATTCCGCGGCCGTTGTCCTGCACGCTCAGCACAGGCACTTCGTTTGCGAGCTTTGTACTTACCCGAATACGGGGCGGCCGGCCCGGCTCGGCGTATTTGAGCGCGTTGCTAAGTAGGTTATAGAGAATACTTTGCAGGGCGGTACGCGCAATGCGTAAGGTGGGCACGGCGGTAAAATCGAGCGTGAATACGTCCTTTACTTCCCGCGGCTGCAGACTGCGAACAATCTCCTCAGTGAAGGGCAGTAAGTCTACGGCCTCGGTGGCAGCCTGCTCCAGCTCCCGCGGCCGTTGCACTACCTCCGTCAGGCCTTCAATCGTTTTCAGAATTTGCTGCAGAGCCTGATCAAACATGCCGATCATCTTGTCGGCCTCCGGGTCGTGGAAGGTGGCACTGGTCTTCAATTCGGCCAGCAGCCCGGCCATATTATGGATGGGCTGCTTGAGGTCGTGCGAGGCCGTATAGACGAAGCCGTCCAGGTCGGCATTGATGCGGGTGAGCTGCTCATTCTGGCGCTGCAACAGCTCGCGCTGCTCTTCGGCCTCATCCCTGGCCCGCAGCAGATCCTGCTCATATTTGCGCCGATCAGTGATATCGAACAGCGTAACGCGAATGAGCAGCGGATTGCCGTCGGTATCGCGGCGCAGCACCGCATTCATCAGCACGGGCAGGACGGTACCGTCTTTACGGCGCAGGGAGTAGCTTATTTCCCTCACCTGGCCCTGCAATATCAGCAGGGGCGCACAGTGCATTTCGTAGTGCAGGCGCCCGCCAATAGTCAGGAGCTGCTGTAAACACAGACGGGCCACCAGTTCCGGGCGTGCGTAGCCCAGCCAGTTCAGCAGCGTCTGGTTGAGCTTGACCAGGGTGCCGTCGGGCAGGCAGGAACAGTAGCCGCAGGGCGCGTACTCGTAGAGGTCATCCGGGTTTTCCTCCGTCAGCCGCAGGTCGAGCGCGGGCAGTAGCGTTTCGTCCGCCTCGCTCATTGGCCGGATATTGAAGATGCAGGTTCCAGAAAAGCCTCCATGGCCTCGATAGTAGCTTTTGGGGCGCTCAGATGGGGGCAATGACCCGAGGTATCCAGCACCACCAGCTGACTGTTGGGTATCTGCTGGCGCAAAAAGCCCCCCACGGCCACCGGAGCCAGCGCATCGTGCGCACACTGCAAAATCAGCGTCGGGGTAGGCACCAAGGGCAGATCAGCCCGATTATCCGACAGGAAGGTGACGCGGGCAAAATGTCGGGCAATGGTCGGGTCGGTATTGCAAAAGCTGTTGTTTAACTCCTCCGTCAGCGCGGGTCGGTCGGCATGGCCCATAATCATAGGCGTAACGGCCGCCGACCACCCCAGGTAGTTGTTATCCATGGTTTCCAGCAGCTCCTCAATATCCGCTGCCTCAAATCCGCCGGTGTAGCCCACATCGTTGAGAAAGCGCGGCGAGGGCGCCACCAGCACCAGTCGGGAAAACCGGGGCGGCTCCTGAATAGCGGCCAGCACCCCAATCATGGCGCTTACAGAGTGGCCCACAAAAACGGCATCCGATAGATTCAGAGCCCGCATTACCTCCAGTATATCCTCGGCGTGAGCCGTTAAGCTACTGTAGCGAGCGGGGTCGTAAGCCGTAAGGTCTGACTGTCCGGATCCTACCAGATCAAGCACCACCACCTGGTAGCGCGCCTCGAAGGCCGGGGCCACCAGCCGCCACATGCGCTGGTTGCAGCCAAAGCCGTGCACAAAAACCAAGGTCTGTGACCCAGACCCACTCACCTTTACATTATTACGCTTCAAGATATCCATAGCTGCGAATCTATCCAGCTATACGAGCCCGGCACCATCTTGGTGCCCTAATCCGAGCCATAAAGCTGGACGACGCAGTCAGCAACCTCATGTAAAGGCGATTACAATGCCATGTTAGCCGCAAAGCGCAGCCTCTCAAGCCCAAGCCGCACCCAGGCTGACAACTACTTAACTCTAGCCTACTAGTCCGCAACTTGCGTTTCTTACAAGAAATAGCAACAACGAAAATTGCCTGCGCGCTGCGCAAAGCCAGCAGCCATGGCGCTGCTTTTACATAGAGCTTATCTGAAATTCGCCTTGCGGTTGAGTCTGCTCCTGCTGCACAGTCTGCTTTTGCCTGCTCATCAGCAAATAGGAAACGGCCGAAATAAAGAAGCCCACAAACCAGGCGTAGTCGTACACTGCCACCAGCCAGGGCCACACCGTGCCCTTCGGCACCAGGCCCGTGACGGTCAGGAAGCCAGGAATATTAGGCAAAATGCCCCCCACAAGCGCCAATAGCGCCTTGGTATTGAAGCCGTTCTGATAGGCGTAGCGGCCGGTATATTGATACAGGTCGGGCAGGTGGAGCTGCTGCTTGCGGATAAAGTAATAATCGGCAATCATGATGCCGCCGATAGGCCCCAGCAGCGCCGAATAGCCCACCAGCCAGGTGAAAATATAGCCGGATGGGTCCGCAATCAGCTTCCAGGGAAAGATCAGAATGCCGATAACGCCGGTGATGTAGCCGCCCGTCTTGAAGCTGATATGGGCCGGCGAAAGGTTGGCAAAGTCGTTGGCCGGACTCACAATGTTGGCCGCGATGTTAGTAGCCAGCGTGGAAAGCGCCACGGCCACCATTGCCGCGCTCACCAGCAGCTTACTATCAAACCGGCCCGCCAGCACGACCGGATCCCAGATGGTTTGCCCGTAAATAAGAAAGGTGGCGGAGGTGACCACCACCCCGATAAAGGCAAACAGCGTCATGGGCAACGGCAGCCCCAGGGCCTGCCCCACCACCTGGGCACGCTGGCTGATGGCGTAGCGCGTGAAGTCCGGAATATTCAGGGATAAGGTGGCCCAGAAGCCTACCATGCCCGTCAGCGAAGGAAAGAAGAAAGCCCAGAACTCCGCCGATGAGGTAAACTTGGCCGGCTGCGCCAGAATTGGCCCCAGCCCGTTCCCCGCCCGGATGGCCCAGAAAAGCAGGGCCAGCGCGGCGAAAGGCAGAAAGAACGCTTTGAACACCAACAGCTTCCGGATGCTATCGACGCCCAGATACACCACGTAGATATTGAGCACCCAAAAGAGCAGAAACAGCAGCGCCGGACCCGTTTCCAGCGACCACGAAGCCGGAAATATGGCGGGCAGCGTGGCGATGCCCGGTACCCACAGCTTCACCATCTGATAAAGCGCGTACCCTCCTATCCAGGTTTGGATGCCAAACCAGCCGCAGGCAATAATGGCGCGCATCATGGCCGGAATATTTGCCCCCCGCACCCCAAAACTAACCCGCGCAAACACCGGAAACGGGATGCCATACGTGGCACCGGCCCGCCCGTTCAGAACCATCGGGGCCAGCACAATGCTGTTGCCCAAAAAGATGGTCAGGACGGCCTGCCACCAGTTCATGCCGCCTTCGATGAGCGAGCTGGCCAGCATGTAGGTAGGAATGCACAAGCTCATACTGATCCAGAGCGCGGCGTAGTTCCAGGTATTCCAGGTACGGTCCTGCATGGCGACGGGGGCCAGATCTTCACTGGTCAAACCGGTCGCTGGGGGGCTTTTTGTTGGCTGCTGGGGCGTTTCCATTCGGAATCTGTTTAAGTAAAATTCACATAAACAATTGACCTATTGACCTATACTTAACTATATCTCCAGCAGTAGATAAAGTTATTCCTTCCTTAATAGATCGGTAATTGCGGGTGCCGGATACCCTAGCTGACGCGCCTTGCCGGGCAAGGTTTTGTGTTTTTCTTTCCCCAACGCGGCGGTGGGTTCGGGCACCCAGTGGTGCAGGCCGCCGGCCCGCTCATCGTTGAAGTCAGTCGGAATGGTGCCGGCCAGCGTGCGCTCCTTCCAGGTCAGGTGTTCGGTGCCATCATCAGTCCGGTCCATCGTGATGCAGTTTTCCACGGGGCAAACCAGGGAGCACAGGTTGCAGCCCACGCAGTTTTCTTCGATAATTTCGGGTACGCGGGTGCCTTCCCGCAGGGCAATGGCCTGGTGCGCGCCGTCTTCGCAGGCTGTGTAGCAGAGCTGGCAGCCGATGCACTTGTCTTCGTGAATGTTGGCCGTCACCTTGTACTTCAGGTTTAGCTCTTCCCAGTGCTTCACATTGGGCAGGGCTTTGCCAACCATGTCGTAAATAGTATGGAAGCCTTTCTCCGTCATGTACTGCTCCAACCCGGCTGTCATCTCGCGAATGATGCCGAAGCCAAAGTGCATGGCAGCCGTGCACACCTGCACCGAACTGGCCCCCAGCAGGATGTGCTCCACCGCATCGCGCCAGTTCTCAATGCCACCAATGCCGGATATGGGCAGCTGCACATAGGGGTCCTGAGCACAGTTTTTCACCATGTTCAAGGCAATGGGCTTCACGGCCGGACCGCAATAGCCACCGTTCGTACCCTTGCCATCCACAATCGGATAAGGCGCGAACAGATCCAGGTCAACCCCGACGATGCTTTGAATGGTATTGATCAGCGAAATGGCGTCCGCCCCGCCTAGCCGCGCGGCCCGCGCGGGCTCCGTGATATCGGAGATATTGGGCGTAAGCTTCACAATCACCGGAATCCGGGCTACCTCCATCACCCATTCCACGATGGTGCGCAGCACGTCCGGCTCCTGGCCCACCGCCGAGCCCATGCCCCGCTCGCACATGCCATGCGGGCAGCCAAAGTTCAATTCAATGCCATCGGCGCCGGCGTTGGTCACATCGCGCACAATCTGGTGCCACTCCTCCCGGCTCTGTACCATCAGGGAGGCAATGACGGCGTGGTGCGGAAAGTGCTTTTTTACTTCCTCTATCTCGCGCAGGTTGTCGACCAGCGGGCGGTCCGAAATCAGCTCGATGTTGTTGAAACCGATCAGGCGCTTATCCCGGTAGTTTACCCCGCCGTAGCGGCTCGATACGTTCACGACCGGCACGCCCAGCGTTTTCCAGACGGCTCCTCCCCAACCCGCATCGAAGGCCTTCATCACCTGATAGCCCGAGTTGGTAGGCGGCGCCGAGGCCAGCCAGAAAGGATTTGGCGACTTGATTCCGGCGAAGTTTATGGAGAGATCCGGCATGGAAGAGTCAGGGTAAAGAACGCCATTAGGTGCGTTCGAGCGGGAGCTGAATTATTGAAGCTGTTTGGGAATTCGAACAAAACTTCTGAACGTCATGCTGAATCTGGCGGCCGCTTGTCGAAGCATCTCTATTGAGTACTAATCTCAACGAAGCGGTAGAGATGCTTCGACAAGCGGCCTCCAGATTCAACATGACCGCTAGATTCACTCTTTTCTGTATTTAAGAACAATTTTATATTCTAAAGCGCTGATACTTAACGCTGGGGGGCTTTTTTACCGAGCTGACAGGTAGGCGTGAATGCCCCGCGCCGCTACCTTAGCTTCGGCGGCGGCGTTTACTACTTCCGCGCCGCCATTGAGGGCATCGCCGGAGGCAAAATACTGTGGGTTAGTCGTTTGATAGGTATGTGTATCGGCTACAATCCGCCCTTTACTATCGAGCTGCAAACCAGTAATCAGGCTGAGGAAGGTTGTCTGCTTGGCTTGGCCGGTGGCTTTAATGACCATGTCGCAGGGCTCCACAAACTCGCTGCCGGGCACCGCCTGCACCTGTCCGTCCACGGTGGTAGTGCGAATAAACTTCACGCCCTCTACCCGCCCATTGCCCACAATTTCGAGCGGGGCCACGTTGAACAGGCCTTTCACGCCCACGCTTTTGGCCAAATCATACTCGAAGTCGTAGGCGCCCATGTCCTCCTTGCTGCGCCGATACGCCAGAATCACGTCCTCAGCGCCCAGGCGCGCCGATTCGGAGGCCGCATCCATAGCAGTGTTGCCGCCGCCCAGCACAATCACCTTGCGGCCCACCAGTAGCTGATGGTGCTCGCGCCGGAGCTGCTCGATAAACTCTACGGCTCCCACGCAGTTTTCGCGCTCCTCGCCCGGCAGCAGTAAGGCATTGGTCTTGCCCAGACCAATGCCCAGAAAGATGGCATCATACGCTTCTTCCAGCGCCAGCAAATCGGGCCGGGAGGTGATGGGCGAATTATACTGCACCCGGTAGCCAAACTGCGCCTGGAGGTAATCCATCTCAGCCAGCACTTCCTCGTTGGTGATTTTGTAGGGCGCTACGCCGTGCACCGTGAGGCCCGAAGGCTGGGCCTTGGCCTCAAACACATATACCTCATAACCCAGCGCCCGCAGCTCGCAGGCGCAGGAAATACCCGCCGGCCCCGCCCCGATGATGGCTACTCTGCGGCCATTCGGCGGGCCCGGTTCAAACAGGTAATTCTTACTTTCTATCACCTGACGCGTCGCGAAGCTTTGCAAACGGCCAATTTCTATCGGCTTCACGTCCTGCAGGTTATACACGCAGGCTCCTTCGCACAGCACCTCCGTAGGGCACACCTTCCCGCAAGCATTACCGAAGTAGTTGGCCTCGTAAATAGTAAGGGCCGCCCCGGTCACATTGCCCGTATTGATCTGACGGATAAACTGCGGAATATCAATACCGGTAGGGCAAGCTTTAATGCAGGGCGCGTCGAAGCAAAACAGGCAGCGCGAGCTTTCGTACAGCGCCTCCGTATTATTCATCCGGGGCTTAAGCTGCGCGAAATTGGCGTGAAACTCCTGTTCGGAAGCTGGGGAAAAGTACTCGGCCATGGGACTGGCAATAGGTTATGAGGTGATAAAAGGCGGTGGTGGTACTACGACTCCAAAGTCGTAGTACCACTTTCGTTGAACGACCTTTGATTATGCAGGCATAAGCAACGATAGTGGTCCTACGACTTTAGAGTCGTAGGACCACTAACAAAGGCGCCTATAGCTCCACCAGCTTCTCGTAGGTTTCGGGGCGACGGTCGCGGAAAAACTGCCAGGTGGCGCGCACCTCCTCAATCATGTCGAGGTCAAACTCAGCGACCAGCAGCTCGTCTTTATCCTCTGAGGCCTGGGCAAAAATTTGCCCCCTGGGGTCGACGAAGTAAGACGAGCCGTAGAATTTGCCCAAATTCCAGGGTTTTTCCTCCCCTACGCGGTTGATGCAGCCCATGAAGTAGCCATTGGCGGCGGCGTGGGCCGGCTGCTCCAGCTTCCAGAGGTACTGGGAGAGGCCCGCCACGGTGGCCGATGGGTTGTATACTATTTCAGCCCCATTCAGGCCCAGCACCCTGGCGCCGTCGGGGAAGTGCCGATCATAGCAGATATAGACGCCCACTTTGGCGTATTTGGTTTGGAAAACCGGATAGCCCAGGTTGCCGGGCTTGAAGAAAAACTTCTCCCAGAAGCCGGAGGTATGCGGAATGTGGTTCTTGCGGTACTTGCCCAGGTACGTGCCATCGGCGTCAATGACGGCCGCCGTGTTGTAGAGAAAGCCCGCGGACTCCTTTTCGTACACCGGCACGATGATGACCATGTTGTACTTCCTGGCGTACTCGGCCATGCGCTCGGTCGTGGGACCCGGCACGGCCTCCGCCGACGCGTACCAGGCATTGTCCTGGCCGGGACAGAAATACGGCGTGTTAAATATCTCCTGCAAACACAGGATCTGCACGCCCTGCTGGCCGGCTTCGTCGATAAGGGGCAGATGCTTCTGCACCATTGCTTCCTTGATTTCCGCAATGGTGCCTTCGCCCTCGGTCATGGGCAAACTCATCTGGATTAGACCGGATTTAATCATTCGTGGCATGAGCTGAGGGGTTCAGTTTTTGAAAGTTGGGAGAGAGGTTTAGAGCTAAAAGCTAAGGAGGGGCTAGGGGTAGTTGACCGGAGCGGTAGAACAACTAGCGTTTGTCATGCAGAGCAACGCGAAGCATCTCGCGTGCTGATGTTGTGGTAGCAACTCAACGAAACACGCGAGATGCTTCGCGTTGCTCTGCATGATGTTCTTGACAAACAACGCCCATCAACCACCCCTGACCCTCCTCAGCTGAGGAGGGAAACTAGCTTCAGCTTTTATCATCTTAGTATAAGTTAGTTAGAAAATCGTTGGGCCGCGTTTGATGAACTGACCGTAGCCTTTCTCCACCTTGGTTTGGCCTTCCCGGATGGCTACCTTTCCGCGCAGTACCACAGTTTCAATCTTGCCCGTCAGCTCCCAGCCTTCGTAGGCCGAGTAGTCGACGTTCATGTGGTGGGTGGCAGCGGAAATCTTATGTTTGCGCTCGGGGTCAATGATGACTAGATCTGCGTCGGCCCCGATGCTGATGGTGCCTTTGCGGGGAAACATGCCGAAGATTTTGGCCGCGTTGGTCGCCGTCACGGCCACAAACCGTTGCAGACTGATGCGGCCCTTGCTCACGCCTTCCGAGAACAGCAGTTCCATGCGGTGCTCGATGGCGGGGTGGCCGTTCGGGATTTTGGAAAAGTCATGCTTTCCCAGTTGTTTCTGCTCCCACAGAAATGGACAGTGGTCGGTGCCCACCACTTGCACTAACCCCTGATTAATGCCGGCCCACAGCGTTTCCTGGTCCTTTTTCTGGCGCAGCGGCGGCGACATCACATATTTTGCCCCCTCGAAATCCTGCTCATACAGCGAAGCATCGAGCAATAGATACTGAATGCAGGTTTCGACGAAAACCCGCTGGTTGCGGCGCGTGGCTTCGCGCACCTGGTTCAGAGCGCCTTCGCACGTCAGGTGCACGATATAGGCATTGACGCCCGTGTAATTGGCAATGTCGGTGAAGCGGCCGGAGGCTTCCGCTTCGGTTACTTCCGGCTGGGAGAGGTAGTGATACAGTGGGGACAGCTTGCCCTGGGCGCGATGCTGAGCCACGAGCGTATCAATCATGTCGCCGTTGGTGGCATGCACAGTCACCAGTGCACCGTGCTTTTTCACTTCCTGCATCAGGCCGACCAGCTGCGCGTCGTCGATCATGAGCGCACCTTTGTAGGCCATAAATGCCTTGAAAGACGTGATGCCCTCGGCCACCATTTCCGCAATCTCGGCCTGGGTATGCTCGTTGAAATCCGTGACGGCCATGTGGAAGGAATAGTCGCCGACGGCGTTGCCGGTGGCCCGCCCCTGCCACTCCGTGAGGGCTTCGCGCAGGGAATGACCCTGCTTCTGGAGCACAAAGTCGATGACGGTGGTGGTGCCGCCGTGCAGAGCGGCGCGGGTGCCCGTTTCGTGGGTGTCGCTGCTGAAGGTGCCCATAAAGGGCATATCGAGGTGGACGTGCGGGTCGATGCCGCCGGGCAGCACCAATTTGCCCCCCGCGTCGATTACCTGGTCCGCTGTACCCGGCAGATTGCGGCCGATAGCGACAATGGTTTCGTCCTGAATAAGTACATCGCAAACACTGTCGGAATCAGCCGTCACGACATGGCCGTTTTTAATGAGCAGAGACGCCATTCAGAGAAGGAATGTGTAGAGGATAGGGACTAAAAATTTATCATTTTTTCTTTACAAATTCAAATAAACGGCAGCAGTTAAATTTTTCTATACCCAAATTTTAGCCAAAACAGGTCTTGGTCTCCAGCATCAACCGGAGCTCATTAGCACCATAAAATTGGGTTTTAAAGCGAGAAAAAAGCCCCCCAGATGAGCTATTAGCCGTGCGTATGCTGGTCGGCAATGCGGATAGCCTGGGAAAGTATGGCCAATCCTTCCTCCACCTCCTCTTTAGTAATATTCAGCGGCGGTGCGATGAAGATGTAGTTCCAACGCACGAAGGTGTACATGCCCAGCTCACGGATTTTGGCGGCCACCTGGTTCATGACTTCCATTTGATTGGGAGCGGCATTCCAAGGAGCCATGGGCTCTCTGGTTTCGCGGTTTTTTACCAGCTCAATACAGCCCAGCAAACCTGTATTGCGCCAGTCGCCGATGCTGGGGTGCTGGCCCATCAGGTCGCAGATGCGGGCGTCCAGGTATTTGCCCATTTCGGCGGCGTTCTCCACCATGTTTTCCTCTTCGTAAATCCCCAGTACCGCTACGGCCGCCGCGCACGACACGGGATGAGCCGAATAGGTCAGCCCCAGGGGTAGCGGCTTATCATTAAAGGAGTCGGCAATTTTTTCGTCCACCATCACGGCTCCCAGCGGCAGGTAGCCGGCCGTGATGCCTTTGGCCATGGCCATCATATCCACTTTTACGCCGTGGTGGTCGGAGCCGAACCATTTGCCGGTGCGGCCAAACCCACTCATTACCTCGTCGGCGATGAGCAGAATACCATATTTGTCGCAGATGGCGCGCACCCGCTGCCAGTACGTGGGGGTATTTTATGCAGCCCGACGTCCCCGATTCGCCTTCCATCAGAATGGCAGCCACGTTGCCCGGTCCTTCGTACTGAATGACGCGCTCCATGTGGGCCGCCGCCCGTTCAGCGCACTCTTCGGGCGTAGTGCTGTACCAGGGGCAACGATAGAAATATGGGTTCTCGACGTGCACCACGCCCGGCATGGCCTGGCTATCTACGGCCAGCTTGCGCGGGTCGCCGCCGGCACTGATGGCCCCGTAGGAAGCCCCATGAAACGAGAGGTACAGGGTCACGATTTTGTGGCGGCCGGTGTACACGCGTGCCAGCTTAATAGCATTCTCAATTGACTCCGCGCCGCCCAGGGTGAAAAAGGCTTTGGTCAGGTTGGGGGGCGTTATTTCGGCCAGCCTCCTACCCAGGTCGCCGCGGGCCTTGGTAATCATGCCCGGATACACGTAGCTCAGCTCCTGCATCTGCGCGGCCACCGCCTCGGTCACCTTCTGGTTGCCGTGGCCGATGTTCACGTTCATCAGCTGGGAAGAAAAGTCAATGTAGCGCTTGCCGTCCCGGTCGTACACGTACACCCCCTCAGCCCGCTCGGCATTAATGGGGTTCAGCCCCGCCTGCTTCGACCAGGAGAAAAGCGTGTAGTCGAGGTTATCCTGCAGGATTTGCTGTTTATCGTGAGTGAGCGTTTCCATGGTGGGGTGGCTTGCAAGCGGCAGTTGGAAGAAGTTGCAGCTTATTTCAAAATTAGTTTATGTTTTCTGGATACTTCAGGGCAAACGACACTTGGGTTACACCCAACTTAGAGCATTGGTTTTCAAAGCCTTTCTTAGATAGAGGACCGTACACCCCCTTGCTCTTTTGTTGATTTTTAGTCCTATCGATAATGTAGTAGTTCGTTATTGAATTGACTATTTTCTCGTCATTCTCGCCCGATAAAGGGTGCTGTTTGACGAAAATGAACCTTGAGTCGTAGCCAACGGCAAATACATAGGCTGGTATAACTTCTTCGGTATTATACAGTGCGCGATGAGCATGCAAGTCAATCCATGTTACCTCGTATTCATCAATTACTTTATCTGTTCCGCTATCAAACAGGCCAAAACACCCAGTTAACAAGCTCGACAGCGCTACGCAACTCATCGCGGTACTGCATTTACCCATTTTCGTCCAATGTATTAGCTCATCCAGTTCGTCCGCGACTCCGGATTCCACTTGGTGGTGACCTTCTTGAGCTGGGTCCAGAATTCGATGGAGCTTTTGCCAGTGATATCGCAAGCGCCAAACTTCGACTCGTTCCAGCCGCCGAAGGAGAAAGGCTCGCGTGGTACCGGCACCCCGATATTCACCCCAATCATGCCGGCTGAGGCGTTTTCCATCACGTAGCGAGCCAGTCCGCCGCTTTGAGTAAACACGGAAGCGGCATTGCCATAGTTGGATGAATTTTCAATGGCCAACGCCTCATCTATATCTTGGGCCCGGATAATGGCCAGTACGGGGCCGAAAACCTCTTCATGCGCGATAGCCATATCCGTGGTTACATGGTCGATAACGGTAGGGCCAACGTAGTAGCCGTCTTCTTGACCCGCTACTACGGCGTTGCGGCCATCCAGCAGGATATGGGCACCGGCCTGCTCCGCCTCGGTGATATAGCGCTCAATGCGCTCCTTGGCCTGCCGGCTAATAACAGAACCCAGATTTTTACCCGGCACAATCTTGCGGGCTTCTTCTACTAGTCTAGAAATAATAGGCTCTACGGCGCCCACGGCTACCATAGCGGAGCCCGCCATGCAGCGCTGCCCGGCGCAGCCCGACATGGAAGCCGCCACGTTGGAGGCCGTCATGTCCATGTGGGCATCGGGCAGGACGAGCAGGTGGTTCTTGGCCCCGCCCAGCGCCACGCAGCGCTTCAGATTGGACGTCGCGCGCTGGTACACTACTTTGGCAATCTTGGTCGAGCCTACAAACGACACCGCTTTGATGCCAGGATGGTCGCAGATGGCCTCTACAATTTCCTTGTCGCCGTGCACGATGTTGAGCACGCCATCGGGCAGGCCGGCCTCCTTCAGCAGCTCGGCTATGCGGCCGGCGCTGATCGGCACTTGCTCGGAAGGCTTCAGAATCATGCAGTTACCCAAGGCAATAGCGTTGGGAACGGTCCAGTGCGGGACCATATTGGGGAAATTGAAAGGTGTAATGGAAGCCACCACGCCCAGCGGCTTGCGGTCAACGCGACACTCCACGCCCGCGCTTACTTCCAGCATCTCGCCGGCCACGAGCTGGGGCAGAGAGCAGGCAAATTCGGTCAGCTCGATGGCCTTCTCCACTTCGGCCCGCGCCTCATCGGTCGTTTTGCCATTTTCCTCGCGCACCAAGGCAGTCAACTCCACTAGGTTCTTTTCCAACAAGGTCTTGTAGCGGTAGAAGATTTGCACCCGCTCCTTTATAGGTAGGGCCGACCAGGCGGGAAAAGCGGCTTGCGCTGCCTCCACCGCCTGGTTAAGCGCTTCCATCCCGCTCAGGGGCACCGTCGAAATCACCGAACCGCTGCTGGGGCTGAAGACTTCCAGGGTGCGCGCGCTGGCACCCGCTACAAATTGTCCGGCAATGTAGTTGCGCACCGCAGGGTATTTCAGAACTTCGACTTCCATAGAATGGGGGTTTAATCTACTGCAAGTAAAGAGTTTGCGGCACAAAAGCAACTTTGCCAGACCAGGCGTCAGTAAAGTCGAACGGGTACAAGCCAAGACGTGCCCAGCAGGGCTGGGGGCTTTTTCAACCATAGCATCTGCTAATGGCTGAGCCGCCTCACCCCCATCTTCGCCCGTTTCGCGTATTTCAGCCAGCTATACCTGAAATCAAGCTCAGGCAAGCGCCACCACAGCTTTACCCCGAACCCCTATTGCTATATGGAAACCCTAGCTAAAATAGAAGATATCAATCAGCCACGGGTGGTCATTGTGGGGGGCGGATTTGCCGGACTGGAGCTGGCGCGGTCCCTCCGCCACGCGCCGATGCAGGTAGTGCTTATCGACAAACAGAACTACCACGCTTTCCAACCCCTGCTCTATCAGGTAGCCACCGCCAGCCTGGCGGCCGATTCAGTAGTGTCGCCGTTTCGCAAAATCCTGGATGGGCAGGACAACTTTTACTTCCGCCTGGCCGAGGCCGTATGCGTTGATACCGAACAACAGCTGCTGGAAACCTCCATTGGCCGGATACGCTACGATTATCTGGTGCTCGCCACTGGTGCCACTTCCAATTTTTTCGGCGATGAGCAGATGCAGCGGCACGCCATTACGCTTAAAACGGTAGGCGATGCCATTGAACTGCGCAACACCGTGCTTTCCAACTTCGAGCAGGCCCTGCAGCTTGGCGACATGGAAAAAATCAACAGCCTGCTGGACTTCGTGATTGTGGGCGGCGGCCCCACCGGCGTAGAAATTGCCGGTGCCCTGAGCGAGCTGCGCGCCCACGTATTTCCGCGCGATTACCGGGAGTTGAATTTTAAGGAAATGGATATTCACCTGGTGCAGAGCGGTCCGGCGCTGCTCAAAGGCATGTCGGCGGAGGCTTCCCGGAAGTCGCTGGAATACCTGAAGCAATTTGGGGTGCAGGTGTGGCTGGACCGCCGCGTAAAATCGTACGATGGGTACACCGTGACGCTCAATACCGGCGAGCAACTGATTACCCGCACGCTTATCTGGGCAGCGGGCGTTACGGGGAGTCCTATAGATGGGTTGCGTGCCGACTGTCTGCTGCCCGGAAATCGGTACGCCGTCAATGAAGTCAATCAAGTAGCTGGTTACGACAACATTTTTGCCCTCGGCGACATTGCGGCTATGCGCAGTGAGCTTTATCCCGAAGGCCACCCGATGGTGGCGCAGCCGGCCCTACAGCAGGGGCGCCTGCTGGGCTTGAACTTAGAGCGCCAATTAAAGAGTGAACCCATGCAGCCCTTTAGCTATGACGACAAGGGTAGCATGGCCACCATCGGCCGCAACCACGCCGTAGCCGACATCAGGATTTTTGGCCATGATCTGCATCTGGGGGGCTTTTTGGCTTGGCTGGCCTGGAGCTTCGTGCACGTTATCTCGCTGGTCAGCTTCCGCAACCGTCTGATCGTACTGCTCAACTGGGCTTATAGCTATTTCAGCTACGATAAAGGCTTACGCTATATCATCGGCAACCGCAAAGCGCCGCCGCCGGCAGAAGCCCTTCAGGACAAGGCCATAACGTGACGGATACCGATGGCCTCCGATACGGCCGGTGGCCCCATTACCTTACCTATTCTGCTGCAAGACGACAGCCCCAGCTTCGATGCCTATACTAAGGAGGATTTGTTTGTCAAACTCTTTATTCCCTCCCGCCTCACCTGGCCCAACCCTGACGCAGGACACGCGCTTTCCCCACGCCGAGACGTCCAGAATAAAGCTTCAGCCAAAGAAAGTCCGTCGTTTTGCTTTGCACATCCACCAATCGAGCTGGCTTAGAATTGCGCACTAAGTAGGAGCACGCCATCCAGCAGGAGCTAAAATTGTTATTAAGCCTGTAGCCAAGTACAGCGAAAAGCCAGGCCCGATAGTTCATAACACGAATTATCAGGCCTGGCTTTTTGGTGTTTGCAAGAAGGGTAAAAGTTAAAAATGGGGTCACTTATTGGTAGCCATTAACACTCCTTCAGACTTATAAATCTACTAAGTTATATATATAATATCTAATTTATAAATCAAATAGCGGGGCAGCTAAATGTAATTTTTATAATACACCCGAAATTATCCTTGATAAAGTTCATTTTTTGACCCTCAGTTTTAGATTAACAGATGAACCGTGTGTATGCTCTCCTCTTTGGTGAATAAGGCGGGGTACAACCTCAACAATTACCAACTAGTGCTTAGTCAGGGGGATTGGTTAACAAAACAAGCGGGTTAGCGTTGGGAATCTATGGCCCGTCCAATCACTCCCTTTCCCCTGCCGGCTGCTGACCAAGCCGCCCTCGAAAATTTTACGCGCACTGGTCGCCGGTCGGTACGGGCGGTGCGTCGCGCCCAGGCCCTGCTGGCGCTGGCCACCGGTATCGGCCAGCAGGCCGCCGGCCAAGCCGTGGGCTTAAGCCGACAGGCGGTGAGTCAGCTCCGCCGCCGCTACGAAGAAGGCGGCTGGCAAGCCGCCCTCAGTGAAGCGCCACGGAGCGGCGGCCCGCGGCGTTTCGACGGGGCAGACCGGGCCGCTATCACGGCCCTGGCCTGCACCCAGGCCCCGGTGGGGCACAGCCGCTGGACCCTGCGTTTGCTGGCCGACAAAGCCGTGGAACTGGCCCTGGTGGAAACCATTTCCCACGAAACAGTGGCGCAGGTGCTCAAAAAACGAATTGCAGCCTCACCGCCAGCAGCACTGGTGCCTGGGGGCGGTGAATGCGGCCTTTGTGGCGCGGATGGAAGACGTGCTGGCCGTCTACGAGCGGGCCCACGATCCACGCTTTCCCGTTGTCTGCTTCGATGAGCGGCCCTGCGTGTTGCACGGCCAGCCCGTCGAGCCGCTGCCGCCTGTGCCGGCCCAACCCGCCCACGACGGCCAGCGCGCCAAAGCCGGCCGGCCCCGGCGCGAAAGCAGCACCTATGTACGCCAGGGCACGGCCTGTTTGCTGGCCGCTTTTGAACCAGCAACCGGCCAGCGCCTGGTCGAGGTTTCCGCCCGCCGGACCGGGGCGGACTACTGCCGTTTTATGCAGCGCCTGGCGGCGGCCTACCCGCAGGCGGAGAAAATCGTGTTAGTGCAGGATAATCTCAACACCCACACCGATGCCGTCTTTTACCAGCACCTGCCCGCCGCGCAGGCCCGCGCCCTGGCCGCGCGCTTCGAGCTCCATTACACGCCCAAAAATGCCTCCTGGCTCAACATGGTCGAACTTGAACTCTCGGCCATTGCCCGCCAGTGTCTCCACCAGCGCATCCCCACCCAGGACGAGCTCACCGCCCACGTGGCCGCTTGTGTAGCCGAGCGAAATGAGCGCCGGGCCACGGTCAACTGGCAGTTTTCCCTCGAAAAAGCCCGCACCAAACTCGGCCGACATTACCAGAAAATTAGGGTGCCTAATTCCCCTGACTAAGCACTAGGACAATCAGTAAAAGCTTAACAAAAATCATTTTTACTGTTGAGGTTACCGAGCGAGTTTATTCACTTTTAAGTGAGATCTGAAATTATCTTACTCGAAGATTTATCATCCAATTTTTTCACTCACTACTGCAATATATAGAGTTGTCTATACTGAGAAGCTTACAACTGATGTTGACGTCAAAAACAGTTATTTATAAGTGATTTTTTTGCAATAAAGAATTAAGATCTACTTTACATAATATAGTAAAAAAGTCTCGTATAAGGGCCTGGTGGGGGTTTTTGCTGTATCTAATATGGCTTTTTCTGCCCGATTGAGCAGTACAGTTTATGGCGTTTCCACTATGTGCAACTTTTTGTTCTATTGGCTCAGATTCGACTTTATCCAGTAATATTGCCACTTGTAAACCGGTCGACTCCCATCTAAACTGGTCTGTATTGCTCACTCTGGATTATTCACTTTTATTCTTTCAAACCTTTCAGCGAATGCACATCCAACACCTTACTCCCTCTCCAGCACGCCAAGCAACCTCTTATTGGGCACTGTTATCTTGGCTGCTTCTACTCCTCACTGGCGCTGCTCACACTGGCTTCGCCCAGAACTATCAGGGTCCTTTGGTTATCTCCAGAGGCGGCACTTATTCCGGCAATTGGGAGAGTAATGACTCAAATGTACCCGCCGTTAGTGTTGAAACATCCGAGCCGGTAGTGATTGAAAATGCGAATATTCGTAGTCGGGGCATTTTGATTCGTGCTCACATCAATGGCACGAATCTAACGGTTCGTAACACGAATGGTTATGGTCTGACGCCAAGCCAGGACAATGTGCGCTATGGCCGCTTTCTGGATGCGAATAACTTTAAGAACATTCGCCTGGAGCACAATTATATGGATCACACGTCAGGCGTTTATCTGGCCTTCTATCAGGGCAACAACTCCCCTAACGAGACAGTAAAGATCCTTTTCAACAAAGCAGTCAACATCGACGGTCGTTACCGCAACGGCAACGGATTTGAGCGTGTACAGTTTGTGCAGTTCAACAGTGTACGTAAAATAAGGGGAGCAGAAATTGCCTGGAACCAGGTAATTAACGAGCCTTACAAAAGCCGGGTAGAAGAAAACATCAATCTCTACGTGTCCAATGGCACACCGGATAGCCCTATTCTCGTCAATAACAATTACATCCAGGGTGCCTACCCTAGCGACCCAGCTAACGAAACTGATTATGGCGGAGGCGGCATCAACATGGGTGATGGCCACAGCAACGATATAAACGTGTCGCCGGCCTACGCCAAAGCTTTCGACAACCACATTGTTAGCACCGGTACCCAAGGCATTTGCATAGGAGCAGGCCATGACATGGAGTTTTATAACAACCGGATCATTAACTCGGGCTACCTGGCAGACGGCACGTATATCCGCTGCAACAATGTAGGTATCTACATTATGAAAACCGAGGAAGGCCTCTTCTATAATAACAAAGCTTATAACAACATAGTCGGCTACGTCAATCGGGGCGCAAACGGTGCCAAGCAGCGGAATGACCAGTATCTGCCCAGCGCCAACGAGCCCCATAACTACTCGCTGAACACGGAGCTACCGTTCCTGATTACCCGTGACACTGAAAAGGCAGAATTCGTGCTGTGGGAAACCAAGCTACGCGCCAATGGTGTGGTAGTGGGCCCAACGTCAGGTTCTCCTGCTCCTGCTCCGGCTCCTTCACCAGCTCCTGCTCCCGTTCCCTCGCCTACTCCTGTTCCTTCCCCAATTCCTGATAATGGTGATATCGTATCGGGCGGCACGTATAAGCTGACGCACAAAGGCACTGATAAGGTGTTGGACGTAGCTGACAACAGCTCTGCTGCTGGCGCTAATGTGATGCAATGGCACGATAACGGTGGCGACAACCAGCGCTTCATCTTTACTCGTAACAGCGATGGCTCATACAAGATCACGCACAAAGGCACGAACAAAGTGCTGGATGTAGAAGGCGGCAGCACTAAAGCTGGTGCTAATGTGATCCAGTGGGATGATAACGGTGGCAACAACCAGCGTTGGATTGCCGAACGTCAGGCGGATGGCTCGTACAAGCTTGTGCATAAAGGCACAAACCAAGTATTGGATGTGTTTGCCAATAGCGGCGAAGCCGGAGCTGACGTTATACAGTGGGATGATAACGGTGGCAACAACCAGCGTTGGATTCTTACCCGCATCGGTAACAGCGTTAGCGCCAATAGCGTTAGCTCTAATGTAACTGTTAGCCAGTCTTCACTGAACACGACTTCCAGTTCTTCTGCAAAAGCCTCTACCGGCATAACAATTTATCCAAACCCAGCATCTGAGTATATCATGCTACCTGCTGGCAGCGACTACGTTCAGATTGTTAATATGACTGGAAAAACGGTTCTGGAGAAACGCGGTGCATTAGCTCAGCGTCTGGACATTCAGAGCTTAACAAGTGGTGTGTACTTAGTACGTGTAGGCGAGAAAGGTAAGATCAGCTCGCAGCGTCTGGAGGTTAAGTAGTATATATTTCTTCTCTGCGTTCCCTACCATTCTACTTTCTTTACAAAAAGCCCCTCACCAGGAGGGGCTTTTTGTTGCTTTATAATTCCTCACTATTCCGGCAAAGCACTATACTCCTAATCTAAATTTACTCTTACTAACTTCTCTGGTTCACTGTCACTTTTATTCAATCCGTAGGCTGCAGACTCCCATAAGCAGGTACTACGTTGAATTTTACGTGTGCTTATGGATAGATGTTTCAGGATTTTAACTTTACTACTAGATTTTTTCCTGGTTTAGTGGTTTAGCTTCTATTCACCTCAAATCATAGGTTTTATGTCTGACCAGATTCTTGGCCTGCACCACATCACGGCCATTGCCAGCAACGCCCAGCGCAACTACGACTTCTACGTCAAGGTATTGGGCCTGCGCTTTTTGAAGAAGACAGTTAACTTCGATGACCCCAGCACTTACCACTTCTACTTTGGCGATGAAGTAGGATCGGCAGGCACCATTCTCACGTTTTTTCCCTGGCAGAACATGACGCCGGGGCGGCGCGGCACCGGGCAGGCTACCGAAATTGGCTACTCCGTGCCCGAGGGCAGCTTTGATTTCTGGTTGAAGCGTTTTGAGCAGCATAATGTGACCTTCAATAAGCCCAGCGAGAAGTTTGGGGAGCCCTACCTGACCTTCCTCGACCCCGATGGCCTGAAGCTGGAGCTGACCGTCGCCAAAACCCCCGATCCGCGTACGCCCTGGGTCACGCCTGAGGTGAGCACCGACGTAGCAACCAGAGGTTTTCACAACGTGACGCTGACTCTAACCAACATCAAAGGCACAGCCGAGATTCTGACCGATGTATTTGGTTACCAACTGATAGAGCAGCACGTAAACCGTTACCGCTTCGCTACCGATGCCGTGCCTGGCGCGGCCATCATCGACCTGGTAGAAGCGCCCGGCGAAGCGCGCGGGCACGTAGCTGGTGGCTCTGTACACCATATTGCGTTTCGCGTGCCCGACGATGCCACGGAAATGCGCTTTCGGGAGAAGATTGCAGCCCGTGGCCTAAACATCACGGAGCAGGTTGACCGGCAGTATTTTCACTCCCTGTACTTCCGCGAGCCGGGGGGCGTTTTGTTTGAGATTGCCACCGACAACCCCGGCTTTATGATTGACGAGCCATTGGAGGAGCTGGGTACGCACCTGCTGCTGCCGCCCCAGTACGAACGTCGGCGGGCACAGATTGAAGCCAGCTTGCCTGTTATTCGCTAACCTATGAACTATCAGCCTCTTCACTATATCTACCGCTCCGCCGAGCAGGCAACCAGCCGTACGCTGCTGCTGCTGCACGGCACGGGTGGCGATGAGCGTGACCTGCTACCTATCGCCAGCCAGCTTGGCGCGGGCTTCAACGTGCTGAGCGTGCGCGGCAACGTGCTGGAGAATGGTATGCCCCGCTTTTTTCGCCGACTTGGCATGGGCGTGTTCGACGAAGACGATGTCCGTTTCCGCACCCACGAGCTGGTGCATTTCCTGCGCGAAATTGCCCCCCACAAAGGTTTTGATCTACAAAACCTGGTGGCGCTGGGCTATTCTAACGGGGCCAACCTCATTGGAAGCGTGCTGCTGCTTTACCCCGAACTATTGGCCGGCGCAGCCTTGCTCCGCCCCATGCAGCCGCTGAGTGAGGTGCCCGCGGCCCCGACGATGAATAAAGAAAACCAAAATGCCCCCCAGAATCTGGTGCCGGTGTTTTTTGCGCCCGGCCAGCGCGACCCAACCGTAGACCCAGCCGCCACCGACCGCTACGCCAGCCTGCTCACGAATCGCGGCTTTAAGCTCACGCGCTACGACGCGCCCGCCGGCCACAATCTCACGCCCCAAGACGTAGCCCAGGCTGCTAGCTGGCACCAGTCGCATTTCGGGCATGCTGGACAAAGTTGATAGCGCTTTCAAGCTGACTGAGTGGAGTAGACATGGCTGTTAGTAAATCTATTGAGCAAAAAAGCCCCCTGATTTAGTCTAGGGGGCTTTTTTGCTCCGGCCTTAACCTGGCGTGGGTGAGAGTACTGATCAAGGAGAAACGCGCGGATGTGCACCAGTCTCTCCCCTCCCCTACTGTTAATCAACAATACATAACAGGCCGGCAAGTTTGGGCGTACGGATACAGTCAACAGGTGGCAAGAGTAAGTGCTGGCTAACATAGGATTCCCTATAAAATACCCCTAAGCGTGGTGACAGGGTAGCGCTACCTACTATTCAGATGATACGCCCGCTTCAACTCCTGCCGCAACTTTATGATGACCTAGTAAATAGCTAGTGCTGGCCTCTGCGGTAAGTTGTTTAGCCCAATCTTAGGCACCTGCTGAAGCATAAAAACTCCGCCGCACCCGAATCAGCAGCTGCTCAGCAGCTTGTTTGTCGGGTGCCTCCGGCAAACTGGAAGCGGCAAAGGCGGTTTCTACCCGCGTCACCAGCGCTTCGGCTTCCTCTACCAGCGCCTCGTACTCAGACTCACCCCGGCGGATTTGCAAAAGAAACTCCCGATTAGGTCGGCGCACGTGTAGCTGGCCCGTGAGGGCAATTTCTTCGGCCATTTGCAGGAGCCGAAATACGTGCAGCATGTTCTTGGCGTCGTAGTTTTTACCGTGCTGCAGGGTATTCTCGTAGCGCTCAGCGTTGCGCTTTTTCACCCAATCGTGATACTCCCGAAACACCCGGCAGTAAGTACTATAGCCGTTGCGGTTGAAGCTCAGATACGCCACCGGCACCTCCCCTTTCGGCACCGCCGACAGCAGCACATCCTGCGAGGTTTCGGGGTCGCGCACCAGGCCGCGGTAGCCGTGGGGGGCATTTTTCTCCTCAACAAACAACGCGTACAAGTCGGTAAGATGGGGCACATTGGCCAGACCGCACTGCGCGGACGTGTAGCCCAGCCGCGCCAGCCACTGCTGCACCGGCTGGGCGCCGGCCCCTACGGTCACGTAGCAAAAATCCAGCACCGACTTACGGGTAGGCGGCTCGGGGTAGTTGATTTTCTTGTTCAGGCCCCGCGCCTTCCGAATCTGGGCCACGGCGTACTCGGCGAAACTTTGGCGGCAAAGCTTTGAGAGGAAATCTTCAGCCCTAAAAGCGGCGAATAACGGATGCCGGGAAATGACGCAGTCGGGGGCGTACCCAGCAGCTCCAGCACGGTGGGGTTGTTTTTAAGCAGCAATTCTACGAAGCGACGCAGCTCGTAGAATACCTCATCGTTGGTTTCATTGGCGACCTGAGGCACATAATTGAGGCCGTAAAACTCGGTTTCAGGCAGAATGAATACGCCCTTCAGGTCCGTATCCGAGTGGGGCAGATTGGTACCATAGGCGCGGCTGCCACTAATGGCTTCAAAAAGAATCAGGCCGCGCTGGCGCAGGTCAGAGATGGTCATAGAAATTGCTTGTAACGCGAAGCGGTGCTTCGCCTCGCGTTGCGGTCATCCGTTAATAAATGCTCACAGCTGCTTGTTCAACGAGCGAAGCACCGCTTCGCGTTACTGGTCAAACGCCGCCCTAATCAACCGCCGAAACAACGCGTCCAGCCCCGAAACCGGGCCAGCCGCTGGTACGGGTAATGTAGCGCGGGCAGCTTGTCCGGCCGCGTATTCCTCATGCAGAAACGTCACTAGTTCACCCGGCGACGGCACATTCGTTTTTTCATCGGCGGTGGCTTTGCGGGCCAATAACTTGTCCACTACTCCACTCAGGGCTGTGGGCAGCAACTCCCGCAACTGCCCAAACTCCATGGGGGGCAATTCTGTGGGCCGCTCCCGAATCCAGCGGGCAGCCAGCGCCGAGCGCAAGGCATAGAACAGGCGCTTCAGCCGCACCTCGTCCCCCGTCAACTCATCCTCCACCCCACGCCGCACCAGTCCCAGATAATGGTGCAAACCGGCCCGCGGATTAAAGCACCCACCCATAAACGGCTGCACCGCCGCCCGAAAATCCAACGCCTCCTGGTATACCACCGGCGACTGTAGCCACTCAAACAACGCCGCATTGGAGCCGCGCAGCAGCTTTAGCGCCTTACGCAGCTCCCACCCGGCCAGGTCCAGCTCCTCATCCACGGGGAAGTTGAGCGTGTCGGGGCCCTCGTCCAGGGTCAGGTACCAGTCGGTGGTATGAACGTAGATGAAGCGCACGTCATAGTCGCTATCGAGCGAGGGAAAGCCCCAGGCCCGGCTACCCGACTCGCAGGCGTAGAGGACGCAGATGTTGTGGGTTGCTTCGAGTTGGGTAAGGGCGGCTTGAATACGAGTGAGCATGAAGTGGGCAACTAATAGCAGGATGTGGGTGCGAAAATCAGTTCAAAATGGTGGGTGCCACAGCAAATCATTTGCAATGAAGGCAAAAATCAAGGATCATTTGGGTCGCTTTCCCACCTTTATCTCCGTTCTTACCCATCATGCACCTACCTTTTCGCCAAGTCATTGGAATAGTACTCCTCCTCAGTGCCGCCCAATGCACCAGCATTCGAGACGTTGAGAAAATCCGGTTGGTCACATCTGATATTGATAATTTCTGGGCTGCTTATCCCGCGGCTATGCGCGACACAGCTCAGGCCAGTGTTATTTTCCAAGAGCAGTATTTTGCCAAAGCCTCGCCCGGCCTGCAGGACTACTTCACCCGTAAATACCAGGGCGATGCCCAGCGCTTTGCCCGTCGCATTATCCAGCGCCCGCGCTATTACGCCTCCGTGCAGCAAACTACGCAGGCCGTAGCCGATCAGAAGCCTCAGATACTGGCGGCGCTCCGGCAGCTGCAAAAGCTGTATCCGCCGGTGCGGTTCAATCACATCTACTTTGTGGTGGGGGGCTTTGCAGGCAGCACTGCCCAACCGCCGGGCCTGCTCATGGGGGCTGACCAACTAGCCTGCGGCCCCGACGTTGATACCTCCGAGCTTTCCTTGGTGCAGCCTAACCGGTGCGCTACGGTGGCCGACATGCCGAGTCTGGTAACGCACGAGCTAACTCACAACAACCAACAGCGAGCCGATGGCACTCTGCTCAGCGCGGCCATCCGGGAAGGCATGGCCGATTTTGTGGCCGAGCTAGTGACAGGTTCTCTGGGCAACAATGCCCGCTTTCACGCCTACGGCAACGCCCACGAGCGGGAGCTATGGGGGGCTTTTCAGCAGGAAATGCTGGGTACCAACACCAAAAACTGGCTAGTCAACCCCGAACAGGAAACCCCCGATAAGCCTTGCGACCTGGGTTACTACATAGGCTACAAAATCTGCCAAGCTTACTACACGAAAGCCACCGACAAGAAAAAAGCCCTAGCCGACATGCTGACTACCAAAGACTTTAAGGCTTTTTTACAGCAAAGTAACTACCAAGCTAAATTGGGTGAGTAGTAGATTTTCAATATTATCTTTCAAGCGGCACAGAAGGCATCCTGCTACTTGGCACTTCTACTCCAGAAGTAAGTAGTTTCGAGAGCCGCACCGGCGGCAAGGAAGCCATTGCCCAGCAGCGCCAGAACTACACCACCAACATGTACCACAAGCCCGCCGACCAGTTTGACCCCAACTGGGATTTATCCGGCATTGCTCAGGACGCGCAGCTTTACCTCCGCGTGGGGCAGCGCCTGGCCGGGAAACTACGTTTCCGCAGTGGAAAGCAGGTTCGGAGTTTAAGGGCGCGCGGGATAAGAGTATGGGTGGAAAGTAGAATCGTCAGCCAACAGCTTTGTAACTTCAGCCGCTGATGTAATTATCCCGCTACGACACCAAAGCCGAAGTCACCTTTAAGAGTAGTCACAACCATGATCAAACCATTTCCATTTTTAGCCTCAACTATCGTTTTAGCTATCATAACATCTTGCTCAGGTAAGTCTACTGTAGAACAGCCTTCAGACAGTAGAGTCTACGAGTTTATCCATCTTGAAAGCCCTCGTCTGAATAAAGCTACGCCCGATACAATTTACTTGTCTGCTCAGAAACCCTACGCAAGGAAGGTATATATGGGCACTGATGACTTTTATAGAATAGCGAAGAAAAACGGAATCACTGATTACCTGACTATTGATTTTCATATTGAAGACGATCCTGATATGGTGGTAACTCAATCAGAATTAAAGTTTGACACTTGTTATTTTACTATCCAACCAAAGCCGAATACTCAATACTTACTCAATCAATCTTTCATCTGGCAGTGTATTTTTAAGATTGATTACACTTCTGTCCACAAAGGGATTGACACGGTGTTTGCAATACGAGACAGGATTTATTTACAATAAATGCTACATGGCTCGGCTAGCTTTGTAATCTAATTGAATGCGGGCTACACCTTTGCCAGTAGTTATGATCGTGCTGCATTACAACCGCGGGCCCACCACCTCACTTTCCAAAGTCAGCACGCCAAATACGCACTGGCGTACCTCCCGCGGCGGAGCGCCGGCCACGAAGCATTTCAAATGCTCCAACAATTTTTATTTATCCAACTCTCAAGAGAAACCGAAGCTAGAACCAACCCTTTGCCAGCAATCCGCATCTTCGCTGCATGAAGAAACTCTGGCTACTCGTGCTCCTTATGGCCGCTACTCACTCGGCCCATTGCCAAACCGCTCCTGCCCCGCTCCCCGATTCGGTTAAGACCTTTCTCGACAAGAGCCTGACGCTACTGGAGACGTACTCGCTGGAGCGTAGCACCGTGGACTGGCCGCAGCTGCGCCAGACGGTGTACCAGAAAGCCCAGGGCGCGCAGTCGGTGCGGGAGCTGCTCCCGATTTATCCGTATGTGTTTGAGCAGCTCAAGGACGACCACGGCTGGCTGACTTACAAAGGCAAAACCTACAAGTGGCGCAACACCGCCCGCCCCGCTTACGCCAATACGGCCGTGAAGGAGGCTTTGACCAAGAAGCCCGGCGTACTGGTGAAGATGCTGCCTGGCAACGTGGGCTACATTCAGCTACCGGGCATCAACGCGGGGGGCAGCCTGCAAGCCATGCGCGACGCGGCCCAAGTGGTGCAGGATTCCCTCTGTCGCATCAACCCCGACAAAGCCAAGTCCTGGATCATTGACCTGCGCCTGAACGACGGCGGGGCCATGGCGCCCATGCTGGCTGGCATCGCGCCCCTGATCGGCGACGGCTATCTGGGGGGCTTTGTGGACAAAGATGGCAAGCCCGTTGAGCAGTGGTACCTCAAGCAAGGCAACTTCTATATGGATACGATGCAGGTGACCACCCTATAGAATCGCTGCCCGGTCAAGCGAACCGACAAGCCCATTGCCGTGCTGCTCAGCGGCATGACGGCCAGCTCGGGCGAGATTGTAGCCATCAGCCTGAAGGGTCGCCCCGTCACCCGTTTCTTCGGCGAGCCCACCTACGGTGCCACCACCGCCAACGAAAGCTACCGCATCAGCGGCTCCTCCTACCTTACCATTACCGGCATGCAGGAAGCCGACCGTAACAAGGTGGTTTACCGCCCCAACGTCGCGCCCGACGTCCTCATCACCGGCGGCGACAATTTTACGGACTTAAGCAAGGATGCGAAAGTTGTGGCAGCGCTGAAGTGGCTGAAAAAACGCCGGTAGAATACTTGTAGAGACGCGACACTTCGCGTCTCCTCGTTGAACGACCGGCACCACACAGCACAAGCAACGATTGAGACGCGAAGTGTCGCGTCTCTACAGCGCTCAGCGGTAAAGGCCCTCTCCATTATCGTATTCAGCCTCCCAACGGGTAGGGTTGGTACTGATGTAGTGGCGTATTCGTTCTAATTCGTGCTGGTTTCGCACCACTCTATCGTAAAAGCGGGGCTGCCAATGAAATTCTATGCCATGGTGACGGGCGTACGTAGTTACTGCTGATTTAAATCCGCGCAGCACCGAAGCCAAGTTCTTAGACTGCGGGCCAAACCGGTTGTCATACGCTGGTAGAGACGCGATACCTCGCGTCTCCCCGCTCGTAGCGTTTGGTTCATCCTTATCGAAGAGCAATACGCCGTGCAGGTGGTCAGGCATTATGATAAACGCATCTATACTTACGAACGGCGCAAACTCAGGAATGGCGTTCCAGTAGTCAGCCGCTTTTTCACCTAATCCCGAGGTGCGCAAAAAAGCACCATCCCAATTTCCTTCGGGCACCTCGATAGTACCAAGATATGGTTGTCGGTCTTTTGTACAGATGGTGATAAAATATATGCCGCTCTGCCCATAATCGTAGCCTGGCAAGCGAGTAGAAGCTATGCGGTATTTATCCTGATAACGAGAATCATCCATTAAATAAGCACGATTGTAGAGACGCGATACTTCGCGTCTCCTCGTTGCTGATGGTGTTTGACTGACTGTTCTTATTTAGTCGTTCAACGAAGAGACGCGAAGTGTCGCGTCTCTACAATCGTGCTGAATTATAAGCGCGGGTCCACGGCCTCACTTTCCAGCGCCAGCACACCAAACACGCACTGGTGCACCTCCCGTAGCGGGGCGCCGGCCACGAAGCGCTCCAGCCCTTCCACGCCGAGCGCGAATTCCCGCAGAGCCAGGTTGCGCTTGGCTTTTACGGCCCGCTCCTTCAGGCGCTCCAGGTTGCCGGGCAGCAGGTAGTCGGGGCCGTAGATAATGCGCAGATACTCGCGGCCCCGGCACTTGAGGGCGGGCTGGATAAGGCCTTTTTTGGTGGCGGGAATGAAATCGTAGGGCTTCACCACCATGCCTTCACCCCCGGCTTCGGTGAGGTCGGTCCACCACTGGATGGCGGCTTCCACGGCGGCGGGATCTTGCAGGGATACTACGTGATAGGTGGTGGCGCGAAGCAGGCCGGAGTCGGGCAGACAGAGGGCGCGCAGGGTTTCCATGTGCCAGGCGTGGTCTTTATCGAAGTAGGTGCGGCCCTCCGTGGCCAGCAGGTGGAAGGGCGCCAGGCGCAAATCGTCGAGGCTCTCCACGGGCCAGCAGTAGCGGCGGTAGGCTTCGGCGTAGTGGGTGGCGGCGGTGCGGCGGGCCGTGGTACGGGCCAGCAGGGCTCCCACGCCGTCGAGGCCGCGGGTGGCGGCTTGCGCTAGCGTGGCTTCGGCCAGGGGCAGGGCCGCGTCGGCAGCAGCAGCTACGGCGGCGTATTGGTTTTTGATTAGCTCCTGGGCCTTGGCCGACCACGGCAGCAGCTCGGCATCGAGGCAGAGCCAGTCGGTGTGGAATTTCTCCCAAAAATTGCCCCCCAGCAGGGCCGCTTGCAGGCGAGTGAGGAAGGCGGATTCCAGGGCGGGGTCGGTGAAGAAGTTGCGGCCGGTGCGGGTGTAGCACTTGCCCGGCCCCTCGCCCACCACCCCAAAGCGGCGGCGGGCGGCGTCCTCGTCGCGGGCCAGCACCACCACGACGCGGCTGCCCATGTGTTTTTCCTCGCACACCACGCGCTCCACACCCTGTCGGCGGAAGTAGTCGAAGGCCTCGGCGGGGTGCTCCAGCAGGTCGGGCAGCGGCGAGGTTTCGGTGGGCGACATGGTGGGGGGCAAATACAGCAGCCACTTGGGGTTGAGGGCAAACCGGCTCATCACTTCCAGAGCCGCAATGGCGTTTTCCTCCCGAATGGTAACCGACGGCAGCAGGCGCGGCCGGATGATTTGCTTGCCCGTCACGTCGCGGATGTCGAGCAGGTCGTCGTGCTGCTGCTGAGCGGAAAGGTCGGTTTGGGTGGCCTCAAGCAGCTGAATGCTACGATAGTTCAGCGGGCGCACCGGCTCGCAGTACACGCGGGCGGCGGGCACCGAAATCAGCTCCCGCTCGGGGTAGCGCAGGGCCGTGAGCTGGCCGCCAAACACGCAACCGGTATCAATGTCGATGGTATTATTCAGCCACTCCGCCTCGGGCACGGGCGTGTGGCCGTACACCACCATCGCCCGCCCCCGATACTCGGAGGCCCAGTTGTAGCGCACGGGCAACCCGAATTCGTCAATCTCACCGGTCGTTTCGCCAAACAACGCAAAGGCCCGCACGGCGCCCGAGCCACGACCCTGCATTTCCTCGCGCATGCCGGCATGGGCCACTACTAAGCGGCCACCATCCAGCACGTAGTGGCTCACCAGCCCATCCAGAAACTGCCGCACCTGACTCTTGAACGTGTCCGATTCGGCGACCAGCTGCGCCAGGGTTTCGGCAAAACCGTGCTGCACGTTCACATTTTTGCCCCCCAGATGGCGCAGTAGCTTGATATCGTGGTTGCCGGGCACACATAGGGCTAGCCCATCCTGCACCATGCGCATAACCAGGCGCAGCACTTGTGGCGAGGCCGGGCCACGGTCTACTAGGTCCCCGAGGAATATGACGCGGCGTTCGGCTGCCCGCTTGTAGTAGGGCTGTAGAGACGCAATAGTTGAAGTCTCGTCGTTGCTGATGCTGTTTGGTTGAATGTCTTGACTTGGGTTGTTCTCCAACGAATTTTTCAACGACGAGACTTCAATTATTGCGTCTCTACCGCCTGTCACCTCAACGCGGCGCGTTACGCGCACGCCCAAATCCTGCGCGTCCACGATTGGCTCCTCTTCCACCACAAAGCCCAGCTTATCGAGCAGCTGCACCAGCTCATCGTAGCAGCCGTGCACGTCGCCGATGATGTCGAAGGGGCCGTTTTCGTGCTTGCGGTTGCTGTAGAGCGGGTCGCGCACCACCGTTTGCACGGCGTCGATTTCCTCGGGACCGTGGAGGTGAAAGATGTGGTGGAAGCCTTCCTGCTTGAGGGTTTTGAGGCTGCGGCGCAACTGTTGGCGCTGCTGGGGCACTACGTGGCGGGGCAGTTGCCGACGCTCGGGGCGGGTCTGGTTGCGGTCTTCGGCCACGCGGTCGGGCACGTCGAGGATGATGACGGTGGGCAGCACATGGTAGTCGCGGGCCAGTTGCACGAGGACTTTGCGGGATTCGGGCTGCACGTTGGTGGCATCGACTACCGTGAGCAGGCCGCGCTTGAGGCGCACGCCCACCAGGTATTGGAGCAGGGCAAACGCGTCGGGTGTGGCCGACTGGTCGTTCTCGTCGTCGGCCACCAGGGCCCGGCAGTAGTCGGAGGATACGATTTCGGTAGCCCGAAAGAGGCGGCGGGCAAACGTACTTTTTCCCGCCCCCGACGTACCCATGAGCAGGACCAGCGAGAGTTCAGGAAGTTTTAGGGTAGTCAGAGGCATAAGGAAAAAGCGGACGTATATTTAGGAATAGCTTACTTGGCAACGTTAATGGGTTTCTGGCTTATTCGGGACGATACGATGGCACATATAAACTCCACCTATCACGACTTAGCTAGGCTCGTGTACAAAAAGCTAACGAAGACGAATTATCCGCAGCCCAGCGAAGAAATATTAGCGCACCTCTTCGAGAACCTGTTTTTTACGAGCCTTAAAACGGAAGAGCGTCAGCTGATTAAGGTTACGGTCACCTTCATTGATCCGGCCGACCCCGACCCTACCCCGCCCGAGCGCATTGTGGCTGACCGCTGGAATTATATCCACTTCCGCAAACGCATTCCCTTCACGGTTAAAAACATCGTCAAGCTGTCGAAGGCAGCCGACCCGTGGAGCTCGTCGCTGGCCGTGTACTACGACTCGAATAATGAGCTTTTTATCTGGGGAATGATCGACCAAGCGGTTCATTACCAGGACTTTCTTAACTACGAAACCGAGTCCGGCTCCGAGCAGCCCGGCCTTTTCCAGACTACTATATCCGACATCGGGAGCATTCATGTGATGCTCGATTATGAGTTAATTGCTACTTTAAAGCAAAACACGCTAATCAGCAATTATGTCGATGTGTTCAGAAAAGGGACCGTTAATAAAATACTGAAATCATTCTCCGAGCCTTATAAAAAAGCAGTCCGAAACTATATTAAAAAACAATACGAAGACGAAGACCCCAGAGATTGGGACGAGTATATAGAAACCTCCATTATTCAGTCATTATCGCGTATTCTGCTCAAAACTCAGAATTACCACCACGGGGGGGCTTTTTTAATAACCCCGTACCAAAAAGCAGGTTTAAATGTAAAACACGAGTTATCCTACGACCGGTTATCCAGGGCAATCGTGAATTATATTCAGCTTAATATATCGCACTACAAGTATTCGACTGCCATAGCTGATGAATTTTCGAAAGACGAGAAAAATCTGGTTCCCGTATCCTTGTATGTAAGCGAAAACGTATCGGAGGCGCAGAAAAAGGAAACAAGTGATGAAATAAAAGGTGCTATTCGATTTATTTCTTCCTTATCCTGCGTCGATGGTTTAGTAGTACTTACTACCGATTTAAAAGTAAAAGGCTTCGGCACCGTTATTCGGTCTAAGCCCTTACCGGACTATGTGTATGTGTCCAAAAGCGCTACTGTGCGCGATGATAAAATCACGGCCGTGAGCCCCAATCAATTTGGCACCCGACACTGCTCTATGTTTTCTTACTGTTGGAGCAATAATGGCAGCTTAGGATTTGTTATTTCTCAGGATGGCGATATTCGGGCGATTACGAGAGTAGAAAATAAATTAATTATCTGGGAAAATATCAAAGTCCAACAATTTATTAAAAGCGAAAAAATAAGCAGACCGCTTCACATTAAAAGTGACCTTGGCAAGCAGCTGGTGCAGCCCAACGCAAGCGGGCACGGGGACGGGCGAAGCTAGATGCAGCGTAAGTTTGACAGACAATAGCACGTGGCCGGCATCAACGGCACCCCCACCGACCGCACCATTGCCCTCAACCTAGCCAAGCTAGGCGCCATCAAAGGTGGCACCCTCAGCACCGAAGGCACCACCACCCGCGACTTATGCACCCGCAGCTTCAGCGGCACGGCGCTGCCGCTGCCGGTAAAGGCGTGCGGTGGGTTTGTGCTGGAATTGAATTCAGGGTGAAGAGGAATCTATGTATAGACAGCCATGTTGTTACCTAATTCGCTAACTTTATAGCATGGCCGGGAAAGTTACTCGCAACATCTTTTTCTATCGACATTACTTCCTCAACTTCTACGCTACTCTAAAACCAAGCGTACAGCGCAAATTCGACTGGACTTTACAATTGGTTTCGACCGTAGATCAGGTACCGGTTAAGTTCCTCAAGCATTTGGAAGGTACAGACGGGCTATATGAAATCCGGGTAGAAGTCGGCTCTGACATCTACCGCGCCTTCAGCTTCTTTGATAAGGGTCATTTAGTTATTCTGCTGAATGGTTTTCAGAAGAAAAGCCAGAAAACGCCCAAAAACGAATTAGAACAAGCCGTTAAACTCAAAAAACAATACGTCGATGAGCAAGCAATCAGCCCCTAATCTTACTTCCCTCCAAGATCATCTTGACAAGCAGTATGGCCCACGCGGCACGGCTGCCCGCGACGAATTTGAGGAAGGCTTTGAGGCCTTCAAGCTCGGCGCTATGCTACAAGAGCTGCGGAAGGAACGGGGCCTCACTCAAAGCCAGCTCGCCGAACGCTGCGGCACCACTAAAACCTACATCTCCCGCATCGAAAACGACGCTGCTGATATTCGACTCTCCACGCTGATGCGGATTATTCGGGAGGGTTTAGGAGGGCACTTAAAATTGAGCGTAGAATAAAAGTACCTTTTTACAAAAACAGGAAAGCTACATGCTCCAAGACGCCGCTACTACTAATTATAAGCACCAAAAATTTGTTGAAAGAGTTGTTGAATTCGATACTGTTTGGGCACTTGAGTCTAAAGATGGATGGGCAACTTCATCTTCCAACGAGTTCGACGATGCTGAAGTGTTTCCATTCTGGTCTGATAAAGCGTATGCTAGTGCAGCGGCCAAAGAAGATTGGGCCCAATACAATCCAAGCGCAATGCCGTTATCAGAATTTTTAGAGAATTGGCTAATTGGTATGTCCAATGATGGATTTTTGGCTGTTACCAATTGGGACGCCAATGCTTTTGGCAGAGAAAATGAGCCCCTAGATTTAGCTTTAGAAATAGTTGACCAACTAAAAGCCAAGAACAGAGACCTGAGCTTTCAAAAATATGACAGCTTGGATGACTTTGAAAATCAGGTTCGTATAGCAAACTTTTCAGACTAAAGCTCATCGTTGCTGCTTAGGCACTATTGTAACCAGCATCAACTCTCGAACACCGCCAACTGCGAGGGCGCCCCTACTCCTTCCACTTCCGGCCCTAGCGGCTCCACGAGCACGCGGTAGCCGTGGCGCTCGGCCACTCCTGCCACCCAGGCCGCGAACTGCGCCCGCGTCCATTCGAAGCGGTGGTCCTGGTGGCGGAACTCCCCGGCGGATAGGGTTTCGCAGCGCTGGTTGTAGTCGGCGTTGGGTGTGGTGACGAGCACGGCGCCGGGGCGGGCACGGGCAAATACCACCTGCTCGAAGGCAGCCAGCCGGTTTTCGTCAAGGTGCTCGATGACTTCGACTACGGCCGCCGCGTCGTAGCAGCTGAGGCGGGGGTCGTGGTAGAGCAGGGAGCCTTGCACCAGCGTGAGCCGCTCCCGCTGCCTGGGGGGCATTTCTACTACGTGCAGGCGCTCGTGGGCGCGTTGCAGCTCGCGGTGCGAAACGTCCATACCCAGAATATGCTCGACGTGCGGAATTTTGAGCAGGCGGCGTACCAGCTTGCCTTCCCCGCAGCCCAGGTCGAGCACGCGCTTGGCGCCGAGGTGGCGAATTTCTTCGGCTACGCGGTCGAGACGGAGGTCGTGAAGAGATGTTTTTTCGGCTTGTTCCATGGGTGGTTCACCCCCTAGCCGCGCATCTGCTTTAAGCGCAGAGTTCCACGGAGAGGGGGAACTGGCATTTAGATTTAACTCTGGATCAGATAGACCCGAGATTAAACTAGAACTAGAGTCTAGTTCCCCTCTCCTGGGGACTCTGCGCCTAAAGCAGATGCGGGGCCAGGGGGTGAGGCAATCGTTAGGTCTTCCTCCCCCGCCAGCAGCCGTTCCAGCGTTGGATCGACGTATTCACGCAGATTGCGCAGGTAGCGGCGCGTAATAAACTCCCGATCCGGGTGGAGCGGCAGCCACTCGCCGCCACGGTGCAGGAGCTTGTCGGCCTCGGCCTGCCCGATGTAGTAGTGCTTGTCGTTGTCGAGCACGGAGATGAGCACGTAGAGGTGGCTGAGTAAGTCGCGCAGACGCAGAGCCGGGTGGCGCAGGCGAAGCGTGAAGTACCGACTGTCGCCCCAGGCCGGCACGGTGGGGTCGAGTGGGTGCGCTTCGGTTTCGATTTCGTAGCCTAGGGGGGCAAATAGCCGTTGGAGCTGACTGGCGTTGGCGGCGGGCAGAGCAGCTACGATAGCTTCGAGCGGCAAAAGTGTGTCCGGTAGGTCAGGGCGGTCTTTGCAGGTACCGTTCATGGCCGTGTTGAAGGCTTTGACCAGCGCCGAACTCATAAAGGAAGAGGCCGCGTAGGGCCGGTCGTTCACGTGTTGCTCCAGAGCAAAGCCTTCCCCAGCCGGGCCGCGGTGGTTCCGCACCAGTGCTACCGGGTCGATGTCAAGCAGTAAAGCGGCAGTGCAGCGCTCCGCAGTAGCCTCGGGGTAGAAGATGTGGGCCTGGCCGTAGGCGATATCCACCGATTGCAGGCGCGCCGGATTCTTATGCAGCAAGTAGCCCAGATCGGTGGCGGGCTGGTGGGTAGTGGTGATGGTGAGCAGCATAAGTAGAAGCTAAACCGGCGAAAAAGCCCCCCAAGATACACGTGGCCCACAATTGTACTGGCATATAGACTGTGAGAGGCCGATCGAAATCCATTATGGCCCTGTTGGCGCATTGCAAACGTCCTCAAGCTCATTCCTGGCACCTCTTCGCAATTTCTTCACACTGCCGTCACAGCTTGATAACCGCCCCTTTACACGACGGTAATATGGCTCCAATACTTTTGGGCAACTCTAATACGCAACCTCTTCTCCTACCTAACTATTTGTTTATGAGCACCATTACTCTTTCAACGCGCCTTTCAGCCGTGGCCCTCGGGGCCCTGCTGGTTGGCTGCGAAACCGACAAAGGCAATCAGCCCTCCATTCCTGTTAATGGAGTAAAGCTGGCCAATCACTCCGTGACACCGGCCCTCATTAAACCCCTGACCGGCTTCGACAACCTCAAGATTTACTCCCTTATCAGCTCCGACGACGTGCTGCCTGCCTCGCCCGACTTTATGTTTGGCGGCTCGGCCGACGGCGCGGGCCTGCTGCGCAACCCCGACGGTGAGGGTTTTACCATGCTCGTTAACCACGAGGACAACCTATCCATCTCGCGGGTGAAATTCGATAACACCTTCAAGCCCGTGGGTGGTGAGTACGTGCTTAACTCCGACGGCGGCCGGTGGCGCTTGTGTTCGGCCACGCTGGTTACGCCCAAGGAGCACGGCTTTGGCCCCGTATTCCTGAGCGCGGGTGAAAGCGATGTAAACGCCCAAACTCATTTGATTGACCCATTTGCGCCGAATAACACCCAAGGTATGGCCAAAGGTATTCGGGGTCTGGGTTACTGGAGCGCCGAAAATGCCGTGCCTTTACCCAAGTCGGCCTACCCCGGCAAAACGGTGGTCCTGACCGGCGAAGATGCTTCCGACGCCACTGGGGGGCAATTAGCGCTTTACCTGAGCAACGTGGTAGGCGACCTCGACGGCGGACAGCAGTACATGCTCCGCCGCACCGATCTTAACCAGAAGGAAACTGACATCAATGTGGGCCAGAAGTATGACGTAGAGTTTGCCCTGATTCCGGACCACAAGAACCTGACCGGCAACCAAATGCAGGCGCAGGTTGACCCGCTGAAAGCCATCAAATTTGGCCGCGTTGAGGATATCGACTACCGCAAAGGCCACGAGAACAACGGCAAGAGTAACCGCGCCAACGGCCGTGAAATCTACTTCAACGTAACCGGCCAGGCCGCTTCCGGCGCCAACGCCGATAAGTCGCGCACGGTGTGGGGCCGCGTGTACCGCCTCGTGCTGGATGAGAAAAATCCGCTGAAAGGCACCTTGGAAGTAATTCTGGACGGCGACGACCGCACCGGCATTGCCGGCGAATTCCAAAACCCCGACAACATCTGCGTAACGGAGAACTACGTGTATGTGCAGGAAGACTCCAACGGCTACGGCCCCGAAACCCACGACGCTTACATCTATCAGTACGCTATCAACGGTGGCGGGATGAAGAAAGTAGCGGAGCTGGACCACCGCCGCACCGAGGCCGACGCTGCTAAGTACAACGTTGGTAGCGGGGCCTCTCGCAAAGGCAGCTGGGAATACGGCGCCATGCTCGATGTATCCGATGAGCTGGGTATTCCTAACACGTTTACGGTGTGTATTCAGCCCCACAGCTGGACCGGCCAGAAGTACCGCGACGGCGGTGCTAAGCCCAACAACGGCAACACGCAAGCCAGCCAGCTGGTAGTTATCAGTGGCCTGCCACGCTAACCACTTAGTACTGATAGAAAGCCTCGTCCTACCCGGATGAGGCTTTCTCATTTGTATAAAAAATTATTTACTCATTTGTTTATTCATTGATAATCAGATGTTAAGAATTATATTCTGGGCGGCGTTAAGCTTATTCATTCTTGCCTTGTGTGGGCCCATTGCCTGCCAACGACCCGACGCTAGCGCGACCCAGCGGGCGGCGGCGCGGGCGGCCGATCAGGTGTTGGCTACCTATCAAAAGAACCTGATAGGGCTCGATTCAGCCTTAGCTCTATTGGAGCGAAGCGTGGCTACTAAAGCGCCAGTTGCCGTGCAGCGACGAGCGTATCGGCAGGCGCGGCTGCGCTACAAGCGGGTGGAATTTTTGGCTGAATACTACCAGGCCTCCTTGGCTAAGCTCTTAAATGGACCGGCCATTATTGAGGTAGCCGACTACGACCAGGAGCAGCGCAAGATTATGCCGGAAGGGTTGCAGGTGATAGAGACCTATTACTACCCCAAAGCTTACGGCCCGGACCAGCGTGCTGAGCTGCTCAACCAGCTGGCCCTCATGCGCAGCTCCCTGCGCGGCCTGCGCAACTCGGCCGATATTCTGGTGCTCACCGACCGGCACGTGTTTGATGCTCTGCGCCTGGGCGTGTTCCGGGTCGTGACGCTCGGGCTGCCGGGCTTCGATACGCCCGCCTCGCCCGCAGCGGCCGTGCCTGAGGCAGCCACCAGCTTGCAGGCGCTCCGGGCTGCGCTGGCGGCTTACGCGCCCGACTTACACACCCGCGACGCAGCGCTGGCGAAACGCCTCAATCAGACTTTTGCTAGTGGCCTGGCTTACTTAACACGCGCAGATGCAACCGATTTCGACCAGCTTACTTTTCTGACCCAATACGCTAATCCCTTATCACAGCAGTTGCAGCAGGCCCAATTGGTGTTGGGTATTTCCGAGTTTAAAGAAGCGCGGGCACTGCGGGCCAGCGCCGCCACACTGTTCGATTCAGCCGCCTTCAATCCCGACTATTTTGCCCCCCAGAGTGATGCCCGCACCACTTCAGCGCAGATAGCGCTGGGCGAGCAGTTGTTTTTTGATCCGGTGCTATCAGGTAACGGTAGCCGTAGCTGCGCTTCCTGCCACCAGCCCGCCCGCGGATTTGCTGAAAATCGGGCCCGGAGTGTGGCATTTACAGGTAAAGGAACGGTTGGCCGAAATGCTCCTACCCTACTGAACGCAGCCTTGCAGCGCACGCAGTATCACGACGGCCGCCTGACTTACCTCGAAGACCAGGCCGCCGACGTGCTGGCCAACCCCACCGAAATGCACGGCTCGCTGGCCCGCGCTGCCACGCTGTTGCGCCAAAGCCCGGCGTATCGGGCGGCGTTTGCGCAAGCTTTTGAGGTAGCAGAGGCGCCCACAACCAGCATTACAGAGGCGAAAGTGCAGAAGGCCCTGGCCAGCTATGTACGCTCCCTGGTGCGCCTCAATGCCCCCTTTGACCGCTACGTGCGGGGGGAGCCGGAGGCCCTGGGTGCGGCGGCAAAGCGGGGTTTCAATGTGTACATGGGCAAGGGCAAATGCGGCACCTGCCATTTTATGCCTCTTTTCAACGGCAACGTGGCCCCCACCTTCGACCGCACCGAAACCGAGATTCTGGGCGTACCGGCCCAAGCCAGCCTCCACCCCCAAAACATTGACCCCGATCCAGGCAAGTTTCGCTTGCAAAGCATTGAGTGGCAGCGTCACGCCTTCAAGACGCCCACCCTGCGCAACATCGCCCTCACCGCGCCCTACATGCACAACGGCGCCTACAGCACGCTGGAAGAAGTAATCGAGTTCTACGACCAGGGCGGCGGCGCAGGCCTGGGCCTCGATGTGCCCAACCAGACGTTGCCATCCGATAAGCTCAATCTCAGTAAAGCCGAAAAAAGCGACCTTCTGGCCTTCCTCCATAGCCTCACCGATACCACCAACACCCAAAAAGCCCCCCAGCGCTTACCGGAATTCCCCGCTGGCATGGCTCAGCTGAATAAGCGGGTTGTGGGGGGCAAATACTAGGTTTTGAGGCGTTTGTAACGTAACACCATCAAACAAACAGGCGCTCATGCAGCGGCGGAGCCGAAGCATCTCGCGTGCGGTCGTTGTGGTGCTATCTATCGGTAAAGAGGCCGTCATGCTGAGCGGAGCAAAGCGAAGTCGAAGCATCTCTACCGCTGTACTAACCTCAATCGTTGCTCAATGAAGCGGTAGAGATGCTTCGACAAGCGGACGCCAGATGCAGCATGACTGTCCTGTTAGGTAGCAACATCAGCACGCGAGATGCCTCGGCTCCGCCTCTGCATGACGTTCTAGAGAACCACATAGAGTTAACGCCTTACCACTCACACCATTTTGCCCGCCAGCAATTCTCCGTACCAGTGGCCGGAGTCTTTTATGGTGCGCTGTTGGGTGTCGTAGTCCACGCGCACTAGGCCGAAGCGTTGGTGGTAGCCCTCGGCCCACTCAAAATTATCGGTGAACGACCAGGCAAAGTAGCCATCCACCGGCACGCCTTCGCGCTTGGCGCGCAGCACTTGGGCTATGCAGGCGCGCAGGTAGGCCTGGCGGGCAACATCGGGCACGCGGCCGGCTATTAATTCGTCGGGGAAGGCGGCACCATTTTCGGTGACGAGCAGGCGGGGGGCATTTTTGTAGCTACTGAACTGCTTGAGCATGTGGTAAATGCTCTCGGGGTACACCTCCCAGCCCATGGTCGTATGAGGCACGCCGCGCTGGGCAGCGCCTACCAGCTTAGCCCACACCAGCGGCACGTAGGGCGAGTGCTGCACTACCTCGCGGGTATAGTTTTGAATACCCAAAAATCAAAGTCGAAGGGCAGCCGCTGCTCGTCGCCGGGCTTTATGTAGCGGTCGAGCCAGCCGAGCACGGGCGCTTCGGCTACGGGGTAGCCCAGACCCAGGGCTGGCTCCACAAAAAGACGGTTGAGAATGGCATTGGCGCGAGCCGTAGCGCGCTGGTCGCGGCTTAGATGAGGGCGCCAGGGCGTGAGGTGAGAGCAGGAAAACGTGGTACCGATCTGGGCGGTGGCGGGTAGGGCGGCACGCAACGCCCTCCCTCCTTCGGCCTGAGCCAGAGTGGCATGGTGGGTGCTCGATAAAAAGGCCCCCAGCCCCCGCCGACCGGGCGCGTGAATGCCAATCATGTGGCCCGCGCCCGTAAATACCATGGGCTCGTTGAGCACCATCCAGTGCTGCACCCGGTCGCCGAGCCGGGCGGCCACATGCTGGGCATAGTCGGCAAACCAGCCCACGATGCTGCGGTTGGTCCAGCCGCCGCGCTGCTGCAGGGCGGCGGGCAAATCCCAATGATAGAGCGTGGGCCAGGGCGTAATTCCTCGCTCCAGGCAGCCATCAACCAGGCGGTCGTAAAAATCCAACCCTTTGGTATTCAGCGTACCTGTTCCCTGGGGAAGTACCCGCGACCACGCCAGCGAGAAGCGAAAGTTGGGGATCTGGAGCTGCTGCATCAAATCCAGATCGGTGGGCCAGCGGTAGTAGAAATCGGTAGCTATCCGGCCGTGCGAGTTGTCCCTGATTTTCTTGGGCCGCCGCACAAATTCGTCCCAGATGCTGGGGCCTTTGCCATCCGTGTCCCAGGCACCCTCAGTCTGGTAGGCCGCCGCCGCCACGCCCCACCGAAAATCAGAACCAAGATCAGCTCGGCAATAGGTCTGGGGGGCATTTTCAGGAAAGAAGGCAGCGGGTAAGGCAGCACCTAATGCAGGCATTCAGACAACAGCTAAGGTAAGCAGGCAGCGGCGCGCAGACCACGTAAAGTTATTGGCCTTATACGCGTATTTTTGGTTGAGCATACGTTTTTTGGTTAAGCACACGGCTGGGCTGGGCACGAAGATGAAGCCCTGACTTACGCCGAAAAGCAACTTTCGGCCCGGGTACAGAGTTTTCAATTCTTTGTAAATTGCTTTATTCGGCACAGCATGACTTATTGAAGCAACTTGTTATCATGCTTTGCAGCCATAAAAAACGCAAGTCGGTTGACGCAAAAGCAGCGTATGCGTCACCTGCTATACTTTAAAGTCGCAGATTTGGGTTGAGCCTTACTCGTGATATGAAAGGTAAAATTGGCCGTTTCTTCGCCGTTTAACTTCCCAGCTATGAATATGAATGCCCTTTTAGGAATCATAGGGCTTAGTTTGCTCGTATTTGTGGCGGCATTTGCTATTGGTCGCCTCAACCGGGCAACTCCTGCTTCTACCCCTCAGCCCCTTAACCAGGTAGTGAGCGCGCGCAGGCCTGCCCCAACCCCTCTGCCGCCCTGCGGGCAAAAATTCAGGATTCGGTGGCCGCTGTGCTGCTGGCGCAGACCTCTTCTCCTGCCAACACCATTGATTTAGAGGCAGCTACCGAAGCTGCCGACGATAAAATCGGGCCGGCCGCGAAGTTGGTTTTGCCCCCAAGGCCCCTGCGGCTCCTCCCAGGCCGTCCGCAGCTGAACTAGCGGCTGCCCGGCAGCGAGCCGCAGAAAACCGAATAGCCGTAGCGGCGCGCCAGGCCCACGCCGACCAGCTGCCCGATGACTTTAAAAAATATTACGCCCAGGAGTTGCCCGAAGACGCCATTTCAGATGAGCTAAACGTGCGGGTCCGCGTTGGGGGAGAACAGGCGGAGGTCATCACTCTTTCTTCGCCGTCTTTCAATGCAGAAAACAAAAACTTCGTGCTCCAGCAAGTACGCAGTGAGCTGACAGAGTTAGGCTTCAAGCAAGTGTACATCACAGATGGCAAAGGCTTCACAACCAAAGTCCGCTTATAAAGGCATAAAGCCGAGTAGTTTTACCATTTGTATAAAGTAAGAGGGCAGCCGGAGTGCGTATTGGCCCTGGAGTTTGAAACAACTCGAAATACGTAAAGCCTACCCCCACTTTGTTCCGCGCCCCAATTTTGCCCCCCAACGCCTATTTCAGGTGTTCGCGCAGCAGCTTGTCCAGCACAGCGGCTGTTTCGTCGGGATAGTTTACAGGAATAGGCTCCCCAAGCTGCAACCATTGGTCGAGGCCATCGAGGTGCTTGTCCTTGAGCCCTTTCACTACGGGCACGCCCATTTTGGCCAGCGCAGCGGCGTTGCAAGCCTGCTCATACTGGTTTTTCATGGGCACCACGGCCAGCTTTTTTCCCAAAAACAGTGCTTCAGCGGGCGTCTCGAAGCCTGCCCCGCAGAGTACGCCGCCGCTGCGAGCGAGGCTGTCGGTGAAGGCCGCGCCGCTCACGGGGCGTACGCGCACATTGCCGTACTCAGCCTCCTTTTGGCTGTGCTTGCTGAACACTTCCCAGCGCGTAGTGCGACTGAGGTAGCGCAAGCGCTGCACCAGCGTCGCCTCGTCGTAGGCCGGCAGATACACCGTGTAATGCTCCTCATTCGTAGGAGTCAGGGCGCGCACCTGTCCCCGGATAACGGGCGTGTGCGTGCCGGCATCGTAGCGTTCGAAGTGAAAGCCGTAGTGAGCTGTGGCGGGGGCATAATGACGCAGCACCGTGCGACCTACCACATCGGGGCGCTTGGGCCGGGGGCATTTCTGGTGAGTACGGCACTCTGGTGACTTAGCGCAATACAAGGCACATGGCGCAAGCGGCACGCCCACGCCGACACGGGCTCGAAGTCATTGATAACCAGATCATACTGCTCTACGGGCAATTGGCGCATCTCACGCACAAAAGCGGGAGCATTTACTTGTCCAAATGTTTTGGTAAAGCTGATGCCGCCGCTTTTGCCAAATACGAACCCCATGCCGTGAAACTGATACTGCACCGGAAATGGCAAAGCCAGGTCGGCGGGCGGGCCGCTCACGAGCACATCGAGGTGGGAAGCACGCTCCTGGAGCAATGGAATAATATCGCGGGCGCGGCTCAGGTGGCCGTTGCCGGTGCCTTGAATGGCGTAAAGAATACGGGGCAAGGGTAGATTTTTTGAGGGTTGAAAAGAAGAGAGCAACTGCTGAGCTAGCAGCCCCCTGCTAGTTCGGCATTTATTTGGGTTATGTAAAAAGCAGGCTGATTAACAGGGACAAGTATGAGGCTTTCAGGGTAGTACGACTCCAAAGTCGTACTACCACTATCGTTGCTGATGTTGGCAAACGCCTGAGGTCGTTTACCGATAGTGGTACTACGACAGAAAAAGTAGTAGTGCCACCATCCTACTTCCCACTCATAATTTCCTCAAACAGCGCCGCTTCCAAAGCGCCGGCAACCTCATAGGTATCAGAATCCGTTTCCGCTTCGGCGGGCTGCTGCATGAGCGGATCGTCGGCGTAGCGGTAGAGTTGCCAGCCCGTGTCGGCGCAGTATTCCAGGGCGGTCAGGTTTTCGACCCAATCCCCGGAATTCAGGTAAGTCACTTCGCCTTTCTGCGTGGCAATGGTCTTTATTTCGGGGCAATGAATGTGCCCGCAGGCCACGTAGCGGTAGCCCTCGTCAGCGGCAATGCCGGCGGCGGTTTGCTCAAAGTTGCTTACCAGACTCACGGCACCTTTCACTCTGTCTTTCACCGCCTTGGACAACGCTACGCGGGGCCGTCCCATTTTCTGCAACATGAAATTGACGAGCCGGTTGAGCAGAATCAGCGCGTCGTAGCCCTGGGCGCCCAGCTTGGCCAGCCACTTGGAGTGCTGCATGGTCACGTCGAACACGTCGCCGTGGAAAAGCCAGACTTTGCCGTCGCCGGGCAAGTCGAGCACCAGCTTATTGGCAATGCTGAGGGCCCCCAAGCGGGTGCCGGTAAATTTGCGCAGGAGCTCATCGTGGTTGCCGGTGAGGTAATGAATAGGCGTGCCTTTGGCCGCCAGGCCGGCCAGGTGGCGCACCACGCGCATGTGCGAAGCGGGCCAATAGCTTTTGCTGAACTGCCAGATATCTACAATATCGCCGTTGAGTACCAGCACTTTAGGCCGAATACTTTTGAGGTAGCGCAGCAGCTCTTCGGCGTGGCAACCGTAGGTGCCCAGGTGCACGTCGGAGATGACGGCTACGGCGACGCGGCGGCCCTTGGCGGCTTTCTTTTTCTTTCCCATTAGGCGGCAGTGCGGTGGTGTTGGGCCAGAGATGCCGGTGGCGTCAAGTGCCGGCCGCTGGGGGGCAAAATCCTGGCTTTCGCCGCCGTGTGCCCACCGAAGCTAAACGGAAATTGCCCCCAGCGAAGGCGCGCAGCCCAAAGGCCACGAGCAGTGCCACTTGGCAGAGTGCGTACGCCAACCACCGAACCAAACGGCGCAGCAGCGGCAGAGTAACAGGAGCGTGCATAGGCCAAAGCAGGTTTACCCGCCGCAAAGGTCGGAGCGGCCTATGACGCTAGGGTTATGCAGGTATTATGGGTTTGTCACGCTTTTTGCTGTGGCGCTGCTACCCTGCCAAGCTTGAGCTTTAGTCGCTGCTCCTCTCCTGCTTTTACACGCGCTACCGCGCACTCCATTTCCTTTCTTATTTATTCCCATGAAAAAACTTTTACTCCTCTGCTGCCTACTATCATCTTTCGCTGCCACGGCCCAAAAAAGCCAAAAGACCAAGGAAAAAGAGAAAGAAAAGGAAGAGCGCAAGCAGCGCTACATGATTCCCCAAAAGGATAAAGACTGCGCCTATATCTCCAACGTGACCAAAAACACCGGCGAAGACTCGGAAGCTGCTGGCACCGCCACGCGCCTGGCTTATCGCCCCTACGAGGAGCTACTGACCGAAATAAACGCCCTGCGGAAGATGAACAACTGGGCCGATACCACGTATCAGCGCCGCTTCAACAGCCTGCCCGCCGGCGGTAACCTGGTGATAACCATGTATCGGCGCGGGGCCCAGAATGCCGACCCCAGCCTGCTCACCATCACGGCCAAGAACAAAGCTGGGGAAGAGGTGTACAACCAAACCCCTACAGCTGGCAACGGCCGCTTCTGGAACCGCGACCTGTACAAGAGCGAGCGCACTATTCCATTTGTTAAAACCGAAACACCCCAGCCTCTCACCGTCATCATCACCGACTCCAAGCTCCAGCAGAACTTCGAGTACGTGGTAACTCCGCAGGGCTAAGGTTAAATCCAGTGACGGCCTCTCAAACTAGAGCTATACTAGGCAGCTAGTTCCCCTCCTTAGCTAAGGAGGGGTTAGGGGTGGTTGGCAATCATTGAACAGTTTTTTTAGAACTAGCTCTAGCATCGTTCTGGCGTCTTCAACCACCCCTAACCCCTCCTCAACTGAGGAGGGGAACTAACTTTCTAGTTCTAGTTTAATAGGCTCCCACTTGGGTTATCTATTCGCCTTGCGCAATTGCGCCCACTGCACGGCTATGATGGTTTTGGCATCCTGAAGGGGCTCGGCCAGCAACTCTTCCCAGCTAAATTCCTCTGCCGTCAGCTTTTCGCCCTCGCTGGCCTCACCGCCACCGGGGGCGATTTTTTGACTTACCTCGGCGTAGTAGATGGTAATGCGCTCCGAATTGGCCCCCGGAGAAGGGTACATCTGGATTATTTGCTCTAAATGATCAACTTTGTAGCCTAATTCTTCTTTGATCTCACGACGCAGGGCCTCCTCCGGGCTCTCACCTTCCTTGTCGAGCATGCCGGCTGGCAACTCTAGTACGTCGGCCTCGGCGCCTACTCGGAACTGACGGACCAGCAGATAGCGTTGGCGGGTGGTATCCAGTACCAGGGCCGCTACGGCCTTACCGGGCTCGAACCGGATGCGCTGGTACTCCTCGGAGCCATCCTGCACCGTGAGTTGACTAAGTTTGTAAAAGCCTTCGTAGAGGATTTTCCGGTCCTTTATGAGCATAGGTCGTAAGCTTGGCGTGTAAACGTTGGATTTTATCGGAAATAACTGACCCAGGCGCGGCGCCTGGCTCTGGTTATACGTTCAACCGCCGCAACCCGCTACCGCTTCCGGCTCCGCTGGGGGCTTTTTTCTCTTTTTCGACCGGTTTTTAAGCCGCGTTTTTGTCGGCTGCCGCCTACCGTACTTAGTATAGGGGTGGCTCCTTTTATCTTTTTCAATGTCATTCGACGAACTCAATCTGATTGATCCTATCCTCCGTGCTTTGCACGAGGAAGGCTACACCACGCCCACCCCTATTCAGCAGCAAGCCATTCCGCAGGTGCTGGAAGGCCACGATTTGTTGGGCGTTGCCCAAACGGGCACCGGCAAAACCGCCGCCTTTACTGTTCCTATTCTTCAAATTCTAACCCAGACGGCCAAAGTAGCGCACGTGTCGCACTCGCGCATTCGCTGCCTGGTGCTCACGCCTACCCGCGAGCTGGCCATCCAGATCGGCGAAAGCTTCGCCGCCTACGGCCGTCATTTGCCTTTGCGTCATACCGTTATTTTCGGTGGCGTGGGTCAATTGCCCCAAACCAACGCCCTGCGTCGCGGCGTGGAAGTTCTTATTGCTACGCCCGGTCGTCTGCTCGACTTGATGAACCAAGGCTTCGTGGACCTGCGCCACGTAGAAGTATTTGTGCTCGACGAGGCCGACCGCATGCTGGACATGGGCTTTATCAACGATATCAAGCGTGTTCTGCCTAAGCTGCCTACCGCTCGCCAGACGCTGTTCTTCTCGGCCACTATGCCTGGCCCAATTCAGGAGCTAGCCAGCACTATTCTGAAGCCCAACCCGGTGAAAGTTGCCGTTACGCCCGTGTCAAGCACGGCCGACACGGTTTCGCAAGCTGTGTACATGGTCGATAAGCACGACAAAGCCGACCTGCTGGAGCATTTGCTCTCTGACAAGAATATTCGGCGGGTGCTCGTCTTTACGCGCACCAAGCACGGCGCCGATAAAGTGGTGAAAACCTTGGTGAAGGCGGACATTGCCGCTGAAGCTATTCACGGCAATAAGTCGCAGAACCACCGCCAGCGCGCTTTATCCAACTTTAAAGCCGGCAGCATCCGCGTACTCGTTGCCACCGACATCGCCGCCCGCGGCATCGACGTGGATGAGCTGACCCACGTCATCAACTACGAAATCCCCAACGAGCCCGAAACCTACGTGCACCGCATTGGTCGCACGGGCCGGGCTGGGGCCAACGGTATTGCCCTCTCTTTCTGCGAAGACGAAGAGCGCGCTTACCTCCAGGATATTCAGAAGCTGATTCGTCGGCAGATTGACGTGGCTACGCACCCTTACCGGTCCACTGCTATTGCACCCGTGCTACTGAATGGCCGCGAATCGATTCAGCGTCCGAAAGGTCCCGCTGGTCGGCCCGCCCGCCCCGGCCGTGACGGTGGCGGTCGTGCACCGCGTGCTGGCGCTGAGGCTTCGAGCCGCGGTGACCAGGGCCATTCACGCCCAGCCGCTGGGCCTCGCTCTTCTTCCCGGCCCGCTGGTGGCGAACGCTCCACCAGTGGCGGTAACGGTAGCAGCGGTGGGGGGCAAAATCGTCGTCGCTACGGCAGCGGCGGCAATGGCCGATAAGCACCCCTAATAACTTAAAGCGGGGCCGACGATAAGTCGGCCCCGCTTTTTTATGAAACAAAACGGTGTTCATTCGCCTTATAAACCCGGAAGTCTTCCAGTACTTGTCTTAACCCGATCTACTCTCTTATGGCTAAGAGCACTCTTCCCGTCATTCAGGCCCTGCGCAATACGGCTCAGCGCCTTGCTACCCAGGCTCCTTATCAATGGGGCCACATGGGCAGCTGCAACTGTGGCCACCTTGCCCAAACCGTCACGCGCCTTACGAAAGCTGAGATTCACGCCCGCGCTATGCAGCGCTACGGCGATTGGGAGCGGCAGCTCATCGACTATTGCCCCACCAGTGGCCTGCCCATCGACCAAACCATCGATGAGATGCTGGCTCTGGGCTTCTCCCGGCAAGACCTCACCCACCTAGAACGTCTCGCCGATCCCGACATCCGGGCGGCCATCCCTTTCGAGCGGCGCAACGCCCTGCGTCACAACCAGCGCGACGACGTGGTGCTCTACCTGCGCACCTGGGCCGACTTGCTGGAGAACAACCTTCTGGCCGGCATCAGTCTCCCCGATTTTGCCCCCAATCTGCTCCGGCACCTACCACCGAGCAATTGGTAGCGGCGTTGGTCAGATAATGTCCGACTTCCCTTTCGAGGGCAAAACGAATAGCAACGCAGAAGCCCCATCTGACTTAAGTCGGGTGGGGCTTCTGCATTATATCCTGAAGGCTATCTAGTAAGCTAAGGCAGGCCGCTGCCGAGCTTCAAGCGACTACTGTTGAATGGAAGGTTCGCTGCTCTGTGCCTTGCGGTACATCTCCGTGCGGTGGGCGCGCTTGTAGGCCGCATCGGCGTTAGGATCTTCCTCAGCATTTGGGGGAACTGAGCAAGACGTCGTCATAAGGAGCGAGGTACAGGAAGCAAGCAGCAGAAGCAGACGGAATTTTTTCATGCTCCAAAGGTAAGCACCCCCATCAAAACTCCCAACTGCTATGCTAGGCATTGGCTTAAGTTAATCAGAACCTACCATTACAAAACTTAGCTAACCTTTTGGGTCACCAACGATGCAAGCATCTGCTTACATGAAGGAGTGTTCTGTTATGTCCACAGTCAGATAACATTTGACAACTGCCTCTCAAACGATTCTGGATATCAAGCTTTGGAGCAGTAATTTTTGAGTGGCCCTTGTTCCATACTTGAGTAACCCTACTTTTTTCCCGGTTTCCTCACCACCTGCTAACTCTATTAGCGTGCTACACAGTTAAGCTTACTTTGACTTTTCTCACAAAAAGGCTTTGTCAATAGTGTTAGCATTTATATCAAAATGCCTAAACAAAAAGTATCGGTTTATAGAAAGGAAACTTTAGCATATAAACCATAAAATAGCAAACGTTTATAACTACCATAATTATCCTTATCTTAACTAGAACACAAACAACATAAACATCTGATTTTAAGTTTGTTAATTTAGTAATATATACAAAATCATATTAATAAGGAAAGTGTGGTACAAACTATACTTTTTCTTATTCAACTGATATCGATACCATACATATAAGCAGCTTAATCAGCGCGTTTAGAGGCCTTGATTATAGTACGTTAAGCAGGGAAACAATAATTGTATAGCAACCAGTATAAAACCACTTATGAAAAGGATAAGCCCCAAAATGAAACCAGTAAGTTATCGACTATCTAACGGTTAATAAGGCATGCATCATGCCTTATTAAGGGAATCACAGCTAATAAGACAGGCTGCGTTGGCGCCTATATACACGTCTTTTACAACGACAAAAGCACCTTAACCCAGCATCTCTGGCTGGTATGCAGAAAAGGTGCCATCGTGGTAAAAGATGACGATGCGACGAATTATTTTGCCCGGCTCGGCAAAGGCAGATAACATGTCGGGAGCAGCAGATGAGCTTGGCGCAGGCACAGTTGCGCTCTGGGGGGCATTATGAGGAACTGCTACGGCAGCCACTGGTGGGCTGGGGGCTGCAGCCTCCGAGGCAGGCGGATCAATGCGTGGAGCCTCTGACGGCGCAGCAGTCGGCGCTGAAGAAGTTACTACGGGAGGCAGCTCGGTTGCTGGTTGAGGCGGAATTACAGGAGCAGTTGACGGAGCGGCTAACGGCTCATAATCGCGCTGTGCAGGTCGTTTAGCTCGCCTAGGTTCTGCTGGAGGCGTTGGATTGGACGCGGCACCTGGAACTGCTACAGCTTCGGCAGCAGCCAGCATAGGTCCCTGTCCGCTCAGCAGCCAAGGCAACGACAAATCTGGGAAGGCAGCAATTATCTTTTGCACCACTTCCAGGCTAGGTTTATTGCGACCACTAAGCACATGGCTAATAATAGGACGCGCCAGACCCAAAGCATCAGCAAATTGAGTAGGGCTCAATTGTCGGGCTTGCAAAATCTGCCGAATGCGCTCAACCATAATAAGTGACACAGTAACGATTTACAAATGTACGATTATAAGTGAATCATGGTCACATCTCCTTGCGCGTTACATTTATAAACTATGTGTAGTTCGTTCGTTACTAATGTTAATACAACTGTCTGATTTATTTGCAGTTTATAAATGTTAATCTTAGACTGTCTCAGCGTTTGGCCTCTTATTAGGGGGCTTTTCTCATGATTATTGCTAACTGGATTTAAAGCTGCTCCTAACAGGTTCCGAGAGTAATTATGAGTGTGGATCAATAAAGTGGTAAGCCATTAGAGGCAGCAAAAAGCCCCCCGCAACTCCTAGCTGCGGGGGGCTTTTTGCTATCCAGAAAACCTGTCTAATCTCCTAGAGAAGATACAGGCTGGAAAGGAATTTTTAGTTGAAGTATTGCTTCGCTAACACCTTATCGTGGCCATAAATGTCGTCGCGGAAATGAACGCTTCCGTCTTCGCTCACCCAGGCAGTGAAGTAGACTAAGTACACGGGCAGCTCCTCATCCAGCGTCACGTACTTCTCTTTGCGGGCTTGGATAGTATCCAAGATTGTCTCCCTGTTCCAGCCGGGCTTGTTGCGGAGCAGGTATTCGGCCAGCTTGATGGGCTCCTCTACCCGCACGCAACCATGACTAAAGCCACGCTTGGTTTGATTGAACAGTTCGTCGTTGGGGGTGTCGTGGAGGTAAATATCGTCGGAGTTGGGGAAGATAAACTTGACCTCACCTAAGTCGTTTTTGGGACCCGGACGACGACGTAGCGTATACTTAAACGTCTTCTCGTTTACGTTGGTCCAGTCAATAGAACCGGGGTCGACGGGTACCGCTTTGGCCCCATATCCCTTTACCACTTCCATATCCAGGTGCTCCAGGTAGCCTGGATTGTTAGCCAGTTTGGGCGCCAGCTCTTTCTGGATAATGCTCATGGGCACATTCCAATAAGGCGACAAAACGACGTACTCCAGCTTATCGCTGAACACCGGCGTAGCATTTAAAGTCTTGCCTACGATCACCCGCATATTGAACACTTCCTTGTTGTCTTCAATAACATGGAGCTTATAATCGGGAATGTTGACCAGTAAATAATCTGGCTCAAAGCGCTTCGGAATCCAGCGCCAACGCTCCATGTTCAGCATGATCTGATCGATGCGATCCGCCAACGGCACATTGAGCAGACGCAGAGTTTCGCCTCCAACTACACCGTCAGCCTTAAGTCCATTTTGTGTTTGAAAGGCCTTTACGGCATCTACCAGTTCGCCTTCATAGATAGCGGCTGGAGTCGTATTAGTAGTTGATGTGGTAGCGTTACCATTGTTAGTTACGGGCTGCACCGGGGTAGCTGCGGGCTCAGATTTGCCCCCCAGCAGACGCTGCTGCAACTGCGCAACGGCCGGTGATGAGCTTCCAGGCCTTAGCTTAGTTCCGGCTGGAATAGTGGGCCAGCCACCATTGCGCTGCAACGCCCGATAGTCAGCCAACGCTTTCTTCAGGGCGTTGTACTCCGGGTGAAGCGGCTCAAATTCGTAATAAGGGTAAGTGCTTTCGCGCTCCTGAAGAATAGTCAGCAGGGCCTTGTGCAACTTGATCTTGTTGCGCTTTACCCGCCAATCTATATTCTTGACTTCCTGTGGACTTACTGTTCCCCGATAAAAATCGGAGGCCCAGTTGAAATACGTGCTCGACAAGGCCACGTCAATCTTCTTTTCCAGGGCATTACGTTTGGTCGAGTCTGATTGCACCGCCTCCAGATCAGCAAAAAGCTTATCAAAGTCCTTGATTTTATAGTCTTTAGGATCTAATCCTTCGTCAGCGGCTTTTTCGAGAACCCCGAGCATCATTTTGGCCTGAGGAACCAGCTCGTGGTTCCGAAACCAGCCTAAGCGGTAGTCCCGCTCTTTATAAAACTTTTTGCCCCAATCAGTATGCTCCTTAAAAGCGGGCTCGGCGCCCATCTGTTGAATTACATAGGTGCTGTCAAGCGTTGGCTGAGGGTCGCCAGCTTTAGTGAGCGCACCGGGGAGAGCGTCTTTAATCTGAGCCTTCTGGTCTTGACTGCATGATGAGGATAGGGTGAGCACCGTAAGGCCCAACAGCCAAACCATGAAGGTGGAGAGAAAAGAAAAGCGAACGAGAGATTTCATATGTAAATAAAGAAGCGGCGGAAAACGCATTTAGTACCAAGCTAGCTCATCAACAAAACCTAGCTTAAGATAGGTCCTGTTTGGCGGCTTGGGCGTTCTACTGCATTCAGACCCGCGAGGTTTCCATGGGGTTCCAAATTCGCCTCGGTTGGCAATATACATGTTTTGCTTCCACACTTGTATACCGCGTTGCCGTGCGGCAGTGAGGGTTTTGGCTACCTTTACCTTTCCCACCCTACTTTTTAGGTTGAAGAATAAAACGCACTTTTTGAATTTTGCCAATGCCTACTTCCACTGCTCTTAGCTCTTTCTCCGCGATTGATCCTCACAGCTACGCCCGCCCTACTGAAGCTCGTGTCCATCACCTGGCGCTTGAGCTAAGCGTAGACTTTACTGCGCAGACGCTCACGGGGCAGGCCACCTGGCAGTTTACCAACCCGAGCGGTGCCCCCGACCTTCACCTCGATGCACGGGACCTTCAGATAGAGGCCGTGCTGCTCGACGGCCCCGATGGATCTGCTACCACGTACGAGTTGGGAGCCCCCAACGCGGTACTGGGCCAAGCCCTGCGCATAGCCATCATGCCGGCAACTACCGCCGTCACTATCCGCTACCAGACCTCCCCCGAAGCAGCGGCTTTGCAGTGGCTGGCCCCAGTCCAAACCGCTGGTCGGGAGCAGCCCTTTTTGTTTACCCAGTCGCAGGCTATTCTGGCTCGCACCTGGCTGCCCTGCCAGGACTCGCCCGGCGTGCGCTTTACTTACGAAGCCTGGATTCGGGTGCCAGTCCGTCTGTTGGCGCTGATGAGTGCGGAGAACTCGCAATCGAAGGAGCCCCAAGGCGAGTACCACTTTCGCATGACGCAGCCCATTCCCGCCTATCTCATGGCCCTGGCCGTGGGCGACCTGAGCTACGCTCCCATCAGTGCCCGCACTGGCATATACGCCGAACCAATTACCCTAGCAGCGGCCGCCTCGGAATTTAGAGATCTGGAGAAAATGGTAGCTACGGCCGAGGCTCTGTATGGTCCATACCGCTGGGAGCAATATGATCTGTTGGTTTTGCCCCCCAGCTTCCCATTTGGTGGAATGGAGAACCCAAGATTAACATTTGTAACTCCCACCGTCATAACTGGTGATCGTAGCTTAACCAGTTTAATAGCCCATGAGCTTGCGCATTCCTGGTCTGGCAACCTGGTTACAAATGCTACCTGGAATGATTTCTGGCTAAACGAAGGCTTTACCGTTTACTTTGAGCGCCGGATTATGGAGAAGCTATATGGTCCGGCCTACGCTGGTATGCTCCAGATGCTGGGCCATAATGCGCTGCTCCATACCATTGAGGAAATTGGCCCCCAGAGTCCCGATACTCACCTCTATCTTAACCTTGCCGGCCGCGACCCTGATGAAGGGCTTAATGATATTGCGTACGAAAAAGGCAACTATCTCCTCCTCACTCTTGAGAGCCTAATCGGTCGCCCCCGCCTCGACGCCTTTATTAAGGAGTACTTCGCCCGGCACAGTTTTCAGAGCATGGACACTATTTCCTTCGTGGGCTATCTGCGCAGCGAGCTATTAGAACAGGAGCCTGGCTTGGAAGAAAAGCTGCAATTAGACGCTTGGATCAACAGCCCTGGCATCCCGAGTGTGGCACCAGCAATAGCCTCCGAGCGCTTCGCGGCCGTTGATGCCGCCCGCCGGCAGTGGCAGCGCGGCACACCGGCCGCTGACTTAGTCGTTTCGGAGTGGAGCACGCACGAGTGGGTATATTTTATACAAGGGCTGCCCGCCGATTTATCCAGGGCGCAAATTGCGGAGTTGGATGCCGCCTTCGAGCTCACCCTATCCGGCAACGCCGAAATTCTGACGGCTTGGTTACCGGTTGCTTTGGCGGCCGGCCATCTGCCAGCCGAGGAAGCTACCCAGCGTTTTTTGCTCCGCGTGGGCCGGCGCAAGTTTCTACTGCCCCTGTATAAAGCGCTACTAACCTTACCCGATGGAAAGGCTCGGGCCCAGGCTATTTATGCCCGCGCCCGCCCAAACTATCACGCCGTAGCTACCAGTACCTTCGATGCGCTTCTGGGCCGCCCCGTTTAAGGCTTAAGAAGAAAAAGGCCGAAAGTGGGAGGTTTGAGCAGTTGACTTGTTACTTGACTAACTCCCCCGCTCTGGCCGCGGAGTCAGCTGGACCCTGCGTGGCCCGAAGCTTGCTTGAATTTGGAGCTGACTGCTCTGTTGTTTTTTGTGTTGAACTAGTCTAGAATGTTGGTATTGGAAAATCTAAAACCTCTCGGCAAACTAATTGCCATCGGTGGCAATGAAGATAAAGGCACCTACCCCAACCCTCGCACCAAGAAGAAGTACTACCTAAACTTCTTTGAGCTGGGGATTCTGAAACGGATAGTAACCGAATCGGGCAAAGCCGACCCGCGCATTGAGGTTATTACCACGGCTTCCATGATTCCGGAAGAGGTGGCCCGCATCTATGTGGCTTCCTTCGCCATGCTCAACTGCCTCAACGTGGGGGTGTTGGATATTCGCGTACCCGAGGATACCGACCGACCCGAGCACCTGGCCCGCCTGCGCGACGCCGACATACTTATGTTTAGCGGGGGCAACCAATCCCGGCTCACGGAGATGTTCGGGAATACCGAGTTTCTGCGCGTTCTCACGGAGCGATATCAACAACACGCCAATTTCATCATCGCTGGCACCAGCGCCGGCGCCATGGCTATGTCAAAGGTCATGATTCGGGGCGGCAGCGTGCCCGATGCGTTGATGAAAGGGGCTGTTAAGATTGGAACCGGGCTGGGCTTGATGTCAAAAGTTATTATCGATTCGCACTTCGTGAAGCGGGGCCGCTTTGGTCGCCTCATTGAGTGTGTGGCCCTGTATCCCAAGCTGATTGGTATCGGCTTGGGTGAGGATACCGGCGTCCTCATTACGGAAGGCAATCTGATTGAAACCATCGGCTCCAACTTGGTTGTGATAATGGATGGCCATAACTTGGAGCATAATAATGCCAGTCTGGCAAAGAAAGGCGCTGCCCTCTCCATCGAGAACATGGTGCTGCATGTGCTGGTAAAAGGCAACGTCTATAATATTAAGGAGCGCAAATTTTATCCAAGCAAGGAAATTTTGCCCCCCGTTGCATCGCCCAAGCCTAAGTCGGCCGTTTCATAGAGGCCTGTCTGATTGCATGCAAAAGGCCGCTCTTCCTTGGGAGAGCGGCCTTTTGCATGCAACTGCTTTATCAGTTAGCCAATTTTTGCGAAGGCGGATACACTAAAATAAAACTTGATGGATGTAGCATTCTATGCAGTAGTCTCAAATGCGTATTAAAGTCAGCGCTCCCTGCATCTGCTGTTCGATGCTTTTTCTGGACGGCAACTATCGCAGCTTCCCATTCTATTCGCTGTGGCTCCAGCTCCTGCAGTAGCTTCTGGATGGGAAGCTCATACTTCTGGGCCAATGAATCTGCTGGATTATAGATAGCACTAAACTGTTCAATTTCCCGCCGACGTCGAGCAAGTTTGCTAGCCTGATCAGTTGCCGGAAGCAAACGACTCGTTGCTCGGGAGTCAGCTTGTAGTTTATCTGTCTTTGCTCGATACTCAGCCAAAAGCTTCTTATCGGCCGCTGAGAGGTCAGCTTCCAGCTTTAACCGTTGGTCCTGAATAGCGGGCATTATACTATTACCGTAGTACAGACCTATTTCTTTAATCTCAGGAGTCATAGACCTGGGGGGCAAAATCATTTGTGCCCAAGTAGTTGCACTCAGCAACAGACTAACCCACAGCAGAACACATCTTAAGACATTGGTTTTCATTTGATTAAAATGAGATGCCATCAAATATTCGCTTGTACCCCTGCGGCCTCCTGCCCAACTTTAAGCTTCCTGCGTTACTCCTTATATATAGCACATTCAAAGCTCAGCTATTTGTCCTCATAAATGGCGGTAAAAAGAGGACTTTCTGAGGTGATTGTGCCCCGGTACATGCCGCTTGAATTGAACGGCAGCGCCAGATTACCGGCCCCATCAACCGCTATTAGTCCGCCCTCGCCCCCTACCGGCGCCAGCTTGTCGTGTACTACAATGCGGCAGGCCTCGGCCAGGCTCAGGCCGCGGTACTCCATCAGGCAAGCCACATCGTAGGCGGCCACGGCGCGCATGAAGTATTCGCCCGAACCCGTGCAGGAAATAGCGCAGGTTTGGTTGTCGGCGAAGGTGCCGGCCCCGATAAGGGGCGAGTCGCCGATGCGGGAGTAGCGCTTGTTGGTCATGCCGCCGGTGCTGGTAGCAGCAGCCAGATTACCGTGCTGGTCGCGGGCCACGGCACCCACGGTTCCCATTTTCTTGGGCTGGGGGGCTTTTTCGATTCGCTGTGGTCCAGTTGTATTCCCCCGGATTCCAGCGCTTCCTGCAGCTGATCGTGGCGGTGCTGGGTAAAAAAGTACTCGTCGGGCTGGGTGGGCAGGTTATGCTCGCGGGCAAATTCCTCGGCCCCCGGCCAGGCCAGCAGCACATGGTCCGACTTATCCATCACCACCCGGGCGACGCTGATGGGGTTTTGCAAATTGCGCACGCCCGCCACGGCCCCGGCGCTCCGGTCGCGGCCGTCCATAATAGCAGCATCCATCTCGTGGCGACCATCATGGGTAAATACGGCCCCACGGCCGGCGTTGAATAAGGGCGAATCTTCGAGCACGCGCACGGAAGCTTCTACCGCATCGAGGGCAGCGCCGCCCTGGCGCAGCACATCGTGGCCGGCTTCGAGCACCTGCCGCAGAGCGGCGTGGTAGGCCTGCTCCTTTTCGGGCGTCATTTGGTCGCGGGAGATGGTACCGGCCCCGCCGTGTACGGCCAGTGCAAAAGTCGGTTTCATAGAAAAAAATGGGTGAATATGCCTAAAAACGCAAGATAAAGACAAAGCTTAGCCGGCTGCAGAAACCAATTTTTGGTCGCTTAGTCCCATACAGATACGTAGCTAACATACCGGAGTTTTGGCCGTTTTTTTTAACCGAAACGGGTTTTTTTTCGTACGTTTGACTTCCCATTTTCATCATTTCAACTATTCTTTTTTATGGCTTACGACGCTACCGGCCGCCTGCACGAAATCTTCGACGAACAGCAGGTGAGTGAAAAATTTCGCAAGCGCGAGTTCGTGCTGGAAGTCCAGGAGGGCCAGTACCCCGAGCATATCAAGTTCCAATTGGTGCAGGATAAGACGGCCCTGATAGATCCTTTCAAAATCGGTGACGAGGTAAAAGTGACCTTCAATCTGCGGGGTCGCGGCTTCAACAAAAACGGCCAGATGCTGTACTTCACCAACCTGGAGGCCTGGCGCATCGAAGCTGGTGCAGGTGGCGGTGCTCCCGCTGCTGGCGGCAACTATGGCAATCAGCAGCAAGCCGCTCCTCGTCCCGCTGCTCCCGCTCAGAACCAAAACCCAAATCTTCGTGCTCAACCCGCCGCCCCTATCGCCGGCGACGACGATAACGACCTGCCTTTCTAAGCATTTCGTTTTGCTGGATTTTATCAATGCCGCCTTCTACAGTAGAAGGTGGCATTGTTTTTTTCGGCTGGGGGGCTTTTTTAAGCAGATTTATATTTAAGGAGTGGTACACTAAAGGCCGTCATGCTGGATCTGGCGTCTTGGTGAAGTCTTACATTCTACGCTTTAGTCTGACAGACTTTTTAGTCTTAAAAAGCCGTTTACAGCCAAACCACTGCCTATTTTTCAACTCTGTCCCTGCTAAAGCGTACGTTACCTCAATTTCTGCCCCCTACACTGATTTTGTTTTTCCCTGATGACTGCGTCTTCCGATTCTGTTTCTGCTCCTCTGCGCGGTAAAGTCGCCTTAGTTACCGGCGCATCAGGTGGCATTGGGCTGATAACCGCCCGCGAGCTAGCGAGGCGCGGTGCCCGCGTGGTAATGGTATGCCGCAACCCGGAGCGCGGCGAGCGAGCCCGCACTGCCATCCGCGAAGCCATAGGCTCTGATGCTCAGCTCGATTTGCTGCTCTGCGACCTGTCGCTGCTGGCCAACGTGCGCACCTTGGCCGAGGAAGTGACCCGACGCTTCGATCAGCTTGACATTCTGGTAAATAACGCCGGCATTTTTCCGGGCCCGCTTACCATTACCGAAGAAGGCCACGAGCTGAGCTGGGCCACGAATCATCTGGCTGTATTTGCGCTTACCAATCTGCTGTTGCCGCAGCTGCTGGCGGCTCCGCAGGCACGTATCCTGACGGTAGCGTCGGAGGCGCACTGGCTGGGTGAAATTGAGCAGTCGGCGGAGGCCCGCAACGCCCCCGAGAAATACAGCTCATTCACGGCTTACTGCGACTCCAAGCTGGCTAACATCGTGTTCACCAGCGAGTTATCTCACCGCCTCGATTTAACCAAAGTAACGGCTAACTGCCTCCACCCCGGCATGGTAGACACTGGGCTGGTGAATACGGGCAGCTCTCCCCTGATGAAAGCCATGTGGTGGGCGGCTCGGCCGTTTATGATCAGTCCTGAAAAGGGCGCTCAGACGAGCATTTACTTAGCGTCCTCACCTGAGATAGAAGGCGTTAGCGGCAAGTATTTTAAAAACCGTAAACCCAGCCGTGCCTCGGGCCGCTCCCAGAGCCGCCCCGAAGCTGCCCGCCTCTGGCGCCTTTCGCAGGAGGAAACGGGCGTGGAGTAACTGTAAGTAGCTGATCATAACGATAAAAGGTGGCCATGCTGAAGTCACGAAGCATCTCGCCGGCGGTCGGCTGATTACTAACTTTACTACCGCACGCGAGATGCTTCACCGCATTCAGCATGACGTTCTTATGGTGTGGGGGGCAATTTTTCATCCTCCAGCAAAGCTTAGAGGCTTGGTGTATGATTGTTATTCCAAATCCACTTTATAACCTATGCCCACGCTGCAGGAGTTGATCCGTCAGGGTGAGGGGGAGCAGGTAGAGTTTAAAAAAGACCACTCACCCAACGCGCATTTCGCGCACCTTAGCTTCTCTAGCCAATACGCGCGGTGGCTACGTGCTAGTCGGCGTCGACGATGATGGACGAATCGTGGGCGTGCGCGATGCGGCAGAGGAAATTCATGTGCTGCGCGAGGCAGCCACCCATTATGTAGACCCTCCTATCCTGCTCACTTTCAAAGAAGTAGAGGAAGACGACCGCACTGTGCTCATTGTAACGGTGCGGGAAAGCGCACATAAACCCCACCGCGCCCAGGTGGCCGAGGGCGACTGGCGAGGCTACGTACGCGTGCGCGACCAAAGCGTGCAAACCAGCAGCCTCACCGAAAAGGTGCTGCAACGCGAAGAGCCAACATTCGAGAAAATCCCGCTGAACAAAGACGAGTTGGCCGTGCTAGATTACCTCCGTACCAACCCGCGCATCACACTGGGCCAATATCAAAAACTGATCAATGTAGGGGAGCGCCGGGCCTACCGCACCCTCATTAAGCTCGTTCTCCACGGCTACCTACGCCACCACGACAAGCAGAAGGAAGTGTACTATACGTTATAACACGAGCGGGACAGCGGCAAACAGCAGTCATCAAAAAAGCCCCCAAATGATACTTGGGGGGCTTTTTCAGCCTTAAGCAGCTTACAACTCGCTGCTGCTCTCGCGCGATTTTTTCTTTTCGTCTTTAGCGGCCTTTTTCTCTTTAGTGGTTTTGGCGGGCTCTTTCTTTTTCTCTTTGCGGGCGTCTTGTGCTTTAGCCATGACTGAAACAAGTGAAGGTGAAGGATGAGTTGGGAATAATAACGCAGACTGCTTAGTCTGTGTTGTGCGCTTTAAAGCTACAATAACGGCAAATACCGTTCATGTAAAATTGTTAAATGATGTGCCTCATGGCCCGGCACCACATGCACCAGAGCCCGCACACTAATGGGATGCTCATTGGCTAGGCCTACCTTATCGAGGATGTGGGGGGCAAATGAGCGGTACAGCGCTACAGTACTCGCGCGCACGGCGGCGTGCTCGGCCAGCAAATCGGCCAGCGAGCGGGTGTTGGCTTCCGAGGCCGGGGCGTAGGCATTTTCATCGAAGCCCGGCAACGACTGCTGATCGCCGCGGGCGATACACAGGGCGCGGTAGGCAAAAATGCGCTCCGAGTCCAGTATGTGCAGAATCATCTCCTTAATAGTCCACTTCTCGGGGGCATAAGCCAGCAGCGCCTGCTCATCGGTGAGGGAGCCGAGTAGCGCCCGAACGTGGGCGCCTTGTTTTTCCAATAGCTCCACCGGATCGATAGTATCGGGTACGTGCCGGAGGTAGTTTTCGTAGTATGCTGGGTATTCGCCGCTTACGGGCTGCTTAATAACCACTGGCTCCGCTGGCACTACTGCTTCGGTGGCCTGGGGGCTTTTTTGGGTGTCAGGCGCCGCTGTCGGTTCAGACGCTGGGAGCTGCCCCAGTTCCGTTTAGAGGGCAGGGCACCAGCGGGTTGCCAGGCATCGGAGGGCCGGGATGGCGTTTTGCCGAAGGCCCAGCGCAGAAAGTCTGGCATAACGCGGCCCCACGTTTCCTGGTTGTGCCGGCCGCCAGCCACTTCCACGTAGCGAATATGTTGGTCAGGAACCCCCTGGCGAGTCAGCTCCGCCAGTAGATCCAGGGTATCCTCAATGGAGTCGATGATGCCATTCTTGTTACGGTCGTTGGTTTCGTCCAGCGTACCGGTTTGCAGCCAGAAGCGGTGGCTAGGATGCGGCCGGCCGGAGCGCACGAGCGAATGCATGATGCGGTCGGCATCGATGTAGCCGTCCTCGAAGGCTTTGCGCCGCCACCAGAATGAGCCGGAAAAAACGCCCACCCACGTAAATGCATCCGGGTTGCGCCATACCAAATCGAAAGCCATGAGCCCGCCCAGGGAAAAACCCGCAAAAACGGCTTGCTCCGGGTCGGAGGTCACGTGGTATTTCTGCTGCACATAGGGCAGCAATTCTTCCAGCACAAAATCAGTATAGAGATGTGCTTTGCTGCCGCGGCCCAAATAATCGGGCCGGCCGGCCGCGCCATATTCGTGCATCCGGTCGCCGGCATGAATAGCGACAAGCACAAACGGACGCAGTGCCTGCTGCTGATAAAGCGCGTCGAGAGTGGCTTTTAGTCGCAGACGTCGCAAATCCTGACCGTCATTCATATACAGCACCGGATAGGGTCCGTGGCTGGCTGGATCGAAGGCTGGCGGCAACACCACATCAAGCCGCACCGTACGCCCTAAAGAAGCTGACATGAGCACTTCGTCGCGTACTACTTGCACGGCAGCGGCTTGCGAAGGCGAAAAAAGAGAATGATTCATTACAAAGGCTAAATCGGCGGACGCTGTATTGGGCTTGCAAGGTACCTTTTTCCGGTTCTTAGCTAAAGCCCACTTGGTGCAATGAAATATTTCATTACTTTTCTCCTATCTCCTCTCCCTGTCTAAGTTCTTACGATTTTGTACGAAGAATACCGCACTTTTCACTCCCAGCATCTTGGCCACGCCATTGAGATGCTGGTTTTTGGTACGCATGGGTACCCCATCGTAATTTTCCCGACCTCGGGCGGACGTTATCACGAGGCTAAGGATTTTCTGCTGGTCGAATCAGTACGCTGGTTTATTGAGTCGGGCAAAATCAAGCTTTTTTGCCTCGATAGCCGCGACCATGACAGCTGGTACGCCAAGCACCTTCACCCCGCTGAGCGAATACAAAACCACAACCGCTACGACCGTTTTCTCAGTCAGGAATTCGTGCCCGCGCTCCAGCGAGAGTGCCACGTCGATAAGATTGGGGTGGCCGGGTGCAGCTTCGGCGGCTTTCACGCCCTCAACTTTGCCTTTCGGCACCCCGAGCAGGTAGCTTATGTATTTACGATGGGCGCCGCCTTCGATATGCGGCGGTTCCTAGATGGGCATTACGACGAGGACGTGTACTACAACAACCCTCCCCAGTACATGCCCGACGCCCAGAATGAGCATTTCCATCAGATGAATATTGTGCTGGGTACCGCTGAGCACGACTTCTGCCGCTCCGGCAACGAGGAAATGTCGGGCATCCTGCATAACAAAGGCATTCGGCACTGGCTCGACATTCGGCCCAATGGCAGCCACGACTGGCCCATTTGGCGCGACATGTTTCCGCATTATTTGTCCCGGATGTAAAATTGCCCCCCACGCCTTTTCACGACGTCAAGCCCGGCCTGATGTCCTCTCCTGTTAATCATCTCCCTAAGTCCTTAATCTCTACACTATGAAAAAAATCGGAATTCTTTTTGGCCAGGAAAGTACCTTCCCTCAGGCTTTTGTCGATCGGGTAAATGAAAAAGCCGGCGGCGAATTCACCGCCGAATTCGTCTCCATCGACCAGGTAGAGCAGAACGTGCCCTCCGACTACGCCGTTATCATCGACCGCATTTCCCAGGATGTGCCCTTTTATCGGGCCTACCTCAAAAACGCGGCTCTGACGGGCACCGCTGTTATCAACAACCCCTTTTGGTGGAGCGCCGACGAGAAGTTTTTCAACAACGCCCTGGCCGTGCAGCTCGGCGTGCCCGTGCCGCGCACCCTGCTGCTGCCTTCCAAAGAGCGCCCCGACGACACCAGCGAACGGTCGTTCCGCAATCTGCGCATGATGGATTGGGACATGGCTTTCGAAAAAATCGGCTTTCCAGCCTTTATGAAGCCGCACTCCGGCGGCGGCTGGAAAAGTGTGTACAAGCTCCATAACCCGGAGGAGTTTTTCCGCGCCTACGCCGAAACCGGCCAGCTGGTAATGCTATTGCAGGAGGCCATTGACTTCGACGATTATTTCCGCTGCTACTGCATCGGCGGCAAAGAGGTGCTCATTATGCCTTACGAGCCCCGCAATGAGTTTCACCAGCGCTACGCTACCCAGATGAAAACCACCGGCCCGGCCGGCGAAAAGCTGCTGGCAACCATGAAAGACTACGTATTGCGCCTAAACAAAGGCCTGGGCTACGATTTCAACACCGTAGAATTCGCCGTGCGCGATGGTATTCCAATTGCCATCGACTTCGGCAACCCCGCTCCCGACGCCGACGTGAACTCTGTGGGCCAGCAGAATTTTGAGTGGGTAGTAGAAGCCGCCGCCAACCTGGCCATCGAGAAGGCCCGTGCTTACCAGCCCGGCCGCGACAACCTAACCTGGGGCACGTTCGTGCAGCATTCGGCCCAGAATGGCGCGCAGAATTCGATTCCGGCGGGCAAAACGGGGGCTGCTAAAAAGCCAGCCGCTGCTAAAGCTGCTGCCCCAAAGGCCGCCGCACCTAAATCTGCTGCACCTAAAAAGGCAGCGGCTGCGCCAAAAGCTAAAAAGGCTCAGGAATAGCGTCTGGAGGGCATTTTTAAACTCAATTTGTTAAAAATGCCCCCCAGTGCCTTCCGTGGCCTCTCTTCCCATCGATAAGCTACTACTACTATGGCTAAGCCTGTTTTTACGCTCGGAATAGAGGAAGAATTTCAAACTATTGATCCGGAAACCCGCGATTTGCGCTCCCACATGTCGCAGATTGTGGATGGTGGCCAGATGATTCTGCAGGAGCAGGTGAAGGCCGAAATGCACCAGTCGGTGGTGGAGGTGGGCACTACTATCTGCCAGAATATCGAGGAAGCCCGCCACCAGGTTATTCATCTGCGCCAGCACGTAATTGAGCTGGCCGATAAGGTGGGACTGAAGATTGCCGCCGCGGGTACGCATCCGTTTTCGCGCTGGCAAGATCAGCCCATCACCCCGGATGTGCGCTACGACAAGATTGTGGAGGAGTTGCAGGATGCTGCCCGCTCCAACCTTGTGTTTGGTATGCACGTGCACGTGGGCCTCGAAACCCGCGAGCTAGGCGTATACATGATGAACTCGCTGCGGTATTTCCTGCCTCACATCTTCGCTTTATCCACCAACTCACCTTTTTGGGAAGGTCGCGAGACGGGCTACAAGTCGTTCAGAACCAAAGTATTCGAGCGTTTCCCGCGCACGGGTATTCCTGAACACTTCTCCAGCGCCAGCGAGTACGACGAGTATATCGCCCTGTTGGTAAAGACGGGCTGTATTGATAATGGCAAGAAAATATGGTGGGATTTGCGCCTCCATCCTTTCTTCAACACGATTGAATACCGCGTGTGCGACATGATGCTGCGGGCCGATGAAGCCATTGCGCTGGCAGCCGTGATGCAGGCCTTGGTGGCCAAAATTTATAAGCTCAGGATCAGCAACCTTAGCTTTCGGCAATACCGCAAGGCGCTTATCAATGAGAACAAGTGGCGGGCCGCCCGCTACGGCATTGCCGGCAAGATGATTGACTTTGGCAAGCAGGAAGAGATTCCAACTCGCACGCTCATCCTGGAACTGCTTGACTTTGTGGATGATGTAGTAGATGAACTGGGCAGCCGCCACGAGGTAGAGTACGTACTGAAGATGCTGGAAATGGGTACCGGCGCCGACCGTCAGCTGGCCGTGTTCCGCCAAACCGGCGACTTAAAACAAGTAGTAGACTTTATCGTGGCCGAAACCACTTTTGGTCTATGATTTTAAAATCGTAATTGGATTAAAACGTACTACTAACTAGCTACGTTCTAACTTGCCAATGTGTGTAGACCTCACAGGCCGCCAGGCTACTGTTGAGGTCTACTTTTTTCTAATAATTGGCTGACTCTCTGTAGTTGGTATGTTCGCATGAAGTTTTTAAAGATTGCCATTTTAGATATGTACGACAACCGGCCTAACGAAGGCATGCGTTGTATTCTGCGGTTAATCCGCCAGGCCCAAAGTGATGGAGCGGCCTTGTATTTCGACATTTTTAACGTTCGGGCCAACGGTGAGCTGCCGGCGTTGGATTACGATATTTACATCTCATCAGGTGGCCCCGGCAGCCCTTTGCCTTCCGATGAAGCTTGGGAGCAGCCTTATTTCGCATTGATTGACAGCATTTTTGCTTGGAATAGCATTCATGTACGGAAGAAACATGTGCTACTCATCTGCCACTCTTTCCAGTTGGTGAGCCGGCACTTGGGGGTTGGCACGTTGAGCAAGCGCAAGTCTACGTCGTTCGGCGTTTTCCCCATCAGCAAAACCGATGACGGCCAGACTGACCCCTTGTTCGCGTCCTTGCCGGCCCCCTTCTACGCCGTCGATTCGCGTGATTATCAGGTAATAGAGCCTGATGCCAACCATATGGCGGACCTGGGAATCAAAGTATTATGCCTAGAGAAAGTACGCCCCCATGTACCGCTGGAGCGAGCCATTATGGCTATCCGGTTCACGCCCGAAATCGTTGGCACTCAGTTTCATCCGGAGGCCGATGGCGAAGGCATGCTGCGCTACTTTTTGACTGACGCCAAACGCCAGCAGATTGTACTGGAGCATGGCGAAGACAAGTACAACGACATGGTGCGCCTGCTTCAGGACCCCGACACCATTGAATTAACGGAGTCGGTGGTGGTGCCCACGTTTCTGCGTGAGGCCATTACCGCTCTGACGACGCCTGAAGCTTCGTTGCAGCCAGCATAGCGAGCGTCCACACAGGCATTTAGCAGAAAGAACGTCAGGCGCCATGCAGGTGGAGTCTGACGTTCTTTTATTTTGCGTACACTTGCCCTAACTCTCCACTCCGCTTCTACTCAGCTAGCTATGATTCCTGAAATCCGCCAAGTCTACAACCAAGCCTTTAGCGTATCGCGCTACCAGAAAATGCTCGAAGCCATTGAGCGTGATTTGCCTGGCCTGCCGGATTTCCGTATTGCCGAAACGCCTATTTTCGTACCTGCAGCCCTGCGGGATAAGCTTATTAGCGCCGGCGAAAGCATTATCGACGTGCTCACAGCACCCAACTTTAAGGCGCTCACCGAGCAGGCGGTACCGCCCCGACAGCGCGTACCCAACGAAGACGAGCACACGTCTTTTCTGGCTATCGACTTTGCGGTGTGCCGCAATGCCCAAGGCGAACTGGAGCCGCAGCTAATTGAGTTGCAAGGGTTTCCGTCGCTGTATGCGTTTCAGGATTATCTGCCGCGAGTGTTTCGGGAGCATTTTCCGGTGCCTGATTCGGTGTCGCACGTATTTCAGCCGGGCGGCAGCGCTGCTTATATAGAGCACCTGCGCCAGCTTATCGTGGCCAACGAAAACCCGGAGCAGGTGGTCTTGCTGGAGCTATTTCCGGAGAAGCAGAAAACCCGCCTCGACTTTGAGCTGACGCGCCGCGCCCTGGGCATCGAAGTCGTGTGTTTGACCGAAGTTCGCAAGGAAGGGCGGCAGTTGTACTACGAGAAGGACGGCCGTCAGATTCCCATCAAGCGCATTTACAACCGCTTGATCTTCGATGAGTTGGATCAGCACTCTGACCTAAAAACGGAATTTCAGCTTACCGACGATGTGGATGTAACCTGGGTAGGACACCCTAACTGGTTTTTCCGCATCAGCAAGTACACTATGCCCCTGCTGCACAGTCCCTTCGTGCCCGAAAGTCATTACCTACATACGCTATCTGATTATCCCGCTGACCTGGAGAATTATGTGCTGAAGCCCCTGTTTTCCTTCGCTGGTAGCGGCGTGCGGCTCCACATAACGGCCGCCGACCTGGACGCCATCACCGACAAGCACAACTATCTGCTCCAGCGCAAGGTGCAATACGAGCCAGTAGTGCAGTCGCCGGATGGGCTGGTGAAGTGCGAAATTCGTATGCTGTACGGCTGGCCGGAGCAGGCACCGCGGCCCTTACTGCTCATCAACTTAGGCCGCCTGAGCCGAGGTGAAATGATTGGGGTTGATTTCAATAAAAACAAGGACTGGGTAGGCGGTACGGTGTGCCTATTTGAGTAGAAAGACAGGACTTCTAAAAGTAAGCCGAGCACCAGCCGCCGAAGTCTATACTAAAAAGCCCCCCAACTACTTTGGGGGGCTTTTTTACGTTTATAAAAGTAATTAAAATGCCCTCATAGCAAGCATGGGGGCATTTTGGCGGCTACAGACAAAAAGGTAATAGTTAAGTTATATCTATTCTTAGTGCTAAAACGTAGCTTTACTCATTCATCACTTCTCCCTATTACTCATGAAACACTCGCTACTCTTTCGATTGCTGGCCTTCCTGCTGGTACTCTGGCCCGCGGCTAGCACCTGGGCGCAGGTCACGCTAACGACCAGCCCCTACACGGAAAACTTCGACGGCCTGGAAACGGCCCCGCCTGCTGGCTTTAGCGTCCGCACGGGGGCTACGGCTACCGCTCTTGGCACCCCCGCGGCCGCTTTCCCAATGGCAGAGGTGCTCTGGAACAACACGACTGGGGCCTTCAAAAACTTCGCTTCGGCTACCGGCCTCGAAGGCACCGTCACTACTGAGCAGCAAAACAACGCCACCAACCGGGCGCTGGGCGTACGGCAAACTGGCAGCCTCGGCGACCCAGGCGCCGCTTTTACGTTTCAAGTAGCCAATACTGTCGGGAAAGGCAATCTGGTGCTGACGTTTGCGCTTCAATCGCTGGATGCCACCTCCACCCGCACTACCATCTGGCGCGTTGACTATGGCATTGGGGCTACGCCTACCGCATTTACCACGGTAGCCACCACACCCGAAACCCCAACGACCGGCGGCTCCACTTTCTCCTCTACTACGATTACGGCCAACTTTGGCACTGCCCTCAACGACATCAACGAGCCCGTCTGGATTCGGGTGGTGGCGCTAGCGCCCTCTACCGGCGCCGGCAACCGTCCCAGCTCTGCCATCGACGATTTCTCACTGGCTTTCATTACTAATATTCCCACTTCTCCCAGCTTGAGCGTAGCACCTGCCAGCCTCATCTTCGACCGGCAGGCGCTCAACACCAATTCTGCTCCGAAATCCTACACGCTCACCGGCAGCAGCCTGAGTGCCGACGTAACGGCCACGGCGCCAACTGGTTTTGCCTTATCAAAAAGCAATGCGCCCGCAGCCGTCTTCACTTCTACTCTCACCTTCACGCCCGCTGAGCTCACCACGGCCCAAACGGTGTACGTGCGCTTTACGCCCACCACGGGCGGCGCCAGCAGCGGCACCATCACGCATACCAGCACCGGGGCGGTGGCCAAAAGTGTAGCCGTTTCGGGTACGGGCATCGATCCGAACAACAACCTGTTCTCTTTTGATGTGTGCCCCAGCGGCTCTACCAGCTTTGATACCTGGACGGCTTTTAGCGTGACGGGTCCTCAAAGCTGGGGCTGCACCACCTTTGGCCGCGCCGCCAATGATCCAACGAACCGGGCTTCTGCTCCCAATGGATTGCAGATCAATGGCTTTGCCTCAGGCGCTAGCGTACCCAATGAGGACTGGCTGATTTCGCCGGCCTTTGATTTGAGCACTTTCCAGTTTCCGCTTTTCTCCTTTTGGAGCCGGGTGGCATTCTCAGGAGCTGCGCTGCGGCTCCGGGTTTCAACCAACTACACGGGTACGGGCAGCCCAAACGCAGCCGGCGTAACCTGGACCGACCTGAATGCTGACTTCCCCGGTAGCGGCTCCGACGTCTGGACGCTAACGCCGGATATCGACCTCACTCGTTTTAAAGGACCTAATGTGTACCTGGCTTTTGTGTATACGAGTGGCCCGGAGTTGGGAGCCGCCCGTTGGACGCTGGATGATCTGCGCCTGCAAAACGCCAACGCGCCCGCGGCACCTGTCCTGTTGCTCAACCCCGCCAGCCTGGCATTTGGCTATCAGGCCATTAATGCGTCGGCCACGCAAACATTCACGGCTGCCTTCCGCAACCTGACTGGCCCCGTCACGATAACGTCGTCTGATCCAGCCTTTCAGCTTTCCAGAAATGGCTCCTCCTTCTCTAATTCAGTGACTTACACGGCAGCTGAGGCCAACTTTACCTCCGCTACCGTCACAGTGCGCTTCACGCCTACGCTGGCGGCTCGCTCCTACACTTCTACCATAACAGTCAGTACCCCAGGCGCTTCGAATGCTACAGTAGCCGTAGCTGGTAACACGTATGCACCGGATAATACCCTGGATGTAGCCAACTGGAATATTGAGTGGTTCGGCTCGCCGGCTCAGGCCCCCACTGATGACAACTTGCAGCAAGCTAACGCGTTGACTATTCTGACCAACTTGAATGCTGATGTGTATGGGCTGACGGAAATAGTGGATACCGCCCGCCTGGGTGCGGTAGTACGCCAATTGCCCGGTACCTATAAGTACAAGGTGGCAGAATTTGGCTCGAACGCTCCTGACAACAACGACCCCGACTATGCTTCGGCCCAAAAGCTGGTTTTTGTGTATCGCACCAGTGTCGTGAGCAATCCTACATTCTCCGGGCTGTTGCGCTGCCCCGGTAACGCCACTACCTGCCCCCAATACAACGCCTGGTCATCGGGGCGCTTTCCGTACTTGATGGAAGCCGACGTGACTATTAATGGATTTACGCAGCGCATCAACTTTGTGCTTATTCACGCTAAAGCCAACGAAAACACATCTGTAGCCGATGCGCAGGAAGCGTATGACCGCCGCAAACGGGGGGCCGACGCGCTGAGAGTGGAGTTGGACACGCGCTTCGGTACGGGCAACGTACTCATTCTGGGTGACTTCAACGATGACCTTGACCAAACCGTAGCTTCGGGCGTGAATACCACTGTTACCTCCTACAGCGCCTTTACCGCTGATGTAGCGAATTACATAGCGGTTACTCTGCCTCTGAGCCAGACAGGCCAACGCTCAACCGTTGATTTTGGCGACGTCATCGACCATGTTGTGGTGTCAAGCGAGCTGAATGCTTTCTACCTGCCTTCCACGGCTCAGCTTCGCACTGATCTGGCAGCCCAAATTCCTAACTACGCCAACACTACTTCCGACCATTATCCTGTCTTGACGCGCTTTGCATTTGGCTACGTAACGGCCAGCAGCAGTGCCCAGAAGGCTAACGCTCAGCTGGATATCTATCCTAATCCGGCCACCCGCACCGTGCAACTGCGCTTGCCAGCTTCCGCTGGGCAGCAAGTGCGCATGCAGGTAATGAGCACCGATGGCCGGGCCGTAGCGCAGGCCGCGGGCTCGTTAGAGCAGGTAAACCAACAGCTTAACCAGCAGTTATCTAACATGAGTGCAGGCGTGTATATTCTCCGCATTACCAGCCCCAGCCAGACCTACGTGAAGCGGTTTGTGAAGCAGTAGATCAACGTCTGACAGTTTAAGCTTAAAGAAGGTCGCACTTGCCAAGTGCGACCTTCTTTGTTTGGTGGCTACTTGGCTGGGGGCTTTTTCTCCGAGCAGATATGACTGGTTGAGGCTAGTAGTGTTTGAAAAAGCCCCCCAGACTTTTGAAACGGGTCTGTCCGGCAACTCATTTCCTGATTTATAGGTGCAGGTTAAGTCGCTTCATGATTTGCTGCAATAGTCTGATTGTCAAAATATTTAAATCAAAACCCCCGACCAATCATAAGGCTTCTACAACGCCAGCCCGTTCTCAACCGTACCTCTTTTACTAACCTCTTACTAACTAATTCCTCATGTCATCATTGTACGAAAAAGGCCTCGCTATTTCCAAAAATGCACTTTTCAACGTCTTCCTGGGCCGGGCCGGCAAGCTACTGGGGCGCCCCTTCCGCACTGCGCTCATCCTGCGCGAAGTAGCTTCGAAGCTCGACGCGAAAGACAGCAAAAAAGGCCCTCTGCAGCAGGTAATTGATATGGGGCGCACGCTGATCCGCTTGGTTGGCGCATTCGCCAGTGGCTCGTACCGGGAAATTGAAGCGACCACTATCATTTCTGGCCTTGCCGTGCTTCTGTACGCGCTATCCCCCATTGACTTAGTGCCCGATTTTATTCCTCTGGTCGGCTTTCTGGACGATCTGAGTCTGATAAGCTGGTTTATCAGCAAGTTTCAGGGAGAGATTTCTCGCTTTCAGGAGTGGGAAAGCAAATCAGCCGCTCCAAACAACGGCGTTATTACAGCCCCTTCGCTGCCCGCTATATCGGATAAATCGCAGCCCGCCGTGGCCGAGTTGGGTCACTCCTAAATTTTTCTCTTCAGTGCGCTTCGTTTCTTGCGCTACTCTTTATAACGCCTGCCGCTCGTGCCGATGAAGGCATGTGGCTGCCCTTACTGCTTAAGCAGTTAATATACAGAAAAAAGCCCCCCAGCTTACGGCCGAGCAGATTTATAGCGTAAATCAGTCAGTAAGGTCAAGAGGGAAATCAAGCAATTGAAGAAGGCTAAGTAATTGGCTTTACTTTCGGCCCCGACCACGGTTCACCATTCAGGTTGGTGTATTGACTTTGTGCCTGCTTTCCCTACTCTTTATGAATCGTGCTTCGTTTAACCGTTTAGGGTTGTTGCTGTCTGCGTTTTTGCTGGGGCTGCCGGTCTCGCTTCTGGCTCAAACTTCGTCTGTTTCGCCAGTAACCACCACGCTGCTTCGCCCGGCGGCTGTTTTCGATGGCGAAAGCATGCATTCGGGCTGGGTGGTAGTGGTAACCGGCGACAAGATTACGGCGGCTGGTCCGGCCGGACAGGTGACAGCGCCAGCTGGAGCCCGCACGGTGGAACTGCCGGGCCTTACATTGCTGCCGGGTCTTATTGAGGGACATTCGCACATGCTGCTTCATCCTTACAACGAAACAAGCTGGAACGATCAGGTGCTCACGGAGTCGCAGGCGCTACGGGTGGCCCGCGCTACTGCTCACGCTCAAAAAACGCTTTTGGCCGGCTTTACCACCGCCCGCGACTTGGGCAGCGAAGGCGCAGGCTACGCTGATGTTGGCTTGAGACAAGCTATTAACCAAGGAATTGTACCCGGCCCGCGCCTCTTAGTGGCCACGCTGGCGCTGGTGGCAACGGGCAGCTATGGGCCCAAGCTTTCCGTAGATGTAAATGCCCCCCAGGGGGCTCAGGAAGCCGATGGCGTAGACGGTATTGTGCGTGCCGTGCGCGAGCAGATTGGTAAAGGCGCCGACATCATTAAAGTATACGCCGATTACCGCTGGGGACAGGGCGAGCCTTCCCGGCCTACGTTTTCGCAGGATGAGTTGAACCTGATTGTGCAAACGGCACGGGCCGCGGGCCGCCCCGTGGTAGCCCATGCCAGCACGCCCGAAGGCATGCGCCGGGCCACCCTAGCCGGTGTGGAAACCATAGAGCACGGCGACAACGGCACGCCAGAAATATTCAAGCTGATGAAGCAGCGCGGGGTGGCCCTCTGCCCTACCGTGGCCGCCGGCGACGCCATTTCCCGGTATCAGGGCTGGCGCCGGGGCACCACGCCGGAGCCCGAACGGGTACAGCAAAAGCGCGTTAGTATGCAAGCAGCCCGCAAAGCCGGCGTTGATTTGGTGGTAGGCGGCGATGTGGGCGTATTCACCCACGGCGACAATGCGCGCGAAATGGAACAGCTCGTGCAAGATCACAACCTGCCGCCGCTTGACGTGTTACGGGCCGCTACCAGTGGCAACGCTCGCATTTTCCACCTCGCTGACCGCGGCAGCATCCGCCCCGGACTGCTGGCCGACTTAGTAGCCGTGGCCGGCGACCCTACCCGCGACATAACTGCGCTGCGCCAAGTAAAGCTGGTGATGAAAGGTGGCGTGCTATACGCGCAACCATAAGGTAGCTTTTGGCTCCAACCGGGGCTTACGTTTTTTCCTCTACTCCCAGCCCAAACAAAGCAAAATCGTATTTCACGGGGTCGTGGGGAGCAAAATCACGGAGATGAGCAGTTAGTTCTTCTGCCGCCGACCAATCAACTAAGCGGCGCGTGAGCAGGCCTAAGCGGCGGGCCACCCGCTCCACGTGTACATCGCAGGGGCAAACCAAATCGGCCATGGGCAGGCGCGTCCAGAGGCCAAAGTCTACGCCCCGGTCGTCGCGGCGCACAAGCCAGCGCAGGTACATATTCACCCGCTTGCAGGCCGAGCCGCGGGCGGGAGTAGCCACGTGTTTGCGCGTACGCTGGGGCGCATCAGGCAAGCTAAAGAACAGGGTATGAAAGCTTTCGAGCCGCTGGCGCTGCGTGTTACCCTGCAAAAAAGCGTCTTCCAGCGTGTCGTGGCTGGCATAATACCAGCGCAGCCAGTACACGAAGTATAGCAGGTCGGTGTCGCAGAAAGTCCGGTGGCAGAAGCCCAGCAGCTTCTTCAAATCCTCATCGGAATGCTGCGTGATGAATTGATAAGGCGCATCGTCCATGCGACGCATTAGCTCATGGCACTTGCTAATGATGGTTGGCCGCCGCCCCCACGCTAACAGGGCCGCAAATAGCCCACTGATTTCCACATCCTGACGCTGGGAAAACCGGTGTGGAATACTAATCGGGTCATTAACAATAAAGGCCGGCCGGTTGTAGCGGTCGTGGTGGTCGTCAAGGAACTGCCGGAGCTGCGCGTGATTCAAACGAAGGATTTAGAAGCGGTTACCCATAAAACAAAACCAGGAGTCAAGAGTTGCGAGGCTTTACTTTTCGCTTCTACTCCTGACTCCTGGATCTTAACTCTCAGCTTCATGCTTACGGTACGTAAGAAGTTTCGACCCGAAAGCGGCTGTCGGGCGTAGCCAGGCGCTGCACGGCGCGGGGCGACAGGCGCACCAGAATGTTGCTGTTTTCACCCGTATCAGGCAGTTGACCAATGACGCGCACGTACACCGACTGCCCATTCATGATGTTACGCACCTGCATGATGGTACCGACAGCGGCCGTTTTGTGTAGAGCCAGATATTTATCGGTGCCCGTACCTTCTATTTTGGTCGCCAACCCACTTTCGGTTACGCGACGCACGATTTCGCTGGCCCGCTCAGGCGCACGCTCCTCGGCTTCCTGAACCGGCGTACGAACTGAATCTTTGGTATTAGTCGCGACAGGAGCCGTTCGAGCGGGCACCGGCGCCGCCACAACTGGCTTAGGCGTCGCAGGAACTGGTGCCGAGGTAGGCGCGGGAGTAGCAGGCGGTTCTACGGGCGCAGTGGGTGTAGTAGTCACCGTCGCCGTCGTCGCAGGGGATTTAACCTTACCTGCTGGCACTATAATCAGTCGCTGACCAACCTTTACTCCAGTAGTGGCAGGCAGGCCATTGAAGCGCGCAAGATCGGCGGGGAAAGTTGAAAGAGGCGGGCAATGGCGTATAGCGTCTGGCCTTTTTGCACCGTATACACGCGGTTGCCATTGGTGTCGGTGGGCAAAGCGCGAGCGGCGGCAACCGTACTGGCAGGAGTTGAAGGTCGCGCTGCGGTGCTTGTCGGCGCGGGCGTTGTGAGTACTACCCGTGTACGGGGCACCAGTACCACCTGGCCTGTTACCAGGGCGCCTTTGAGCGAGGAATTGGTCTCTACAATTTGCTCTACGGGCACTGAATAGCGCCGCGAGAGGCCGTAAAGGGTTTCCCCGGCCACCACACGGTGCTTGATAAACATTTTATTATTACGGTATTCAACTCCAATGGAATCGGGCGGGAGAGTGGGCCGGGGCGCGGCGGTGGCGACAAAACCAGCGAGAACGAACGCGGGCAGCAGCGACAAAAAACGGGTCATATGAGCAGTTCGCGAAAAACGAGTGTCCCCAAAATCAGGCGGAGCAGCTTAGGGGAAATTTAAAAGTGTCGAAAGATAAAAAATAATCCCGGCTGAGTCCCAAAAAGGCCATTTCTGCGGGGTCCAACGACACCTAATAATCTACTTCCGTTCAACGTGGTCGGGCTTCATTTATTGGCCTGCCAAGCCACATTCCCAATCCAAGGACCAAGCAATTCGAGGTTTTCGCTGTTCTTTGCAAAAAGCCCCCAGCTGGTATTCAGCTTTACTAAACACCTTTTTATGATCCGCGCCATTGGGATTATTCCCGCCCGCTACGCCTCCACTCGCCTACCCGGCAAGCCCTTGGTTGACTTGGGGGGCAAATCGATGATTCAACGCGTGGTGGAGCAGGCGAAGCGGGCGCAACTCCAGCGTGTGGTAGTGGCGACTGATGATAAGCGCATTCTGGAGCACGTTCACAGTTTCGGGGGCGAAGCGGTGCTTACTTCCCCCGATCATCCCAGCGGCACTGACCGCGTGTTTGATGCTTACCAACAACTCGGCGTGGTCACCGACTGTATCATTAATATTCAGGGCGATGAGCCCTTTATTCACCCCGCTCAAATTGATGCCCTTGTAGCACTTTTTGACGGTAAAAAAGCCCCCCAGCTCGCCACGTTAGTCAAACCAGTGCTCAACGAGGAAGAGTTATTCAGTCCTCATTTACCTAAAGTTGTGCTCGATGCTGCGGGGCATGCATTGTATTTCAGTCGTCACCCACTGCCCTACCAGCGCCAGGCTGAACCTGGCCAGTGGCTTACGCACCACCGCTACCTGCGCCACATCGGCTTGTACGCCTACCGCCCCGACGTACTGGCCGCTATTACCAAACTGCCGCCCTCCTCGCTAGAGCAGGCCGAAAGCCTGGAGCAGCTGCGATGGCTGGAGAATGGCTACCGCATTCTGACGGCTGAAACGGAGCTGGAAACCATTGGTATCGACACACCAGAGGATGTGGAGCGGGCCAGGAAGTTGTTGGCGATTACCACGTAAATACCCCCCAGCGCTTTTTTCCGCGCTTGCTAGGTGCCGGGAGCTTGGTGCGCTCGCTCCGTCACCGATTGTTCGGCGCTCTGGCGTTCTTCCTCCTTCATCTCCTTGGTCAGGAAATAGTTGAGACCAGTTCGGATGACGGCAATGGCGCCGAGCTGCCCGATTTGCTGCCAGCTGGGCGCAATAGCCGTGGAGAGAATATCAGCGCCCAGCTGAAACTCCAGCGCCAGGGCCAGGTAGCGGGCAAGCGTCAGGCGAATAGCCGTAAAATTGGCCGTGCGGCGCTGTACCAATGCTTTTATCAGCAACCAGCCCGCCACTGCGATGCCCAGTGTAATAATGAGCGCACCTACGGTTTCGACACCCAGCTTCAGCCACTGCACGGCGTTAATAATGCCACTTTCGGCTAGTTCACGTGGATTGACGGCTTCCATTTAAGTGAGTAAAGTGACTGCGCTATGGACACCAGCTACTGCTGCATTCGCTTTTGCTACTATTCTAGCCACCGGATTTCTTGGCTTTGTAGCCTTGATCCAGTAGTACGCCCATCACCTTATCGCGGAAGTCGCCTTGAATAAGGATGTCGCCGTCTTTGGCGTTGCCACCTACGCCACATTTGGTTTTGAGCAGCTTAGCCAGCGTTTGTAGGTCGGCATCCTGACCCACGAAGCCGGTGATGAGCGTTACTTGCTTGCCCCCGCTTTTGCGGTCGAGGTGCACGCGCAGGTTTTGCTGCTGGGGCGGCCGGGTTACTACTGCTTCTTCGTCGGCGTGCTGGTAAGAAAAGTCGGAGTTGGTGGAATACACCACGCCTTCGCGGCTGCGGCGGTTTTTGTCGTCTTTCATGGGTTTAAATGGCGAGTGGTGAGATGGTGAAATGGTGAGTTTGATGTTCAATTTGCGCCATCTGGGCGGTCTGCGCAAATTGAACATCAAACTCACTATTTCACCACTCACTATTTCACTATCTTAAATGGCTACCTCCAAAGCCAGAGGTAGCAATTCTATTTCAAAGCTAGTAGCCTCGCCCGCATAGTCGCCATCTACATGAAAGCCCATGGGCGCGGTGGCCTCTACCAACACGTGTCGCGATGTATGATACACCGCCGCCCCCGACTGGGGCAAATCGCCGAGGGCTAGGCCGAGAGCCACGCGCACGGCCCGACGTAGAGGTAGGGCATCAATCAGGCACACATCAAGTAATCCGTCACGAATATCGGCGCGTGGAGCAATGTAGGCGTTGTTGCCATACTGCCCGGCATTGGCGAAGGCCAGCACATAGCAGTCGGTAGTCAGCGTGCGGTTGTTGAGCGTAACCGTAATTGGCTTGGGCTGAAAAGTTCGGTACTCGCGCAGCGCCACGCGCACGTAGGTGGCCAGGCCGCGGGTGCCAGCGGTGGCGAAGCACTTGCTCACATGAGCATCAAACCCCAGCCCGGCCGTGCAAAAAAGGGCGACCATTAATCCGGCCCACATCCATAAGCTGAAACTCCGGCTTACTCATCCGGCGGATAGCAGCGGGCAGAGCTAATGGCACCTCCAGATGCCGGGCCATACCATTGCCTGAGCCGCGCGGCAGAATACCCATGGCGGCATTTGTACCCAGTAAGCCCCGTCCCACTTCATTTACCGTCCCATCACCCCCCACGGCCACTACCGTACGAAATCCTTCGGCGGCGGCAGTGCGGGCTATTTCCTCCGCGTGTCCCGCGTAGGCCGTCATTCGCAGGGCATGGTCAACGGCGGAATGGTCGAGGTAGCGCTCAATGAGGGCCGGCACATCTTGCTGACGGCTGGTGCCGGAAGCAGGATTCAGGATAAAACAGATACGCGGCTTGGCGGGCATAGATGGATAGAAACGCGGCGCGAAGCGCAAGGTTGAGGGAGAGTAGCGCGAAGCTTCCGCTTCGCGCACGAGCGGAGTGAGTAGGCAGCACCGCGCCACTAACAGCTTATGCGTAGGAACTCGCTTCGCTCGTGCGCGAAGCGGAGGCTTCGCATTATTCTCAGTAATAGAAAAGCCCACCCGCTTTGGGTGGGCTTTTCTATTACTGAGAAGTAATGCGGCAGGCGCTATTTCGCCATTTTCTCGCCCAACTGCTGGATCAAATCAGCGGTGCGCGTGCTGTAGCCAAACTCGTTATCGTACCAGCCTACCACTTTCACCAGCGTACCGTTGGCGGCCGTCAGCTGCGAATCGAAGATGCAGGAGTGCGGATTGCCCACGATATCGATGCTTACCAACGGATCGGTGGAGTATTCAATAATGCCTTTCATCGGGCCTTCAGCGGCTTTCTTTACGGCCTCGTTGATCTGCTCCTTCGTCACTTCTTTCTTTAAAATAACGGTCAGGTCAGTAGTCGAGCCATCCGGCACGGGCACCCGCATAGCGATACCATCAAGCTTGCCTTTCAGCTGAGGCAACACCAAACCTACGGCCTTAGCGGCACCGGTGCTGGTAGGAATAATGCTCAGCGCGGCAGCACGGGCGCGGCGCAAATCCTTGTGCGGTGCGTCCTGCAGGTTTTGGTCGGAGGTGTAGGCATGCACCGTGGTGATGTAGCCTTTCTCAATGCCGAAAGCCTCATCCAACACCTTAGCCATGGGAGCCAAGCAGTTGGTAGTGCAGCTGGCATTAGACAGAATGGTTTCGTCGCCGGTCAGGATGTCTTCGTTTACGCCCAATACGACGGTTGGAATATTGCCCGTAGCGGGTGCCGAAATCACGACTTTTTTGCAGCCGGCGGTGAGGTGTTGACCAGCGCCAGCCTCATCCACGAAGCGGCCCGTAGACTCCAATACCACATCGATGCCCAGCTCGCCCCAGGGCAATAGCTTCGGGTCGCGCTCGGCCAGGGCCTGAATGCGTTGGCCGTTTACGGTCAGGCTGTTTTCATCGAACTCCACCGTGCCGTTGAAGCGGCCGTGTACGGAGTCGTATTTGAGCAAGTGAGCCAGCGTCTTGTTATCAGTCAGGTCGTTGATGGCCACGACTTCCACGTTGTCGCGGCCGAGCAGAGACTTGAACGTGAGGCGACCAATGCGGCCGAAGCCGTTGATGGCGACTTTAATTTTAGCCATGATTACAGGTTTGGGGTTTGGGAATTAAGTAGACCACGAGGGCCGGGTGGAAACGCGGAGCGAAGGTACAGGGCGAAGGGAATATAGCCAAATCGACTACCAAGCCTTCTGCGTTGCTTCCACTCTTACGGTTTTGGGCCACTTCCGACGGGCTCTCAACGCTAAATTTGCCCCCCGCAAAAAGAATTTCTTCCTGAAAGTCAGCCCATTTAGTGCTGGGGGGCTTTTTTTTGGCCGTACGTATTGCGCTGAATTATCTCTGCCTTATCTTTGCACCACTAAAAACGAGTAAGGCACATCATCTGGTCCGTTCGTCTAGGGGTTAGGACAGTAGATTTTCATTCTACCAACAGGGGTTCGATTCCCCTACGGACTACTCTAAGCCACTCGCTTTAAGCTAACAAATACCGCTCTACGCCTCGTAGAGCGGTATTTTGCGTTTACCCTGTTTCTTCTTGGCTAACAGTTCGCAAATATTACTACATAAAGCATCCGGTATGGTTCAGGCAGCAGGTATTGCTAACGTCTAGCGGACCCGCTTTTTTCCGGGCGGGTCTTTTACGCCTCTAGTCAACGTCAGGGTATACATGCGCCCCGCTTTGGTAGTCAGAAATTCGACGGTGTGGTCAGGATTGTTCCAGTTAAAAACTTTCGGAAGGAATCCGGCACTAAGGGCGCGTCCTGATCCTGTAGATACAGTTGGCCGTTGGTGTAGAGAATGGCTTGGTGATAGAGGCCAGGGCAAACTTGGTATCTGGGGTGTTGGGCACGGCCCCTGCCGCATCAGCCAGCCTGCTGCTACCTCTGGGGGGCTTTTTTACGTCGGCCTTTGTTACTGAGGAGTTTATCATTGTGGCCTTTATTGCTGCGCAATACCTGCTAGAGCAACCCTGTTCGAGTTAATTGCTTTTTGTCGGAGACCTTTGAACAAGATAAGATTGGGCCCGTATCTTCGGGCTACATATAAGAGGCAGCACATTAATCATCTGTTCCCTGAGGAAATGACAAAAATCAAAGTAGCAAACCCGGTAGTGGAGCTTGATGGCGACGAAATGACGCGCATCATCTGGAAGTTCATCAAGGACAAGTTGATTACGCCTTACCTCGACCTCGACATCAAGTATTATGATCTGGGAATTGAGTACCGCGATGCGACCGGTGACCAGGTTACTATCGACGCTGCCAATGCCATTCGACAGTACGGAGTAGGCATCAAGTGCGCGACCATCACACCGGATGAGGAGCGCGTAAAAGAGTTTAACCTAAAGCAGATGTGGAAGTCGCCAAACGGCACCATTCGTAACATCCTGGATGGCACTGTGTTCCGCGAGCCCATCGTCATGAGCAACGTACCCCGCCTGGTTCCTAACTGGACGGCTCCTATCTGCATTGGGCGCCATGCTTTCGGCGACCAGTACCGGGCAACCGATTTCGTGACCAAAGGCAAAGGCAAGCTCACTATCACCTTTACCCCGGAGGATGGCGGCGAAACCCAGTCTTTTGAAGTATTCAACTTCAAGAGCGATGGAGTAGCGCTGGCCATGTACAACACGGATGAGTCAATCCGGGGATTTGCTCATGCCTGCTTCAACCAAGCCTTGATGAAAGGCTGGCCCCTATATTTATCGACTAAAAACACCATCCTAAAAAAATACGATGGTCGTTTTAAGGACATCTTCCAGGAAATTTACGAGCAGGATTATCAGACGAAGTTCACGGCCGCCGGCATCACCTACGAGCACCGGTTGATTGACGACATGGTGGCCTCGGCCCTAAAATGGAATGGCAACTTTGTGTGGGCCTGCAAAAACTACGATGGCGACGTGCAAAGCGACACCGTAGCCCAGGGCTTCGGCTCCTTGGGGCTGATGACTTCTACCTTGGTAACCCCCGATGGCACTGTAATGGAGGCTGAAGCCGCGCACGGCACGGTTACCCGTCACTACCGCGACCATCAGGCAGGCAAGCCAACCTCTACAAATCCTATTGCCTCCATTTTTGCCTGGACCCGCGGGCTGGAGTTTCGGGGAATTCTGGATGGAAACCAAGAGCTGATCGGTTTCTGCAAAGCCCTGGAAGCCGTCTGCATCGAAACGGTAGAAAGTGGCAAAATGACCAAGGACCTGGCTGTTTGCATTCATGGCAACAAGGTAGAACACGGACGAGACTACCTTTATACGGAAGAGTTTTTGGAGGCCTTAGACAAGAACCTGAAAGCTAAGCTGGGCAAATAAGACTGAGGTATTCCTGTTAAAAAAGCCCATTCGGCCACTGAATGGGCTTTTTTAATATTCCAACGATTTTAACGTTTCCTGCACGCTTAGTAGCTAGTCCTATTTACTCCCTATTTGATTGAAGTAGAGTCAGCAGATCTTATCGTTCTGATGGCACACTTTGTTCGCTATTTGTGTTGCTAGCTTTTGTACCTGTTAATACATCTCTAAAACAGGCGTAAAATAAGAAGCGTATAAATTTTAAATGATTTAATTCGTATTTTAAACCTGTGTACGCCCCGGAGCTGCTGCCACTATCCCACCCGGCCTGCTCAATATTTCGCTTGCGACAGGGAGCAAGCGGGCCAGACTACCAAAAAGGGACGACTTTTTTGTCGTAGTGCTGGGCTATTAACCCCAATGGCTATTTAGCCTCATTTTCTTAAGGCAACATTTTCTAACACTGGCTTGCTTGCTCATAGCCAAGCATCTACTTGTTAGCATGTGGTACGCGTGGGAATCAAGCGGTTCTGTGCGAGAAATACGAGCTGTGCACAGCCTTGCTAACTCACCCCACCCGATGGACACATTTAGCTGCTGTACGAAACCTGCTATGGCGAACTAGTTGTTAGCCAAGTATGCGCCTTCAAACGACGAACATCATGAATACCAGTATATTAACTCTTGACCGCCCCACGGCGACAATTCATACCCATGAGTTGAAAATCTGGCCTGCCTGCTTCGAAGCTACGGTATCAGGCGCCAAGAATTTCGACGTGCGCGAAAACGACCGGGCTTACCAGGTTGGTGACGCCGTGCAGCTGCGGGAATATGAGCCGGAAAGCGAAACCTACAGTGGGCGTTCGGTGGCCCGCTGGATTACCTATGTACTGCATGGAGGCTCATTTGGCCTTGAAGAAGGCTGGTGCGTGCTGGGCTTGGGCGAGCTACGCCCTCTGCCGCCCGGCGTAAGCGACACCCGATTGTGGTAACTAAACAGGTACTGGCTGAAAACAAATTCGTCCTCAGCCAGCACCTGTTTTCTTTTTACATCATTCATAATCGCGTGCTGTCGCAACCGAATAGCACGGTCGAGTTCTAATGCCTTCTTCCAGTGATGAAATCTGCTGACCCGCAAGACCTTTACCGCCCTGAATTTGAGCGTGATGCATGTGGCACCAATTTTATCACCTCTCTGAACGGCTGCAAGTCGCATCATACGATTGAGGATGCGCTGATTTATGCTGGAGCATATGGAGCACCGTGGCGCCTGTGACCACTCCGATTCGGACGATGGGGCTGGCTTGTTTTTGCAGGTGTCCCCGAATTTAACGCCGCGGTCCACCAGCAGGCGTATCAGGTTCTATTTTCCACCAACAATTTTTTGGGGTTCACGGGCCGCATCTGTTTGGTACCGCACGAATCGGCTTGTATGCTAAGCATTAACCGTGAGACAGTTACCATTGAGGAGATTGAAAAGCACATTATTGAAATTGCTTTTAGTAAAGCGTATGCTGCCCTGTCAGCGCTACTCAACCCAACTATTTCCCGGCTCAAAACCAGGATTGAAAACATATCCGTGCAGCAGAGTATTCAGCGCATGTTTTGGCTACTGAAATAGCCACGGCCTTATGGGTAATAGCCCAGGTAAGCAAATGGTTACAACTCTATAGATAAATCATAAAAAAGCCCTCCACGCGGCTGTGGGAGGGGGGACTTTTTCATGATTTATTCACAGTAACTACTATTGATGCCTGGCGCTTTATATCTTTCTTATTAACCAGCTTTTCTTGGAAGATCAGAAAAGCAAAAACCTTACACCAACTTTTATCACTTTAAGCTAGTTAATGACCAGTTTTCTCATTTTTAATAAATTATCACTTTTTATAGTTGCGATATACATTCCCTTTTTTAAATGATGAATTGCTATTTTATTTATCTCACCAGACAAGCAAGCCTTCAACGCCACCTTACCATTCAAATCCTGGATGATTAATTCGAAGGGCTTTGAATTAGAATTAACACTTAAATAATCCGTTGCCGGGTTAGGATAGAGTTGAAATACCGCGTCTAGCTGACTGTCTGCAGTGCTCAAAACGACATCTGAAATAACAAGCGTACTACCAAAAGCTACGTCCAGGTATTCTAATCTGCTTTTGAGCCATGTGGAAATATAAGCTAGCTGGTCGTCGCTTCGCTCAAATGCGCTCCAAGCAAGACGTTCACGCTCATACACCTTGTTATTCAGCAAGTAATCATGATTCTTCTGAAACTTTGCTAGTATAAATTCTTCTGTTATTATCGAAGATCTTAGCTCAGCCCAGCGGCGGTTAAGTGCAAAGCGAAACCCATTTGCTGAACGGTCCTGCATCAAACGATCATAAAAGCCATTAGATAAAATATCGTTCGTAACATTTATATTCCAACCTTGCCAGTCATTACCAAATACGCCGTCGAGGTCCCATGGAACGTAATAATATGGATCATCCGTTTTATACTTAGCGATATAAATGTTTTTGCCAGTGTTATCAGTAGCTCTAAGCAAATTCAGAAAGATAAAATAATCAACTGCATTATTCAGGTTGAATTTTTTCTGGTAATCACGATAAAACTCCTCATTCGGACTATTCTTTACAAAATTTACAAAATTGTAAATATTCGTCCAATCGGTTTTTTCTTCAGGGTGCTTGTATTCAAAACCGTCCCACGTCAAACTAGTATTATCAAATGGCGGCAACCCCGTAAAAGTCACGGCTCCACCCCATTCGTTGCCTTTGTACAGTTCTCCTTTTATTCCATTGCTGTACTTTTTCAGCTTTAATTGCTTGCGGTCAACTCGCTCGCTCAAGGTATAAACTCCTTTATATTCATCATTAACAAAAAGCTCTACATAAACCATGTCAATGCCATTCTTGGCATCTGGCTCTTTGTCCTTATAGTATATCTGGTGTATATTCTGCCACAATTCGTTTGAGACTTTGCTTCTTATACGCAAAGGCTCATTGTACATAGCTTGCAAATTCCACTTATTATCCGTGCGCATTTGCAAAAAGCTTACGTCCCTACTTTCTGCGGCTATAGTATCATTTAAGAAGCTTAATTCGTACGACTTTTTTGGAAATGTTTGCGAAAAAGCCCCCTGGTTTCAATTCCTAATGCCGACTCAGTAACAAGGCCTGTTGACTCGGACATGCTAAATTTAGCATATACACTAGGGCTATCTTTTATTTCCTTTTTAGCACCAATCTGAATAACTGGAAGCTGAGTAAAATACAGGGTATACGTTTGATTATCGTGTTTAACCTGGTAAGAACTAGAAGACTTTAAAATTGCGGCTGGCTCAACAAAACTATATTTTTTATCAAGCAAAATATCACTGACAATTTCGCCATTAGTGGCATTTATTTCGTTGATATTTTGATTGATCAGTATCAGGTTCTTTCTGTGATCAACATGATAAAATTTTGATGGAACTGTGATAGTAGCACCAGCTATGGCGTTTATCCCTGTAACGATTATAAGAGTAAATATAATTATTACACTTTTCATAGTAGAAGGTTTTCGCATTACTCGCTTGTTCTAAATTAGGGTTTTGGCACTTGAGGGCACATTTTATAACCAAACCCAACCATTAAAAAGCATGCCAATATTGAAGTTTATATAACTAAATAAAGAATGAGAATTCCGGCTAACAACTCTCTAATTATCAATCAACTAGAGAAATGAATACTCATATGTTCGGCTAATGAATACCTAACGCAGTAAAGTATTCAGCGCTAGGAGAGGCTTTACATAGGAGCTTTTTGCGTCATTAGCCCCACTATTCAGGGGTGATGACGCAAAAAAGCGGCAGTAGAAATGAAGCCTTTTTCGAGACTTTATTCCTACTGCCGCCTGTACCTGGCTTCGGGGTGTTTAGTACGCTACGGCGCGGGTCACTAATGAGAAGCTGCTGCCCAGCAACTGCACATAGTACACGCCCGCGGGCAAGCCATTGCGCTGCCACACGAGTCGGTGCCGGCCCGCCTTTACCGTGCCTTTTTGGAGCGTGGCTACTTCCTGGCCCAGCGTATTCAGAATGCGTATCTGCACCTCGGCAGGGCTTGGCAAAGAAAATTCAATTTGGGTGGCATCCTGAAAAGGATTGGGGCTGACGGGGTAGAGAGTGGGCGTCGTGGTTGGGGCTGGCCGGAGCACGTAGGTATCCTTGAGCTCTTGTTTGCGGGTAAAAAACTGTAGAACCAAGCTATCGGGGGTGGCATTGAGTAGCATTGCGCCATAGTCTGTGCCGAAGATGGCTTGGCTTTGGGGAAGGGGCACTTTTAGAACATTTTTGACGCTACGCCCGCCTAAGCCATTTACAAAGTACGGTATCCCGTCAACTAGCAGCCGCTCGTAGTGGTGGTCGTGGCCGGCCAACACCACCGAGGCACCCCACTCGCGGAAGGGCCATTGCATAACCGTGGTGCTACCATGATGCCCGGACGAGGAATATGGCGCGTGGTGCAAATACACAACTTTCCACAGCGCCGTAGAAGCAGCGAGTTTCTTTTTTAGCCATTGGGCCTGCACCGAGTTAGCATCAATGCCATCGGGCTCAGCCGGGTCACTGTCGAGAGCGAAGAGGTGTACATCGCCGCGCACAATATCGTAGTAGCGGCCATTACCAGGCAGGGTAAAGTAATCCCGGTAGGGCTCGCCATTCGAGGTATAATAATCGTGGTTGCCGAGCGCGGGAAAGAAACGATTGGTGGAGGCGCTGGGGCCATAGCGGCCTTTGTATTTATAAATGTAGGCGTGATAGTACTGGCCAATATTCTGATCAATAGTGGCCGAATCACCTAGCTCGTAATTGTTATCGCCGAGGGTAATAATAAATTCCGGATTCCAGCTTTTCACTAAATCCGCTACATTCTTCTCAGCTCGACCTGCATAACCATAGTCGCCAATGGCCGCAAACCGCTGCCCATAACCAAGCTGGGCCAGAACACACAAGCAAAAAACGAGTGTAAAGCGTTGCGAAGCCCGAAAAAGACGAGATAACATGAAGCTGGTATAATGAATAGAAAGGTACATGACTTAGTACCTCCAGGTATTAAAACTAATTTCCCAGCTACCTCATGCGCGTCCCGTCGCATAAAATTAATTCAATTTTCTTGCCACTGTCGGGTTTTAAAACCTTAAAAGACAGGTTTCACATTCGGCCCTTAGTGTTACGGCTGCTTTATCGCACGTCTTTTTTATGAAGTCGTTGGGGGCCTATTACCGCCGCCACATCCGATAAGTCGTAGTAGTGCAACACATTGGGCAGCACCAGTGAGTACCAATCTTTCCGGGTAGGCTGCGTTAGAATTTCGTGGAACGAGCCAGGTAAATCACTCACTTCTAATCGGGTAATTTGAGGCGACAGCACGGCCGCGTGCAGGGCCACCGGCGCGGCCCGCCCATTAGCATATACCTCCACGGGCACAGCGTTGAACCGATTATCCTGCCGGACAAAGCTTAGCACCGAAAACACATCCTCCACCCGCTGCCCCAATAATGGCCGGCCTAGGTGCAGTGCCAGCAGCGCCGGTCGATATTCGCGGTTGTAGTATTTGGGGTCGTTGAACGAGGCTGGATCGGTGGTTTCGCCCAGGCCGCGCAGGTCTACGAGCAGCACGGCAGCCCGCTCTTGCAGGTATTTGGCAACCAGATCGGCGCTATCTGCAAGTGAAGCCTTGCCTTGATCGGGCAGCCAGATAATAACCTTACTGGGGGGCAAATTATTGGGTGGCAGAGCTAGCAGAGCGGGTAAGGGCGGCTGGCCGGCGCGACGGAGCAGCAGCTTACGCATGGTGATACCTTGGCCTTGTACGCTGCCTTCGTCGGCCACTTCCAAAGGAGGGATAATAGCTGTGGCGTCGGGCAATGCCAGTACGTGCCGGATAGCCGCCGTGAGGCTGGCATACGTGAGTGGCTGGCGCCGGGAAGCCAGTTCCTGCGCCTGCGCCAAATACTGATCTGATAGCGTGCTTTCTTTTGGGAAGGCAGTATTCACCTGGCCCGTAGAGGTGCATTGCAGTTGCTCAGCCGACAGCGTAGCCAGGGCATTTTCCGGCACGAGCAGCGCATCATCCCGCAGCCACCGTCGGAACCAGACTACGGCCGCCTCCCGCTTGGGCAGAGAAATGCCATGCCCATCGTCGAAGGTGAACAGGTTGATTCGTCCAGGTTTTTCTAGCTCGGTATATACTTGCTTTAGCTCGTGATAAGTGGCTTGTATGCTGGTATAATCGACAAAGTCATAACGGCCAGCTAGGAGCAGCAAAGGTTTGGGCGCAAACATGAGTGGCCACTCCAGTAAGTCGAAGGCCAGCCTGGCCGGCGCCGGGAATCTGCACGCAGCCGTCGGCAGGGCCGGTAAGCTCCAGGTTTCTTTCGCCGCTGGCCACGTAGCTGCACAGGGCAGCCACCTTCACCCGCGGATCGAACCCAATGAAATAAGCGGTTTGCGTAGCGCCCCCGGAGTTGCCGAGGCAGCCGATGCGGTCGGGGTCGACTTCGCGGCGGGTGAGTAGATAATCGAGTCCGCGCACGTTATCCCACAGCTGGGCGGCGGGCACGCTGGTGCCCAGCAAGGCCGCGCCCGCATTAAGCAGGGTGTGCTCGGTGGTGCCGCCGCGAGTAAGTGGCTTTCCATTAGCATCAGTGAGCTGATACCGCTCACCCTGAGAAATCGGGTCGATGACCAGCACCATAAAGCCATTCTGAGCGAAAAGAATGGCGGTTTTCTGGTATGACTCGGTGGCTTTGGCAGTGGCTTCGTGGCCGCAGAAGAGCAGCACGGCGGGCCATTTGCCTTTGCCCTTCGGCACATACAAGTTGGCCGTAACGTGGTGGCGGGGAGTACTTTCGTAGACAATTTTCTCTATCTGATAGCCGGCGCGCTCCATTTTGCCCCCCACCCGGGCCTTGAGCGGCGTACGGGCTGGTAGCGGACCCAAGAGGCGGCGGTAGCGCGCCCGGGCGCTGTCCTGATACGCCCGCATGGCTGCCCCCGATTTCAAAGCAGCAGCGAAAGCAGCCCGACGCTGGTCGGACTGCTGATGAGTTTGCTGAACCAGGTAGGTATTGAGCGTAGTGGGTGCCTTCCAGTCAATGACGTTGTAGGGCGCTTGGGCGCGAGCGTACCCGCTGAGCCACAATTCGAGCGCAGCGGAAAGCAGCAATACGCTTACAGCGGATAGGCGATTACAATGTTTGGGCACTCTTAAAGTTACCGAAAGCTCTGCATTAAACAGCTAGAGGAAAACGCGCCGAATGCCGATGGGTACGGGCAAATGGTAAAACGCGAAACGGCCATGTTCGACCTGATGAATAACCTGCAGAACATGCGCAATCTAATGCAGCAAAACCGCATTCAGCAGCTTAACCAATTCGACGATATCGCATACCGTTTGAAAGAAGCCAAGCGCATTTATGAGTTGAATAAATCGCTGTACGAGCAGAAAGTTATTTCGCGGCAAGAGTTCACAGAAAGCCAGAACAACTACCAGTACCAAGTGCGCAAGCGGCAGCTACCAATCAAACCCTGCAGCAGGATTCGGTGGCGATGCGCCAGCAAGTCAATCAGATGCAGGAATCGGTGGGGCGCATGCAAAACAACCTGGCCCTGATGCACAAGAAGATGGATGACCTGACCATCAAAGCGCCCGTAGCCGGTCGGATTACCTCACTGAACGCCGGGGTAGGCGAGTCGATTACTCCTGGGCAGCGCATTGGGCAGCTGGATATGCTCAACGGCCTGAAGGTGCGGGCCAATATTGATGAGTACTACATCTCGCGCATTTTTCCGGGGCAGAAAGGCGAGTGGCTTTCCCGGCAATGCCGTCGCCGGCGACCAGGTGCATGTGTCGAAAGATGGGGAGCAAAACCTTATTCCGCTACGCTGTTGATGGTTAATTACGACTACATCAATCCCTTAAGTTTGGAGCTGCTTAACGGTCGTAATTTCTCAAAGGAACTAACCACGGATAAGGACTACGCCTTCATTATCAACGAGACGGCCGTCAAAGAATTTGGCTTCGGAACACCCCAGAAAGCTCTTGGCCAGGACTTGATCTGGAAGATTGAGGCCCAGCCAAACCAGACTCGCTTAAAAAGGGCCAAGTGATCGGGGTGGTAAAAGATTTCCATTACAAAAGACTCTATGACAAGGTAGAGCCGGCTGTGCTACAGATAAATCCGGCGGATAACTGGAAGGTAGCCGTGAAGATGAAGTCCACCGACGTCGGCCAATCGGTGGCGCACGTAGAGCAAGTGTGGAACAAGTTCACCCTCAATTATCCCATCGAATACAAGTTTCCGGATGAGAATTTCGACCAGATGTACAAGGCCGAAGACAAGCTAAAATCTCTGCTCTGGATCTTTACGGGTGTCGCTGTTTTCGTGGGTTGCCTGGGCTTATTCGGGCTGGCAACCTACGCGGCCGAGCGCCGCAAAAAGGAAATCAGCATCCGCAAAGTGCTCGGGGCCGACGTATCAACCATCGTCAGGTTGCTGTCCAAAGAGTTTGTCAAGCTGGTAGTAGTAGCGGCCGTCATTGCGTTTCCGATAGCGTGGCTGGTAGTGCACAACTGGCTGGAAGACTTTGCCTACCGTATAGATATTCCGCTGTGGGTCTTTGTGGCGGCGGGCGTGGCAGCGGCGCTGGTCGCATTCCTAACCATTAGCTATCAGGCTATTAAGGCCGCTACGACTAACCCCATCAAAAACCTCCGCACCGAGTAAGCTTAACTTCCTGTACCGGAAAGGCTCTTGGCAGATGGTCTTTGGGGGCTTTTTCCGAGGGCCTTTCGCCTATAAAGGGGCGCGAATTCGATCTGATTGGGTGAACTTGCAGCTGCTTCCAGCCACGCATTAACTAACTCAAAAAGCCCCCCACTGCCGTGCCCGATTCTGCCGCTCACCCTCACGCTCATCTGTTTCAGGTTCGTCACCCGGAATGGGCCGCTAATGCTACTATTTACGAAGTAAACCTGCGAAATTATACGCCAGAAGGTACTTTTCGGGCCTTTGAAAGTCATTTGCCCCGGCTGGCAGCTATGGGCGTGAGCATCGTGTGGCTGATGCCGATTCATCCGATTGGCGAAGTAGAGCGCAAGGGCAGCCTGGGCAGCCAATACGCAGTGCGCGACTATTTTGGGGTGAATACGGAGTTCGGAACCCTATCCGACTTGCGTCACCTCGTGCAAACGGCTCACGACCTGGGCCTGCGCGTGCTGCTCGACTGGGTAGCCAACCACACGAGTTGGGACAACCTGCTCGTCACGGAGCACCCTGATTGGTACCAACACGACGCCCAGGGCAACCTCGTGCCGCCCGTAGCCGACTGGACCGATGTAGTAGCCTTCGACTATACCCAACCCCAGCTGCGCCGCTACATGACGGACGCCCTGCTCTACTGGGTGCGCGAAGCCGATATCGACGGCTACCGCTGCGACGTGGCCGGCCTCGTACCCACCGATTTCTGGGACGACGCCCGCCAGGAGCTCGACGCGGTGAAGCCCCTGTTTATGCTGGCCGAGTGGGACGAGTTATACCCATCTGGGGGCTTTCCTGGGAAGAATTTGACGGCAACACCAGGTTGCTGGAGAAGGCCTTCAACATGACCTTTGGCCTGCGCCTGCATTACCTGCTCGACCACATTGCCGAGGGCAAGCAGCCGCTCCCTGCTATTGACGACTACCTGACCGCCGAGCGGGCCAAGTACCCGCCTTCGGTATACCTGATGCACTTTACCAGCAACCATGACGTGAACAGCTGGGACGGCACCGAGTACGAGCGTCTGGGGCCGCTGGCTCTGCCTTTTGCGGTGCTCACGGTGCTGCTGCCGGGCATGCCGCTGGTGTACACCGGGCAGGAAGCGGCCCTGAATCGGCGGCTGGCCTTCTTCGACAAGGATACGGTTGCGTGGCAGGATATTCCGCTGCAGGATTTTTACACCCGCTTGCTCCAGCTCAAGCGCCGCCACCCGGCCCTGCGCAACGGCGACGCTGCCAGCCACTTCCAGCGCCTACCCAGCCCCGCCGACCTTTACGGCTTCCGGCGCTACAGGGAAGAGGCGGCCGTGCTCTGCGTTATCAACTGCGCCGCCACCGCGCAGAGGCTGCCGCTGCCGGCCGAGGCGTCGGGCCAATGGATGGACATTTTCACGGACACCATTCTCACCCTGTCGGCGGGCGAAGAGTTGCTCGTGCCGGCCCACGGCTGGCGGGTGCTGGAGCAAGGCTAAAGCTTACGGAGCATTAAGCGTTATAGCTGCCGGCCCGGACCATACAAAATTTGCCCCCCACGGGTGCCCGTGTGCCGGCCGTCACGCAGGGTGAGGCGGCCATTGACCAGCACATACTGCATGCCTACGGAATACTGGTGCGGCTTATCAAAGGTAGAGCGGTCAGCGACCGTAGCCGGGTCGAAAACGACAATATCAGCCACGAAGCCGAGGCGCAGCAGGCCGCGGTCGGCAAAGCCGAAGGTTTGAGCCGGCAGGCTGGTCATGCGGCGGATGGCTTCTTCCAGGGTCAGGATGTGCTTTTCGCGTACGTAGTGGCCCAGCACGCGGGCATTGGAACCGTAGCCGCGCGGATGCGGCACGCCCTCCTGCCACACCCGGATGCTGGCATCGGAGGCCACCATGTTCTGCGGGTAGCGCATGATGTTTTGCACGTCCGTTTCGCTCATGCCGTGAAACACCATGCCCGCATCGTATTGCAGCACCAGGTCGAGCACGGTAGCGGCCTCGGCGCGGGCGTTGTGCGGACGGTTTCGGCGGCGGTTTATTTCCTCGATGCTGCGGCCCTGGTAGCTGGTATCGGGCGGGAAGCTGGCCACCACGGCGTAGCTGAAGTGCTTGAGCTTGCGCCGACGCAGGCGCGCTACCATACTGGCTATCACGGCTTTGCGCACGGCAGGACGCGCCAAACGAGCTTGCAGAGAATCGCGACCATCGGCCTGTACGTCCTCGGGAATTAGCGTGCTGAGCGATGTGGAGCTGGCCGTGTAGGGATACTGGTCGATGGTGACTTCCTGCCCCGCCCGCCGGGCCTCCTCGATAAGATTAAGCAGGTTAGCGGTACGGCCCCAGTTCTGCTGCCCACCCAGCTTGAGGTGGGAAATCTGAACCGGTAGCCCGGCCTCGCGACCAATCCGCAAGGCCTCCTGAATAGAATAAGTTACGCTGTCGGTTTCATTGCGCATATGGGTGGCGTAGAGGCCCTGATGCCGACCCGCTACCCGCGCCAGGCGCACCAGCTCGGGGGTGCGGGCGTAGGTGCCGGGAATGTAAATCAGCCCCGATGATAAGCCCACCGCGCCGGCTTGCATGGCGCTGTCTACCAGCGCTTCCATGCGCTGCAGCTCGGCCTCGGTAGGCACCCGCTGCGCCCGGCCCAGCACGGCCTTGCGCACGGTGCCGTGGCCAATCAAAGAGGCCACATTCACCGACAACCGGACGCTGTCCAGGACCTGAAAATAGCCCCCCAGCGGCAACCGCGAGGAGCCGCAGTTGCCCGTTACCACCGTCGTCACGCCGTCGTAAATAAAGTTGTCGGCGGTGGGTTGGCGCAGCTCGTCGTCTTCAATGTGCGTGTGCACGTCGATAAAGCCCGGCGCTACGGCCAGGCCTTTTACATCGAGCACAGTATCAGCGGGGTAATTGGCGGCTAGTCGGCCCACGGCCACAATGCGGCCCGCCCGGATGGCCACGTCGCCCAGCGTCCAGGCGTTGCCGGTGCCGTCGTAGAGGCGGCCGTTGCGGATGAGGATATCAGCCTTCGGGGTTTGGGCCGCGGTGGCTTGGGCGAAAAGTAGCAGGACGAGTAGCAGGGAGCAGCGCATAGCGGCTAAGGTAGTGGATAGCCGTTGTTTCTTATGGCTCTTGAAGGTGGGAGCTTGTTGGCGTTGTAGGGTACAGATTGTTGGTGAGAATCAAGGTGATGGTGGGTACAAAAGCGGTACCAGTCACCTTTGACGTTGGTTGAGATAATTCGCCTTATCGGACAGTAAAGGCTAATAAAAGGTAATGCTATCGAGTAAGATTTCATCTGCGCGATGGCTCCCTCCATATACATAAAATTTTAGGGGGAACGGGGGGTAACCAATGCCTATATGCGCGCTGATATAGGCCACTAAGACCCCATCCATCCCCAAATGAAAAGAGCTTTCGTTTTCCCCGTATTGATGCCGAATAGAATAGGTGTATGTTAAGCCCGTCGCATCCGAACCCGGTTGTAACCGGACGATGAGCGTTTTACTGCCTACAGCATCTATTTCGCTCGCGATAGTACAGCCCTCGTCACATACCCAAAAGTTCTCTAGATACGCTTCTTCTATTCGGATTGAATACAGCGAATCGTGGCGCAGGAACTGGGGGCGGACTTGTACGTGTCGGTCAAACACGCCCATGGTTTTCGACTTGGTGGAACTGGTGGTATAGGACCTCATGCCTTCTATTGGATTCAGCGAGGCTAAGAACTGGTAGCCTGCCCCGACCAAACCTGCTAAGAGCACAACGAGCAGCCCTACTCTTTTTTGTTTACCTGAAGCCATCGCAAAGTGGGCATTATACGCTATTGGATTAATTTTTTGTGAGAATAACAGTCTTCTTGTTCTTCTCATTGACTCTTATCAAATTCGCTAAACATACGGGGGTTCAACGCGCTGTCTTACCCATCGCTACAACTCATAGTAGAGCCCTTCGCCCAAAGCATTAAATAGCTCCAAGTGGAGCAGGATTAACAGAGGAAACAACACCAACGCCGCCAACCTGAGCCACCACGTCACCTGTTTCTGGTCCCATAAGGCCCTAGCAATAAAGCCCAACGAGAGCACTGCTCCCACCAGAACCATCAGATTCATGAATCCTTGTCCCTCGGCATCATGCGAGCCGCCGCCTGTGAGTTTGATACCGATATCCTGTAAACCCAGTAATACGGCACACAGCCCCGTTTGCAGATAAGGCGGCCATGCCGGCCCATAAAACATAATCAGCCACGTCATGCCGGCCGCTATCAACGGCGACAAGAGCATACCGGTGGGAGCTCGATAGTGGTCAAAGAGCACATTAGCGGAAAGTACTAGACAAGCGAAAACAATAACCCAGATTTTAGAGAAAGTCATGTTACTAACCAGCAAAATGAAGACGTACAGCTAGGCAGCAATTTCGTGCCAGTTAGAATAGAATTTTTATGAGTTTGTACAGGCGATTTATTGTTAGAACTCTTCTTTGCATTCCTCTTGACATAACGTTAGTTATATCATTGTCTCGAAATAGCCTCATAAATACTTTACCATCTAGCAGGCCGCAGATTGTGCTTTTCGGATTCTTGGCTTCGACACTATTTATCAACTATAAAAGAAAGCGCCTAGGGAAGCTGTTTGAGTTTTTGGGCCAGTCAGAACAAGGTAGAGACGCAAAATATTGCGTCTCTACCTTGTTTAATTTAGCATAAGCTACAAGCACAACAGTGGAATATACTCCTCCAGAAAGTTTCTCGCTAGTTTAGAATCTATGGCTGATTACCTTAGAGGCAGTTGGCTTGCTAAGACCATTCACCGCGATTTTTGGGCGCTTATTTTTAGTGCCTGATCCATGTTAACCCATTGCGCATGAAACTTTCGCTACCCTTAAATGCCGCTTTTGTTGGCGTGCTGTTTCTTCTGCTACTTACTACTTCGGCCGAAGCCCAACAGCGCTCCAAACGAAAAAAAGCCCCCCAAGGCACGGCCGCAGTCTATGATACTACCTTGTACAATGGGCTGCGGTGGCGCTCCATTGGCCCTTACCGCGGCGGACGGGCCGGTACGGCGACGGGCGTGCCCGGCAACCCCAACCTGTACTACATGGGTACGGCCGGGGGCGGCGTGTGGCGCACTACCGATGGCGGCGGCACCTGGGATAATATCTCGGACCGCTACTTTGGCGGGTCAGTAGGGGCCGTGGCCGTCAGCGAGTCGGACCCGAACGTGCTGTACGCCGGCGAGGGCGAGCAAACCGTGCGGGGCAACGTGTCGTCGGGCTTTGGGGTGTGGAAGTCGCAGGATGCGGGCCAGACCTGGGTGAACGTGGGCCTGAAGGATTCGCGCCACATCGGCCGCATCCGCATTCACCCCAAAAACCCGGATCTGGTGTACGTAGCGGCCATGGGCGACCTGTACGCGCCCAGCGAGATGCGCGGCGTGTACCGCTCCAAAGATGGGGGCAAGAACTGGGAGCGGGTGCTGTTTGCCAACAAAGACGCGGGCGCCGTTGACTTACTACTGGACCCTTCCAACCCGCGCATTCTGTACGCCAGCACCTGGAATGTGCGGCGCACCCCGTACAGCTTCTCCTCGGGCGGACCGGGCTCGGGCCTGTGGAAAAGCACCGATGGCGGTGACACCTGGAAGGATATTTCCCGCAACGAAGGCTTGCCCGCGGGCACTTTGGGCATCATCGGCGTGGCGGTTTCGCCCGTGAATTCCAGCCGGGTGTGGGCCATGGTGGAGGCTGAAAAGGGGGCTTGTTTCGCTCCGACGATGGGGGCAAGAACTGGCAGAAGCTCTCCGACGACCGTAATCTGCGCCAGCGGGCCTGGTACTATACCCGCATTTATGCCGACCCCAAGGATGCGGACGTCATGTACGTGCTGAACGTCTCGTACCACAAAAGCAAGGATGGGGGCCGCACTTTCCAGGCCAACGATGCCCCCCACGGCGACCACCACGATCTGTGGATTGCCCCCGAGAACCCCAACCGCATGGTGATGGCCGACGACGGCGGGGCCCAGGTGAGTACCGACGGCGGCCTGAACTGGACCACGTACCACAACCAGCCCACGGGGCAGTTTTACCGCGTGGTCACCGACAACCATTTCCCTTACCGTATTTACGGAGCCCAGCAGGACAACTCAACGGTGCGAATTCCGCACCGCACGGGTGGCCGCAGCATCGAGGAGCGCGACTGGGAATCGACGGCCGGGGGCGAAAGCGCCCATCTGGCCGTGGACCCGATTAACCCCGACATCGTGTATGGGGGCAGCTACGACGGGTATCTTTCCCGTGTAGACCATGGCACCCAGCAGGAGCGCACCATTGACGTGTGGCCCGACAACCCCATGGGCCACGGCGCGGAGGGCATGAAATACCGGTTTCAGTGGAATTTCCCCCTGCTGTTTTCCGCCCACGACCCTAAGAAGCTTTACGCCGGCTCCAACCATCTGCACGCAACGACCAACGAAGGCCAATCGTGGGAAATAATCAGTCCGGACCTGACCCGCAATGATCCAAAAACCCTGGGGCCATCGGGCGGGCCTATTACCAAGGACAACACGGCCGTGGAGTACTATGGTACCATCTTCGCCATCGCGGAGTCGCCGGCCGAGCAAGGCGTTATCTGGACGGGCTCCGACGACGGGCTGCTGCACGTAACCCGCGACAATGGCAAGACCTGGACGAAGGTGCTGCCTAAGGGCATGCCCGAGTGGATTCAGATTAACAGCATCGACGCCCATCCCACCAGCAAGGGGGCAGCCTACGTGGCGGCCACGATGTATAAGTCCGGGGACTTTCGGCCCTACCTCTACAAGACCACCGACTACGGCAAGACGTGGACGAAAATCACCGCCGGCATTCCCGACACGCACTTTACCCGCGTGGTTCGCGCCGACCCCAAGCGCCCCGGCCTGCTCTACGCCGGCACCGAATACGGCATGTATGTCTCCTTTAATGACGGCAAGCAATGGCAGCCGTTTCAGCTCAATCTGCCGCCGGCTTCCATTACTGACCTGACTATTAAAAACGACAACCTCATTGCCGCTACTCAGGGCCGGGGGTTCTGGCTGCTCGACGACCTTACGCCCCTGCACCAGCTGAGTGCGCCGGTAGCCGCCAGCAAGTTTCATCTGTTCACGCCCACCCCGACTTACAAAATGGAGGGCCGCGGCACCCCCACCATTCCCAAAACCGCGGGCCAGAACCATCCGGGCGGGGTCATGCTGTATTATCACTTGGCTCAAAAACAGGATTCGACCAGCAATGTCAAGCTGGAAATCCTGGATTCGAGCGGCAAGCTTATTCGCACGTTCGCCAACACCGACCGGGACCTGGGGGGCAAAAATCTGACGAAGGCAGAAAAAGCCAAAGTAAAAAAGGAGCTGCTGCCCACCCGTAAGGGCCTGAACCGTTACGTGTGGGATTTGAGCTACCCCGATGCCAGCCAGTTTGAAGGGCTTATTTTGTGGGGTGGCGGCACGCAGGGACCCAGGGCCGTACCGGGCACCTACAAAGCCCGCCTGACACTCAACCAGGAAACGCAGGAAACTGCCTTTACCGTGCTGCCCGATCCGCGCAGCAAAGCCACGCCGCAAGACCTACAGGCGCAGTTTGACTTCCTGCAAGAAGTACAGCGGAAACTCACGGAAACCCACGACGCCATCCGCGATATCCGCACCATTCGCGGGCAGCTCAACACCATCACGGGCCCGTTGAAAGACCAGGCCAATGCCAAGGATATCGTAGAATCGGCAGCGGCCATCGATAAGAAAATGACTCAGATTGAAGAGGCGCTTTACCAGACCAAGAACAAAAGTGGCCAGGACCCCCTGAACTTCCCGATCCGGTTGAACAACAAATTAGCCAATCTGGTCGGGCAGGCCAGCACCGGCGACTACCGGCCCACGGAGCAAGCCGTGGCGTTCAAGAAGGAAGTTACGGAGCAGATTAATCAGCAGCTCAGTCAGTTCAAAATGCTCAGGGAGCAGGACCTTCCGGCCCTGAACAAGCTCATTCGGGATAAGAGCGTGGATGCCATTACGCTTCCCCGGCCGGCCGCGCAGCCTACTCCCAGTAGCATGTAGGGAAATGTTTTATGCATAAGAAAGCCCAAATCTGTTAGCAGGTCTGGGCTTTTCGCGGCTAGGATATAGATGCTGGATTTATTGCAAATTATAGCGCACTCGATGCATCTTAATGGGAACTGGTAGCAGCGCGCCGTGCCCAATCCATCATCGCCTTACGCCTGCTGCCGTACCTCTACAAAGGTTATTCCCCCGCTGAGCGCGCAGCTTGTACAAGGCTTGAAATAGCCCCAAAGGGAAGCCGTAGTTGCCGCTCTACTGAGCCAGCTCCTTCAATTCTCTCTGCCTATAAATCCATAACACACAAGGCACGCAAAAGCGAGAAACCGAACGCACGAAAGCCCCGAGTGCATGACCAGTGCCGTAGCTGTCCGTCTGCCCGCTAAGAGCCATCCACAATTCACCTACTGATTTGAAAAAAGCCGGAGTCTGAGCAACGGTAACTATTGCTGAGCACACAAAGCCCACTAGAAGTAGTTGAGGCAAAATTCGTTTTACCATTACTGTCTTTTTTCTATGGTATAGTAGCGATGCAATATACTGGAGCAAAGCCGTAAATCAGCACTTTCTGCTTTCCGAATGCAAAGAAGCTGTTTAGGAAGCCGTCCAAAACACACTGGAGCGTCATGCTGGCTCTGGCGTCTGCTTACTTTGCGCTATTCCCGCGCCTATCCTAAATCTTCGCTGGCGGCAGGGTAGCCTTCTCATAGCTACCTAGCAAGGACTGACTAGTTGACTAGATTACAAGTAACGTTTGCCGCTCTTGTTCTTCTACTTGCAGCAGTGCCTGCAGCAACGCCAGTGTCACTGGCCCCGGCTTGCCGGGGCCCAGTACAACATCATCAATCTGTACCACCGGCAGCACGCGCTTGGTTGTGCTGGTCAGGAAAGCTTCTTTGGCCTGATATACATCGTCGAGGGTTACCGTGCCGACCGATACTGAATAGGGCTGCTCAGGCAGCGCCAGGATATTGCGGCGCGTGATGCCCGCCAGCACCTGGGTAGCGGGGGTAACTACGGTGTTGTCGTGCTTTACCAGGAAGAAATTGGCGCGCGGAAACTCCGTCACCACGCCCTTGTGGTGGTAAAGCACATCGTCGGCGCCGTGGGCTTTGATCTGCTTGATAAGCCGAATGCCCATGGAGTAGTTGATGGTTTTGGCCGGCGGTATTTCGCGCAGGTAGTCGTGTGTTATCACTTTGATGCCCGTTACTAACAACTCGGGCGTAGGCAGCACCAGCGGCTGCTCTGTGATGAGCAGGTTGGGCTCGCCTGGGTTATAGCCATCGGCTGAGTAGCCGCCGGTCAGGATCATCTTGATGCCGGACAGCGGCAGGTCGTTGCGCCGAATCAGGGCCTGAATTACCTCTATCAACGCCGGGCGCGCCAACGGTATGGTCAGTTCCATGAGCTGCGCCGATTGGTAGAAGCGGTCGAGATAGTAGTCGAGAAATAATGGCTGCCCCGCATGCACCTTAAAGAAATCGAACACGCCGTAGCCGCGCTGGATGGCCAGGTCGCTGATGTGCAGAAACGCCTGATCGAGGGGCGTAATCTGGCCGTGGATATACGCGTGCAGCGGCGAGTTAGCGGGCATGGTGTTGCTTTAAAATCTTCAGAACTTTATCCAGCGGCAAGGCCTCAATGCGCTGTTGCTCCTTGCCCTGCATGGGTTCGGCCTTGAAAAGCGAGTTGATAATGGCTTCTTCCGTGGCCTCGATAACCGCCAGAAACAGCGGCGACATAGCTTCGTTGGTGAGCGTGGTCGTGGTTTGGGTAGCAGTGGTAGGCGCATACGGCACGCGCAAGCCCGGATGGGTGGAAAAAGCGATGATGTAATCGCCGCTGCCGTTGGTAGCAATGCCACCCGTCTTGCCCAGGCCCAGAAAGGCACGCTTGGCCAGGCGCTCCAGGTTGCGGGCATCGACGGGCGCATCGGTGGCTACCACAATCATGCACGACCCATCGGCGCGGTCTTTCAGCTGCTGACTCAGGTAAAATTGCTCCAGCTCCTGGCCTACCGGCGCCCCGTTGATCTGGAGCACGCCGCCAAAATTCGTCTGCACCAGCACGCCCACGGTATAGCCCCCCTGCTTGGCAGGCAACAGGCGCGAGGCCGTGCCGATACCACCTTTAAAGCCAAAGCATACGGTGCCCGTACCGGCGCCTACGTTGCCCTCGGCCACCGGGCCACCCTGTGCCTGCTCGATGGCGGCCAGCACGTGCTGCTCCGTGACATGGCGGCCGCGTATGTCGTTGAGGCCACCGTCGTTGGTCTCCCCTACCACGGCGTTTACCGACTGTACCGCTTCGTTGCCTGGCTGCCGCAGCACATACCCTACCACCGCGTTCAGGGCCGTGCCCACGCCAAGCGTGTTGGTCAGGACGATGGGCGTTTCAAGAATGCCGAGCTCTTCTATTTGCGTGCTGCCCGCCAGCTTGCCGAAGCCGTTGCCGACGTACACCGCCGCTGGCACCTTCTGCTGAAACACGTTGCCGGCGTGCGGCACAATGGCCGTTACGCCGGTTCGCACCGATTGGCCTTGCACCAAAGTCGTGTGCCCTACGCGCACACCCTGTACATCGGTAATGGCGTTGAGCGCACCGGCGGGCAGCACCCCAATGCGGATGCTATACTCTCTGGCGCGTTTACGTTCCTGACTTCGAGCCTGTAAGGCCAAGCCTACAAGCAGCAGCACTAGCAAGGATAGTTTCATGCGGTGGGGCAAGGAGAGCAGGTAAAGGTATCAGGCTGAGCGTTAAATACCAGCGGGTTAGTGATGGTGAGTGTAGGCGTGAGGTTCTTCTAGTATGTGTTTAAGAAGTAAATGCTATGTGAAGCTATTAAACCTCAAAAACTCCGCAGTATATTAGCTAAAAGGCTCGAAAAAGCCCCCCAGGGTCTCTTTTCGAGCCTTTTAGCTAATACAGCTGGTAAAACGAAAACCCAGTACCTAAATCTTCTCCGGCAGCAACGTAGCGTCTTCGTAATTACCTAGCACCGGCTGGCCGGAGTCGCCTTGCGTCACGGCTTCCACCAGTAATTTGCCCCCCACGAAGGCGCCTTTCCAGGATTCGCCCAGGCCGCCGAATACTTCTTCCCGGTCGCCGCGGGAGCGCAGCTTATTGAGGCCGACTTTGAAAGCGCGCACTTCCTTGGCCGTGCGGCGGGCCAGCTTCTCGTCGTCGGAGGCAATGGCGGCTACCAGCGCGCCATTGCTGATGTTCATTTCGCCGACCAGCTCCTCTACCCTATCCACCAGCACAATGCTGTCGATGGGGCCGAAGGGTTCTTTAAAATAAAGCTCACTCTGGCGCGGCAGGTTGACGAGGGCGCGGGGCGCGACGTAAGCCGACCGGTCCTGGCCGGGCAGAAACAGGTTGTCATCGAGCTTGCCTTCGTAAATAGGCGTGGCGCCGGTCTGGAGGGCATTTTTATACAGCCGATCCAGATCCTGAGCTTGCTGAGCATGAATAACGGGCCCGAATGCCAGGTCGGGCAGCTTGTCGTCGGCGTTGTCTACGAGCGTGGGGTTGCCCACTTTCAGGCTGCGGATGGCGCTCTGGTAGGTTTCCAGAAACTGCGGAAACAGGCGGCGCTCCACCACGAAGCGCACGTAGGCAGTGCAGCGCTGTTTGCCGTAGTCGTAGCCTTTCTTGAGCTGATCGGCCATGCTGTCCCAGTCGCTGTAGTCCCAGATGCCGTAAGTGTTCACACCTTCCATTTCCAGCATGTAGCGCTTGTTGTGCAGGCTCAGTACGTCGGCGATGTTGCGGCCGCTGTAGCGTCCGCCCACGAAGCTGAGGCAGTCGATATGACCATTCTTAACCAGTGCGTCGCTCAGGGTACTGCCCAAGCCGTTGACCAGGGTGACGGGCAGGCCGCAGCGGCGAGCGATGGCGAAGGTGAGGCTGAGGGAAATAAAACCGCCATCGGTGGGCGTTTTGGCAATCACGGAGTTACCGCAGAGCACCTGCACCAGCACCGCGTGCAGCAGCACCGACATGGGATAGTTCCAGGAGGCGATGTTGCTCACCAAGCCCAGCGGCTTGCGCTGACCCAGCATTTCTTCTATAGTATCGACATACCACTGCACGCCCTCAATAGCCCGGTCGATGTCGGTGAAGCCTAGCTTATACGTTTTTCCGATTTCCCAGATGAGGAGCTTGCCCACCAAGTCTACCTGCTGGCGGAGCTGATGCAGGCAATCCTGCACCCGGCTTTTGCGCTCATCAAGGTCGGTGGCGGCCCAGGCGGCGGCTTCCTGCTTGGCGAAGCTGACGGCCCGCAGCCCGGTTTCGTGGTCAAGCATGGGCAGGGAGCCTAGCTCGGTACCATCCACGGGCGAGATAAATTTGCGGGGCTTGCCGGGCTCCTGCCAGCGGCCTTCCATCAGGTTCAGAAACTGACCGTCGGGCGTTAAGATTTCGGGGGTGACACTTTTAACCTGGCTCAGCAAGTGGCTGAACTCGACTTGGGGGGCAACTAGTTTGGGCATGAAAGAAAGGTTGGAAGCGGAAGGTTGACAGCAAAGAACAAGAAGGAGCGAGCCAGACGCAATACAGAGTATGCAAGAAGCTTATTTTTCCTATTCTTTATACTTAACAACGAAAGTCGGCTGATTGATTAGCGGCCATAGCGGCTATGGCGGGCTTCCCGGCTCCGGCCAGAAGCTCGTTCACCAGGTTCGGAGAGCCGATAAAGAGGGGCGCGCGCTGGTGATAATCGGTGGGTACCATGTCGAGGATGGCCTGGGTGCCCGAGGAGGCCAAGCCGCCGGCCTGCTCCATGAGGAAGGCCAGCGGGTAGCCTTCGTAAAGGAGGCGCAGCTTGCCCTGGGGGGCTTTTTTATTGGGCGGATATAAGTAAATGCCCCCCGTAAATAAGTTGCGGTGGTAGTCGGCCACCAACGAGCCCACGTAGCGCCCGGACATAGTGCGACGCTTGCAGCTCAGCAGAAACTTGCGCACGTACTCCGGGTACTCAAACCAGTAGCCTTCGTTGCAGGAAAATACGGGGCCGGTAGCCGGAATGCGGATATCGGGGTGAGACAGGAAAAACTCGCCCAGCGACGACTCGTACGTGAAGCCCGCCACGCCGTGGCCGGTGGTGTACACGAACATGGTGCTGGAGCCGTACAGAATGTAGCCCGCTGCCACCTGTTTGCGTCCGCCCTGCAAAAAGTCGGCGGCCGTGGCCTCCGTTCCTACCGGCGACACGCGCCGGTAGATGCTGAACAGGGTGCCGATGCTGATATTCACGTCGATGTTCGAGGAACCATCCAGCGGGTCGATGGCTACTACATAACGGCCCTCGCAGTGACCGGTATGAATAATATCCTCCTCTTCTTCCGAGAGTACCGCGCAAGCTTCCTTGCCGTTGGTCAGGGCCCGAATGAAGCGAATATTGGCCTCTACATCCAGCTTTTGCTGCTGCTCACCCTGCACATTTTGCCCCCCGGCGGCCCCGATAATGCTGGTCAGGCCCGCGCGGTTTACTTCGCGGTTCACAATTTTGCCCGCTAAGGCAATATCACGCAGCAGCTGCGACAGTTCGCCGGTGGCAAACGCAAACTCCGACTGCTTGCGCATGATGTAGCGGTCGAGCGTAGTGCCGACTGGTTGGGCTAAGTTGTTTTCGTGAGCGGGATTCATAAGAGGCTCGGAAGAAAGAGGTTAGACATAAGAAATAAGAGCGTAGAGGAACGAGGGCTTATACCACAGCACCTACAAGTGCGACAGTAGCGTACCAGAGTCCGGCTGCATAGAGCCGGGCTAAGTACTCATTTCCACTGTCTTATCGCAAGGCGCTCCACGTTGGAGCCCGAATTGAAGATACCCGTTGCTAATGCTCGTTCACGCTGCGGAAACCACTCGGCCGTCGTTTTGATGGCGGCCGGAAAGTTGCCGGCCTCCGTTACGCCCAGGAAATCCCGCGCCACACTAAACCCGAAAGTGCTGCTGACAAACGCATGACCCATGGCGGCCAGACTCCACAGAAAAGTAGATAAGGCGTAGCCGATCTTGGTGCCCAGCGCATCGATGATGCGACCCGCGCCGAGCATACCCAGCGAGTACGCTACCTTAAAGGCTATTTCGATGTTGGCATAGTCGCCCGAATTTCAGTTAAACTCCGTCTCCAGATAAGGCTTCAATAGCGAAATAACGGCCCGGTCAAGATAGTTGACCGTAGTGGCGAAAAACACCAGCGCGCAGATGGTCCACCGATACTTGCTCATCTTCTCAGATGCAGCAATCGGGGTGCCGGGCGGAGATTGAGTTGGAGAGGGTATCATCATCGGGTGTGGAAATTGATAGCAAAGCAGAACTCGTACTCGTGGGCAAATCGATGGCACGGTGGTCGCGCCATTCGGGCAGCGTTACTTTTTTAGTGTTTCAACAAACGCCAGCAAGTCAGCAATCTGCCGGCTTAAGGCCGCCGTATCATCAGCATTTTTAAAGAGCTGCGACCCCATCCCGACAACGTTTACCCCGGCCCCAAACCATTCGGCCAAGCTCTCCGTCGTGGGCTCCACGCCGCCGGTCACCATCAGCTTCACATCCGGCATCGGGCCGCGCAAACTCTTGATATAACCCGGCCCCACCACGTTGCCCGGAAACACCTTCACGAGCTTCGCGCCCAGCTGAGTAGCGTTATAGATTTCGTTCAGCGTCATGGCGCCCGGCAGCCAGGGCACGTCGTGCTGCCGGCATACCGCCGCCACGGGCGCCGTCGTGACGGGCTGCACCACGAAATCGGCGCCGGCGGCAATGAAACGCTCCGCTTCTTCCGCCTGATAAATAGTACCGATACCCAGCAGCATATCGGGGCAGGTGTCGCGCACAAAAGCGGCCAGTTCAGCGAAGACCTGGGGGGCTTTTTCACCCCGGTTTGTAAACTCAAATACCCGCAGTCCGCCATCGTAGCAAGCCTGCATGATACGCTTCGCGTAAGCAGCCTCGGCGTGGTAAAAAACCGGAACAATGGGGTGGCGCAGGACGGTTTCTAAAATATGATCAGCGGAAAAACGAGGCATTCGGGAAGTGGTGAAATGGTGAGTTTGTGAAGTGGTGAGTTTGTGAAGTGGTGAAATGGTGAGTGGTGAGTTTGCTGTTCTAGTTATTATCGTCCTCATGTAGTCCGCGCCGCCAGAACGTCAAACTCACCATTTCACCACTCACCATTTCACCGTACCAGCCGGCCGGTGGTGTTGCCTTGCAGCACGTGCTCCACTTCGGCCACCGTCACCAGGTTCACGTCGCCGTGAATCGTGTGTTTGAGGGCTGAGGCCACCACGGCGAAGTGCAGCGCCTCCTGCGGCGTAGCGTAGTGTAAGGAGCCATAAATAAAGCCCCCCAGAAACGCGTCGCCGCCCCCGATGCGGTCTACCACCGGCGTGATGTCGTAGTAGGGTGTTTCGGAGTAAGCGCCGTCAAAAAGCTGCCCCTTGATGCGCTCGTGGGAGGCGCTTTGGGTTTTGCGACGAGTACTGATTACTTGCTTGATTTGCGGAAAGCGCGTCATCAGCTGCTCACTGATGGAAGCAAACTTATTCTCGGCACCCGCCGCGGGGCGAATACCGAATAAGTCGGCGGCGTCATTCTCGGAGCACACCACCACATCGCAGCCAGCCACGAGGTCCGGCATTACGTCCTGGGCGCGCTGGCCGTACTGCCAGAGGTTGCGGCGGTAGTTCACATCTGCCGACACAGTGAGCCCCATACGGCGAGCCGCCCGGATACCTGCGCCGATGGCCTGCGCCGCAGCGGCCGAAATGGCGGGCGTAATACCCGTCCAGTGCAGCCATTGGGCATTTTTCAGAATTTTATCCCAGTCGAAAGCGGCCGGATCGAGGTTGGCAAAGGAAGAATCAGCCCTGTCATACACCACTTTGCTGGCCCGCAGGGAAGCACCTACTTCCAGGAAGTACAGACCAAGCCGCTTGCCGCTATATACCGTGTGGCGCATGTCCACGCCTAAGCGCTGGAAGCTCTGAGCAGCGGCTTGGCCCAGCTCGTTGGCCGGAAAACAGGTGACGTGCGCGGCCGGTATGCCCAAGCCCGCTACGGCGGCGACCACATTGGCCTCGCCCCCGCCGTAGTTCGCCTCGAAGCTGGCCGCTTGCGTGAACCGATAGTTCAGAGGCGGCGAGAGCCGTAACATAATCTCGCCAAAAGTGATAACCTGTTTCATAAAAGGTAAATGTAACGTTAAGCTCCAGCTTGGCGAATCGTTGTTTGTAGCGCGAAGCTTCCGCTTCGCGCATCGTTGACCCGTAGGGCAGCGAAGCTAACGACTAGCTGGGAATCATATTTAACAATGACCGCGACGAAACGCGAAGCAGAAGCTTCGCGCTACTGCTACTGTTGTTCAACTGTTCACCAAGCTGGAGCCTGGAGTTACGGCCTCGGTTGCTACCGCGTCAAAGCCGAAATACTGCTGGGCGTTGTAGTAGCAGATGTTTTCCACAATGCCCCCCAGCAGCGCCATGTCGTCGGGCAGCTCGCCGTTTTCCACGTCGTTGCCGAGCAGGTTGCAGAGCACGCGGCGGAAATACTCGTGGCGCGGATACGAAAGGAAGCTGCGCGAGTCGGTGAGCATGCCCACAAACTTGCTCACAAGGCCCATATTCGACAGCGCGTTGAGTTGCTTTTCCATCCCGTCTTTCTGATCCAGAAACCACCAGCCCGAGCCCCACTGCACCTTACCGGCCACCGTGCCATCCTGAAAGTTACCAATCATAGTAGCCAGCAGCTCATTGTCGGCGGGGTTGAGGTTGTAGAGAATCGTTTTGGCCAACTGATCCGACGAATCGAGGCGGTCGAGGAAGGTAGAAAGGGCGCGGCCCTGGGGGAAGTCACCAATAGAATCCCAACCCGTGTCGGGGCCGAGCTGGCGCAGCATACGGGCGTTGTTGTTGCGTAGCGCGCCCAAGTGAAACTGCTGGGTCCAGCCGCGGGCGTGATCCAGGCGGGCCAGCTCCAGCAGCAGTTCCGACTTCAGCGCTTCAGTATCCTCCTGACTTAATTTTTGCCCCCCACGCGCTTGTGCAAAGGCATTAGCCACTTGCTCCGCTGAGTAGTCAGAAGCGTAAAGACGCTCCAAACCGTGGTCAGAGAGGCGGCAGCCCTGGGCGTGAAAGAAATCGTGGCGGCGACGCAGGGCTTCGAGCAGGTCGTCGTAGGTGGCAATGGTTATATCTGCCGCTGCCGCCAGCTTATCCAGGTAGCTGTTGTAGGCGGTTACGTCCTCCGGCGACATAGCCTTATCGGACCGGAAAGCAGGCAGGATTTGCACCCCAAACGGCTGGGCGGCAATGACCTGATGATACTCCAGCGAATCGGCCGGATCATCGGTCGTGCAGACGACTTTCACCTGCATTTTGAGTAGCAGATTCTTCACCGAATACTCTGATGTGCGCAGCTTCTCATTGCAGGCCTCGTAGATGCGGCGGGCGCTGTCCTTATTCAGCAATTCCGTGATGTCGAAGTAGCGCTGCAACTCTAAATGCGTCCAGTGATAGAGCGGGTTACGCACGGTTTGCGGCACAGTCTCAGCCCATTTCTCAAACTTCTCCCAGTCCGACGCATCACCCGTAATGTAGCGCTCATCAACCCCGTTGGTGCGCATGGCGCGCCACTTGTAGTGGTCGCCGTACAGCCAGATTTGAGTGATATTCTCAAACTGCCGATCCTGCGCAATCTGATCGGGGGGCAAATGGCAGTGGTAATCAATGATGGGCATAGGCTTGGCAAACTCATGGTAGAGTTGCTGGGCCGTTTCCGTTTGCAGCAGGAAATCGTCATTGAGAAAAGGCTTTTTCATAGTGCGTATCTATCTGATGAAGCGAGCAAATTTGAGCGCAAAAAGAACGATAAACTCCCCTCCTTACCAAGGAGGGGATGCTTTGGCACAGCCAAAGCTGGGGTGGTTGCAGTCGTTGTTTAGTTGAACGATGCGCGGGGGGCTTTTTTGAAGTAGCTCTTACTAAACAACGTCAGCAACGAGGTCAACCACCCCCGCGTCGGCTGTGCCGCCGCGTCCCCTCCTCAGCTGAGGAGGGGAGCTTGACGTTCTTAGTCATTACAGCGAAACGCCGCGTTTCCACGGAATAAAGTCCGTTTGTCCGTGGCGCACGGCGGCAACTTCTTCGCCGCTCGCCACCCGAACCACATAGTCCAGAATGCGCTCGGCCGCCTGCTCGATGGTTTCTTCGCCATCGATGACGGTGCCGGTGTTCACGTCGATGATGTCGGGCATGCGCTTGGCCAAAGCAGTGTTGCTGGCAATCTTCACGACGGGCGCGATGGGATTGCCGGTAGTCGTACCCAGGCCCGTGGTAAACAGCACCACCGTCGCTCCCGAGCCGACCTCAGCCGTGGTCGATTCCACGTCGTTGCCGGGCGTGCAGAGCAGGTTCAGGCCGGGCTTGGTCACGGGTTCGGGGTAGTCGAGCACCGCCACCACGGGCGAGCTTCCACCTTTCCGCGCCGCCCCCGCCGACTTCATCGCATCGGTGATCAAGCCATCGCGAATGTTGCCGGGTGAAGGGTTCATGTCGAAGCCCGAGCCCACGGCAATAGCCGTGTCGCCGTACGCTTTCATCAGGTGGCTGAAGCGCTCAGCCGTTTCGGTATTGATCGAGCGGTCAACCAATTCCTGCTCTACGCCGCACAGCTCCGGAAATTCAGCCAGAATAACCGAGCCACCCAGCGCCACCAACATATCCGATACGTGGCCCACGGCCGGATTGGCGGAAATGCCGGAGAAGCCATCGGAGCCGCCGCATTCCAAACCGATGCTCAGCTTGCTCAGCGGCGCCGACTGGCGGCGCACCTGATTCGCCTGCATCAAGCCCGCGAACGTCTGACGCAGAGCCGCGCTAATCAGCGCTTCTTCCGTCCCGATTTTCTGCTGCTCCAGAATAAAAAACGGCTTATCGAAGTTAGGGCTGCGCTTATTGATTTCGTCCTGTAGCATGCTCGCCTGCGCGTTCTGGCAACCCAGACTCAGCACCGTCGCGCCCGCCACGTTCGGATGCGTGATATAGCCGGCCAGCAGCCCACACAGCGTCTGGGCATCCTGGCGAATACCGCCGCAGCCGCCCTCGTGGCTCAGGAACCGGATGCCATCCACGTTCGGAAACAACCGGTTAGGTCCCTGGGGGGCATTTTCGGCGCTGTGCAGATCCGTTTGCAGAATTTCCTCCACCGACTTACCCGCCTGCATCAGCGAAATCAGCGCCTGCGTCTGGGGCTGATAGCTCTTGCGGCGAGCGTAGCCCAGGTCATTTACCAGGGCTTCTTCCAACACTTTTATGTTGCGGTTTTCGCAGAATACCAGTGGGATAACCAGCCAGTAATTGGCGGTGCCCACGCGCCCGTCGCGGCGGTGGTAGCCCATGAAGGTGCGGTCCTGCCAACGACTTACGTCGGGGGCCGACCAGGGGGCTTTTTCGTGCTGGTGTTCGCCGTAGCTGTCGGTGGCGTGCTGAATATTGCTGGTGGTGAGCAGGCCGCCGACCGGTATCGACTGGCGGACCTTGCCCACCAGCACCCCGTACATGGTTATTAAGTCGCCGGGTTCAAAATCGCGGGTGGCCAGCTTGTGCTTGGCCGGAATACGAGCCGTCGTAGTTAGGATCGTTCCATCCCAGGGCACGCGCGTCCCTTCCGGCAAATCAGCCAGGGCCACCAATACGTTATCGGCAGGATGAATTTTGGCTACCTGATGCCTCATTTGACTAAGGTGGCTTTTTTATTTAATTGCCTTGCTACCGTGGCCGAAACGCCAGTTTCCAGCATTTGCTGCAGGTTGTCGCTGACGCGTTTGGCAAAGCCAGATAACTGGCTGAGGTCGTGGCCCCAGAGCGTTTGATTCTGTAGAACAGTCGTGGTCAGGTCGGCCGCCGACAGGTTGCGAGCCCACAGCTCGGCAAAGTAGCCCGCCTGGTCGTCCTGAATAGGGTATTCCGTGCCGTTTGCCGTGCCGTACCAGATTTTACCTTCCTGACGCGTGCCGCGCATGAAGAGCAGATAGGCCGCAAACCCAAGCGCCATATACTGGGGCGCCGTGTTGAAGCGCTTGTAATAATGCATCAAGGTGGGCACGTTGCGCATCTGCATTTTCAGGGTGTACTGCATGGTAATGGCCAGCCACCGATGCTCGATGGAGGGGTTGCGAAAGCGGTCCAGCACCTGCAAACCGAAGCGCTGACCTACTTTTTCGTCTACGGCATACGGGATGCCCGGCAGCAAATCACCCAGCATCAGATTGTGCACAAACGTGGCCACACAATCATTCTCCATAGCTCCGCGCACCGTCTCGCAACCACTCAGATACGCCAGGCCGCAGCTTAGCGTGTGGGTACCGTTGAGCAAGCGCAATTTCAGCTCCCGAAACAGATTAATATCGGGCCGGACTATGATGCCCGGATCGGCGGCATGGAAGGAGAGCACCTGCTTCACCCGCTCGTCGCCCTCAATGGCCCAGAGCAGGTAGGCCTCGGTCATGGTCAGCAGCTCATCTTCATACCCCAGTTGCTCGGTCAGCCCTTGCCCAGTGGCCGCGTCGGACTTGCCGGGCACGATGCGGTCAACCAGCGAATTGCAGCAGGTATTGGCCGTCTCCAGCCACTCGATAAACTCCGGCTCCAGTCCGTTGCGGTGCGCCAGCTCCAACAAAATGCCCTCCAGCTTCCGGCCATTATCGGGAATGAGCTCCGTAGGCACAATGACCAGGCCTTTGGTTAAATCGCCGTCAAATGCCTGAAAACGAGCGTAGAGCACGGCCAGCAGCTTGCCCGGAAACGAGTGCGGTGGCTCCTGGCGGATGTCATCGGCCGTAAGCTGAATGCCAACTTCGGTGGTGTTAGAAATCACGATCTGCAGGTCCGGGCTGGCGGCGAAAGCCAGCACCTCGGCCCATTGGCTTTTAGCCGACAGCACCCGACTGATAGAAGCGCAGAGCACGTTTTCCTCCACCGTGTGGCCGTCTTCCACGCCCCGAATGCCTACCGTATACAGGTTATTCTGGCGCTCAAAAGCGGTTAGGTCGCCCCCGTCGGTAGATTTCACTACCACGATGCGGCCACTGAAAATCCCCTGGCGGTTGGCCTTGTCGATCAGATAATCGGGCAGGCCGCGCAGCAATACGCCAGTTCCAAATTGCAGCACTTTTTCGGGCAGCTCCAGCAGCGCAGCCGTGGGGCGGAGCACGGGTGCCTCGGTTTCAGCCAAGGCCACAGCGCGAGATAAATTTTTCATAGTTTGATACTTATAGTTTCGCACCGGTGGCATTGGCCCACTTCTGTTGCCACTTAGGGTATTCCTTGTTCAGCAGCTTAGCTGGCCAAGTGCCCGCGTAGGCATAGCCGGCCCGCCGCTCATTCTCAATTTCAGCCAGAGTGGTTTTTTTCACCCCGTCGCGGCCCACGTAGATGGGCTTGTTGGTCTCCAAATCATAAAAGCGGGCCCAGATAACCGAGCCGGGCTCCGGCACTAGCACGCGGTCTTTGCCGGTGGGCTCTTTGGGAGCATCAATCAGCTTCACGGCGTAGCCCGAGAGCTTCACCGCGTCCAGCCAAGCCACTGCCGCCTCAATCGACTTCTTGATTTCCGGTGTAGGGTTCTCTACTCCCATCAGGAATTCCACAATTTCAACCGTCTCCATGCCGCTGAGCGAGGCCAGCTCAAAGGCTCTGGCTTTCACTGGCTGCAAAGTTTTCTCGTCGTGCTGGGCGCCCCAAGCCGTGAGCTTCCTATTCTGCACATATTGCGTTTTGAGAATGCAGTCGATACCCTGCGCTACCGCCGACTGAGCCTGGGGTATCAAGCCCGAATTCACGATGGCAAAGTTGCCTTTCTGCTGCGCTACATCCCGCAGCAAAACCAGCACCCGCATCATGGCGTTGTCGTTGTAAGTAATGGCGTGCCGGTAGCCGCTCATGTCGGGGTAGTACTGCGGAAATCCTCCGTTGGGGTACTGCATTTTCAGCAAGTACTCGATGCCTCTTTCAGCCCCGTTTCGGTAAGCCGGGTTATTGGTTTTTTGGAATGCCTCCATCAGGTACTTAATCTCCTGGGTAGTGGCATCGTTGTCGCTAGTCGCATCGTTGCGACTAGCGTCGTCCAGCGTAGCCGCTTTCTTGGGCGCGCTCAGCGGCTTGCTGTAGTCTACTTTCACCTCGCCCACGGCTTTGGGGCGCCTACGCTGCGCTGATACACCAGCATCTTCTCGGCAATAGTATCGATGCCTGCGGGCGCTACTGCCGTGACAGCCTTGACCTTGAGTAAATACGTCTGCTTGTTCTCTTTCTTCAATTTGGTGTGGGGGGCTTTTTCGCCGCGGCTTGGGTACCTGCCTCCGCCCTAGATCACAAACACTTTCATCGAAACGGTTCTTTTTAACGTAAGAAAAGCTATTTGTGCACGAAGTAAATACCCCATGTCCCGTACGATTATCGTTTCTAACCGCCTACCAACCAAAGTACAACGCAGCGAAGAAGGCCTTTCATTTTCCCCCAGCGAAGGGGGCTTAGCCACCGGCCTGGGCTCCATTTATCGGGCTGATAACAACGTGTGGGTGGGCTGGCCGGGCATTTCGGTAGACGAAGAAGAGGAACCGGAAGTGCGCGAACAGCTCCGCGCCGACAGCATGCGGCCGGTGTTTCTGACGGAAAGCGAAATCCGGGATTTTTACGAAGGCTTCAGCAACGAAACGCTCTGGCCGACCTTCCATTATTTCGCGCAATACGCCATCTACGACCAGTCGCACTGGGAGGCTTACGTGGCCGTGAACGAGAAATTCTGCCGGGCCGTACTGGAGCTGGCCGGCCCCGACGATACCATTTGGGTGCACGATTACCAGCTACTGCTCTTGCCGCAGATGCTGCGGGCCGCTAGACCGAAAAGCAGCATCGGTTTCTTTCTGCACATTCCGTTCCCCTCCTACGAGCTGATTCGGGTGCTGCCCTGGCGACGTCAGCTATTGGAAGGGATGCTGGGGGCTGATCTGATTGGCTTTCACACCTACGGCTACATGCGGCACTTTCTGAGCTCGGTGTCGCAGCTGCTGGGCTACCAGAGCCAGAATGGCCTGGTGGAATTGGGCACGCGCAGCGTGCTGGTTGATGCTTTCCCGATGGGCATTGACCAGGCCAAATATGCGGAGGTAGCGCAATCGGAGCAGGCCCGCCAGCACGAGCAAACCTACCGCGACGCACTGCGCGACGAGCGCATAATCCTGTCTATCGACCGCCTCGATTATACCAAAGGCATTGCCCAGCGCCTGCGGGCTTATGAGTTGCTGTTGCAAACCTACCCCGAGTGGCGCGAGCGGGCTACGCTGCTGATGGTGGTGGTGCCCTCCCGCGACCAGGTGGAGCAGTACAAGGAATTGAAAGAGGAAATTGACGAGCTGGTAGGCCGCATTAATAGTACGTATCGTACCATTTCCTGGAATCCTATTCAATACTTCTACCGCTCTTTTCCGTTGGAGGAATTAGCGGCTTTGTATCGGATGGCCGAAGTGGCTCTGGTTACGCCCATGCGCGACGGCATGAATTTGGTAGCTAAGGAGTTCATTGCCAGCAAGATTGACACGCCTGGGGTGCTTATTCTGAGTGAGCGCGCCGGGGCCGCCCGGGAGCTGTCGGACGCCATCATCATTAACCCTACTGACACCAACCAGCTGGCTGAGGCTATGCACGATGCGCTGGTAATGCCCGAGGACGAACAACGGCAGCGCATGGGCGCCATGCAGGCGCTGGTAAAAAAATATAATATTCACCATTGGGTCGAGTTATTTATGAATCGACTCACGTACAGCAAGTTAAAGCAAGAAACCTTGGCTACTACCACCCTGAATGCAGACGAGCTGCAGCGCATGACCAGCGAGTATCAAAATGCCCCCCAGCGGCTTTTATTCCTGGATTATGACGGCACGCTGGCGGGATTTAACTCCAACCCCCAGCTGGCCGGTCCCGACCAGGAACTGCTCACGTTGCTGACCGACTTAAGCGCCGATAAGCGCAACCGGGTCGTTATCGTGAGTGGCCGCGACCGGGCCACCCTGGAGAAATGGCTCGGCCATTTGCCTCTCGATTTTATTGTGGAACACGGCGTATGGCTGCGGGCGCTGGGCGAAGAATGGACCATGCTCCGGCCGCTTACCAACGACTGGATGCACGAAATCAGACCTATTCTCGATCTGCATGTCAGCCGCACGGCGGGCTCCTTTGTGGAGGAAAAAGAATACTCCCTGGTGTGGCACTACCGCCGCGCCGACGTGGAGCTAGGCGAGGTGCGGGCCCGCGAGCTGACCAGTCATCTGCACTTTTTGGCTTCCAACAGCGACCTGCAAGTGATGGAGGGCAACAAGGTGGTAGAAGTAAAAAGCGCCGGCGTAAATAAAGGCGCGGGTGCCGCGCGCTGGCTGGCCTCCTACCCCGCCGACTTCATCATCGCCATCGGCGACGACCGTACCGATGAAGATACCTTCGGTGCCATGCCCTCGCACGCCTACACCGTGAAAGTAGGTAGCACCCACCGCTCCCTGGCCCGCTTTCATCTGGATTCTCATCATGATGTGCGGCGCGTGTTGCGCGCTTTGGTGGAGGCGTAGGTCGTTTAACGCAGGCCTCACCCCCCAGCCCCGTGTGCCTCACCCCCCGGCCCCCTCTCCCAAAAAGAGGGGGAGCCAGGCGCTCAGCCTGCGCGGCTACATCGGCTACCGCCTCCGCAACCGCTACCACGTTCTAGTTTTTAGAGAAAGCCCCCCAATAATAAGTTGGGGGGCTTTTTCTGTTCAAATCTCTTTTTGCTGTTGGGCTACCATGGTAGCCGTACCTGAAGCGAAAGCGGAAGGGGCGGCGTAGGCCAAGCGTTTGGCTCCCCCTCTTTTTGGGAGAGGGGGCCGGGGGTGAGGCACACGGGGCCGGGGGGTGAGGCCAATCGTTGAGGCGCCTACACGAAATTCGGCTGATCCAGCTTTTTGGCAATGCGATAAGCTGCATTCACTAAGCCAACGTGGCTGTACGCCTGCGGGAAGTTACCCCACTGCGAGCCCGTGCGGGCGTCTACATCTTCTGAAAGCAAGCCCAGATGATTGGTATACGTCAGCAATGACTCGAACTCGCGAATGGCATCCTCCACGCGACCGACGCAGGCCAGAGCTTCCACGTACCAGAAGGAGCAGATGAGGAAAGTGGTTTCGGGTGTGCCAAAGTCGTCGGCGTGGCGGTAGCGGTAGAAAAGACCTTCGGGTGTTTTTAGCTCCTTTTCCAGCTCTACGAGGTGTTTTTTGGCCACTTCCGAGGCCGGGTCGAGGTAGCCCATCATGATGAGCTGCATGGTGCTGGCGTCGAGGTGAGGCGAGCCGATCGCATTGGTGTACACGCCGCGTTTGGCATCGAAGCATTCTTCGATTTTTTGGCTGGCTTCTTCAACTAAGCGCGTAGCCAGCGCTTCCATTTCAGGGTTTCTCAGGCGGCGGGCTACGTGGCGAGCGGCGTGGGCGCCGGCCCAATGGAAGAGGTAAGTGTAGCTGTGGTATTGTGCCAGCGTCCTGAATTCCCACAAGCCAGCGTCGGGCATGTTCATGGTTTTGTCGATCATGCGCAGGGCATCATAGATCAGCTTTTGGGAGTCGTTGCGCTCCTCGTCGAGGAAGCGGCGGTCAACGTAGAGCGGCAGCAAAGCCACCAGCACCTGCCCGTACACGTCATTCTGGATGTGGGTGTAGGCGTCGTTGCCGATGCGCACGGGCTTGTTACCCAAATATCCCTCTAGATCCAGTTCGCGCTCGATCAGCTCGGTGCCCCCGCTGATGCTGTACAGCGGCTGGTACTTGTCTTTGACTTTGGTAGAGATGTTGGCGATGTAGTGAAAATACTGCTCCATCTCCTCAAAGTGACCAATGTTGTTGAAGGCCGTGAGGATGTAGTAGGTATCGCGCATCCAGCAGAAGCGGTAGTCCCAGTTGCGGGTGCTGCCGGGCGCTTCGGGCAAGCTGGTGGTGCTGGCCGCAATAATGGCCCCTGTGTCTTCGTACTGGTGAATTTTGAGCGCCAGCGCCGACCGAATAACGGCCTCCTGATAGAAGCTACTGATGCTGGTGCTTTTCACCCATTTCTGCCAGTACTGCACGGTGCTGCGCAAGAACCGCTCAGCCGTGCTTTCCAAAGGTGCTTCTAAGGGGGCTCCATAAGTGAGCACCAGGTATTTAGGCTCATTGAGCACAAACAATTCCTCATCCAGAATATAGGTCAGGGGAATGTTGGTGGTCAGGCGAATTTCCTCTTCCAGCCCCAGAAAGGCGATATGGTTGGAGCTGCGCCGCCGGCTCAGGGGCAGCTCGCCGTAGTTGCCCACCGGCGAGCAGATCACCTTCACGCGGGGCGTACCCGACAGTGGCTCCAGCTTCCGAATCAGCATCAGGGGCTTGTAGTAGCGGTCGTACTGCGGAAAGCGGGGGGCAAAATCCGTGACCCGATAGCGCCCGTCTTCGTTCTCAATTTCGGTGCAGAGGACGTTGGTATTTTCTTTATAAAACTGATGCGAGCTATACTCCTCGGTGGCGGGCTTTATGCTGAACTCGCCGCCTTTGCGCGTATCGAGCAGGCTACCAAACACGAAGCTGCTATCGAAGCGGGGCCAGCAAAGCCAGGAAATAGCGGTGTCTTGTTTCACTAAGGCCAGAAAGGCACAGTTGCCAATCACGCCCATATCGTAGGTGTGCTTTGTCGTCATAGGAAGAGGAAAGGTGATGAAAGCGGTACTAGGGGGTATTTTGTAACGCCACTCCTCCGTAGTGTACCTTATTGACGCCGGTCGGGTTGCCGCCGGCCCGGTCGTAGCCGTGGAAATCCGTTCTGCGTTGAGCGCAGCGAAAGGCAATCGTATGCTAGCGAATGAAGGCGCGTGGCTTCTCGCGGTGCTCGACGCGGAACGGATTTCCGCGCTACATTTCGGGATGGATGATTTGTTGCACAGTCATTACGAGCGAAATCTACCCCACCATCTCCCACCGGGCAGCACCCTGTTTATCACGTATCGGCTGGCCGGCACCCTGCCCCGGTCCGTGCGGGAAGCTTTGGAAGCAGAAGCAAATCTGGCACCGTACACCAGTAATAGTGAGCAACAGCGGCGGCAGCGCAAACGAGCTTTCGTACACTATGATCGGTGGCTGGACGACGACAGGAGTGGACCGCACTGGCTCATCGAGCCGCGGATAGCCGCTCTCGTACGCGAATCCTTGTTTCACTTTTCTGGTCGTGAATACAGTTTGCACGCTTACTGCATTATGCCTAATCATGTGCATTTGGTGCTGACTATAGCGGAAAATCTACAGCAGCCTTTTTACCGGGTGTTACAGGCTCAAAAGCGGTACAGCGCCACGAAAGCGAACCAGTTACTTCAGCTCACGGGAGCTTTCTGGCAGTCAGAAAGCTACGACCATGTAATCCGCAACGGTCGGGAGTTGAATAGAGTAATTGCCTACGTACTTCAAAATCCGGTGAAGGCTGGCTTAGTAGAGAACTGGCAAGATTGGCCCCACACTTACCAACAAGAAATGTAGCGCGGAAATCCGTTCCGCGTCGAGCACCGCGAGAAACAAGGCGTAGGCACGGTATCGAGTCCTCGCCCGCGGCTCGACGCGGAACGGATTTCCGCGCTACAACTCACTTTTCTTTTTATTCCAAACCCCCTCCCCTCTTACCTTTGTCCAATTGTGGACTGCTTGGGTAGTTCGCGCTTCTGGCTTCTGACTGCTCACTCTCTGACCCAAACTGCCCCGTGCGCCTTCTTCCAGATTTTGGCCGCGCTGTCGGCACCGCCTTGTTGCTGTTGTTTTTGTTGGGAATTGGCCCCGTCGCCTTCGCGCAGGCTCCCCTTTTGCGTGAGATGGTGCTGCACGTCGATACGGCCCGCTACCGCCTGAGTCGCCAGGTAGTAGCGGTTGAGAATGAGCCGCACCTGTACTTCTATTATCGCCAGGACGACGAGACGGCCGAGCTATTAGTGTATCCCACCCAATTTGCCCCCCAGCGCCCACTTCGCCTCCAGCGCTCCGCCGACTTTCAGCTCCTCGACTCGCTCACGGCCGTAGACAACGCGTTTTATCGGGCCAAAATCCGTTTCCGCGACCTGACCGCCACGCGCTTTCTGCGACTCACCTTCACGCAGAATCTCGAGGCTGTGGGGGGCATTTTGCAAACCCAGACGGTGAATCTGCTGCCCGTTACGCGCACCACGCTGGCCTTTCGGCCTACTGATACGGAGCTGTATGTGGGTGAGGAAAAGGTGTTTGACCTGACCAGCAACAACCCCAAAAACGTGCGCGTGAGTCCCGACTGGACCCACGGCCAGGATATTGACTACCGGCTCAGTCAGCAGAACGGCACGCTGCGCCTGCATGTGCTGCCCAATGTGCCCGGCAACCGCGCGCTCACCGTGCGCCCCCAAACGGAACGCCCCTTTCTCGTCGAAAACAACCGTCGCCTGAGCTACAGTCTGGCTCCGCTCCGTCAGGAGTTCACCGTGAAATCCAGCCGCTTGCGGTTTCTGAGCGTCGATAAAAAGGAAATCACCCTCAATGAAGCGTCGCGCCGGCAGGGCGTGGAAATTATCTTGGACAATGGCCGCAGCTTCGATCTTAAGCGCACCTATCGTGTTGAGGACCAGGAAGAACAAGGCGGTCCGCTGATTGCCGAGCTGGTGACGCGCAGCTACCTCTCCAACGACCGGGTGCTGTGCTGGCTGCGCGTCTACAACACCCACCGCCAGACGGACAGCTACCTCTACATCAAGGAAAACGACCAGCCCAAGTACCTCACTAACTTCAACGTGTCGCCCAAAACCAGCATCACGGGCGTGCAGGTGCGGCACCGCGGCGGCGACTGGAGCGCCAGCCAAACCGTGAACCCCGGCGAAACCGTGGATGTGCGCCTGGAGGGCGAATCGTTGCAGAAAGCCCGCTTTCATTTCGAAGACGTGCTGGTGGTTCCCTCCGACTCCTCGGTACGCTCCGAGCAGGCGGTGGTGTATCGGGTGCAGGTGCCGCTTAATATTGACAAGAAGCGGCTGACCATTTTTAACGCGGGCCAACCCACGGGCCACGCTCTGCAAGTGCGGGAGTTTCAGCGCCCCCACCCGCTCGATTTTGTGAGCGTAACCTTCGGCGAAGCGCCCCGCCCCATCACCCGCCTCAACGGGCCCGTACTCTACGACAAGTCCATCCGTGACGTGGTGTTCAGCTTCAACGCTGACGCTATTGACACGGAGGCCCAGCTGTATGGCAAGCAGTACCTCGCCTTCGAGATTCGGACCCTGAACAGCAAGGGCGAGCTGATTGAGATGCGCACGCTGGACAACATCGTGGTCTGTCCGGGCGAAAACTCTATTCGGGGGGCTTTTTACCAGGATAAACAGTGTCAGGTGGGCAACCTCAGCCTCAACAGCCACCTCAGCACCCGCAAAACCTACGACCTCGACGATTGGGCGCGCATTCAGGTTACGGTGAAGCACGTCGCGGATAAATACAGCGAGCCCGGCTTCCAGCAGAAGCTTGATCTGGTGCTCCAGCGCCGCGTGAAGTTCGATATCGATGTAAGCTTTCCGGCCGGTTTGCTGACCAAGCAAGTGAACAGCGACGTGCAGGGCGTGGGCACTTTCAACGGCATCAGCTTAGCTACGTTGGCCCAGTTCAGCTTCTACAACCCCAACAAAATCAACAAATTACGGCCCTACAAAATCGGGGCGGGCTTCGTGGCCCTGAACGCCTTCAACCTCAACCCCGACGCCAACAGCGCCCGCAACCTGGGCATCGTAATTCTGGGGTCCGTCTACCCCACGCGCAGCGACGCCAAGCTAACTTTTCCGCTGTATTTGGGCGGCGGCTACTTGCTGAATGGCGGCAAGCTGTTCTTCCTGCTGGGGCCGGGCATTGGCATCAGACTGTAAGAGTTCTGTATAAAAAAGCCCCCCGGATAACTATCCGGGGGGCTTTTTTATGCTCAGACACATCCCTCTTTGGTAGCGTGTTACTTTATCCGCAGCTCGATAGTCACTATGGTGCCGAGGCCGGGGCGGGAGTCGATGGAAAAGGTGCCGGCCAGCAGATCGACGCGGTTGCGGACGCTGGTAAGGCCGATGCCGGAGTGCAGCGCGCGGGCTTCAACGGGGTCGAAGCCCTGGCCATCATCTTCGGCGGAGATAGATACATGGTCATCTTCCCGCACCACATGTACAAAGGCTCTGCGGGCCTGCGCGTGCTTGATAATGTTGTTGAGCAGCTCCTGTACAATACGATACACGGATACTTCGAGCTGCTGGGGCAAATCATCAAGGGAGCCATTCAGATACAGGCGCACGTACAAACCCGAGCGCGGGATGCGCTTCACCAGCTCCTCCAGCGCCGATTTCAAGCCAAAATCCTGGAGAATACCGGGCGTTAGCTCAAAGGAAATAGTGCGCGTGGCTTTTATCGCTTCTTCGAGCAAGGCCAGCGCCGCCTCGCGGGAGGAAGCACCGCCTGAGCGGTTTTCCAGATTGAGCTTGGTAGCGTAAAGCAGCTGGCCTACGCCATTGTGCAAGGCTTCCGCGATACGCTTGCGCTCCTCTTCCTGGGTGGTCAGAATGGCGGAATGCACCTCCTGCTGCTGGCGCAGCTTCAGGCGGGTAGCTTCCTCGGCCAGGCGCACGCGCTCGGTTACGTCGCGTATCAGCATCAGCCCTCCTTCTACGGTGCCTTCCGTGCTTAGCAAAGGCACGAAATAAGACTCGAAGTGACCTACGCGTTCGTAAAGCTGAAGATTATATTTCGTAACCCGCTTTCCGGCCAGCACTTTAGTGATGGCTTCTCCCTCAGGGCCGTCGCGGTGATGCGGAAACAGGTCAAATAAATCCTGACCCAGCACCTCAGCTTCGGTCTTGCCGGTATTCAGCTTCATTACTTTGTTCCAGGCCGTGAGGCGGCGCTGGGCATCGAAGGCCATAATGCCGTCGACGCTATTGTTGAGCAGGCTTTCGGTAAACTCTTTTTCCCGGCGCAGCTGCTCCCTGCCCCCGCGCTGCACGGTGATGTCGCGCATCACGGAGTGCAGCACGGGCTGGCCATTCAGCGTAAAGCGGGTGAGCGATACTTCCATCCATAGCTCCTGCTCGTTTGATCCCAGCATCAGCCACTCAAAGCGGTGCCAGCCATTGCGCAGGGCCTCGGCGCTGTGGGCGTTGGCGGCCTCCGCCGAAGGCTTGCCACTGGGTTGCACGTCGGGAGCAAACAGGGAAATATGCTGCCCCAGGAGCTGGCTTTTGTGGTGCAGGGTAAACAGCTGGAGCGCGGCCTGGTTGCAGTCGATATAGCGGTTGTCCTGAATAAGCAGCGTGGCGTCGCGGCTTTGCTCAAACAGCAGCCGAAAGCGGGCCTCGCTGGCTTCCAGCGCCCGGAGGCTCGCGCGCGACTCGGTGATGTCGATGACGGCCAGGCGGCAGTTTGTTTTTCCCGTTTCCGACAGCATCGTCAGCCCCTCCAGGCGGGCGAAGAAGCGCGAGCCATCCTCGCGCAGCAGCTCCATTTCGCAGGTTTCGCGGGCGTCGGAGCGCATAGCCCGGAGCAGAAACTCCTGAAACTCGGGCCGGCATTCTGTTGCCACGAACAAGGCAAAGCGGCGGTCTTGCAGGCGTGTGCGTACGGTGCCCAGCAACTGTGCGGCCCGCAGGTTGAGCAGACGAATCTGGCCCTCCTCAGTGAGCATAAAGTAGCCCACCGGCCCGAAGTCGTAGAGGTCGACGTACTGAGTGTGAGCGGCTTCGGCCGCGGCCTGCGACAACAGCAGCTCCTCGTATTGCATTTCCAGCTCTATCTGATGCACTTGCAGCTCCTGCACGAGGCGCTGCGCGTCGGCCGGCACACCATCGCTCACGCTTTCCGTTACCAGGCGCCGGCGCGTTTCGGCGCGGGCCCGCAGCTGCTGCAACGCCTCATGCACGGAAAGCCACTGGTCTTGGTCCATAGCGCGAACAAAATTGAATAAGTAAAAAAGCCCCCAGCCTGCTTTTCTGGCCCTTGTCGCCGTATTGCTAGTGCATACGCAAAGCGGCAAATGATGATAGAATGACTGGGGGGCTTTTTTACAATAGCAAAGAGAAACCGGCCGGAGCGAGTGAACAGTAAACGACCAGAACGACCAGCTTCCCTCCTCAGCTGAGGAGGGGATGCGACAGCGCAGCCGACGCTGGGGTGGTGCCACCGGAGGGAGGTCGTTGTTTGGTTGTTTGGTTGTTGAGGTGAGCGTCATGCAGAACGCAGTGAAGCATCTCGCGTGCTGAGGTGAGGTTAGTAATCCCGCTAAACAAGCGAGATACTTCACCGCGTTCTGCATGACGTTCACCTCAACAACCAAACAACATCAGCAACGCCCGTCAGCCACCCCAGCCGCGCTTTCGGCACGGCGTCCCCTCCTCAGCTGAGGAGGGGAGCTGGTCGTTCTAACTTTGATTTTCTAGTCCGCGGCCGGGGCTATATCCTTGCTCACGCCCAGCAACAGGCAGTCCAGTAGCGAGCCGTGATTGAGGAGACGGCGGCCGTACACCAATACCTTGCGGGTGCCCAGCTGGGGCAGCTTTATCTGTAAAGGCCCCTCGTCGAACTCCTCTTTTTTATCGCTTATCAGATTCAGCAGCAGCCGGCGCAACGGCGGCACATTCCAGGCGCCGCCGTTCAGATCGGTCAGGAGCTGGTTTTTGGTTTCGGCCACATTCAGCTGATAGCGCTCAGCAAAGGCTTGGCTAATGGTGAGGATGCGCAGGTCGCTGTTGAGCACGAGCATAGGCTCCCGCACCGTTTCGATAATGCTCTCAGCAAAGCTGGTACTGGCTTGCAGCCTTTCCTCCAGGTGCCTGAGCTGGGTGACCTCGTTGAAGGTGATAACGGCCCCATTAATGTAATTGTCGAGGGTGCGGTAGGGCAGAATACGCATGGCGTACCACTCGCCCGTGGTGGCCTGAATAATGGTCTCCACGCTCACCAGCCGGTCGATTACCTGCTGCACGTCGCGGGTGAGGTGGTCGTAGCGCAGGGTATTGGCAAAGTCGGTGATGGAGCGGCCCACATCGGAAGCTACCAGCTTAAAAATGCGGCCCACGGGCGGCGTAAACCGCTTAATCAGCAAATCATTGGTAAGGAAGATAGTCGCTATTTCGGTGGCGTCGAGCAGGTTTTTCATGTCGTTGGCCGCCTGGCTTAGCTCCTCCGTCCGGCTTACGTACTGCATGTTCAGGGTCAGCAGCTCCTCGTTCATGCTCTGCATCTCCTCCTTGTTGGTCATGGCCTCCTCGTTGGTGCTTTGCAGCTCCTCATTGGCGCTTTGCAGCTCCTCGTTAGTGCTTTTCAGCTCTTCCAGACTGCTTTCCATCTCCTCAATGGTGGTTTGCAGGCGCAGCTCGGTGTACTGCAGCTCCTTTTCCAGGGTGGCTACCACCGTGTCGCGACCCAGCTCGGCGTTGTGGACGCTGGCTTTGCCCAGGCGCACTTTGCGGGGCGTGGGCTGCTCCTCAAACGCTACCAGCATCAGCCCCTGCAAATGCTCGGGCTCAGCCAGGTATTTTACGCTGAGGCGCACCAGCTGAAACCTGCCTTCGGTGGCCAGCTTCACGTTCTCCACCGCTACATCCTCACGGGTGGTGCTTACCTGATGAATAGCCCCCGTCAGCTCGTAGCGCAGCTCCCCGCGCACCATCTCGAAGATGTTCAGGTGGCTCAGGCCGGGGGCGGGCTCCAGATAGCGGCCGGTGCGCCCGTTCACGAACAGGATTTCGCCCTTCGGATTCACGACTACCGCCGGGGGGCAAAATAGCGCAGCAGCGCCTTCTGCACCAGCATGGCAAAGGGGCCGTCTTTGCGGGCTGCCCCCATGCCGGCGCTGCTGGCTGGCACGATGGGCGCCGTCGGCCGCGCCAGGCCCGACGGGAAATTGATCAGGCGCAGCATGGTAGACACGCCTTCCAGGCGCCGCGAAATCTTCCACTTTATATCCAGGGGGGCAAATAAATCCTGGAAGCCCGTCAGGTTCTCGCTGGGGCCCAAAAACAGCAGCCCGCCGGGGTTCAGGGCAAAATGGAACATCGGCAGCAGATTGCGCTGCAGCTCCGACGACAGATAAATCAGCAGGTTGCGGCACACCAGCAGGTCGAGCTTGGTGAAGGGCGCGTCCTTGTTGATGTTGTGGGGGGCAAAAACCACCAGGTCGCGCACTTCCTTCTGAATCACGTAGCCGCCATCTGTTTTACTAAAGAAGCGCCGCAGCCGCTCGGGGCTTACGTCGGCCGCAATGTTTTCGGGGTAGAAGCCAGCGCGGGCGTAGGCGATGCCCTCCGCGTTGAGGTCGGTGGCAAAAATCTGCACTTTCAGGTAGCGCTCGGGCGCTATCAGGTCGAGACATTCGAGCAGGGTAATAGCCAGCGAATACGCCTCCTCGCCGGTAGAGCAGCCGGGAGCCCACACCCGCACCAGACTACCCTCAGCCTTGGTGCGCAGCACGGGCAGCATATGCTTTTTGAACGAGTCGAACGCTTCCGCATCGCGCAGAAACTTGGTTACCCCGATGAGCAGCTCCTTAAACAAGGCCTCTACCTCCGCCACGTTTTCCTGTAGGTAGCGCACGTAGTGCGTAAAGTCCTTTACTAATCACACGAACGCGAGCAAGATGCTTCGTTGCTCTCAGCATGACGTTCTTTTCATCGAAGCTGTTTAGGAAGTCTTAAAACGAAAAAAGAACGTCATGCTGAATCTGGCGTCCGCTTGTCGAAGCATCTCTCCCGCTTCGTCAAGCTCGTTTAATAGCGTGGTAGAGATGCTTCGACAAGCGGACGCCAGATTGAGCATTACACCAAAACGACTTCCTAAACAGCTTCATTTACTGTCCACATACCCTATCATGTTTCCCGGCATACGCCCCCCTAAGGCGCGTACCTGGGCAATGAAAAAGTGAAGCAGGCGCCGGCGCCTTCGGTGCTGGTCACGGTGAGGTCGCTGCCGTGCAGGGCCACGATTTTGCGGGCAATGGCCAGGCCCAGACCCAGGCCGTCCTGCGTTTTTTCGCGCACCTGATCCGAGCGGTAGAAGCGGTCGAAAACGTGGGGCAGGTCGTGGGGGCAATTCCGCGGCCCGTGTCGCGCACCAGCAGGGCGATGCGCTGCCCGGCGTCGGGGGCCGCCACTTCTACTTCCACTTTGCCGCCGGGCGGAGTATAGCGCAGGGCGTTGTCGAGCAGATTTTGCAGAACCCGCTCAATCAGGCCCACGTCGGCGCACACGAAGGGCACATGCGGCGCATAGCTGGCGTGCAGCCGAATGGTGCAAGCCTGGGCCTCGGGCTCCAGCTTGAGCAGCACGTCCTGTACCAGCTCGGTCACCGAAAACGGCTCGGGGCGGGGCACCGTCTGCCGGGCTTCCAGCTTGCTCAGCTCAAACAGCTCCGATACCAGCCGTTTCAGACTCTGCGTATTCTTGAGAATGGTGTGCAGATAGGTTTGCCGCTCAGTCTCGGTGAGCAGGTGCTCCTTGAGCAGAATGGTTTCGGTGTAGCCCTCGATGCTGGCCAGGGGCGTACGCAGGTCGTGGGAGATGTTGGCCACCAGCTCGCGCCGCAATTGGTCGTTGCTGTGCAGGGTGGCCACGGCCTGCTCGGTGCGGGCGGCCATCTCGTTGAAGGCGTCAGCCAGCGCGCTCAGCTCATCGCCGCGCCGAATGCCAGCCACGCGGGCCGCGTAGTCGCCACTTTGCAGGCGGCGCACGGCGGCGGCGAGGCGGTCGAGGTTTTTAGTCAGAAAAGAAATCAGCACTAAGCCCAGCGCCACTACGGCCGCACCGGCCACGGCGAGCGTACGCAGCAGCACCCCCAGGCTGTAGCTTTGGCGCAGCGAAGCCGACTCGTCGGCCTGCTCACCGCCGCCGAGCGTGATGTAGAGAAAGCCGTGCGGCCGGCCGGCGCGGGTGTGCAGGGGCACGGCCGAAAAAGGCCGCTCCACGGCCGGATTGCGCGGATCGGCCCCCAGAATGGGTAAGGGCACGGTGCCGGCCAGCAACTCCCGCACCGGCTCCAGCGGAATGCGGTTGAGCTTCACCTCATTAGGCTCGGCCGAGGAAGTCAGAATCTGCCCATCGAGGCCAATAATATAGAGCTTGATATTGGGGTTAATAGTCATGGCCGCCTCGAAGGTCTGGCGTAGGGCCGCCTGCGGAATCTCGTTGGTGGCGGAGTCGAGGGCCAGCACCTGGGCCACGGAATTGGCCAGGGTACGGTTGCGCTGCTGGATGTTTTCGGCCAGATAATTCTCCGTGCTCTGGGCCAGCAGCAGCACATATACGATGCTCACGCCCAGCAGCAGCAACACAAACAGCAGCGACAGGCGCGCCTGCAAACTCCTCGGCCACCCCCATCAGCTTAGCTCATCACTGAGCTTGTAGCCCACGCCCCACACCGTCAGGATATGCTCGGGCCGGGCAGCGTCGGCTTCAATTTTCATGCGCAGCCGATTAATATGTGAGTTCACAGTGTGCTCGTAGCCGCCGTAGGAGTAGCCCCACACCAAGTCCAGAAGCTGGGTGCGGGTGTAGGCGCGGCCCGGATGGCGCAGAAACAACAGGAGCAAATCGAACTCTTTGGCCGTGAGGTCCACCACTTTGCCCCCCACGGTCACGCGGTGCAGGTCGGTATCGAGCAGCAAGTCGCGCCGGGCGTACCGGGTGAGCGTCGCTCCCCCCGCGAAGCCGGGCTCCAGGTCCGGGGCCGAGCGACGCAGCCGGGCCTTCACCCGCGCCACTAGCTCGCGCACGCTGAAAGGCTTGGTCAGGTAGTCGTCGGCCCCCAAATCCAGGGCCAGCACTTTGTCAATTTCCTCGTGCCGGGCGGTGAGCATGAGAATGGGCGTGCTGACGTGCTGCTCGCGCAGGCGGCGGCACACCTCAATGCCGCTCAGGCCCGGCAGCATAATGTCCAGGATAATCACATCGAAGGTGCCCTCCTTCGCTTGGCGCAGGCCCTCCAGCCCATCGCGCGCAATAACCGCCTGACAGTCAATATCGCGCAGATTGACCTGCACGAGCGTGGCAATGTCGGCGTCGTCTTCCACAATGAGGGCGCGCTTGGTCATGGGGCTAGGAGGAGTGAACTAGGGTGTGTGAACAGTAGCTGTTTTTAGCCCCAGAAAGGCGGTCATGCAGAGCAAAGCGAAGCATCTCGCCAGCGGTCGTAAGAGTAGTAATCCTGCGTCAGCACGCGAGATGCTTCGCTTTGCTCTGCATGACCGCCTTTTTGGTAGAACAGCGCTACTATCCACACCCTAAGCAATTTAAATATAATTATTTAACGGCAAACTTCAACTTTACCAACTGCCCGATGACCTGCTAGTGTGAGTAATACAGCATCAGCCCGCGAGATGCTTCGCTCCGCTCTGCATGACGCCCTTTTTTAATCTTTTATTTTTGATGACTACTCAAGGAGCTATTTCTCGAAGCCCGTGAGGCCCAGAAAGGCGTGCTGCTCTTTGGTTTTGCCTCTCGACGAGGGAATGTAGTACGGCGAGCCGCTTTCCTCGGTGAGGGCGCCATTGGGGGCCATTTTAAAGGTAGTAATAGAGTGGCTTTGGAAGGCGCCCAGCACGTAGAGGTAGCCGCCGGGCGTCTCGTACATATCCTTGGTATCGCCCATTGGCAGGTTGCCGCCGCGGGCAAAAAAGTTAGGGTTCAGGGATTTGCTGAGCCGATTATCGGGGCCAATGTCAAATACGCTCACGATGTTTTCGCCGAAGCTGGCCACGTAGAGCTTGGTGCGGTCCAGGCTGACGTGGGTCCAGCATCCTTCGTCGTTGCGGCCCCCGGTGGCGAAGTTTTGCAGCTTGGCAGCCGTTGTGCCATCGTGCACGGTGAGGCTGTTGTTTTCTTTGGAAGAGTGCAGATTGAAGTTAGACATATAGATGTACTGCCCGTTGGGGCTCCACGAGATGCCAATGTTGCCCGACACGCCGGGCTCCTCGTACAGGCCCGTTTGGGTAAGGGTGCCGCCGGCAAAGCTGTATACATACAGCCGGCCAGGCTTTTGCACCGCCAAATCGGCGTCGGGGGTCAGGAAGTGAGCTACGCCCCAGGTAGAGGTAATGAGCTTCGTGCCCGTCGCATTGAACTCAACGGAGGTGGGGCCGCCAAACTGGCCGCTGTCGTAGGTAGGCCCCACGCGGCTGAACTGCAACACGCCCGTGGCGGGGTTAAGAGTGAAGATGGCGAGGTTGCGCAGCGCGCTGGCCTGCACCGTGCCCACGGCCACGGCCGGACTCATTTGGTAGTTCGGATTGCTGTGCTGGTTGGCCACCACCACCCAGGTAGTGCCGCCCACGGTGCTGGCCGCCAGCGAGGCCGCCCGGATGCCGCGCGAGTCCATGTTGTCCATGGCCGGCGTGGCCGGGTTCTGGTCTATCTGGGTCAGGCGGCCAGTGGTGCGGTTTACCTTAAACACCGAGATGCTGCCATTGGTGGGGTTGGCCCCGGCATTGACGGCCAGCAGGTAGTCGCCCACCATGCGCAGGGCTCCCTGGGTGTCGAAGTCGCCCTCGGCCGCGTCGCCGGCAGCCCCGGTCAGGTAGGGCGAGCTGGGCAGCTCGGTCAGGGTGCCGTTGCTACGGCGGCCCAGGGCAATAATGCCGTTGCCGGTAGTGGCGTTGGTGCTCGTGTACACGAATCCGACGTAGTTGGCGGCGGGAAAGTCAATGGGGCCGTCGTCCTTACAGGATGACACCAGCGCCGCGGCGGCCAATAGAAGAAAAAGGGAGTGTTTCATAGGGAGTCAGTAAGGGAACGGTGGTTGCGTGGCTCCTGGCGGCTTGCCAGGCGGGGTTGCTGATGAAAAGCTAAAGCACGGGAGTAGCTATCACGAAACGGTCACGAGTTCAACCTGTTTCTATAACCGGCGGCGCGGCTTACCACATAACCAGCTCGGGTAGCCAGGCCAACTCCTCAGCGCAGGGGCAGCGTAGCCGCGCCCACAATGCGGCGACGCTGCCGCTCCTGCACCAGCACCACCAGACGCACGTTTTCGGGCTTCCGCTGCCGGTTAATCGCAACCGTAGGCGTGGCGGCGAACGTGCCGTCCGCGCCCACGCTGCCCAGGCTCCGCAGCTCGCGTACCACGGCCGGGTGCCGGAGCAGACGCCCCGAGTTCTCGCCCCGCCCTACATTCGTTGAAAGACCTTTTTCCGTGATGGCCAGCAGCACTTCGGCCCCGTTGGCAGTCGTGGCTTGCTTTACGCTTACCCGTAGCGGCAGGCTGATACCGGTGCGGCCCGCCTCAGCGGCCATCAGCGTCACCTCGGCGCGGGGCACTTGGGCGGCGGCCGTAATAGCCTGGGTAAGCTGCGCGCGCCGGCTCCCCACCAGTTCGCGCTGCCCGGCCACCACGGCCTGGGGCGTATAAGTATTGGACTGCAATACGGCCGCGTACTGCCGCTGGCGCTCCGTGAATTGCGGAGCCGAAAAGGGGTCGCGCCACCCCAGGCGGTTCCAGTAGTCTACGTGCTCACTCAGGGCAATAACCTCTATGCCGGCCAGGGGCTGGGTTTTTCCAGCTCCAGCAGCACGGCATCCGCCGCGGGGCAGCTGGAGCAGCCTTCGGACGTAAACAGCTCCACGACGACGGGTACGCGGGCGGCGCCGGGCGCTGGTGCGTCAGGAGCCGGCAAACGACCGGAAAGCACGGCCGCGGCCAGCAAGGGCAGGGAAAGCAGAAGCAGCTTTTTCATGGGAGCTCAGGCAAATAAAAGCTTGATTATGTGAGGAATGCAGGTCGATTGGGCGCTGCTCTCTTCTCAACGAGAAATACCAGCTTATCGTGGCGCTGGGGCGGGCTGAACGGCAGGCCGGGCTGAACGCCAGACCCAAAAAAGCCCCCCAGAGCTTCCAGACGTTCTTTTACCATTTCACCGCCGCATTTCGTGATACAATTAGCATACAATCAATAGCTTATCAGGGCGTGTGGATAGTAGAGAAAAGAACGTCATGCTCCATCTGACGTTCTTTTTTGGGCCTAGAAACCACTTCTTAGCTTACTGTTCATACACCCTAGCAGGCGACGGCCGGCTGTGGCGGACCACTATCGGCGCTGAGGCCGGAAGCATAGCCGGGTTGTTCTACGGTAGTATTCCGACAACTTTGGAATCGCAGAATCACTACGCTGGGGGGCAAATTCGGGCTGGTTGGTCGTAGTAGCAGCAATTTTTGGCGTGGCTACGTAAACTAACAGGTTCGCCCGCGAATGGCTTAGTTCCAGATTTGCCCCCCATGCCTGCTTCCACTACCCTTACCCAGCCTACACCTACTTCCCCTTCGCTCCCCTCCGGATTCCGTTTTTTCGGATGCTCTGGGTAGCGTCGTTTGTGTCCAACATCGGCACCTGGATGCAGAACGTGGGTGCCGTGGGGCTGATGACGGAGCTGACGCCGTCGCCGGTGCTGGTGGCCTTGCTCCAGACGGCCTCGGCCCTGCCGGTATTTCTGCTCAGCCTGCCCGCCGGCGCGCTGGCCGACCTGGTTGACCGGCGCCGAATGCTGCTCTTTACCCAAACCTGGATGGCCTCGGTGGCGCTTCTGCTGGCTCTGCTCACGTTTATGGGCCTGACCACGCCCTGGCTGCTGTTGCTGCTCACGTTTATGCTGGGCCTGGGCGGCGCCCTCAACAACCCCGTCTGGCAAACCGTAACGCCCGATCTGGTGCCCCGCGCCGAGCTGCCCCAGGCCTTGGCCCTGAATAGCGTAAGCTTCAACCTCGCCCGCGCCTTTGGGCCGGCGCTGGGAGGCCTGGTGATTGGCTACTACTCGGCCGGGGGGGCTTTTTTGATTAATGGCCTATCGTTTCTGGCTACCATTTACATGGTGTGGCGCTGGCAGCGCGAGCCCCAGGCCACCTCTACCCTGGCCACCGAGCGGGTGGTGGCCGCTATCCGGGGCGGCATCCGCTATGCACGGTTTGCGCCGCCGGTACAGCGTATTCTGGTGCGGGGCGTCAGCTTCACGTTTGGGGCCAGTGCCCTGCTGGCCCTGATGCCGGCCGTGGTATCCCAGCGGCTACACTTGCCCACTTCCTTCTACTCTACCTTGCTCTCGTGCATGGGGCTGGGGGCCGTTATTGGGGCCGTCGTGCTGCCGCGCCTCAACCGCGGCCTCACCATCGACCACCGCGTGACGCTTTCGACTATCGCCTTTGCTATGGGAGTGCTGGGGCTGGCTTTCGCCGATAGTCACTGGCTGCTATATGGCTTGCTGGTGCTGGTGGGGTTGGCTTGGATGCTGGTGCTCAACTCTTTCAGCGTGGGCGTACAAACGGTGGTGCCGCGCTGGGTACAGGCCCGCACCATCAGCTTATACCTGCTTACCATTCAGGGCGGCATGGCCCTGGGCAGCGTGGTCTGGGGAACGGTGGCTGCGCAGTGGGGCTTGCCTGTTGCTTTGTCGGGTGCCGCTATCTGGCTGGGGCTGAGTACGCTGCTGGTATTCCGCTATTCGCTTATCAATGCGCCCGAAAGCCTCGACTTTACCCCCGCCCGCCAGCGGCCGACGCCCGTGCTGGCCGAGGAAGAGCCGGCCCCGGATGCTGGCCCCATTATCATCACGACCACTTACCGCATTGCCCCCACCGACCGCCCTGCTTTCGCGGCCCTCATGGAGGAGCTAAGCCGCATTCGCCGCCGCGAAGGCGCCATCCGCGTGGGCCTCTACGCCGATCTGGCCGATCCGACCCGCCTGGTGGAGTACTTTATGGTGGAATCGTGGGAGGAGTACGAGCAGTTGCATTACCGGGGCGTGAGCCGGGAAGAAGCCGAGATAAAAAACCGCGCCCGCGAGCTGCACATCGGCCCCGAAATGCCCTACGTAGCCCGTCTGCTGGCCCTCTATCCCGAGCCCGCCCCGCCGCCCCGCGTGATGGTGCCAGGCAGCACCCGCCACATTGCCAGCACCGCCGGCGAAACCTCGGCCTAGTAGTAGTCCCTTCCATTGCTTCCTCTCTAAAGGAGTTTTCTAACACAATGGGACCTCAAGGGGAGCGAGCTATAGCGAATTCGTAAACAGTTCATCCACTATTGATTGCTATACGTAGCGAGAAGCATGAAACCGTACTCGCTTGACTTACGCGCCCGCGTGGCCGCCGCCTGCCAGGAACCGGGCGCGAAAAAGGCCGCCGTGGCCCGGCGCTTCGGCGTGAGCCGCTCCTTTGTGAAAGACCTGGTGCGCCGCCAGGCCGGCACCGGCTCCCTGGCACCGGCGCCGGCCCGCGGCGGGCGCGCCCGCTACCTGGACGCCGCCGCGCAGGCCTGGCTGGTGGCCTATGTAGACCAGTACCCCGCCGCGACGCTAGCCGAGCTGGGCCTGGCTTGGCAGGCCAGCGGCGGCCGGCCGGTGGGTCAGACTTGCCTCTGGCAGGGGCTGGACGAACAGAACCTGCGGCGGAAAAAAGCCGACACGCCACGGAGCGTAACACGCCGCGGGTGCGGCAGGCGCGCCAGCAGCACGTCGAGCAGGTCTGCACTCGCCCGGATGTGGCCCGCTTTCATTTTCTGGACGAGACGGGCCTGCGCCTGGACTATGCCCGCACCCACGCCCGAGCGGTGGGCGGGCGACGCGTGCCGGGGGGCGTCCCGATCACGCGGGGTCGTTCGCTGACGCTGATCGGGGCCTTATCGGTGCACGGGCTGGGGGCGGTGCAAGTGTTGCGCGGGGCCTTGAACCAGCGCAGCTTCGCCTTTTACGTGACCCAGTGCCTAGCCCCCACGCTACAACCGGGCGATGTGCTGGTGCTCGACAACCTGGCCGTGCACAAACTCGGGGGGGCGCGAATGGCTGGCCGAGCGGGGGGTGGAGCTACTGTTTCTGCCGCCTTACTCGCCCGACTTCGCGCCCGTGGAACAGGCCTGGAGCAAGCTCAAAACCAAGCTGCGCGCCTGCGCTGCCCGCTCCTGCCAGGCCCTACAAGAGGCCCTGCACGAAGCCCTCGACTGGATTACCAGCCAAGATGCCCGCCACTGGTTCGACCACTGTGGCTACCACACCCAGCCCGTCTGATAACTGGACGAATGGTTCACGAAACCGCTATACCTCTAAAGAAGTCTAATTGCTGGTTTCTTTTCATAATTATAATTTTTTTAGCAATTTATATAGCTTTTTTATCAATGAAAAAGCAAACATACCTTTTATCAAATATTTTTATAATTAAATTATAACCAATCGAAATTTAACTATTTATAGTTGAGCTTTTTTAGCACCAAGCCTTAACGAGACGCGAAAGGACCTGATCCGTTATAAGTCGTATCACCGTGTAGCTGCCTCTCTTTTAGCACCCATTAGCACGGACGTAAGCTGGCAGCAAGGCACAAGCAAGTGCAGTCAGATAGGCCGCAGACACATTCATTTGTCCGAAAAGCGGATTTACCTCTTTATAGATGGAAGGTGAGTTAAAGGAGTATCCAACTTTCACGGTCGAACCCAACCTTCCGCCTCGTAAGTGGTTGGTAGTGTGAATTTGCCCCCCAGAAGCTATTTATATTGGTCTAAACAGCTACGAATACGTACCTCGACAGCACGGCCCTAGTTGTTCCTGTTTATCGAGGCCAAGCTTATTCCTTGTTTTTTATTCTAGCCTATGTGGATGGTTCGCCTGGCGCTTTCGCGTCCGTACACCTTTATCGTGATGGCCCTGGTAATTCTGGCGGGGGGCATTTTGACCATCTTCACGATGGCGGTAGACATCTTCCCCGAGGTCAATATTCCGGTGGTGGGCGTGGTGTGGAGCTACTCGGGCATGAGTGCCGAGGAAATGAACCAGCGCGTGCTCAACGTGAACCAGCGCGTATATACCACCACCGTCAACAACATCGAGCACCTGGAATCCCGCGCCATTAAGGGCGTGGGCATCATCAAAGTGTTCTTCCAGCCCGGCACCGACCCCGATGCGGGCGTAGCTCAGCTCACGGCCATCACCGCCACCCTCATTCGGGGCCTGCCCCAGGGTATTGGGCCCCCGCTGATTATTCGCTATTCGGCGGCCAACGTGCCCATCGCCCAAGCCAGCCTCTCGTCCCAAACCTTGGGCGAAGCTGACCTCTACGACGCCAGCCGCTCTTTTGTGCGGCCGGGCTTGGCGGTTGTGAAAGGGGCCTCGCTGCTGGTGCCCAACGGCGGCCGGTCGAAGCAGATTATGGTCGACCTGAAGCCCAATGCGCTGGCGGGCAAGGGCCTTTCCGGCAATGACGTAGTTAATGCCCTAACCACCCAAAACGTGATCCTGCCCGCCGGCACCGCCAAAATTGGTGATCGGGAATACGACGTGCGCCTCAACAGCAGCCCGGAGCTGATTGCCACGCTCAACGATCTGCCGGTCAAGGAGGTAGATGGCATAACGGTGTACATTCGCGACGTAGCGTTTGTGCACGAGGGCGCAGCCGTCCAGACCAATATTGTGCGGCAGGACGGGCTGCGCACCGCCGTTATTCCTATCCTGAAAAGCGGGATTTCCAGCACGCTCGACGTGATTGACGGCATAAAAAAGGCTTTGCCCAATGTGGTAGCTACTTCGCCGGAAGGGCTGGAGGTGAAGCTGTTGTTCGACCAGTCTTTCTTCGTGCGCTCGTCCATCACGGGGGTAGCCGTGGAAGGCTGCGTGGCGGCGGCCCTCACGGGCGTTATGATTCTGCTATTTCTGGGCTCCTGGCGGTCTACGCTCATCATTGTTATCTCCATTCCGCTCTCGGTGCTGGTCACGATCATGCTGCTCCGGGCTTTTGGGCAGACGCTTAATATCATGACCCTGAGCGGCATCGCGCTGTCCATTGGTAACCTGGTGGACGATGCGACGGTGGAAATCGAGAATATTCACCGCAACATGGGCATGGGCAAGGGGGTGAAAAAATCTATTCTGGATAGTGCCTCCCAAGTGGCACTGCCAGCGCTGGTTTCGACTCTGGGCCTGGCTATCGTGTTTGTGCCGATTTTCTTCCTCTCCGGTGTTTCGGCCGACATTTTCACGCCCCTGGCCCTCACGGTTATTTTCGTGCTGTTCGTGTCGTATTTCTTGTCGCGGACCTTACTGCCGACCCTGGCCCGCGTGCTGCTGCGCAAGGAGTTGCCCATCTACCATGAGCAAGGCCCCGAGCAAGTGCCCAGCGACCATATACGCGACGGCAAAAAAGTAAGTGAGTACGAGAAGGAGCTAGCCCAGCTGCGCCGCGAGCAGGTAGATAAGGAGCAGGCCGCCAACCTTCAGGGTGAGGACGAGGAAAAGCCCCTCACGGCCGAGGAAAAAGAGGGTGCCAAAATCATTCAGAAAAGCTGGATCTGGCGGGTGCATCAAGCTTTTGAAAAGCGATTTGATAAGGTGCGCGAGGCTTATCAAAGCGCCTTGAGCTGGGCGCTCGACCACCGCAAAACCACGGTTATTGGCTTCACGGTGCTCTTTATTGGATCGGGCTGCCTGTACCCGTTTATTGGACAGGATTTCTTTCCACGAGTAGATGCCGGGCAAATGCGCCTCCACGTGCGTGCTCCTGCCGGCACCCGTCTGGAAGAAACGGAGCGGCGCTTTCGGGAGGTGGAAGGCATCATTCGGGAGGTAATTCCGGCCGAAGAGCTGGAGCTCGTACTATCTAATATTGGCTTGCCGAGCATTCCGGTGAACCTGCTGCTGAGCGACAACCCGGTGATCAGCTCGGCCGACGGCGAGATTCTGGCTTCGCTAAAAAAGGGCCACGGCCCCACGGACGAGTACATTCAGGAAATCAGGCGGCGGGTGCAGCGCGAACACCCTGACCTGACCATCTTTTTCCAGCCCGCCGACATTGTTAATCAGACCCTGAACTTCGGCCTGCCCGCCCCCATCGACGTGCAGGTGACGGGCCGGGAAATGGAGGTTAACGAGAAAGTAGCCAAGCAGCTTCAGCAGAAAATAGCAGCCATTCCGGGCGTGGTGGATGCGTTTATTTTCCAGATAAAAGCCCCCCAGATTCGCCTCGACGTAGACCGGGTGCGTGCCCAGCGGGCCGGCCTCACCCAGGCCGATATTGCTGACAACGTACTGGTTAACCTCAGCTCTAGCACTCAAACCGACCCAAACCAGTGGCTGAACCCGGAGAGCGGGGTGAACTACACGGTGGCCGTGCAAACGCCCCCCCGAGAGCTGGCCACTCTTAATGATATTCGGACCATCGGCATCACCAGCCCCACCCAGACCGAGGCCCAGCTGCTGAGCAGCTTTGCCCAAACCCGCCGCGACCAAACCGACGCCGTGGTGAGCGACTATGACATTCAGCGCGTGGTAGATGTCTACGCCAGCGTGGAGGGCCGCGACCTGGGCGGCGTGGCTAAGGAAATCCGCGATATCATTGAGGAAACCAGTAAAAATCTACCTAAAGGCACTACCATCGAATTGCGCGGACAGGTGGAAAGCATGAAAACCTCCTTCACTGGTCTGGGCATTGGCCTGGCCGGTGCCATCGTGCTGCTATACCTGCTGATGGTAGTCAATTTTCAGAGCTGGCTCGATCCGTTTATCATTATTACGGCGTTGCCGGGAGCTATTTCGGGCATGCTCTGGATGCTGTTTGTTACTCAAACTACGTTCAGCGTGCCCTCGCTCATGGGTGCCATTATGTGCATCGGTATTGCCACGGCCAACAGCATTCTGGTGGTGTCATTTGCCAATGAGCGGCGCGAGGCTCAACCCGATCTTAGCCCCCGCGACGCGGCTATTGATGCGGGCGTAACCCGGCTGCGCCCGGTGCTGATGACGGCCCTGGCCGCCATTATCGGCCTCATGCCGTTGTCATTGGCGCTGGGCGAAGGTGGTGAGCAAAACGCGCCCCTGGGCCGCGCGGTTATCGGCGGCTTGCTGCTGGCCACGTTTACCACTCTGTTTTTTGTGCCGGTCGTGTTCAGCTATTTCAAAAAGAAGCAGCTGGTAGCCGAAGAAAAAGAAGCTGAACAAGACCGTGTAGCGGCCTAAGCAAGGCCGTCGTCCACCACTTGTTACGATACCCGAAGCTGCCGCTTCAACTTACGTTACTCTCTCCTATGGCTATCCATTCCGACGACTACAAAGAACCGCCCAAGGACGACCCGCGCCCCGACGAGCCTGCCGCCGACTCTGACCAAGATAACCGGCCTGACAACCTCGCACAGCGCGCGGAGCTAGGCGACACGTTTGCAGGTGAAAAAGCCCCCCAATCCTCACCCGAAGCAGACTGGAGAACGTCTTCCCCACCGAAGCCCGACGAGGAAGCCCGCAAAAAGGATCAGGAATCGAAGGCTGATAAGGAGATAGAAACAAAAGCTTCGGGGGACGACGAAGACAACGAAAAAAGCCCCCCACCAAGAAAAAGCGCCGTATTTGGCTGATCACGCTAGGTATCGGGGTCGTGTTTGCGGCCCTGCTGCTGACGGGCTTATTGCCGCGCTTAAGCAAAGACAAAAAGCGAAAAGAAGCAGCCGAAAAAGATGCTAATGCCCTGACCATCGTAACGGTGGAGCCCGCCGCTGCTGCTCCCGACACCACCCGCGTAGAGTTGCCCGCCGACACGCGCTCCAACCGCGAAACGTTCGTGTTTGCCCGCGCCAACGGCTTCGTAAAGACCTGGTACACTGATATTGGCGCCCGCGTGAAGCGTGGTCAGCTGCTGGCTTTGCTCTCTACGCCCGAGCTGGATCAGCAGGTGGCGCAGGCCCGCGCCAGCCTTAATCTGGCGCGCACCAGCTTCGAGCGGTTGCGCAGCATTGAGCTGCCAGGGGCCATTTCGCAGCAGGAGCTGGATGAAGGCCGGGCTCAATACGAAGCCCAGCAGGCGGTGCTCAACGGCCTGCTCGCTCAGCAAGGGTTCCGGCGCGTTACGGCCCCGTTTAGCGGCATCGTAACGCAGCGCAATGTGGAGGTCGGCGCGCTGGTATCGGCCAGCAACGCGGAGGGTACGCAGCTGTTCAAGATTGAGCAAACGGATACGCTGCGTGCTTTCGTCGATATTCCCCAGAACTTTGTGGCTGGAATTGAGCCGGGAGTCATTACGGAGATAGTAGTGCCCGAATATCCCAACCGCACTTTCCCCGGCCGCGTGGCCCGCGACGCGGGCGCCCTGAACGAGGAAACCCGCACGCTGCTCACCCAGGTACAGGTGCCTAATACTGACAGGCTGCTGCGGCCCGGCATGTTTGCCCAGGTTCGGTTTCAACTGCCGCGCACCCGGCCCAGCGTGGTTATCTCCGCCAACGCCTTGGTGCCCAGCGGTATTGAGCCGCGCGTGGTAGTCGTTGCCAACAACAAGATTCGCTACCAGACCATTGTGCCCGGCCGGGATTTCGGCGACCAGATAGAAGTGACAAAAGGGTTGAAAGGCGGCGAGATGCTGGTCGTGAATCCCATTGAAAGCCTGCGCGACGGCCAGCAAGTAGAAGCTCGCAAGCCCAAGAAAGAAGACGAAAAGCCCGGCGGCCAGTCGAAACCCAAAGCCCCCGAGCGCCCCTACGACCCCGACCGGCCCCGCGTGGAAACGCCCGCCGCCAAGAAACCGGATAAGTAACCTCCCGCTTGGGAAGTCGTTGTTTGTAGCGCGAAGCTTCTGCTTCGCGTATCGTTGCTGAGGTTGAACAAGTAATCTGAAAAAACTCCCACCGGGAGTCGTTCAACGGTACGCGAAGCAGAAGCTTCGCGCTACATTCCAAGCCGGAGCTTGGGGTTACATCTTTTCACCGCTCACTCTGCATGAGGCCACTGCCCTACCCATATATCTGCCACCTGCTCACCTTGCTGCTGTTCGGCAGTTTGACTGGCTGTGCCCGCGTCCCGCGTTATCAAGCGCCCGCTGTACCGACGCCCACCGCCTGGAAGAATGGCTCCGGTTCCGCTTCAGCAGCTACTTCAGCACCCGTCGCGCAAGCCCAGCAGCCAGCCATATCTGCTTGGTGGACCATTTTCAATGACCCTGAGCTAACCAAGCTGGCAGAGCAAACATTGGGGGGCAATTTTAGCCTGAAATCCGCCGTAGCCCGCGTCGATGAAGCCCGCGCCGCCATCCGCGTAGCCACGTCCACGCGGCAGCCCGAAGTCACGCTCGATCCGCAGGCTTACATTACCCGGCTCTCAGGTTTGCGACCCGTGCCATTTGCTACGGGGGGCGAAAATGGTGGCGCTAACACCTCCAGCGGCATTACCCAAACGCAGTATTATGTGCCGCTCAATGTTAGCTACGAGGTAGATGTGTGGGGCCGTTTGCGCCGCGGCATCCAGGCAGCCAAGGCCGAAGCGGAGGCCAGCGAAGCCGAGCTGCGCACGGTGCAGCTCAGCCTTACCGCCGACGCGGCCACCTACTACTTCGGCATTCGCGGCCTCGATGCCGAGCTGGCCGTGCTTGATAGCACCTTGCTGGCCCGCCGCCAAAGCCTGGCGCTTACTACTGCCCGCTTCACCGCCGGCGTCGATAATGAAATAGCCGTGCGGCGCGCCGAAACCGAATTAGCTACCGTTGAGGCCAGCTTGTTTGATGCGCGGCGCCAGCGTAAAGGTCTCGAAGCGGCGCTGGCCACTATTACCGGCCAGTCGGCTAGCGCCTTTACCTTAGCGCCGCGGCGCGGGCCGCTAAATGCCCCCCAGGTCCCTGTTTCCGTTCCCGCCGCACTGCTCACTACCCGCCCTGACTTGCTCCAGGCCGAGCGCCTGCTCGCCGCCACCGACTCGCGCGTGGATGCCGCCCGCCTGGCTCGCCTGCCAACGCTTCTGTTAAATGGCTTCATCGGCCCCCAGGCCGCCGACCTGCGCGATTTGCCCAAGATTTCGGATAACTATACGTACTACTTAGGGGGCGGAATTTCAATTCCGGTTTTCAACGGCGGCCGTCTGCGGGCCAACCAACAGATTGCCCAAGCGCGCTACGATGCTCAAGCGGCCGAGTACCGGCAAACGGCGCTGGTGGCCTTTCAGGAAGTGGAAACGGCCCTGGCTGATGTGCAGCAAACTGCGGCTCAGCTCGCGGCCCAGCAGCGCGCGCTCACTGCGGCCCGTCAGGCGGGTCGCCTCACCCTGGAGCGCTACCGCCGCGGCCTCACCGACTATTTTCAGGTGGTCGATGCCGACCGCATCACGCTGAATGTGGCCCGCCAGCTGGTTCAGATTCAGGCGAACCAGCTGCGCTATACAGTGCAAGTAGTGCGGGCTTTGGGAGGAAGTTGGGAGTAAATTGGGTATTGCTTGAGGCTTTGCTTAAACTTCTACTCAGGCTCGCGGCTTTTCAGCCATAACCCTCCCCTCCTCCATGCGCCTACTCTACTCTTATCTGCGCCAATACCGAGGCCTGTTGGCTTTAGCCCTGGCGCTGGCGGCCGTCAACCAGATCTTCTCGCTCCTCGACCCCTGGATTTTTCGCAAAATCATTGACCAGTACGTCGTGCAGCCCGGCGGCGAGCTGCACGACATCAATCCAGGCACTTTTATCCGTGGGGCCGGCGTGCTTATTCTGGCCGCTATGGGCGTGGCCATGGTGTCGCGCATCGCCAAAAACTTCCAGGATTATTACGTCAACGTCATCACCCAGCGCCTGGGGGCCCAGCTGTATTCCGACGGCCTGCGCCACTCACTGGAATTGCCTTATCAGGTATTTGAAGACCAGCGCTCGGGCGAAACCTTAGGCAAGCTGCAAAAGGTGCGCTCCGATGTGGAGAAGCTTATTCAAAGCTTTGTAAACGTGCTTTTTACCTCATTAGTGGGTATTATTTTTGTGGTGGTGTATGCCATTACGGTGTACTGGGTTATTGCGCCGGTGTACTTTCTTACCATTCCGCTGCTGGGTGTTCTTAGCTCCGTATTGAGCAAGAAAATCAAGGTGTTGCAGAAGACCATCGTGGCCGAAACCACGGCTTTGGCGGGCGCTACTACGGAGAGCTTGCGCAACATCGAGCTGGTAAAAAGTCTGGGGCTTGGCCAGCAGGAAACCCTGCGCCTGAATGCCACCACCAACAAGATTCTGAAGCTGGAGCTGAAGAAGGTGCGCTATATCCGCTCCCTATCGTTCATTCAGGGCACTTTCGTGAATTTGCTGCGCAACTGTATTCTGCTGCTCATGCTGTTTCTAGTGGTGAATGGGCGCATTACAGTGGGCGAATTCTTCTCGCTGTTTATCTACTCATTCTTCATTTTCGGGCCTTTGCAGGAGCTGGGCAACATTATCAATATCTACCGCGAAACGGAAGCTTCACTGGCCAATTACCAGCAGATTCTGGACACACCAAAAGAAGTGAAGCCCAGCAATCCGAAGCGTATCGAGCAAATCCAGACGCTCCGTTTCGCTGACGTGCGCTTTCAGCATTTGTCGGCCAACAACGCGGCGCTGGATGGTATTTCTTTTAACACGAAGCTCGGCGAAACCATTGCGTTCGTGGGGCCTTCCGGTTCGGGCAAAACCACGCTCGTGAAGCTGCTCGTTGGCCTGTATCCGCCCGCCAGCGGCCAGATTCTGTACAACGATTTGCCCGGCAACGAGCTTGACCTGGATCAGCTGCGCGAGCAGATCGGCTTCGTAACCCAGGACACCCAGCTATTCGCCGGCACTATCCGCGAAAACCTGCTTTTTGTCGCGCCCCAGGCCACCGACGAGGAGTGCCTCCGCGCGCTACAGCAAGCCGCCGCCACCACCTTGCTGGCCCGCGCCCCGCAAGGTCTGGATACGGTCATCGGCGAAGGCGGCGTGAAGGTGTCGGGGGGCGAAAAGCAACGCCTGAGTATTGCCAGAGCGCTTTTGCGCCGACCAACTTTGCTGGTTTTTGATGAGGCTACGTCCTCCCTCGATTCGCTTACCGAGGAGGAAATCAGCCAGACCGTGCGGGAGCTGTCAGGCTCGCGCCAGCACATTACCATCCTCATTGCCCACCGCCTTAGCACTGTGCTCCACGCCGACCGCATCTATGTATTGGAGCGCGGCCGCATTGCCGAGCAAGGCCGCCACGCGGAACTGCTGGCCACCAAAGGATTGTACTACGCCATGTGGCGGCAGCAAATTGGGGAGCGGACGGCCGCCACACCCACGGAAGGCGTACCAGCCTTAGTATAGAGAACATGTAGGTAGCATCCGGATAAATTCAGGCGGTCATGCAGAGCGGAGCGAAGTATCTCGCGTGTTTAGCGGGATTAGTAACCCATTTAAACACGCGAGATGCTTCGCTCCGCTCTGCATGACCGCCACGCTTATGTGCCGCTGTAGTACAATGCTGCTCCTTCCTAAATACCTCTAACTCGACAACTAAATTTTACTTTTTGTTCGCTTTTCAAACGAAAAGCCCGCCAGATAACGTTATGATTTCGAACCGCTGACAAGCTGACTGCTTTGTGCCTCTGGCCGGAAAGTTGCCTTCGTAAAGCGTCAACTTTATCAAACTTTGTCTATGAAAACCAACCGCATCTTCCGCCGTGTTGCAGGCCTGTTGCTTGCTGGGGGGCTTTTTTTATCGGGTAATGCAGCGACGGCCCAAACAAATAATGGTGGCCGGCGCGACGTGTTGCGCGAAATCACGGATGTGGTCGGGTTGAAACCCCGCTTCGAGCTGCGCTCCACTTCGGAAGTGCAAAACGCGGCGGCTGTCGTCTATAACGGGCAGCGCTATCTGCTGTATAATCCGCAGTTTGTGGGAGCCGTGAACCAAGCTGGCCGCACCGACTGGGCCGGCATCAGCATTCTGGCCCACGAGATGGGCCACCACCTCAACGGCCATACCCTGCGCGCCGGCGGCAGCAACCCCACTGATGAGCTGGAAGCCGACGAGTTTTCGGGCTTCGTGCTACGCAAGATGGGCGCTAGCTTAGCGCAGTCTCAGGCTGCTATGGCCGTCATTGCCGATGATCAGGCTTCGGCCACCCATCCTGGCCGCCCTACTCGCCTCAAAGCGATTGGCGAAGGCTGGCAACGCGCCAACGGCCAGATTGTAGCCAGTAGAAATACCACTGCCCCATCCGCCGCGCCGGCCGTTCTGACGCAGCGGACCCCGCCGGCCACGCCGGTGCAAACGGCTAGCTCGATGGTAAGCGTAATTGGAAAAATCACTTTCCGCGACAACCCCGACGAGCAGTATTATCTCACCGACCGCCTGAGCGTAGTGCGCCTGGCGGGCAACAGTCGTTCGGCCCAGGTAGTAGGCCGCCTGACGCGCTCCAGCAGCCGCACTTTTCCGTACGTGCTTACCGATGGGCAGCAGCGCCGGCTGTACGTAAGCGCCAATGGGGGCGTATTTGACACTGATGGCGAACAAGTTGGCCGCCTTTCCGACCCTTCTTAAGTCTTGGTTGAGTTTTTGTCTAAAGCTAATTCCTCCCCCGAGGAATTAGCTTTTTTTATATCTAACTCTCCGTACTCTTCCTACCTTAGGGGTTCCGTTCCTGCTGCCACCTATGCCCATTTCCTACCCCTTTTTGCTTGTTGATGCTTTTACCCAAACAGCGCTAAGCGGCAACCCGTGCGCGGTGGTGTTTGATGCTGATGAACTTTCTGCGGAAACCATGCAGAAGGTGGCCCGCGAGTTCAACCAGTCAGAGACCGTATTCGTGCGCCGTTCGCCCACCGCCGATTTTGGATTACGCTACTTCACGCCGGCCGAAGAATTGCCACTGGCTGGCCACCCTACTATTGCCGCCGTCACGGCCCTGATTTATGCGGGCCGCCTGCCGCTGGCCGGCATCCACACTACCTTGCAGCTGGAGCTGCAGGAAGGTCCGATTCAGATTGACGTGTTGGCGCCTGGGGGGCAAAAGCCGACGCACGTCGTGATGACCCAGCGCCGCCCGGTATTTGGTGCCGTGCACGAGCCGGAAGTGGTGATGCCCTTTTTTGGTCTCACCCCCGACGACCTCTATCCTGGCTCCCTCATCCAAACGGTGAGCACCGGCACGCCTCAGCTCATGGCGCTGCTCCGCAACCACGACGCTCTGCGCCGCGCCACTCCCCCCGAGCCAATAGCTTTCCGCAAGTACCGCGCCTCCAGCGACTTTTTCAGTCCGCATTTGTTTTGTTTGGGCGGCGTTACGAAGGCTGGCCACACCTTCGCCCGCCACTTTGGTGTGCCCCCCGATACCATCGAAGACCCCGTTACGGGCTCCGCTACGGGCGGCATGGCCGCCTATCTGTGGCACTATCGGTATCTGGATTCACTCAATTTTGTGGCCGAGCAGGGTCATTGGCTAGACCGCCCTGGCACCGTGCAAGTGAGCGTGCGGGGCTCACATGAGTCCATTGAGATGGTGCAAATTGGCGGTACGGCCGTGGTTGTAGCCGTAGGCACCATGCGAATTTGAGAATTCCTGCACGCGGTAGAGACGCGACACTTCGCGTCTCCTCGTTGCTGACGTTGTTTATCTAGACTTTCTTCATTCAATGATTGTCGTTCAATGTAGAGACGCAATACTTTGCGTCTCTACATGCCAGTCAGGTTTATTATTACGCTGAACTTAGAAGTGGAAATTTAGTTAGGAATACGGGACTAAATCCCCACCAAAAAAGCCCTTAGGGGATTTTTATATTCTTACCCTTCTTAAGCTCGCTCCCTCAGTGCCCGAACTTCCCGAAGTAGAAACCTACCGCCGGTTTCTCAATGATATCATTCTTCATCAACCGATTACCGCCTTCGAAGTGCGCGACGCCCACGTGCTGGGCACCGACGAAGATACACTGCGTCAGCGCGTGGTGGGGCGGCAGGTAACCGCTACCCGCCGCATTGGCAAAAACTGTTTTCTGGAGCTCAATGATGGGGCCGTGCTGGCCCTACACTTTGGCATGACCGGCGACGTAGGCGCCTACCGCGACGACCACGACGCGCCGCGCTTCACTCGCGTAGCCCTGCACCTGGCTGATGGTCTGCGCGTAGCCTTCATCGACCCCCGCAAATTCGGTCGCATCCGCCTGGCCGATAGCGTTAAGGCGTATCAGAAAGCCAAGAAGCTCGGCCCCGATGCCCTCGACGTCAGCGCTGACTATCTGAAGCAAGCACTGGGGGGCAAAAAACCATTCTCAAGCCTCTCCTGCTCGACCAGCGCATCACGGCGGGCTTGGGTAACTGGATTGTGGATGAGGTGTTGTTTCAGGCCAAACTTCATCCCGAACGAATTGGCAACTCACTTACTGACAAGGAATTCAAAGCTCTGAGTGCCGCCATTCATCTGGTATTGCAAACGGCCATTCAGCACGAAGCTACGTACCGCCACTTCCCGGCCTCTTTCCTCATCCACGCCCGCGAGTGGGACGACTCGGCCACGCCCGGCTCGGAGCAGCACAAGTTTTGTCCGCGCCACCCCAAAACGCTGATTGACAAGAGCTATGTAGGCGGGCGGGCGACGTATATCTGTCCGCGCTGCCAGATAATATAACTTAAAAAAGCCCCCCAGAACCAGTTCTAGGGGGCTTTTATTTGATTGATATAGTCCGCGCTGGCGTTTGTTAAGATCAAACTAAATAACTGCTCTTCAATTTTCTTTTTAGGAAAGATTTCGAGCTTGTTTAGGCTCTGTATTTACATGACCTTTAGTCTTTACTGGCCTATATTTATCAACCTTGTACATGAAAAAAACATTTACTTGCGGTAGCGCTTTTCTGTTTTTTATCGGCCTAATGACTCCCGGCTACGGCCAGGGCGCAGGCGGCCGGGGTGAGCGGCAGCTTCAACGTAGCCCGCCTGTACACTACCCAGCCGGCTTTTCAGCTCGGCTCCGTCACGCTCGATCCGCTGGCGGACCAGTCGAATGACGAAACCGGCAACGGCCTGACCCTCTTCGGACGTTGGCAGGTGGGGCGCGGCGGCTGGTACGCCCAACCCGAACTCGGCTATGTTTCCACCCTTGAAACCCCGGTGGGAGTAGCTCATGCTCGCGGCAACTTCTCTTATTCCAGTCGCCGCATTCGCCACTTAGATGCCCGGCTCTTAGCCGGCTATCAGGCCGGCCCGCTTCGCGTATTTGCTGGTCCTGGCCTGGGCTATTTCCTGCGTAATTTCACCGACGCTAGCTTTTCCAACGACTACCCTGACCCGGAAGTGCGAGCTGCCCTGGCGGCTCTCAATGCGCCGCCGCCCCGGCTTCAAGCCACCGTGCAGGCTGGCGCGGGCGTGAGCCTGTGGCGACTGGATATCAATGCCCGCTACGAATGGGGCTTAACGCAGTATAGCCGCACTATTACCTGGCAGCAGCAATCTTTCTACCTGAATCGGAACTTGCAGCAACTGATTCTGGAGGTCGGATTTCAACTTTATAAGCGACCGACTCAGCAATAACTTGTTCGCATCTCTAGCCTATGAAAAGCCCTCCAGACTTAGTCTTGGGGGGCTTTTTTGAGGTGGCAATCGTGAAGGCATTGCTGCTGGCGAGGCTAAAATGAAGCTGCTATGAATACTCTAACTACTCAACCTATACCTTCCCAACCGTTGCGCCGCTTAGCGCTCTGGCTGGGGTCATTAGTAGTCGGCAGCCTTATAACTGTTTCTGTCTCTTGCTCCTAGCTACCTATGAAAACGTTGCTGCTACTTTCGCTCCTTACTCTGCCATGTTTGCCTACGGCTTTTGCGCAAACAAAAAAGCCCCCCGCAGCTTCCGCTGCCAACCGCGTGCAGACACTGCCTAGTTAACCTTGATTTGCTAATTTTAGTAGGGACTGTTGAAGGGAGGACAAAGAAACTCACTTACAAGCTCACCCTACTGAAACCCCTTCAGCATGTTATAAAAAGCCTCGGCATAGGTATCACTGATGGGGATGATTTGGTCAGCAATCGTAATCCTGTTTTTCTCGATATGGTCAATTTTGTCAATAGCGACCAGAAAGGACCGGTGCACGCGAACAAAATCCTGGGCGGGTAGCAGCTCTTCTAGCTTGGCAAAGTTCAACAGCATCATAATCTTCTCTTCCGGGGTATGAATCCGCAGATAGTCTTTCATGCCCACCACAAAGAGAATACGGCGGGTAGCTACTTTCTGGATGCGGTGGCCCGCCTTCAGAAAAATATACTCCTGCTCATTCTTGGTTTCCGCTTTTTCTTCCTTGTTTTCCCAAGGTTGCCGGGGGCTTTGTTCCTGGTACAGGCGTAAAACTGCTTTGTAAAACCGTTCAAACGTAAAGGGTTTTAACAGGTAGTCCTTCACCTCCAATTCATACGCCTTCAGCGCATACTGGTCGTAGGCGGTGGTCAGGATAATCATGGGTTTGGGGTTCAGCATCGGGATGAAACTTAGCCCATCCAGGCCCGGCATGTTGATGTCCAGAAACAGCAGGTCGGGTTGGTCTTCCTGCAAATGGCCGGCGGCTTCCAGGGGACTCACGTAGGACCCTTTCAACTCCAGGAAAGAGACTTTCCGGATGTCTTCTTCCAGTATTTCCTGGGCCAGGTACTCGTCCTCAATGATGTAGCAGCTGAGCTTTTCTTTCATGAGCCAGTGAATGAAGACCGTGGATGATAAGAAGGACCGTAAAGGTTTCGCCGGTGTTCTGAATGCTCAGCGTGTGCTGGTCAGGATACAACAACGACAGCCTTTTCCGGACGTTGGGCAAGCCGATGCCACCGGGCTCTTCCAGCAGATTAGCCGAATTTTTCCCTATCGGGTTCTGCACGCTGAAGGCCAGGGTCTCTTCTTTTATCTCCACCCTTACCTTCATCTCGCCGGATTTGGCGCCAGCTGACCGATAAAAGCGCCCTGCCGGCGCTGGAGCAGGAGCACCGGGTCATTGCGGCCAAACTGCTAAGCGGCCGCACCCTGGCGCATGTATACAGCCCGGAAATGCTCGGCCACGGGTTTGAACCGGTGGAGCCGGATTTAAAGGATGTTTATTTCAGTGCCATGACGGGCTGCTTCGGCCCGGCCAGTCAGCAGCAGAAAGCGGAGGAAATAGTACGATGAAGCTCCAACGGATTTTTGCGCTGGAATTCAGCTACCAGCTGCGCCGGGCCGCTACCTGGCTTTACTTCGGGGTTCTGTTGGGAATCGCTTTTCTGATTGTCGTTGCCAACTATGCCTCCGATGCGCGGGACGGGTATTTTTTATTGAATGCGCCCATCGTCATTGCGGCAGTTGCGGTAATCTGCAGCGTGAAGTGGTTGTTGGTAGGTGCCTCCGTGGCGGGCGATGCGGCGGCCCGCGATGTGCAGACCCGCATGCACTTGCTCACGTACACGGCCCCCGCCAGCAAAGCCGCCTACCTGGGCAGGCGGTTTCTGGCCGCCTTCGCCCTGAGTGTCCTCCTTCTGCTCGCCATCCCGGCGGGCACCCTGCTGGCCATGCACGCGGCCGGGGTCGAGGCCGAAATTCTGGGTCCATTCCGGACGGTGGCCTACCTGACCACCTTCTTCTATATTCTGGTGCCCAACGCCTTTTTTGCGACGGCCCTGCAGTTCTCGCTCTCGGCGCTCAGCCGCCGGGCCATGGCAAGTTATCTGGTTGGGGCGCTCCTGTTCGCGGCGGCCTATATTTTGGGGCAAGGGCTGCAGGATAAGGAGGAATGGTCGACCCCACCGGTTTCACCCCGGTGCTGAGCCACCTCAACGACTGGAGCCCACTGGAGAAGAATACGCGCCTGTTCCTGCTGGAGGGCTCTTTTCTCGCCAACCGCCTCCTGTGGCTAGGCATCTCGCTGGGTAAGCTGACAATTACCTATTTTCGGTTTCAGCTGGTTTTACCGGAATCCAGCCAAAAACTGAAGCCTGGCAAACCGCTAAACCCAGCTGTGGCTCGCCAGCAGAAGCTAAACTGGGGAACCGGAGAAGCGCTGCCGCCGGTCCGGGGAACGTATGGCTTAGCCACGCAGCTGCGCCAGTTGCGCCTACTCACCGGGCAAGCCTTTCTGCAGCTCGCCAAAAGCAAGGCCGGTCTGCCCCTGCTGGCCGTGATGGTGGGGTTGACCATACCCGGAAACCTGAAGGCCCGGAGCGTGCCGTTGCTGCCCCAAACCGACTTTGTCCTGGATTTATTGACTGCTCCCCTTACGCAGCCGGAGACTTTCTGGGTCATCCTGGCGTTGCTCACCATTTTCTACGCCGGGGAGCTGGTGTGGCGGGAACGGGAAACGGGCGTGAGCGAAATTGCCAACGAGGCATAGGTGCCGGAATGGGTCCTTTTTCTGAGCTGCTTTCTGGCGCTAAGCCTGGTGCTGGTGGGGTGGCTAACCTTCCTGATGACGGCCGGACTGGTGGCGCAGGCGGCCTTGGGCGGGGCCAGGGCGGAAATTGGGCTGTACGTGCAGGTGCTGTTCGGGCTGCAGTTGGTCGATTGCCTGCTCTTCGCTCTGCTGGCCCTCGCCGTGCATGTGCTGATTAATCAGAAGTTTGTGGGGCATCTGGTGGCGCTGCTGGCCTACGGGGGCATCGCCTTGGCCCCCAAACTTGGTATTGAGCACAAGCTGCTCATTTTTCCGCCAGCCCGCGCTGGACCTATACCAACATGGCCGGCTTTGGGCCTACCCTGGCACCCTGGCTGTGGTTTAAAGGTCACTGAGTAGCGTGGGCGCTGTTGCTGGCCGTAGTGGTGGTGCTTTTCTGGGCGCGGGGACGGGAAGGCAGTGTTGCCTCCCGGCTCCAATTGGCCCGCCGCCGCTTCACGGGTTCTTTGGCACGGGTGTCAGTGGTAGCGACCGGAGGCATTTTGGTGTTCGGCAGTTTCATTTTCTATAACACCAACGTGCTGCATGATTACCGCAACGCCTCCGCCACCACGGCGCTGCGGGCGGCCTACGAGCAGCGCTTCCGCCGGTACCTGAACGTACCCCAGCCTGTGCTGACGGGCGTAAAACTCCAGGTAGAAATGCATCCTAATCAGCGGATGGTGGCGATACAAGGCACTTACCTGCTGGTGAACAACACTCAAATACCCATTGACTCGGTTCATCTGGCGGCGGGAACGGGGGGAGTTGAAACAAGCGCGGTTCACTTCAACCAGTCAGCCAAGGCAGTGCTCGTGGACGAGGAGCATGGCCAGCGCATGTACGCCCTGACGAAGCCTCTGCGCCCCGGCGATTCGCTGTGCCTGCGCTTTCAGGTAACGTATAAAGCGCGGGGCTTTTCCAACAGCGGTGCCGACGCGCAGGTGATGGAAAACGGCAGCAGCTTCCGGAATATGGAGTGGCTCCCCGCCATCGGGTACCAGCCGTACCGGGAGTTGGGCGAGGCCGGCGCCCGAAAAGCGTACGGCTTGGCAACCCGGCCCGGCACTCTTGACTAACCTCCAAGACGTGACTCGTCTGCGCCCTGCTACCTTGTACTGGAACGTGCAGTTATGCATGACGTTCTCACACCCAGGTCTGCTCCCCGCGCTGGTTCAGGTGCTCAACCACCCACTTGCGGACATTCGGATTATGACAGCCTATGCGTTGGGTCAATTAGAGGTGGAGCGCGTGGTTCCCGTACTGCAACGGCAATTGGCGGTGGAAGATGATGGCGACGTTGCCAACGCTTTGCGGGAAGTAATAGAAGAGCTGTAATTCTCGTTTCTTTAAATGGCGGTTGGTGCCTCTTGCTCCTGGGCCTTGCGGTGGGGATTGACGAGCAACGCGGTGGCATCTAGAAAGAAGATTCGCCTGGACCCCGCGGATGACTACGAACTTTCGGAGACGATGCAGAGCTACTTTGCCAATTTTATTAAAACCGGCAATCCTAATGGTGTAGGTTTGCCTGCGCGTTGCGGCCGCGAAGTCCGGCCGCAACGCGCAGGCTCTACGCATTGACGTTACCACGCGCGCCGAGTCCGAGCAGCACCGTACCCTTTATATCCCTCTATATCATAGAGTTAACAGTAAACCTACGGTACCTCAGAAGGATCAGCGTTCTTAGCCAACTCGTTATTTTCCTTCTCCGCCTTTTGTGTGAGCGTGGTTACCCAAGAGCGCGTAATGGGGGGTTTCGCTTTCGTAGCCGTGGCGGCGCTCGTCGCCGATTTCTCCGTTTTCGCCCGGCAGAGCGCGATTTACTAAGCTCAGGAGGTCGGTGGTGGTACCGGGAATCAGGCCGTGCAAACCAGCGAGCAGCTTGGCAGGCGTGCCGACTATCACTTCAGCATCGCCGCGACGGCAGGCGTTCCAGATGCGACGAGCGGCGGCTTCGGCTCCCAGGGTCAGCACTGGCAAGGAGTCAGCAACCACGAAAGTGGCGTACTCTTCCTTGTGTTTGCCTTTCACAATGGCATGACGAGCACTACCCGTACGCAGCAAATTGGGGCAGATAGTAGTGACGAGAATACCGTGTTGCTTGAGCTCAATACGGAAGCTTTCGGAGAGACCTACCAGCGCAAACTTGCTGGCGCAATATGGGGCCAGGTGCGGTATTGGCACTTTGCCCCCCACGGAGGCTATATTCACAATGCGTCCCTCACCCCGCCGACGCATAGCCGGCAATACGGCCTGCATAGCGTGCAGCGGCGCCCAGAAGTGCGTATCCATCGAATCCTGGTACTCGCGCAGCTCCATGTGGTCGAGGGGGCCGGCGGTGATGATACCGGCGTTATTGATGAGCACGTCGATGAAACCTAACTGCTGCTGCACCTCGGCAATGAGGGAGCGAACGGCCTCCGGATCGGTAAGGTCGCGCTGCAGAGCTACTACTTCGGTACCGGCCGCGGCCAGTTCCTGCCGGGCGCGCTCCAGCTCTTCGGCGTCGCGGGCGCAGATGGCTACTTTGGCGCCTTCGGCTACGGCCTGGCGGGCCAGCACTAAGCCCAGCCCGCGCGAGCCACCCGTAATCAGGACCACGCGGCCCGCCAAATCGTAAGAGCCACGGCGGTTAGACCACAGCGCCGCAGCGGCTACCACGGCGCCCATGCCAGCCAAAGCCAGCCATTTAGGTTGATTTTTTTGCTTCATGCTTTCTAGTATGGAATGCCGGAGGAAAGGTTACGCTGACTGGGGGGCTTTTTTTAATTATGCAGGGCATGAATACCCACTTGTCTGCGTTACAAGCCCATTACCCCTTTCTGGCACCATATTTACGTGCTGAAAAGCCTGTTTTCAGCTCTCATTCTCTGACGCACCTTTGCACCGGGCGCCCGTTTTTCGGCTACCGCACTATCCATTCTGACATGCAAATTTCTTTCTTTGCTGCTTTCCTTGTCCTGACTCTGGCTACTGGCCTCACGCAGGCTCAAACCGCACCTAAGCCCAAAACGGCCGCCCCGACAACGGCCAAACCCAAAGCCGCTACGCCAGCGAAAGCAAGCGCCGCGGCTCCCGCACCGGCAGCCGACAAAGTAGAAGCCCGCGCCAAGGCCCTTACCGATAATATGCGTCAGGCACTGGGCCTCACGCCGCAGCAAGTCGTAAAAGTGAATCAGATAAACCTGACCAGCGTGCGCGGTGTGGAAACTGCCCGCCTACGCTACCGCACCGATTTGCGCAAGCTGAATGGCGTAGTAGAAGATATCGGCCGCTCCCGCATGTCCGCGCTGAAGGACGTGTTGTCGGCCGACCAGTTTGCCCGCTATCAGCGCAAGCGGGAAGAGAAAATGGGCGTACCAAACACGAGTGCCGCCCAAGGCAATCCGGTGCCGGGCTTGCCGGGCGGCGAGCAGTAAGCGTGGTATCGCACAGTCGAAAAAGCCCCCCAGAAACATTTCCGGGGGCTTTTCTACGCCTTTAAATCTGAATTTGTCCGATAAGAGCCATATCATTTCACTCCCGGCTTAAAAATCAAGGTGCCAGGCACGAGCTGGGGCAGCAGCGGCTCTAGTTGCATGGTTGCACGGCGTTGATCGACTTGGGCAAGCTCCTCAACAGGTAATAAGTAGCTTTCTTCCCGTCCATTGGGTAGTACCCGCCGCGCGTACTGGGTGCCATAGCGTTGGGGCTGATTTTGATACCCTAGCATCCGGTCCAGGTAAGTGGCATAATCGGACCCAGATAGCTCACCACGTTCATAAGAAGTCTGAATTTTATCTTGGTAACTGACTTGTACTTGCTCTGGCGCGTGTTGAATCAAAAGATAGGCATACACTACGCCTTCGGAACCAACCTGGCTTTGCCGGGGCCAGCCGTAGCGTTTTTCCAGCGCCAAAAAGTGGCGCAGGCGGATGGAATCCTGCCGGCCTAACCAGCCGTTAGCGGTATCGAACTGCATGGAATTCAGCCCATACTGGCGTAACAGGCTCATAAACACTTCCCGATCCTGTTGATCTGCCGCACCCAGTTGCGTGAGCTGCGCACGATAATCCCGAAAATCAGCCGTATCCGGGTGCGTGGCCTGGGGTTGCGGTGGGCGAGAAGTCGGAGGAGAGTCGCCGCACCCGAGCACAAGCACTGTTCCCGTAGCAAGCAGCAAGCTTCGATAGATCATCGGTATTTCTCTTAATAATGAATAAGAAGGGGTTGGAATAACAGATTCGCTATTAGGCATTAGTTCAGCACTAGTAGCCTCTTATTAGTGAAGCGTATCCATCCTCGCTTTTATACTGTTCGTCAGATTTTCGGTAGGTTGTGCGAGCATATCTACTCCTTTTCGTTATTCCTATCGCATGAAAAACGTCGTTGGCTTTCTCGTGTTCATGAGTCTGTTTTTAGTCGGGAGAGTTGCGGTCAGGTGCCGGTGAAAGTGATGGTATATCCCGGCACTGAACTATTACAAGTTATTCATCTGCTGTCGGATACAGCGCAGATGGCCAACTCAACTTATAATACGGCGGTATTGCGATACTTCCAGAAGTACAAGCAGCATCCGGCCGTACTGAAAGCGCGCACCTTGCCACGCATCAACTGCGACTTCCCGGTGCGGCTGAGCTGGGCGTTTTATAATTTTCCAAACCTTAAGGTGGCAACCATGAAGCCGGAATACATGGATGGCTACGAAACCGAGTTCAACCTTGCCCAGATACAGGCCTATTTCCAAGAATGTGCTATTTTTTATGAAGACACCCGTTTTTGGGATTTTTATCAGGGGCAGGCGACCGAGTACGCTCGTTGGGTAGCCGGTTTTGAGCGGGGGCTTTATCAAGATAAGATGCTTGCTGCGCTGGACAGTTTCTATCGCTTGCCACGCGCTCAGCCCGTCGTGATTACGTTAGGGGCATTGAACTGCGGTTCTTACGCCATGTCGGACTTGCGCGGCATCAATCCCAACTTGCCCAACCAGTACACCATTATGGTCGCCTATCATCAGGTGGCGCGGGAGAAAGCCTCACTTAGCTTGGCTCCCAATTTCTATGCGCCAACTCGCACGTCGCAACTTACCTGGCACGAGTTGGGTCACACTTATTTAACGAGACTCTTCCAGAAATATCAGCCCCAGATTCAATCCTTGGAGTACATCATGCAGCAGAACCCCGCCATTGAAAGCCAGGCAAAGCTTCGCGGGGGGTGGGCGAATTACCTGAATGAGAATACAACGCAGGCGGTTACTAGTCTGCTTCGCATCCGCACAGGCAAGGTCAGCCGGGAAGAAGAACTAGCGCCAGATGACTTTTATCTGCTGTCCGCCGAAATGCTGGACATTATGGAGCGTCAATACTATGGCAACCCGCACTACCGCGATTTTGAACAGTTTTTCCCGATTTTGCTGGCTGAGCTAAAGAGCAATCATCCGCGACAGTAGGTGTCAGCACTGCTGTTTAGCCGCCAAACGTATCTAGCCCGAGCTTTATAATAATAGCGCACACTACCACCAGAAACAGCACCCGCACAAAGCCAGTGCCGTGCTTCAGAGCCATATTGGTGCCGAGCACCGAGCCGAGCATATTGCAAACAGCCATGGGCAGAGCCACGCGGTAGAGAATCTGGTCGGTGAAAGCGAAGTACGCCACGCCCGCCAGGTTGGTAGCAGCGTTAATGAGCTTAGCCGAGGCCGAAGCCGATAGGAAATCGTAGCCAAAAAGACCCACGAAGGCGAACAGCAGAAAGCTGCCGGTGCCGGGACCAAAGAAGCCGTCGTAAAAACCCAGCCCCAAACCAACCAGCAAGCCGTAGAGCAGCTCGCGCCGGTCGGTGAGGCGCGGGGCGTGGATGGAGCCAAAGTCTTTGCGCCAGAAAGTGTACACGGCAATAACCACCAGCAGGCCCAGCACCAGAGGCCGCAGCAGCTCCGGCGGAAATAGCGTCAGCAAGCGGGCACCGGCAAAGGAAGCCAAGCCGGCCACCACGGCCGTGGGCCCTAGTGCGGGCCACCGAATGGGCACCTGCCCCATGTAGCGCCGCAGCGCCAGCGTGGTACCCGCCAGGGCCGATACTTTACCCGTCCCGAAGATGGTGGGGTCGGGCACTTTTCCCTTGAGCAGCACCAGCATAGCCGGCAACTGAATCAGGCCGCCCCCGCCCACCATCGAATCAATAAACCCCGCCAGAAAAGCGAAAACACAGAGCAAGGCAAGCGTGAGGGTCATGCGGGGGGCATTTTTGATAAGCGCGCGGCGAAGGTAATTGGCCACTGGCAATTGCAGGCCAAAAACCTTGAGACGTATAGCAACAACTAACCAAGCGCTGCCGCGTAACTCTGTCCGACCTTCTGCTCTCATGACTGACTCGCTTACCCAACGCACCAAGCTCTTTACCCTGGCTGGTGTGCTCTTGGCCCTTTTCCTCGGCTCGCTTGACCAAACTATAGTAGCCACGGCCCTGCCGCGCATCGTGGGCGACCTGCACGGCCTCGATCGTTTTACCTGGGTTGCTACCGCTTACTTAGTAGCCAGCACGGCGCTGGTGCCTATTTATGGTAAGCTGGCCGACATGTACTCGCGGCGCACCATTGAGGTCACAGCCGTTCTAGTGTTTCTATTCGGCTCGGCTTTGTGCGGACTGGCCGGCGAGTTTGGCACCCTGCCTCTACTCGGCGATGGCATGAGTCAGCTGATCATCTTCCGGGCCATTCAGGGCCTGGGCGGAGCCGGGCTGTTTGCCATGGCCTTTATTATCATTGCCGACTTGTTTCCGCCCGCCGAACGCGGTAAATATCAGGGCTTTGTGGGAGCTACTTTTGGTGTGTCGTCGGTGCTGGGGCCCTTTCTGGGGGCCTTTTAACCGACCACGGCGATGGCCTAGTCTCAGGTGTGGAGGGTTGGCGTTTAGTATTTTATGTGAATATTCCGCTAGGCGCCCTGGCCCTGTGGTTCATCTTATCTCGGATGCCGGCCCTACGCCCCCGCGGCGAGCAACAACCCCTTGATTATGTGGCGGCCTTGCTGCTGATGCTGGGCCTGGGCCCGCTGGTAATTGCTTTGCAACTGAATAAAGCCGTGTACGGCTGGACTTCGCCTACCACGCTGGGTCTTTTTGCCCTGGCCCTGACGGCGCTTACGCTGTTTGTGGTCCGTTCCCGTCGCGCCACCAACCCCATTCTCGACTTCTCGCTCTTTGATAATAAGGTGTTTCGCACCGCCAATCTGGCGCTGTTTCTCCTCGGGGGGCTTTTTTGAGCATTATCATTTTCGAGCCCTTATTCATGGTAAATGTGCTGGGCACTACCGCTACGCAGGCCGGCGTAAGCCTTATTCCGCTCTCGCTGGGAGTGGTAGCTGGCTCCATGCTGGCGGGCCAGATGGTGTCGCGCTTCGGCCACTACAAACGCTGGATGCTGGGGGGCGGCCTAGTGCTGATGATCGGGCTGAGCCTGTTGGCTACTATGCCTGCCAATGTAACCTATTATCAGGTGTTGTTTTACGTGGTACTCTGCGGCCTGGGGCTGGGTCCGAGCATGCCGCTTTACACGCTGGCGGTACAGAATGCCATTGAGCCCCGTTTGTTGGGTCAGGCAACGTCGGCCAGCCAGTTTTTCCGGCAGATTGGGGGCGCTATTGCGGCGGCCGGGCTCGGCGCGGTGCTTAGCGTAAGTCTGGCGCAGGCCCTACCTGCTCCTGCTGCCGCGCCGGCCGCGACTACAGAAGTCAGCGTGACGGAAGGGCCCAGTTTGCCCCCCGGCTTGGCGCAGGTCGGGGGCAGCCCTACGCCGGCTATTCGGGCGGCCTTTATCTATGCTATTTCGCGTATCTACTTCTCTACCTTATTGCTGGTGATGGCCGGCTGGATAGCAACGCTGTTCATTCCAGAGCTGCCATTGCGCAAGAGTAACGCCATCAGCCAACCCGTAGCCGTAGCTGCCAAGTAGCCGGACGACTGCCAATAAACCGAGCAAACTGAACACGAGAGGCTGCCGCGGGGTTGAAGCATCTATTCAACTGCTACATATCTCCGCATCATGACCAATACACTTCGCCTCAGCGTGCTCGATCAGTCTCCTATCCGGCAGGGAGGTACGGCACGCCAGGCGCTTGAAGAAACGATACAGCTGGCCCGCCTCACCGACCAATTAGGCTACACGCGCTTTTGGGTGTCAGAGCACCACAACACGGGTACACTGGCCGGCTCGGCGCCCGAGGTTCTTTTAGGGCGACTGGGGGTCGAAACGCAGCACATTCGTTTGGGCTCCGGTGGCGTAATGCTACCTCACTATAGCGCTCTGAAAGTGGCCGAAAACTTTCGCCTCCTCGAAACACTCTATCCCGGCCGCATCGATCTGGGCATCGGCCGGGCGCCCGGCACCGACCGCCTCACGGCCCATGTGCTCAATCCCCAGAACACTTTCCGCGACGAGGATTTTGTGGATCAGCTCATGGATCTGCGTGGTTTCCTGCGCGATGAAGTGCTGCCCAACACCGTACACGAAAAAGTAAAAGCTGCGCCTTTCGCCGCCACCGTACCCGAGCTATGGCTGCTCAGTTCCAGCGGCCAAAGCGGGCTGTTTGCGGCCCATTTGGGAGCTTCGTTTTCCTTTGCCCACTTCATCAATCCGGTTGGGGGCCCTGATATGGTCCGGCTGTATAAGGAGCGGTTCCGCCCATCGGAGGAGCTGGCTGCCCCGCGCGCCACGGCAGCTATTTTCGTGCTCTGCGCCGATACCGAAGCCAAAGCCAACGAGTTGGCCGAAACGCTGGCGCTGCAAATGCTCAAGCTCGAAACCGGCGACCGAACCTCCATTGGCTCCTACGATACCGTGCGCGACTACCCGCTCACGCCCGAGCTGCGGGCCCGCCTCACCTACCAGCGTCAGCGCATGGTGAGCGGCACGCCCGAGCAGGTACGCACTCAACTTACGGCCCTGGCCGCCTCTTATGGGGTAGAGGAAATTACGGCCGTTACTATCACCTACAGCTTCGCCGATCGGCTGCGTTCCTATGAGTTACTGGCTGAAGTGTTCGAGCTGGCCCTAGTGCCTCAGCAAGTTGCTTAGAAGGCAGAGCCCAAACTGCTTCCTGGGGGGCATTTTCAGTGGTTATTCCGAAACCACCCGAGTGACCGGATGCTTTTTATTGTGCTCCCATATAAACCAGCAGATGGCCTTATGCCTTGGCCGCAACGGGAAAATCTAGCTTGTAATCAAGCTGTTGGCTTACTTTTCCATTCTCTTTCAAAACCGTCTTGTTGTCTCTTTAGAAAATTTCTAAAAAAGATTAGCCTATTTATAAGCATTCCAGATAGGGTCATTATATTTGCAGCATCAAACTCTAACCTTCCCTCTATTTACATGTCATTTAAATACGCTGCCGCAGTAGTCGCCTTCGCTTTTGGCTTTACTGCTTGTGACAAAAATGAAAACGAGACGGCGCCAACCTTGCGGACAAGCATTGATGCCGCTACGCTAACGTCCAGCTCTAAATACACGGAGTCCTTCAAGGACGCCAGCGGCCAATCGACCGTCGATCTGGGTACCGCAGCAGTGCGCCTGGATATGTTCTCGGAGCTAAACACCTACATGGCTAAGGTGGCCGTAGCAGCGCCGGCTGCCCCATCCACCCTGGATGCCACTACCCTCCGCAACTATTACAGCAATACGGGCGCTCCATTCTCGGTGCCTGCCTTAAATACATCGGGAGTGCAGCTGCGCACTGCTACGGCCGCTTCTTTCCCCGCTACCAACGCCGAGGCCTCCCGCACTTATATTGATAGCAATCTGGCCGCTTTAGCAGTAGCCAGCCAGTCGGTGAACAACACGGCCACGCCCGGCAACGCTGGCCGTTTGGGCCGCTATTTGGTTGATGGCAAAGGAATTGAGGTAAACCAAGTAATTCAGAAGGCGCTAATCGGAGCCATACTGCTTGACCAGATCGACAACGTGCTGCTGACTGATCAGGCTCTGAATGCCAATAACAGCAAGACGGTTGAGGGCAAGCCCTACACGGAGCTGGAGCACAACTGGGACATGGCCTACGGCTACATGACGACCAATGCCATTATGACCACCGACATCAACATAACGCCGCGGGAGCGTTTCCTGGCCGGCTACCTGAATGAGAAAAACGGTCCGGCCTCGCCCGGCGTGTACATGGCTTTCCTGAAAGGCCGCGCCGCCATTGTCAACAACGATAAAGCTACCGTGAAGGCCCAGGCCGACATTATCCGTACGGAGCTGGAAAAAACCATTGCTTTATCGGCCGTTTCTTACCTGACCAACTGGAAAGGTTTCCCCGATCTACCATCCAAAGCCCACGCTCTGGGCGAGGGACTCGGCTTTATCTATTCCCTGCGCTTCTGCACGAAATACGGTGCCGACGCGGCCTTCTCCGATGGCCTGCTCAATGGCTTGCTCTCCGGCAGCCAGGGTGCCTGGAGCCTGACTAATGCCCAGGCTGATGTCGCTATCAATGCCATCAAGTCAAAGTTTAGCATTCAATAGTCTTAGGTTCGCACGCTAGCGGACTACAGCTACCGCCTTGAGCAGCAAGCTGCTTAAGGCGGTTTGGCAATAACAACCGGCCCGATGAAAAAGACGCTCATTTCTGCCCTCTCCCTCCTGCTCATGGCCTGGGTAATGCTCAGCTGCCAAAAAGACCCCGGCAGCGACACCCCGGAGCCTACCGTTAGCACCACGCCCGACCGCAAAGCCCTGCTCACGCAGTGGGCCGACAGCCTGGTGAAGCCCGGCTATCAGCGCTTCAACGATAAGTTGGCGGCCCTGAAAACCAAGACCACCGCCTTCACAGCCGCGCCCACTACGGCCGGCCTGCTGGACGCGCGCCAGGCCTGGCAGCAAGCTTACGTGGAGTGGCAGAAAGTGGAAATGTTTGAGTTTGGCCCCGCCGAAACCGTGAGCCTGCGCAACCACTTCAACATCTACCCCACCGATGCCGCCGGCATCCGCCAGAACATCAGCTCTGGCACGTACAACTTCGACCTGGCCACGGCCATTCCTCAGCAAGGCTTTCCGGCCCTGGATTATCTGCTCAACGGGCTGGCAGCCGATGATGCGGCCATCGTGCAGCAGTATGCCACCTCCGCTAACCACCGCCGCTACCTCACGGATGTAGTCGCCAAAATGGATGAGAAATTCGGTAAGGTATCCGCCGAGTGGAACGGCTCTTATCGCAACACCTTCATCAACAACGCCGGCACCGACGCCAGCAGCTCCCTGTCGCGGGTAGTCAATGCTTACTCCCTGTATTTCGAACGCTACCTGCGGGCGGGCAAAGTAGGTATTCCAGCCGGCACGATGACGGGTAACCCCGCTCCCGACAAGATTGAAGCCTTTTACTTCCGCGGAGCTCTGCCCGTAGAGTTGGCCACGACGGCTCACGCGGCGGTTCAGCAGTTTTTCAATGGCCGCAGCGCCAGTCAGCCTTCCCTGAAAGCTTACCTCAATGCTCTGGGGGCCAAAGACAGCCGCACCAACCAGGCCCTGAGTGACATTATTAACGCTCAGCTCAGCGTATCGTACCAGAAGCTGGGCTCCCTGAGCCCCGACTTGTACGCCACCGTGCGCAGCCGCAATGCCGACGCGGTGGCCTCGTATAACGAGATGCAGAAGGCCGTGCGCATGATCAAAGTAGACATGACCTCAGCCCTGGGTATCACCGTCACTTACGTCGACAACGACGGCGACTAATGCTGGGCCACCACCTGCAGCGCTACTTGCATACGTATACCTCAGCGGCTCCGCTGGCTACGTTCCGGTTGGCTTTTGGCCTGCTGGTACTGGCCAGCGTAGTTCGTTTTTGGAGTAAAGGCTGGATTGCGGAGCTGTATCTGAAGCCCAAGCTTTTCTTTTCGTACTACGGCTTTGAGTGGGTAAAGCCCCTGGGGCCACTCACGTATGGGCTGTTTGCGGTGTGCGGCCTTTGCGCCTTGCTGGTAGCCGTGGGCTGGTGGTACCGCCCGGCGGCCATCGGGCTGTTTCTGAGCTTTACTTATATAGAGCTCATGGACAAAAGCACTTACCTGAATCACTATTATTTTGTGAGTCTGGTGGCGCTGCTGCTCATTGTGCTGCCCGCGGGCTGCTACTTTTCCCTGGATGCCTACCGTCACCCCGGCCGCTGGCACGACCAGGTTCCCCGCTGGACCGTGGACGCCCTGCGCCTATTGCTGGGCATCGTGTATTTCTACGCCGGTCTGGCCAAGCTAAACTCCGATTGGCTGCTTGAGGCCATGCCGTTGCGCATCTGGCTGCCCGCCAAAAACGACTTACCCCTGCTCGGCTTTCTGTTCAGCTACCCCTGGGTGGCCTACGCTTTCAGCTGGTTCGGCGCTTTCTACGACCTGACGGTGCCGTTTTTTCTGCTCAACCGCTTCACCCGGCCCTATGCCTACGCGGCCGTGGTTGTGTTTCATGTGCTTACGGCCGTGCTCTTTCCCATCGGTATGTTCCCGTACGTGATGATAGTGGCCGCGCTGATTTTCTTCCCGGCTGCCGCGCACGAGCGGGCTTTGCAACTCCTGCGCCGCGTGCTCCGCTTGCCCATTTTTGCCCCCCACGCCGCCGCGCCGCTGATTTACCGGCCTGCGGCCCGTCAGCTGCTACTTATTGGGCTGGGGGGCTTTTTTGTAGTGCAGCTGCTCTTGCCGTTTCGCTATTTCCTTTATCCTAATGAGCTGTTCTGGACGGAGGAAGGCTACCGTTTTTCTTGGCGGGTAATGCTTATGGAGAAGATGGGCCAGGTGCAATTTAAGGTCGTGGACGGCGCCACGGGCCGGGCCCGCTTAGTGAACAACGATGAGCACCTGAGCGTGCTGCAGGAAAAAATGCTGGCTACCCAGCCCGACATGATGGTGCAGTTTGCCCACTACCTGCGCGACTATTACGCCCGCCAGGGCATACACCGCCCTCAGGTGTACGCCGATGCCTACGTGAGCCTGAACGGGCGCTTGGGCAAATCTTATATTGACCCCACCGTAGACTTGGCCCGCGAAACCGACACCTGGCGGTCCAAGCCCTGGATTTTACCTTTCGATGATGCGATTAGCGGTTTATAGTTTTTGGCTGCTCGTAGCTAGCGTGCTGTTCCAGCATCCCGCCCTTGCCCAACGCCTCACGCTCAGCGGCCTGGTGCGGGAAGCAAGCACCGGCCAGCCCGTAGCAGGGTGCGAAGTATACCTGAAAGGCTCCCGTCAGATTGCCCGCACCGACAGCGCCGGCTTGTTCACAGTGCCTAACTTGGCGCCGGGTCGCCAGCTGCTGCAGTTTTCTTCCATCAGCCACGAGCCGCTCAGAGTTGAGGTAAGCCTGACCCAAAACCTGGGCCTTCAGGAGTTTACCCTGACGCGGCGCGAGCGGACCCTGAATGAAGTGGTGGTATCTGCCCCCCAGAGCCGGTTTGGCCAAACCCGCCTGCGAGAAGTGGAGGGCACCGCCATTTTCGCGGCCAAGAAGTCGGAAGTCATCATCCCCGACAACCTGGTAGCTAACCTGGCTACCAACAACGCCCGACAGGTGTACGCGCGCGTGGCGGGCCTCAACATCTGGGAAAATGACCAAGGTGGCCTGCAATTAAGCATCGGGGGCCGCGGCCTCGACCCCAATCGCACGGCCAACTTCAACGTGCGCCAGAACGGCTACGACATCTCGGCCGATGCCCTGGGCTACCCGGAAAGCTATTATACCCCGCCCATCGAGGCCGTTAAGCGCATCCAGCTGGTGCGCGGCGCGGCCTCCTTGCAGTACGGCACTCAGTTCGGCGGCCTGATAAATTTTGAGCTGCGCGCTCCCGAAACCGACAAGACAGTGGCCGTCACGTCGCAGCAAACGGTGGGTTCCTACGGTTTTTTCAACTCCTTTAATAGCGTGAGCGGCACGGTGAAGAAGCTGAGCTACTACACCTTCGCCCAGTACAAGCGCGGCGACGGATGGCGGCCCAACTCCCCTTTCGACAGCAAAACCGCCTACGCCGACCTGCGCTACCAATTCACCGAAAACCTCAAAGTGGGCGCCCAGGTAACTCACATGGACTACCTGGCCCAGCAGCCCGGCGGCCTGAGCGACCAGCAGTTTGCCCGCGACCCGCGCCAGTCGAACCGGGAGCGGAACTGGTTTGAGGTGAATTGGAACCTGTTCAACGTCTCGGCCGATTGGAAGCTGAACCCGCGCGCTAATATTAACCTGACCACCTTCGGCCTGCTGGCCACGCGCAAGTCTCTGGGTTTCCGGCCCAACCGCGTCGACACCAACGACAACGACGAGCTGGGCCGCGACTTGATTACCGGCGACTTCCGCAACGTTGGTCTTGAAGCTCGCTACCTCAACCGCTACGCGCTGGGGGGCAAAAATGGCGTGCTGCTGCTGGGTACGCGCTACTACCGGGGCTATAACCATAGTGTCCAGGGCTTTGGCCCCGCCGGCCGCGGCGCCGATTTTCGCTTCGTGGAACCCAGCGCGCTTTCCACTTCCAGCTACTCCGACTACCGCTTTCCCAACCACAACGTCGCCCTATTCGCCGAGAATATTCTGTACCTCAACGACCAGGTTTCGATTACGCCCGGCTTGCGCTACGAGTATATCCGCACCCGCGCCAACGGCTTTTATGGCGTGGTAGATCGGGACTTGGCCGGCAACATTAGCGAGGTAACGCGCCAGGATGAGCAGCGCACCAGCCCGCGCGGCTTCCTGCTGGGCGGCATCGGGGTGAGCTACAAGCCCCAGGAAGAGCGCGAGTTCTACGCCAATATCTCGCAGAACTACCGCTCCATTACCTTCAGCGACATGCGCATCGCTAATCCTTCGGCCGTTATCGACCCTAACCTCCAGGACGAGCGCGGCTTCTCGGCCGACGCCGGCCTGCGTGGGGAGCAGGGCCAGTGGCTTACCTATGATGTCAGCCTGTTTGCCCTCAACTACGGCAACCGCATCGGCGAGGTGCAGACCTACGACGAGAACGACCGAGTGTTGCGCCGCCGCGGCAACATCGGCCGCGCCCTGATTCTGGGCATAGAGTCCTACGCCGAGGCCGACGTGCTGCGCCTGTGGCAGCCTCCAGCCGGGCGCTGGTCTTGGTCAACGTTTGGTAACGTAGCCCTGATTCGCGGCCGCTATACTGCCAGCGAAATAACCGGCGTACGAGGCAACCAGGTAGAGTTTGTGCCCAATCTGAACCTGAAAGCCGGCACGCGGGCGGGCTATGGTCCCCTGAAGGCCTCTTTTCAGTACACCTACCTTTCTGATCAGTTTACCGACGCCACGAATGCCACCGACGGCGGCGTATCGGCCGTGGTGGGCCTCATCCCGGCCTATCACGTCCTGGATGCCTCTTTGTCGTGGGAGCATCGCTGGCTGAAGCTGGAAGGCAGCGTAAACAATCTGACCAATAATATCTACTTTACCCGCCGCGCCACTGGCTACCCCGGCCCCGGCATTCTCCCCTCGGACGGCCGCAGCTACTTCCTCACCGTGGGAGTAAAGTGGTGAAATTTGCCCCCCACACTCCTACGGCTGCCCAAATCATTTCCGCTTCACAGCTCGCTCTGTTACTAAGCTTGAATCTCCCAACGTCATGAAGGTCTTCTTCCGCACTATTCACCTCTATCTCAGCCTGGCTTCCGGGCTGGTGATTGCCGTGCTCTGCCTTACCGGCGCGATACTGGTTTTTGAGAAAGAGCTGGAACAAGCCTGGCATCCCGAGCGCTACTTCGTAGCCGCGCCCAGCTCGCAGACGCGCCTGTCGCTTCAGCAAGTGACCGAGGCGGTGCAAGCTACAGTGCCCCACGCTACCGTCACCGGCCTGAAAGTATTCGCCGACCCCAGCCGCATGGTAGAGGCCAGCTTAACTATCCAAGAACCCAGCGCAGAGGGCCCAACCACGTCGGGGGGCAAATCTGGGGCGTCCCAGGCTGCCGGCAAACCCAAAGGCGGTGAAGGCGGCAGTCCTAAGTACTTTGTCAACCCTTACTCCGGGCAGGTAATTGGCCCCTACGTGTACCGCGACACGTTTTTCTACACCGTGTTTGCCCTGCACCGGGGCATGGTGGCCGGCGCGGCAGGCAAGCTCGTGGTGGGTGTGAGCACTTTGTTTTTCCTCTTTATTATCGGGACTGGGCTGGTGCTGTGGTGGCCGGCTACGGGCAAGGTGCTACGGCAGCGCCTTTCCGTAAAGTGGGATGCCAGCTGGAAGCGCCTCAATCATGATCTGCACATCGTGCTTGGGTTTTATAGCGCGCTATTTTTATTCGTATTCGCTTTTACGGGCCTGGCCTGGTCATTCGAGTGGTTCAACAAGGGCATATTTACGCTTACCAACTCGGAGATGAAGGGCCCCGAGCCGCCGAAGTCCGTAGCTGCCCCCGCCGATATACGCCTGACTTACGACGCGGCCTACGCCATAGCGCGTCAGCAACTGCCGACGGCGCAAAACTTCAGTATTCAGTTGCCCAAAGACTCCGCCGAGGCAGTGCGCGTAGTTATGCTGCCGCAAAATGCCCCCCACGAGTCAGCCAATGATGAACTATACCTAGATCAGTATAGTGGGCAAGTTTTGGGTAAGCTCGCCTTCCAAGATCGTAACCTGGGCCAACGGGTACGACGTACCTTTAAGCCAGTGCACACAGGAGCCCTTTTTGGGCTGCCTTCCAAAATTATTGCCTTAATAGTGTGCGTGCTGGGCGTTACGTTCCCTATTACCGGCGTTATTCTCTGGCTTAACCGATTGAAAAAGGAGAAAAAGAAGCAGCAAAAACAGGTAGCCACAGTCGGCTAAGTACAACTTATTCCGAAGTCGTGGTAAAAGACGACTTCGGAATAAGTTGTTAATAAAAGCTGGTGATAGAAAGAATGCGATATTGTACTTTTACGCAATATCGCATTCTTTCTATCACCCTTTCTTATGAAAAAGATTACCTTCTTTTGCTTGTTTTTAATGAGTTTGAGCTATGTTTCAGCGGCTCAGGATAAAAGCAAGGAGTTATATACTGCGGTTTTGAAAAATAATACCGCAGCCGTCGAAACCTTGCTAAAAGCAGGCGCCGATCCTAACCACGTCATTGAAGTAGTGCCTGGTTTTCCTACTAGCTATTTAATTGTGGCGGCTACGAATAATAATGTGACCATCGTAAAATTGCTGCTTCAGTCTAAGGCGAAAATCAACTGGCGCGACGCTTTTCAAGCAACCGCTCTTCATTACGCGGCCGGGAAAGGCGGTAAAGAACTCATTGAGTTGATGTTAGCCAGCGGCGCTGATTTACAGGCAAAAGATGAGGACGGTAACACAGCCCTTACCAGCGCCAAAGCCAGCGGTAATAAAGAAGCTATTACTCTGCTTGAGCCGAAAGTTAAATCGTAATATTATTATATACTAGATATAAGTATGCTACTACATCTCTGAAATGAGGTAATGGCAGACTTTCTTGATTTAAAAATTAGCGGACCTTAAATAAATATTAACAAAATACAATTGACATAATTTTATAGCTCCATTTTATCCTGCTTTTGGTGCAGTATACAAAGGTGGTTTCTATATTTGTAGTCAGGATACATGAGTAATTACACTTCTTCAAGGTAATTCAACTACTTTCAACCCTTTTCGCGCCTTTGCGCATCCTCCTAAATTCTTAGCTATACGGCTTATCTCTACGCGTTCTTTTCTATTCACCTTTCTATCTTTTCAATGACTAAAGTACGTCTGCTTACGGCCCTTTCGTTGGGTACCATGCTGTTTGCCTCTTGCGAAAAGCAGCTAGAAGAATCTCCTACTCCCCGGGCCACAGCTCAGTCTTCGACGGATGCTAACCTGGCCGGCGACTGGCAGCTAGTAGCCCATAAAGGCATTGTGCCAACTCCAACTGATGTTAGAACCACGAACATCTTCATGATGCTTGACGAGTGCAGCAAGGATGACAAGCTACACTTTGAAGCAACGGGTGAATTGACGAAGTTGGAAGGCGCTAACGTCTGCGATAAGGATTCTAAAACGCCCGCTAAGCCCGGCACCTGGGCGCTCAGCGCCGACAAGAAAGCACTGACCCTTAATCTGGGTGAAGCCAAGGAATACCAGATTACCTCGCTGACTGCCTCCGCGCTTAAGCTGCGTAGCGTAGCGAAAGCCGGGGAGCCTTACACCGAACTAGAATACGCCCGCTAATTCCAGCCTGCATATCTTCATAAAAAGTGGCTGCCTTTGAAAAGGGGCAGCCACTTTTTATGTGTATCAGAACCTTCTGTGATAGCGTCGACTCAAAAAAAAGCAGAGTGCCCAACAGTTAGTCTTTGGTAGACTAAGTGTTGGGCACTCTGCTTTTGATATAGTATTCCGTTTCTTAGAAAGGCGGGTCGTCATTCCCAAAATTACTTTTGGGAAAAGGTACGGGGCTGGCTCCGTCGTTAATTTTACTCCCCAGCCGTATAGTATTGGGAGCAAAGCTGCTAGGGTCTTCATCGAAGGTGCTGGCGGGGAAAGCGCCAGTGTTGAAGCCACCTGCGTCACCGCCGAAGCCCGCACCGTCTAGGTCTGCAAACTTGGTGAAGCGGCCAATAAACTTGAGTTGTACGGTTTCGAGAGAGCCATTCCGGTGCTTGGCAATAATAACTTCGCCGGTACCTTGGGTGGGGTTACCCATTTCATCCTCCGTAATCTTGTAGTATTCAGGCCGGTAGAGGAAGATAACCATGTCAGCATCCTGCTCGATAGAGCCTGATTCACGAAGGTCACTAAGCTGGGGCTTCTTGTCGCCGCCACGGGTTTCTACCGAGCGCGAAAGCTGCGACAGCGCGATAACCGGAATATTCAGCTCCTTGGCAATCCCCTTCAATGCCCGCGAAATACTGGCAATTTCCTGTTCGCGGTTGCCAGCGCCCTTGCCTCCATCAGTGTTACCCGTCATTAGCTGCAGGTAGTCAATGATGACCATCTGAATGTCGTGGTGGGCCTTAAGTCGGCGGCATTTGGTACGCAACTCCCGGATACTTAGCGCCGGGGTATCATCGATATAAATCGGGGCATTGGAGAGGCCCGTAATTTTTGTATTGAGCTGGGTCCACTCATAGTCAGCTAAGTTGCCCTTCTTAATCTTCTCCGAATCCAGCTCTGCTTCGGCCGAAATCAGACGATTAACGAGCTGAATGGACGACATCTCCAACGAGAAAATAGCTACTGGCTTCTTGTGGTCTACGGCAGCATTACGCATCGCGGATACCACGAAAGCAGTTTTACCCATACCTGGCCGAGCCGCAATAATCACTAAATCAGATGGTTGCCAGCCACTGGTTACGCGGTCCAGGGCCGAGAAGCCGCTAGGTACGCCCGTGAGGCCGTCTTTCTGCTGGGCTTTTTCCTCCAACTCCTTGATAGCCTTGCCCATCAGGCTGCGCATATCATCGAAATTCTTGCGGATGTTCGACTCCGACACTTCAAACAGGGCCTGCTCGGTCTGATCGAGCAGGTTGAATACGTCGGTGGTATCCTCGAAAGCGTCGCGGTGGATGGTAGAGGCAATATTGATTAGCTCCCGCTTGATAGCGTTTTCGGTGATAATGCGAGCGTGATACTCAATGTTAGCCGCCGAGTTAACCTTGAAGGTGAGGTTGGCAACGTAGTGATGGCCGCCAGCGGGCTCTAGTTCGCCCATCTCCCTCAATTCCTGAACAACCGTCAGAATATCAATCGGCTCAGACTTATCAAACAGATTCAGAATAGCCTTAAAAATGCGCTGGTTCTTATCATCGTAGAAGCTTTGGGGCTTCAGGATGTCGATAACCGTAGTCAGCGCGTCTTTTTCGAGCATAAGCGCGCCGAGCACCGCCGCCTCCAGCTCGCGGGCCTGGGGAGGCAGCTTGCCCGCCGGTCCGGTCATGGATAAAGCGGCAGGACGCCCAGCAAGGGCAGCGACGCCCCGCGAGGCCTGCAACTTTACGCGCTCATTCATCTGGTCGTTCATCACTGGGTATTGTACAAGGTAGTTAGCTTTGGAAGGTTTTGGTTCGCAACCCTTACAATTTATTGTTGCTCACCCTCTCGCTGTCAACCGTCTTTTTATGCTCAAAGGGGTGTAAATCTAGGGGCAGATTTTCAGAATTAGCAGACGGAAAAGTGGTTTCTTTTCGCTATCTGATCTTACTAAAAAATACGGGCTTTGCCCTTACAACAGGTGAGGTGCTGAGTCAGCCCAAAACCAACTAAGTACCGTAACGACCGAGGATCAACTTCTAGTTGGGGCTAGTACCTTTGCCAAGCGGCTTTCCGCCGTTTTATTCTTGCTTTATCACTCTAGAAATGCCCCCCACGCCCACCGCGCTTCACCATCTTCACCTGATTGCCATCGGGGGAAGCATTATGCATAACCTAGCACTGGCGCTACATCACCGTGGCGCCCAGGTCACCGGCTCCGACGACGAAATCTTCGAGCCCGCTCACGGTCGCCTGGCTGCCGCCGGAATTTTGCCCCCCAGCGAGGGTTGGTTCCCGGAAAAGATAACCGCTGATTTGGATGCCGTGATTGTGGGTATGCACGCGCGGGCCGACAACCCCGAGTTGCTGCGCGCCCAGGAACTTGGGCTGCGCATCTATTCGTTTCCGGAGTTCATCTACGAAGCTTCCCGCGATAAGCAGCGGGTAGTTATTGGCGGCAGTCATGGCAAAACCAGCATCACGTCGCTCATTCTGCATGTGCTGCGCCACCACGGCCGCAAGTTCGACTATGCCGTAGGTGCCCAGCTGGAAGGGTTTGACCTGATGGTGCAGCTAACGGAGGACGCGCCGATTATTATTATTGAAGGCGACGAATATCTTTCGTCACCAATTGATCGGCGGCCGAAGTTCCACTTATACCAGCACCACATCGGGGTTATTTCGGGTATTAGCTGGGACCACATCAATGTATTCCCCACGGAGGAAGACTACCGCGAGCAGTTCCGCATTTTTGCCGAGATGACGCCCAAAGCCGGCGTGCTCATCTACGACCGCGACGACGAGCAGGTGCAGCTGGTGAGCGTGCCCACTGACCCGGACGTGAAGTACATCGGCTACGGCCCGCACGAGCATGTGGTGCGCGACGGCAAAACCTTTTTGCTCACCAAGAAAGACGACGAGATTCCGATTCAGATCTTTGGCGACCATAACCTGCGCAACATTTCGGCTGCCAAAGAGGTCTGCAAGCAGTTGGGAATCAAGGGCAAGGACTTTTTTGAGGCGCTGGCTACCTTCAAAGGCGCTGCGCGCCGCCTGGAGCTGGTGCGCGCCGGTCACGACTCGGTTGTGTATAAGGACTTCGCGCACGCTCCCTCTAAGCTCAAAGCCACGGCGGCAGCCCTGAAAAAGCAGTTTCCAAAACGCCGCCTAGTGGCGTGCCTGGAGCTACACACGTTCAGCAGCCTTAACCCGGCCTTTCTGCCCCAGTACGCCCATACCTTCGATGCGCCTGATGTTGCCGTGGTGTACTTCAATCCGCAGGTGCTGGCTCACAAACGCCTCCCCGATTTGCCCCCCGAGCAAGTTACCGCCGCCTTCCAACGCTCTGACCTGCGCGTATTTACTGACAGCCGCGCCCTGGCCGCCTTCCTGCACGAGCAGAATTGGGCTGACGCAAATTTGCTGATGATGTCGTCGGGCACATTTGATGGACTGGATTTGGCGAAGCTGGCAGAGGCCGTAACCCAATAATCTAAGGTTAGTAGCCACAAATAGAAAAGGGCCGCTACGTAGCGGCCCTTTTCTATTTGTCTTTAGTCGGTTTTTTCTCCGGGCGCTTGTCTGTGGTTAGCAGCAAGGCTAAGGCGGTCAGGGTGAGGCGAATAATCCACTTGCGGCTCATCAGCGGGGAAAGAAGTTGTTATTGCTTTCTACCTCCATGTCGCAGCGGCTGCCACCGGTATTCTCTTCGCACTCAGTGCCAGTAATGCGGTTTTTCTCGAAGGAGAAATAACAGAACGTACATCCCACGCTCGTCACGATGTAGCGCTCGGCATTGGAACGCAGGTACAAGCTATTGTCCGTGGAGGTTTCCAATGGAATTGCCATGGCGCGGTACATGCCGTTGCGCAGCCCCATACCCACCAGATAATAAGTAGCCTTGTCTTTGGGACTGTCCTGCACCTTGCGAATAGAAGTTTTATCAACGACGGTACCATCACTGAACTGCCGGATAAAACCCGTAGCCAGCTGTGCGCGGGGTATCACGTACTCTACTCTACCTTCTATTACCCGTCCTACCAGCTTGCTGCTCACTTCCAACTGCCGTCGTTCCAGATCAGTACCGTCCGCAGCATTGATTTCGGGAATGCCGCGCTTACTGGTTTCGCAGGCTGCCAGCGAGGCCAGCAGCACAACGAGTAAGGGCAACACACGCCGCACTAGGGACTGGGGGGCAAAGTTCATTTGATGCAGACAGTAGCGACGGGATTAGCGCGCTTGATAATACTTACGCGCCTCCGGGAGCAGGCTTTGAATGTCGCTGATGCGCGTTTCGTTGGAGGGGTGCGTGGAGAGAAATTCGGGTGGCGATGCCCCATTATCCCGAGCAGCCATGCGCTGCCAGAAGCCAACGGCTCCGTCGGGATTGTAGCCCGCCATGGCCATAAAGATAAGGCCCAATCGATCAGCTTCCGATTCCTGGTTACGGCCGTAGCGTAGAAGTCCCAGCTGCGAGCCCACGCCAAACGCTTGCAGCGCTACTTGTTGGGTGGTAGCGGAGTTGGTTGAAAGAGCCGCCCCCAAGGCCTGACCGCCGAGCTGCTGCACCAGACCCTGGCTCATGCGCTCACTGCCGTGCTTGGCTACGGCGTGCGCTATTTCGTGGGCCATTACTACGGCAAGGCCGTTTTCGTCTTGGGTAATGGGCAGAATACCGGTATAAACGGCCGTTTTGCCCCCCGGCATTGCCCAGGCATTTTGCTGTGCATCGTCCTGAATGAGATTGAACTCCCAGGCATAGCCAGCTAATTGATCCTGAGCATTTTGCTGCCGAAAGTACGTTTCCACGGCTTGCTGAATGCGCTGCCCTACCCGTCGGACCATGGCCGTTTGGGTAGAGTTTGTAGAAAGCTTGCTTTGGCTGATTACCTCGCGGTATTGCTGGGCAGCCAGGGTATTTATCTCGGCATCAGATACCAGACTAAGCTGGCGACGACCCGTAATTGGAACGGTGGAGCAGCCTACTGCCACGAGTAAGCAGCTGGCTAGAAGAAACTTTCTAAACATGACAATGATGTTATCTTGAAATAAAATGGCACTTAACTACCATCACATGTAGCATTTATAAGGCCAAACTGCCTTACAGCCTAGCTTTGGTAGCTCCTCACTATACGAAAGCGCCGGGGGTAAATGTTTACTGTTTGCAACCTGGCTATGGGAGGTGCTAAGCCGCATGGGGCCTTATTTATTTCCTATCCCACAGAAATAGCCCTAATTTTGGCTGCACACGTTTGCGGCTTTGGGGCCATTTATTTTCAGGGCAGACCAAAGGCTGACAGACTAAGCTGAAGTCATTAAGCATCATACATAAATGAAAATACTCTGCATCGGCCGCAACTATGCCGAACATATAGCTGAGCTTAAGAACGAAACGCCCGACGAGCCCGTCATCTTTGCCAAGCCTGATACGGCTTTGTTGCAGCGGAATCAGCCCTTTTTCTACCCCGATTTCTCGCAGGATATTCACCACGAGATTGAGCTGGTGATGCGTATCTGTAAGAACGGAAAGAACATAGAGCCTCGGTTTGCCTCCAACTATTTTGATGCTATCGGTTTAGGTATTGATTTCACGGCCCGCGACCTGCAAAGCAAAGCCAAAGCCAAGGGCCTGCCTTGGGAGCTGGCGAAGGGCTTTGATGGCTCGGCCCCGCTTTCTGCCACGTTTAAGCCAGTAGCTGAGTTTGCTGATTTAGCCAGTATCAACTTCCGGCTGGAGGTGAACGGTGAGGTTCGGCAGCAAGGCAACTCCGGCATGATGCTGCACGATTTCGCGGCCCAGATTGCTTACATATCCCGCTTCATTACCCTAAAAATGGGTGATTTGATATTCACCGGCACGCCCAGCGGAGTGGGGCCCGTGCAAATTGGCGACCGCCTGGAAGGCTATATAGAGAACGAAAAGCTGTTGGATGTTGCTGTTAAGTAAAGGGTTGAAAATTGTGCAGTATCAAGTACGAGTCGTTAGTAAACTAGTAAAGCTGAGTGGATTAAGCGTGGTGGCCGGGGCCGCAGCCTTAGCAGTTATGAGTCTGCGGCCCGTCCCGTTTAAGGAGCCGGCTGCGCCCCACCGCTCCGCTCCGGCGACGCCCACAGCCAAGGCCAGCCGACTTATTACTCCGCTAGATAGCGTGCCGGCCGGCTACTTCATGTTTCCCATTAAGCCGGGCAAGCCTAACTTTTTGACGGGCAGCATGGGTGAGATTCGCGCCAACCACTTCCATGGTGGGCTTGATATCAAAACCGATGGCCGCATTGGCTTGCCAGTGTACGCCGCCGCCGATGGCTACATATCGCGGCTGAAGCAATCGGCGTTTGGTTATGGCAATGTGCTGTACATCACGCACCCCAACGGGCTGACGACGGTATATGGTCACCTCAACCGCTTCGAGGGGCCGGTGGCTGACTTTCTGCGCCAGCAGCAATACGCCAAGCAAACTTTTGAGCTGGAGCTGTATCCGACGAAGAACCAATTCGTGGTAAAGCGCGGCGAGATTGTGGCCATGTCGGGTAACACGGGCGGCTCGGGCGGCCCGCACTTGCACTGGGAAGTGCGTGATGGGGAAGATCGGCAGCTGAATCCGTTGCGTTTTGGGGGATTTCCTGAGATTCAGGACCATGTGGCGCCCACCCTGCAAGCCTTTGCCGTGGAGCCGCTCAGCATTGATGCGCGCGTATTGGGCCGCTTTGATAAGGCGGTTTTTATCCCAAAAAAGCCCCCACGCCTTCAGTTCCCGGCGCGCCCTACGCCTACCCCGATACCATTGCGGCTTTCGGGACCGTGGGTTTGCTGGTGCAGGGCTTCGACCGGTTCGATTTAGCCTCCAACCGCAATGGGCTGCAACGCGTGGAAGTGCGCGTAAACGGGCAGCCGCATTATCGCCATACTATTGACGCCGTTCCCTTCAGCGACTCCCGGCAGATTTCGCAGCACATTGACTATCAGTGGCAACAAACCAACGGCCGCACGTTAGAGAAGCTGTTCGTGGACGATGGCAACACGCTCCCGATTTATAGTACGAACGGCACTAAGGGCAAGCTGCGGGTAGAAGAAGGCTTGCTGTATACCATTGAAGTGCGCCTGAGCGACTCCTATGGTAACACAACACCCTTCACGTTTGTGCTGCGCGGTCAGAAGCCGGTTTACTATAAGACACGCAATGCGGCCGTGCGCAAGGCAACCCTGCGCTACGATATCAACCGCAACATTCTCAAAGTAGTGGCCACCGACCCGGATACCAGCCGCCAGGGGGCAAATATTATGCTGATGCGCGGCAACCGCCGCCTGGAAGTAGTGCCGAGCTACACGGTGCAAAGCGAGAATGTGTACCTCTACGATTTGCGCGCCGGCCTACCCGATTCCATTCGCTTCGGGCAGCTTACCAAGCCCTTCGAGCCTCAAGCCCTTATTCCGGCCGCTTCGGAACAGGCATTTGCCAACGGACTTCAAAATCTGGTTTTCTCTCCTCTTACGCTGTTCGATACCTTGTATCTGCAAAACAGCTACAAAGACGGGCTTTGGACAATTCATAATGCGCGCACGCCGTTGTTTAAGCCGCTGCAAGCTACCCTGAAGCCGCCCGTAGCCGTAGCCGACAAAACTCGCTCGGCAGTGTATATGATTAATTACAAAGGCGCCCGCATCTATCAAGGAGGTAAATGGGATGGCGAGCAGATTACGTTTCCGGTGAAAACGTTCGGCTCCTTTCGCATTCTGACCGATACGCTTGCTCCTACTGCGCGGCTGGTGCGCAAGTCGCCGGCGGGCCTCACCTTTATGGTGGCCGACAATCTTTCGGGGCTGAGCAGCTACCGCCTGCTGATAAACGGGCAATGGCGCATGCTGCGCTATGAATACAAAAGCGCTACCTTATTCACTGATCCGCAGGATAAAACAGTGCCCCTCACAGGTGAGGCGGAGCTGCGCCTAACCGACCAAGCCGGCAACGAAAAAATTCTCCAGTTTAAGATCTAACAAGCGGCTGGCACCAGTCGGCTGGGGGGCAAAACGTCCGTCATGCTGAGCCTGTCGGACGTTTCTAACTAAGCACCATCTACCAAGCATCAACACCAACCTATGAAAACCCGCCGCCCTATTCTTTTCGCTGCCGCCGCAACCGTTACTGTAGCAGCAGCGAGCCTGGTTTATTCGCGAAATCGCCGCCAGGCACCGCTGGCCGTAGCTGAGCACGTTGACTTATCGCGCTACATGGGCGTGTGGTATGAAATTGCCCGTCTGCCCACCCGTTTCGAGAAAGGTTGCCAGCACGTGACAGCCGAGTATACCCTGCGCCCCGATGGGAAGGTGACCGTGATAAACAGCTGTCGTAAGAATAGCCCAACGGGCCCGTTGGAAATAGCGCGCGGTGTAGCTCGCGTAGTGGATTCTAAGACTAACGCTAAGCTCAAGGTTAGCTTTTTCTGGCCTTTCGAGGGCGACTACTGGATTCTGGACCTCGACCCTGAGTACCAATATGCGCTGGTGGGGGAACCTGGCCGCGAAAACCTGTGGCTGCTGAGCCGCACGCCTCAATTGGCGCAGCCCATGCGCGAGCAGCTGATTGCCGTGGCGCAAGCCGCTGGCTTTCCGGTGGAAAAGCTCATCTTCACGCCTCAACCTGCGGCCAACTTACCTTAATATTTGCCCCCCATGTCCCTTCAGCCCGGCGACCCCGCCCCCGATTTCGAAGCCCTTGACCAAAACGGCAACCTCATCCGCCTTCAGGATCTACGCGGCCAGAAAGTAGCTCTTTACTTTTATCCCAAAGATGATACCTCGGGCTGTACGGCTCAGGCCTGCAATCTGCGCGACAACCAAGCTGAGCTGCGCGCAGCCGGTATTAAGGTGCTGGGCGTCAGCATCGACGGAGAAAAGTCGCACCAGAAGTTTGCCACTAAATACGACCTGCCCTTCCCCCTGCTGGTAGATGAGGACAAGAAAATAGTGGAAGCCTACGGCGTATGGCAGGAAAAATCGATGTACGGCCGTAAGTACATGGGCACCATGCGCTACACCTTCCTGATTGATGAGCAGGGCAACATGGAAAAGGTGATTACAAAAGTGGACACCAAAAATCACGCAGCTCAACTGCTTGGCGCATAATTACACCGCTTATCTTCGCTCCAAACCTTCTAAGAACTCACAGATGTCGCAGTCCAGCCCCGCCAACGTACAGACCGAAAACCCGCCCGCCCAGCGCGAAAGAAGCATTACTGAGCTAAAACAGATTGCCGCGCAGGTACGCCGCGACATCGTGCGCATGGTTCATGCCGTAAACTCGGGCCACCCCGGCGGCTCGCTGGGCTGCACCGATTTGCTGGTGGCGCTGTATTTCCGCATCATGAAGCACAATCCTAATTTCTCGATGGAAGGCCACGATGAGGATTTATTCTTTCTGTCGAACGGGCATATTTCGCCGGTGTTTTACTCCGTGTTGGCGCGTTCGGGCTACTTCCCGGTGAGCGAGTTGGCCACCTTCCGTAAGCTCAACTCGCGCTTGCAGGGCCACCCTGCTACGGAAGAAGGCCTGCCCGGCGTGCGCATAGCTTCGGGTTCGTTGGGTCAGGGGCTGAGTGTAGCCGTGGGGGCTGCTCAAGCCAAAAAACTTAACAAAGACGACCGCACGGTGTATGTGCTCATGGGCGACGGGGAGCTGAACGAAGGCCAGATATGGGAAGCAGCACTTTATGCTCCCCACCGCCAGGTAGACAACCTGATTGCCATTGTGGACCGCAACGGCCAGCAAATTGATGGCGCTACCAAGGAGATTATGAACCTGGGCAGCTTGCGCGCCAAGTTCGAAGCCTTCGGCTGGCGCGTACTCGAAACCGACGGCAACGACCTTGAAAAGCTCATTGCTACGCTGGAAGAAGCGCGTCAGCTACTCGGTCAGGGCCAGCCCGTGATGGTACTGATGGACACGCAGATGGGCGCAGGCGTTGACTTCATGATGGGCTCGCACAAGTGGCATGGCGTGGCACCAAACGATGAGCAACTGGAGAAGGCCTTGCAGCAATTGCTGGTAGGGGAAGCCAGCGACTACTAAAGCCGAGCCGCAGACTTGGCTTTATAACTTTGAACGTCATGCAGAGCGCAGCGAAGCATCTCGCGTGTTTAGTGGGAATACTAACCTCACTATCGCTGGCGAGATGCTTCGCTGCGCTCAGCATGACGTCCCAAGTTATCTACCTGTTTATGAACCACCTCAGACGCCTGCGCGGATCACTGCTGGGGGGCATTTTGTTGCTCATCACTCCGCTGTGTGCTCAAAATTTGCCCCCCACGAAGCCCCGCACTACCCGCATCCTGTTTTTGCTCGATGCCTCGGGCAGTATGGGAGCCGTATGGGAAGGCCGGCCGCGCATGGAAGTAGCTAAGAGCCTATTAGCCAAGATGGTGGATTCGCTTAATACTTACCCAAATCTGGAATTGGGACTGCGCGTGTATGGCCATCAGTACGGTCGGGAGGAAAATAACTGCCAGGACTCGCGCTTGGAAGTAGCTTTTGCAGCTAAGAATGCGAAGGCCATCAAGGCCAAATTGCAGACCCTGCAACCGCGTGGTAATACGCCCATTACGTATTCGCTGCTGCAATCGGCCAATGACTTTCCGGCCGATAAAACGGCTCGTAACGTGCTCATTCTTATCACTGATGGTCTCGAATCCTGCCAGGGTGATCCGTGCGCTACGTCGCTGGCTTTGCAGCGCAAGCATATCTTTCTGAAGCCTTTTGTCATTGGCATTGGAGCCGAAAAAGAGTTTGGCAAGCAGCTCGAATGCCTGGGCCAATATTACAATGCGGCTGATGTAAAAACCTTCCGCTCGGTGCTGGACAATGTTATTACCCAAACGCTGCAAAAAACCACCGTTCGGGTGAACCTGACCGACGCCGAGGGTAAGCCTGTGGAAAGCAATGTGAACATGACCTTCGTTAACAGCGCCACTGGTCAGCCTGAATACAACTACGTGCATTACCGCGACGCCCAAGGCCAGCCCGACGTGCTCGACATCGACGCCCTCCAGTCCTACGACCTCCTAATCAATACAGTACCTCCCGTACGTCAGGCCAACTTAAAAATCAAGCCTGGCCAAGCTAACTTACTCACTTACAAGACGCCGCAGGGCACTCTTCGCCTGCAAGGACCAAACATGACGCCTAACCCCTATGGCACGGTTCAGGCGGTAGTGCGGGCGCAGGGTGAGGCAACGACGGTCGTGGCATTGCCTTTTGGGAGTCGGCAGAAGCTGCTGGGGGGCAATTATGAAGTAGAAGTACTCACGCTGCCGCGCATCATTCGCCGTGTCACGATCAAGCAAGGACAGGAGACAATGATTACGTATCCAGCCCCTGGCATCCTAAATATTGTCACGGATCTGACAGGCTACGGCAGCATCTACCAGCTCAACGATGACGAATCGCAAACCTGGATTTATAACCTTCCCGAAACCACCAGCAAAATCAACCTGACCATGCAGCCGGGCGCCTACCGCTTGGTATTTCGCACCAAAACATCTACCGGCAGCCAGTTTACGGACGTGCGGAATTTCACCATTCGCAGCGGCCAGACAACTTCGGTGAGTATGTTTGGGAAATGATAGAACGAGCAACTCCCCTCCTTACCAAGGAGGGGACGTTTCAGCGAAGCTGAAACTGGGGTGGTTGTGGCGTTGAACAAAGCATCTGAACAACTAACCGCATGACTAAACTCTACAACCTCACCCATAAAAAAGAAGAACGCAGCACTCTACGGGCCAATCTCACGCCCGCCGAGGCTAAATTATGGTCTGTGCTCAAATCAGCCCAACTGCACAATCGCAAATTTCGTCGTCAGTACAGCGTTGGTGAATATATTATTGATTTTTACTGCCCCAAAGAAAAATTAGCCGTTGAGTTGGATGGCGCAGGACATTTCACGGTGTCTGGTAATTTACACGATGCGGCGCGTACGGCTTTTCTCAATAGCATAGGTATTCGGGTGTTGCGATTTGAAAACAAAGTAATTTGGTCGGATCTGGAAAGTGTATTACACACTATTGCGAGTCATTTTAATAGCTGATGTTACGCAGTGAATCGCTCAAGATGCAGGAAAGAAGCTTTTGCTGCTTAAGAGAAGACTGTTTCCAGGTAATCAACCAATGCGGTGCGTAACATCAGTTAATAGTGTTCGACGAAAGCATAGTAGCTTCGTTCAACGCCACAACCACCCCAGTTTCAGCTTCGCTGAAACGTCCCCTCCTTGGTAAGGAGGGGAGCTTGTCGTTCTAATGCTCCATTTTACATCTCCTTCATGAAAGACTTTCCCTACTCCGAGTCCAAAGACACGCGCTCCGGCTTCGGCGCCGGCCTACACGAACTGGGCAAAACCAACGAGAACGTAGTAGCGCTTTGCGCCGACCTCACAGGCTCGCTCAAAATGGACGCGTTTAAAAAAGACTTTCCCGAGCGCTTCTTCCAGGTAGGTATTGCGGAGGCCAATATGATGAGTATGGCGGCGGGCATGACCATAGGGGGCAAAATTCCGTTTACGGGCACCTTCGCCAACTTCAGCACCGGCCGCGTGTATGACCAGATTCGGCAGAGCATTGCCTATTCGGGTAAGAACGTGAAGATCTGTGCTTCCCACGCCGGCGTTACGCTGGGTGAAGACGGTGCTACCCACCAAATTCTGGAAGACCTGGGCATGATGCGAATGCTGCCCCACATGACCGTTATCAACCCCTGCGACTACAACCAGACCAAGGCTGCGACCATCGCCATTGCCGACTACGAAGGCCCGGTGTACTTGCGCTTCGGCCGGCCTGTGGTGCCCAACTTTACCCCGGCCGACCAGCAATTTGAAATTGGTAAAGCCGTAATGCTCAATGAGGGTGCCGATGTAAGCATTTTTGCTACTGGCCATCTCGTTTGGAAAGCTATCCTGGCGGGCAAGCTTCTGGCCGAAAAAGGCATTGATGCCGAAATCATCAACATCCACACCATCAAGCCTCTGGATGCGGCTGCGATTCTCCAATCGGCGCGCAAAACGCGGTGTGTAGTGTCGGCAGAGGAGCATCAGATGAACGGCGGCCTCGGTGACAGCATCGCCCAGCTGCTCGCCCGCGAAGAGCCGCTTCCCCTGGAAATGGTAGCCGTCAACGACTCTTTCGGCGAGAGCGGCACCCCCGATCAACTTATGGAGAAATACGGCCTGATGGAAAACGACATCGTGGCGGCCGTAGAACGGGTTATGGCCCGCAAGCAGCAGCGCTAACCCTCTGAATCATACTAAAATAGTCCGGTGTCCTCGTGGCGTCGGACTATTTTATTTGCCTCCAACCAATGGGAGCGGTAAGGAATGCAGGCCATTGGTTTTTCTCTCTTTATTATGCGCTTTTTACTCCTTCTTCTCGTGTTGCTGGCGTGCTCCGCCCAGGCCCAGGATTTGCCCCCCGACACCACCCTAATCGTGTACACCGGCCAGTTGACGGGCGCTTATAGTGCGGGTGGCGTAAACCGCGCTCTGCTTTCTACGGCCCACACCGCCACCTTCACCCGCGGCGAGCATATCGGTCTGCCTTTAAGCGGCAGCTTTATTTATGGTAAGCAAGATCGTCTTCTTAAGGAGCGCGAGCTACTGCTGAACGTGACACCTTACTACCGCCTTGACCGCTTCCGCTTCTACGGTATCGGTGGCTTCGAGCGCAGCAATCTGCGCGGCATCGACCGGCGGGTGCAGCTGGGCGCCGGGCCGGGCTGGGCTTTTTATTCCGATTCGCTGGGACGAGAAGTGTCGGTGAGCAATCTGATTATCCGCGAGTCAACCAACTTTCAGAATGGTACCGAGCGCGTAACAGCCCGTAATTCTGCCCGACTGAAAATCGCTTATTCACACAGTATACTTACGCTGAGCGCCCTTACGTATTATCAGCCTTCACTGGATGATTTCGCCGATTATCGTTTCAGCAACCTCACGACGCTGGCCCTCAAGCTCACGCGCCGCCTGGCCGTCAACTTCACTTACAACTACACCCACGAAAGCCGGGTAATCGAAGGGCGATTTAATGATAATACGAACGTGACTTTGGGGGTTTCCTACGCGACGAATAAGTAGTCCAGCGACCCGGCAGTTTCGTGTATTAGATACACCTGCGCCCCACTCGTTGCTTTTTACTCCGCGTATTCCTCCGCACACAAAACATGAAACTTCTATAGCGTCCTACTAACGTTTGAGTATTGCTGCAGGCAGGGGATTCATTGCTCGTCAAGCCCCGGAACTGAAGCTGATTGAAAAACTAAAGTACAAGATAACAACAAAAAGCCAAATAGATGTTCGTCCGCCGGAACCGCTGCTGATAGCGAACTGCTGCCGATTGTTTCAACGTCAAGCCCTGCATGCTGCAATACTTTTGTTAGCGGCTGGCGTTGGTCTGCCGAAGTTTAAACGCTGCCATAGCTTCTCTGGCTCTTTCCAAATATTTTTGTCTGTCAGCCTGATACTGTTCAGACAACTTTTCTCTTACCTGCCGCATGTAGGCCACTGCATGGAACTCTTTGTCTGCTGTTTTATTCCCTATCTGTTGCATAAGTTACTTCTTTAGGCGTTCTAATGTCGATTGTCTGAAAGCCAAATTTAAGATTTATTGAGTTATATTGTTTGATGCGAAAAAAATTGACCATGTGCTTGAAGTTTCAACTTACCAAGCTGTCTACCTTAATAATGCTTGAAATGGCAATGTGCTGTGCGTCAGATAGAAATTTTGGTGTTAGCACACCCTCCTTTACGTAACTGTCTGCAAGGTCTAACTGCTCGTCAGTAATACTGATAAGTTCTATAAACTTCACTGGGATTGTTTCGGGCAATGTGCGAACATTCAGTGGTGCGTCTTGAAGTTCCCCGATAGTGATGTCTGAAAGTATGACAGTAAATTTTCCTTGTCGTGCCTGCTCAATAAAGGGAATTGTCCACTCGGAAAATTCTTTGTCATAGTAACCGCCCCAAACAGATGTGTCAACGTAAAATTTCATGTCGCTAAGTTAGGGTTTTGTCAGCTATAAGGTTGGTCTGTACGCTTGCCGCTTACGGTTTGGGGCTTGGCGATGGCAGGGAATTTTATAATTGTCAGCCCGTAACCGCAGCCCAATAGAATTACTAAAGTTGAAATTATGAATAAAAAGCTGAGTAAAGAAATGTCAGCCCGAACTACTGCTGATAGTAGTACTAAAGCTGATGACATGCACGTCAGCCCTGCTATTGCCAAACCCAATGTTAGCGGTTCGTTGTTCTTCTTCAGCTCGTATTGTTCTTAATTTATTTTCAAGTTCATTAATTTTACACAAAGTGGAATTAGTCCTAATGAAACTGCAATAAAAATTCCAACTCTGATATAGTTTAGATTTCTCCACATGGTTGTTTTGTTCAGCAAGTTAGTTCCGATACTTTCCAAATTAGCAATTTTTTGAAATTCAATTATATTAGGTGCAAAATAAATAAGTGTCCATACACGAACAGCAAAATGAATGGCAAATAAAATTAAAAGCGGATTTCTAATATTGAGTTTCCAACAGAAAAATATTGCTAAAATAAAAGTGATTTCGTGCAATGAATGGATAATTATCCAAAAAAATTTAAGGTCAAGTCCATACTTGCCTTTGAACATTTGAAACGTTTCTGGTGGTGAGGCTGTCCATTTTGGAACGATTACCGCAGTTTCAAAAATTTGTGCACCGTTCATTAAAAAATAAACAAGTGTTGTAATGAATAGCCAAATTTCGGCTCTGTTTAAGTATTGAGTTGTAATATTTTCCATTTTTAATATTTTTATTTTGTGTTGAGTTTATTTGTTGTTTCATTCATTATTTCAATTGCTTGTGAAAAGTAGGCTTCTATAATTTTAATTTCATTCTCTGTAAATGAACCGATTAGATTTTCTGATTTTTTTTGCAATTCAGCAAAAAGTGGCTCTAAAAGTGTCATTATATTTTTAGAATTTGGTTCAATGATAACTTTCCGTCTGTCGTCCTTTAAAAATTGTCTTTTTACTAATTTTTTCTTTTCAAGTCGGTCAATTAAACCTGTTACAGCACCTGTTGTCAAGCCTGTTAAACTTGAAAGTTCTCCTGCGGTCATCTGCCCGTTTTGAATTAAAAGTCCTAAGTATTTATGGTCAGTTCCTGAAAGTCCTGCCTTTCGGGCAATGGCTTCGTGCATCAGAATTGATGTGTCTGAATATTGTCGGCTTAGTATTCTTATGCGTTGGATTAAGTCGTTATTCATTTTATATCTTATTAAATAAGTATCTTAGATACAAAGATAATATTAAATACACAACTTGTCCAAATAATTTCTGAAAAAAATTAAAAAATTGAATTGTCGAAAATGGATTTTGCCGGAATGTTGTAATTGTGTAGAGTGTCGCTTTACAATGACCGCTAACGGACGGGGCTTGGCGATGGCAGGGCATTCAATGAATTTTCAGCCGGAACAAAAGTACAGTACTCGAACAAATAGTTGAAATTATGATTCATAGCTCAATAGAGAATTCTCAGCCCGGAACTGTAGCCCAATAGCGAACAAAAGCTGATGAAATGCACGTCAGCCCAGCTATTGCCAATGCAATGTTGTGCGTTCGTTTTATTTCACTCCAAATTTTTTGTTTTTAAAATCTATGATTATTGTTTTGTCCCAGAACAAATAATTTCCTGTAGTGCCATCGGTGGTTTTGTCAGTCCCTAAACCGCTATGATTTGCATATACCTCCACATTTGAAAACGTTTGTCCGGCAAGTGTAAAAGTGTCGATAATCAATTTTCCCGTTACATTATGTTTTGTACCCCAAGAAGAAACTTGTATTGTGTCAATGTCAGGTAAAGTTGAAAATTTTGAAATATTTTTTGCTTGTGTAATTATAGGAAATAAACTTGAACCATTGTCAAACATAATTCTATACTTTTTATTATGAATTTTCATTGGCAAAATGATTTCTCCATTTTTACCTAACTCAATATTAATAAGGTTTATGGAAAATTGTTTTGGCATTTTGTTACAAATTGCAAATCGTTTATTTGGATAGTCAATTATTAGGATTTTATTTTTAAATAAATCTGCGCCAATTGTTCCTAAATGAAAAGCGTCTGTCAAATTTGGATTGGCTATTTGTTCTCCATAGCTTCTGTAAATGAAACTCACTTGGTTTGTCGCTGTATAATTTCCAAAACTTATTTTACAATTTTTAAAAACTATATTTTTATTCCAAAATTGAAGTGGGCTTTTAAGCCTTCCAATTTTATTTCTCAAGCCTTGTCTTAAAGGATAGAAAGAACTAAATGAATTTTCATAAACACCTGTCAGGTTTGCACCTAAGTCAAATTGAAATGTAAATACATTGGGAAGTCCTTCTAACTTACAAGGAATTTGCATAGAGGCTTTTTCATAGAATTTTCCACTTAAAGTATCTCCGCCCCAATCAAATTTTGCCCAAGAAATTTCTGTTTTATCGGTTGAGTTGTTTGTTAATTTCCAATTCGTGTATGTTGTCTTGTTTGTCAAATATGAGATGCCAAAAACTGCAATAAATATTAGAAGTATCAACCCTAAAAGTTTCATGATTCTTTTCATTCGATAATTATAGGGTTCGTGAAAATGACGCACAACATTAGGGTTCCCGAAACCCGGGAGGCCCGCCAACTTCGGGAACCGGCGCTTTATCCGCAACAAACCTTCGGGAAGCATCCCAAAATTGGGATGCTTCCCGAAGGTTTGTTTTTATAGTCCCAAGGAATCCAAGGGCGAGGCGGGACGAGTATGTTGGGCAACATGCGTGTAAATTTCGGTGGTTTTGATGCTGCTGTGTCCCAGCAACTCCTGGATGATGCGAATGTTGGTGCCCATTTCGAGCAAGTGGGTGGCATACGAATGGCGGAGCATGTGCAGGGTGATGGGCCGGCGGATGCCGATTCGCTCAGCGGCCTGCTTCACCACCAGCTGCAAGCTACGTTCGCCGTAGGGCTCGCCGGGCCGCTGGCCTTCGAAAAGAAACGTGACGGGCCGAAACTGCCGGAACTGTTCCCGTAGCAGCTGCAACAGGCTCTCGGGTAGGGGCAAGTCCCGGTCTTTCTTGCCTTTGCCGCCCCGCACGTACAAGGCCATGCGCTTGCTGTCGATGTCGGCGGGGGTGAGGGCCAGTACTTCGCCCAGGCGCAGGCCCAGGCCGTAGGCCAGCATCAGCATGGCGCGGTGTTTCAGGTTATGGGTACCGTGCAGCAGGTCGCGCACTTCCTCCCTGGCCAATACTTTGGGGTTGGTTTGCGGCCGTTTGGGGCGGGGCACCTCGTAGTACTGGCGCGGCTGGCCCTCCACCTGCTCATAATAAAACTTGATGGCGTTGATGAGGGTATTCTGGTAGGCCTCGGATATACCGGTTGCCACGCGCCCGGCCAGGTAGTCGAGCACCGTCTGCTTGTCCAGCTCTAGGGGCAGGCGGGGAGTGTGGTGCGTCAGAAACTGCTGGAAGGCGCCCCGGTAGCTTTTCAGCGTCTGGGAGCTGTAACGCTTGAGCACGATAAACTGGCAGTAGCGGGCCAGCAGCACCTCGTGTGGCGTGGGCGGGGGCGGGGCGATGGCCAGGGCGGGCACCACCGGCACCTGTAGCGGTACGCCCAGCCGCTGGCAGGCGGCCCGCACCGGGGCCACGGCTTCAGGCGTGGCCGCCAGCAGGTAGCCGCGGGCGCCGGCTTCGTAGCGCACGCCGGCCGCCAGCAGGGCCGCGCGCACGGTGGCATCGGAGTACGGAAAAAATACCCGAAACCCGGTACGGTCGTCGGTTAGGTGCAGCGATACGGCAGTTTTCATGGCGCCAGGGACGGCACTTCGCCGGTTTTCTTGTCCAGCAGCAGCACCTGCTCGCCGATTATTTCCGTGATGTAGTGGCGCACCCCGGCGGGGTCGTCGTAATGGCGGGTTTTCAGCTTGCCTTCTACATACACCAAACTGCCTTTGCGCAGGTAGGCCTGGGCCAGCTCCGCTAAGCCGCGCCACAGCACGATGGTGTGCCAGTCGGTGGTGGTGCGCGGCTGTCCGCTTTTATCACGGTAGGTTTCGGAGGTAGCCAAGGAGAACTTCGCCACGGCTAGGTTGCCGTCCAGCACCTGCACCTCCGGGTCTTTGCCCACATTGCCGATTAGGGTTACTTTGTTTAGTCCGCGCATAATGAGTAAGCTGAAATAAGAAGCGGCCGGAAGCAAGACCATAGCTGGTCGGTACCGGCCGCTTCTTAAAAATAGGACTTACGCACTAAGGATGTAGCGCGAAGCTTCCGCTTCGCGTATCGTGGCTGAGTATCAACTGATTCCGTTCAACGAGACGCGAAGCGGAAGCTTCGCGCTACAAGCCTACGCCCCCTTTTTGCGTAAGTCCTGAAAAAATAAGATTGAATAGGTTTGGCGGCTCCTTGGTAGCTGTATAGGCAGCCCGCGGTGCCTGCCTGCCTGCTTCTTGGAGCGTATGTGGCAATTATCAGGCTACCTTGCTTCCGCTCATTAAACCCCCTCCTACCTTCGCGTCTAACCGCCGTTCTTAGCCCGATTTACACCCGCTTCGCCGTTTGGAAGACCACGACATTCTCCTCAAATTCCAGGACCCCGCCAGCCGCAATGTGGCCTTCAACCAGCTGGTGCGCAAGTATCAGCAGAAGGTGTACTGGCACGTGCGCAAAATGGTGGTAGACCATAACGATGCCGACGACCTGACCCAGGATACGTTTGTGAAGGTGTGGAAGCACCTGGGCAACTTTCGCCAGGATGCCTCCCTCTACACCTGGATTTACCGGATTGCCACCAACGAGTGCCTGAACTTTCTGCAAAGCAAGCGCCGCAAGTTTTTCCTGCCGATGAACGACGTGGGGGCCGAATTAGCGGCCAAAATAGAAGCTGACCCGCTGCTGGCCGGCGATGAGATAGAGCGCAAGCTGCAAAAAGCCATTCTCCGTCTCCCTGACAAACAGCGCCTGGTGTTCAACCTCAAATACTACGACGAGATGACCTACGAGCAGATGGCCGACGTAACGGGCACCTCTGTAGGCGCGCTCAAAGCCTCGTACCACCACGCCGTCAAAAAGATTGAGCAATTCGTGACCGAAGAATCTACTACTGATTAAACCTCCCAGCCCTAGCCACATCCAACGCATATGAAAACTCCTTTTCGGCTCGATGACTACCCGCGCCGGCCGCATCCCCCGCTGGCTCCTCCCCCGGCTGGCTACTTCGACCAGCTGCCGCGCCAGATAATGGCTCGCGTGCAGCCCGAGGCTACCACTGAGTCGGTGACGTGGGGCTGGCTGACAAACCTCTCCCGACCTCTGCGCACGGCTTTAGCCTCGGCGCTTGTGCTGGGGGGCTTTTCTACGGCCTTCTACTTAAGTCAACCGGCTACAGCGCCCAGCAATTCACCCCCAGCAGTGCGCTGGCGGCGGTTCCTGAGTCGGCATTGGTTAATTATCTGGCCATAAATAACGAGCTAGAAACGGAGGACTTAGCTTCTCTGCCTCTGCCCGACGACAACCTGATGGCTTACTTTCTGCAAGCTTCCCCCAAGAGCTTGAAGCGGCCTTAGGGCCGCAGCCGCTTGACGAAGCTTATTTCTAATTTCCTTTTGTCTTCCCATGAATATTCCCTCCCTTTTATCCCGCTTAGGATTGGTGTTGGCGCTGCTCCTGACGGCCCTGCCCGGCCTGCGCGCCCAGGACAGCCGCGCCGACGTAGAGGCGCGTATTGAGAACGCGCGCATCGCCTATATCACCCGCGAGTTGGCCCTCACGCCGGAGCAGGGCCAGCGTTTTTGGCCCTTGTACAACGAGTACAGCACCAAGCGCCGCGACCTGCGCCAGTCGCACGACCAGCTGCGCCGCAGCGCTTCGCCCACCATGACCGACGACCAGGCCCGCAACAACCTCAAACAGATCATTACTATCTCGAAAAGCGAGCTGACCATGACGGAGGACTACTTCGCCAAGTTTCAAAAAGTAGTGTCGGCCCGGCAGGTGGCGCAGCTCTATAAGGCCGAGCGCGAGTTTGGCCGTGTGATGATGCGCGAAATGAAAGGCCAGCGCCAGCAAGGCCGGGCCGGTGGCCGTCCCGCTAAGCCCACCGAAGCCAATTAGCTGCTCAGGACTTTACCACTAAACCTCGAAAGGAGGCTGAGCAATCGGCCTCCTTTTTTTGTTGGTCGATTGTGGCTAGGGGCAAATTGGATAACGGAACTCCTCAAATTCACCTCTCAGATCCAGGCGCGGGCTGCGCGATGCGTACTTTTGCCCCCCAGATATCTTTTTTGACTCGCATGCTTACCCCTCGCCAACTCTTTCTTCGGCATCAAGCCCAAACATCTGACTCTCCCTTACTCCTGGAAATAGAGCGGGCGGAAGGCGTGTATATGTACGGCCCTGATGGTCGGCGCTATCTGGATTTGATTTCGGGTATTGGAGTCAGCAACGTGGGCCATCGTCATCCACGAGTCATTCAAGCCATTCAGAATCAGCTTGATAAATACTTACACCTGATGGTGTACGGCGAGTTGGTGCAAGCTCCACCAGCCGAGTTGGCGCACGCCCTCTACCAAACCCTGCCCGCCCACCTAGATGCTGTATACTTCACCAATTCTGGCACCGAAGCGGTAGAAGGAGCTCTCAAGCTAGCAAAGCGCCACACCGGCCGCACCGAGCTTATTTCCTGTCACCGCGCTTACCACGGCTCTACCCACGGCGCTTTGTCCGTTACGGGGTCCGAGGAGTTTAAGCGCAGCTACCGGCCCCTGCTGCCCGATGTGCGCCACATCGAGTTCAACTACCTCGTTGATTTACAGCACATTACTGCACGCACGGCGGCCGTTATCATCGAGACGGTGCAAGGCGAGGCGGGCGTGCGGGTACCGGAGAACAATTACCTGCAAGCCCTACGAAAACGCTGCCTCTATACCGGTACCCTACTCATTCTGGACGAGATTCAGTGTGGTTTTGGGCGCACTGGTTCCTTTTGGGCCTTCGAGCAGTTTGGGATATGGCCCGATATTCTGGTTTGCGCCAAAGGCATGGGCGGCGGCATGCCCATCGGAGCTTTTATCTCATCCCAGACTATTATGGCGGGCCTACGCAGCAATCCGGTGCTGGGCCATTGCACTACGTTTGGCGGGCATCCGGTGTCCTGCGCAGCGTCCTTAGCTACACTGCGCGTTATTTTGGAAGAAAACCTGTTAGCAGACGTAGCGGAAAAAGCCGCCCGGTTTCGCCGCCAGCTTGTACACCCTGCTATCAGGGGCGTACGCGGGCAGGGCCTGCTGATGGCCGTTGAGTTCGACTCCTACGATGTCCTCAAACCCATCATTGACCGGGCTCTGGAACATGAAGGTATTCTGACCGACTGGTTTTTGTTCTGTGACAACTCCCTGCGCTTAGCCCCACCGCTCACTATCGCTGATAGTGAAATTGACGAAGCCTGCGCCGCGCTGCTGCGGGCTATTACTTATGTAGTTAGCCATTAACAACCACGCATAAAAACGTCTGTCATCCTGATGAAGGAAGGACCTTATAGCAGTTGAACGAGTTGTTTCAACGTGATAAGGTCCTTCATCAGGATGACAGACGTTTTTCTGACAAGCTACTTCTTACCCTACGTACTGCTTTACCACGCGTACCAAGGCATCAAAGTCAAGAGGCTTAGGTAGGTAATCGGTGATGCCGGCTTCACGGAACTGCTCCATGGAGTAATTATTGGCATTGCCGGTAATAGCGATGATGGGCACCTGAGCAACTTGTGGGTTAGAGCTGCGCCGGATTTCGCGGGTGCACTCCATACCATCTTTTACCGGAATGTTGATGTCCATCAACACGCAGTCAATGGCTTGACTTTCCATCTGCTTGAGGACCTCATTCCCATTTTTGGCCGAAAGGATGTGGTATTTCTGCAGTTCCAGAATTTTTTTTGTCAGGTTCAGAATAACGGAGCTATCCTCCGCAATCAGAATCGTTTTGGACTCGGCCATGATGGAATAGATTTAGTTTCAGATGATATGATGTGAAGAGAGAAAAGACTGGAAATTATGGCGTATAGATTGAATTAAACTGCTTGCGTGACTTCAGGGTAAGTTGCAACGAACTCCCTAAAGTAACGCAACAAGGAGGAGAAACGCTGCTCTATGCCGGCAAACTTACCTTCTTTAATGGTATGTTCCAGACTCTTAGCGCATTCGGCCAGCTGATTTATGCCCAGCGTAAAGCCTGTGCCTTTCAGCTGATGTAAATGTGGCAAGATCTGCGTGTACTCTTTTACTTTGACCAGCGCCGTGGCTTCTTCCAGCAGTTGGGCTACCTCGCGCTCAAAGTCATTATAGAGCTGCGCGGCAAACTCACTGCCTCCCAGTTGCCGAAGCTGCTCCAGCACAGCGGTATCAATGCTGCTGGCGGTTTCTTCAGGCAGCGGCTCTGCCACCGGCTCAGGCGTAGGTATTAGTTCGGGTTCTTGCACGGCTACCTCTGCGCCCACGAGGCGAAGTGTTGGTGCTGCTGGCTCCATCGTTATAGTGGTCCAGCGTCGCAGCACGGCATACAAGTCCTGGGTCTTGACGGGCTTCGACACATAGTCATCCATGCCTTCCTGCACGAAGCGCTCCGCGTCTTCCTTCATAGAATAAGCCGTCATGGCCACTACGGGGGGCGTTTTTTTGCCTAAGCGCCGCCGAATCTCGTTCATAGCCGTCACGCCGTCCATCTCCGGCATCTGGATGTCCATGAAGATGACGTCGTAAGTGGCCTTCGGATCAGTGGCTTTGCTAATGGCTTCAAATCCGTCGCTGGCCACGTCTATCTTACAGCCTAGGCGGTCGAGCAGGCGGACGGCTACCTTCTGGTTGATGGGGTTATCATCGACGAGCAGCACCTGGGGGGAATTTTCGAAGTGCGATACTTCCTGCGTCCGCTCGCGGGCCGTAATGCGCTCCTGCAAAATCTCGTCCTCATTGCGAGCCACCTTGCATTGAATTGTAAACCAGAACGTGCTGCCCACGCCTTCATTGGATATCACGCCAATTTCGCCCCCCAGCAACTCAGCCAGCTGCTTACTGATGGCCAGACCCAAGCCCGTACCACCAAATGATTTGGTAGGCGTGGTATCGAGCTGGGTAAAATTGGTAAAGAGCAGCTTCTCATTCTCCGCCGAGATACCAATACCCGAGTCTTGCACGGCAAAGCGCAAGGTGTGGTTATCACCATCCGTCGATACCGACGCCACCTGAATATTCACCAGCCCTTGGGAAGTGAACTTGATGGCGTTGGAGGTGAGGTTGGATAATATCTGGAGCAGGCGCGTTTCGTCTGTATGGATGAAGCGCGGTGTGTGCGGCGTAACACTGTAATTGAACTGCAGGTCCTTTTGGGCCGCACGGTTCGAGAACAGCGAGTGCAGCTTGTCGAGCGTGTAGTACAGATCGATGCCGGCTTCGCTGAGCTGAAGCTTGCCGGCCTGTATCTTCGACAAGTCCAGAATATCGTTCAAAATAGCCAGCAGCGCGTCCGACGACTTGCGCAGCGTATCCACGTAGTCCTCCTGCTCCTCGCTCGAAACGGTCTGGTGCAAGAGGTCAATCATGCCGATAATGCCATTCATGGGCGTACGCAGCTCATGGCTCATATTAGCCAGGAACTGGGTTTTAGCATGCAGCGCAGCCTCAGCCTCATTTTTTGCCCCCCGCAGATCTTCCTGAATCTGATTCAGCTCCGTAATGTCGCGCGCAATGCCCTCCGTACCACTCAGCGCCCCCGATACGGCGCGGGCATTGATGAGCAGTGGGACGCCATGGCCATTTTTATGGCGCAGGGTAGCAGGGAAGTTACGTAATGATCCGTTCGTAGCTACCTCTGTTAGGAGTAGGTCACGATCAATGGGATTCACATAATAATCTACAATGCGCTTACCGAGCACCTCCTCCGGCTTATACCCCAGCACCTCATATACCGAGGGGCTCACGATAGTAATAATGCCCTGATCGTCAGTACGATAGTAGATATCCTGAAAGGACTCGAAGATGGCCCGGAATTTTTCTTCCTGGGCGGCCAGCTCCAGCTGCGAGCTTTTCGTCGCTGTAATATCGTGGGCCATCCCCGAAATCTCCTCGAAGGAGCCGTCGTCGAGGTAGATTGGGTTGAGGTAGATTTCCCGCCACGTATCCTGGCCGCGAGCGTCGCGCAGGCGCACTTCAAACCGTTGCGCCAAGCCCTGGAAAGCTTTTTTGTAGTTCTCCTGAAAAAGCTCGTGGGCATCCTCGTCCATCATAGCCATATCGGCCTGCCAGAGGTTCACATTCAGGGCCGGGTACACGCCGTTGCGCCGCAGAAAGTAAGCGGCATAGTTGCGGTTGAAGGAAGTGAGGCGCGAATGCATATCCACAGACCACATCAGGTGGGAGCCACTTTCAAAAATAGCGTTCAGACGCGCGTTCTGCTTGTTAATCATTTCTTCATTGCGCTTGCGCTCAATGGCCAGGGCTACCTGGTTGGAAATGAAGTGCAGAATCTCAATATCGGTGGTCGCGTAGGCATCGGCTTTGTGATAATCCTGCACGGCAATCACCCCGATAATGCGTTCGCCAATGCTCAATGGAGAACACAGCATCACCTCCGGCATTAGGCCAAAGGCGGTGATGGTACCGTCTGCAATCAGCTCGTGGAGCTCGTGCTTCAGCAAAAACTGCGGCCGACCGGTTTGGATGATGTATTCTGATACGCCCGTGGAGAACGGCCGGGCGCCCATGCCGCGGCTGCCCTGGGAGTTTTGATCAACGAAATACGCGAATTGCAGGGTGGTGCGGGCGTCGTCGCAGAGGGCAATGTAGAAGTTATTGGTTTCGATAATCTTGCTCAGCTCCCGATGAATCGCGCCGTAAAGCGAATTCAAATCTTTGGAGCTAATTGCCAGATTAGCAATACTATAATACACTTTCTGCAAGCGCTCCGCCTTAATACGATCGGTGATATCATGCAGAATGGCGCGGGTCGAAACCGGCTCATTGTCCTGCCAGGAGCAGGAGATACTGCCAATCAGGTGAACTGGCTTGCCCGTTTTAGTCAGAAATACAGTTTCGAGCTTATTGACCTTCTCACCCTTATACAGATTGCGCAGCTGATACAGCAGCTTGGCTTTGTAATAGGGATGCACTACCTCGCTGAGAGTCAGCTGCGTAAGATCATCATCGGTATAGCCCAGCTTTTCCTTCCAGGCTTTGTTCACAAACAGAAAGCGATTATCAATGCTCAGGTTCTGAATCAGATCGTGCGCATTATCGAGGAAGTCCTGAAGGCGGTTGCGGTTGTCGGTAAGGGCGCGGGCGGCCACCATTCGGTCGGTATGGTCGCGACCCACGAAAAATGCGCCTGTGACGTTTTGGTCAAAGTCGCGGGCAAACTCTACGTGCCAATGAACCAGCCGCGTCTGGCCCAGCTTGGTTACCAGCGGAAATTCGCAGGTATCAACAACACTTTCCTCCCTGATATTTTGTAGGAATGCCTGGCGGCTTAATTCCTGGTCGGAAGCGGGCGGGAATAAATCAAAGTAGTTCTTTCCCAGCAACTCCACTCGCGAGTATTCGGTGAAGTTGAGAAAGAATTCGTTCACATCCTGGATGATGCCCTCACGGCTCACCAGCACATAGGATAGGTCGGTGCGGCTGAGCACATCGCGCAGCTGATGCTGCGTGCGTTCGGCCTGCTGGCGCTGCTCCCCCGCCTCGTGGCGCCGACGGCCCTTTGTCACGTCGCGCAAAGTGAGCTGCACGCGTATACCCACGGGCAGCTGTATACGGTGCAGCGTTACCCAGCCATCTACAGTCACATGGTCGGTTCGCCGACCATGCCACCATTTCGAGAACCGTTCCCCCGTGCGGGCCGTGAGCAGCACTGCTTCGCGCAGCATCAGATCCGAGAGCCAATGATCCTGGCGCTCGTCGGCGGGCGGCATGGCAAAGGCCATCAGGCCCGAGGTCAGCAGCATGGGCCGCGTGGTGCCCAGCATGCGTAGGGCCGTTTGGTTGCAATCTACTAGTCGGCCCTGCTCGTCGTAGAGCAATAAGCCATCATACGCATCGTCGAACAGAGTGCGGTAGAAATCCGGCTGGGCCGGCAGAGCCCCCAGCGCGGAAGGAGGAAGCGATGATGCGGAGCGAATAGGCATTGCATTGCAAGAGGTAGCACCGGCAGGTCAACTGAAATTAAACCACCGGCCAGTACGCGGTTTAACTTTCTAAATTTGTCAAAAATATATCAAAAACGGCGCTTTACCATCGGCTTTCGCATGTTGGTAAGTAGCGTTTTGTGCCCGCCTCCGTATGCGTCCTTTACTCTTTGCGGTCACCACCGACTTGAACTATGATCAGCGAATGCAGCGAATTTGCGGCAGTTTGGCGGCTCATGGGTACTCAGTGCTGTTAATTGGGCGTGAGTGGCCGGATTCTCAGCCTCTTAGCCCACAACTATACAGGCAGCATCGGTTACGGTGTTTATTTAAAAAAGGCAAGTTATTCTATTTAGAATATAACTTAAAATTGTTTTTGTATTTAATATGGCAGCGAGCCAGCGTATGGTGTGCCATCGACCTGGATACTGCCCTTCCAATGTGGCTGCGGGCTACGCTGGGCGGGCAGCCTTTTGTGTACGACGCGCACGAATTGTTCACGGAAGTACCTGAGATTGTGGGCCGACCGATCATTAAGCGCCTTTGGCAACAGGTGGAAAGCTTTATTGTACCTCGGGCTACCTTGGCTTATACAGTAGGACCAGCTTTGGCGCAATGGTTTGTGCAACAATACGGCCAACCGTTTGCGGTAGTGCGCAACGTAAGCCGCCTCGACGTGGCAGAATTGCCCCCCACGCCCCTTGCAGCTCCCGCCGACGGGTATATTCTCTACCAAGGCGTGCTGAACGAGGGCCGCGGTTTGGAAGCGCTTATTGATGCGATGCCGCAAGTGACGGCTCGGTTGGTTATTTGCGGAGAAGGCGACTTATCTACTTCGCTACGGGAGCGGGCCCGACACCTGGGGCTGCTGGCCAGTGGGCAGGTTGAGTTTCGGGGGTTTGTGCTGCCCGACGAGCTGCGCCATGTTACGCGGCGGGCCTCATTAGGCATTATGCTGCTCGAAAACCGCGGCTTGAGCTATTATTATTCTCTGGCCAATAAGTTTTTCGACTATCTGCACGCCGGCGTGCCCCAGCTCGTCGTGGACTTTCCCGAATACCGCCGCCTCAATGACGTATATGACGTAGCCGAGGTGGTAGATCTGACGCCCGATGCGTTAGCGGCGGCAATTAATCGGTTGCTGCGTGATGACCCGGCCCGCTATCATCAGCTTGCCCAAAACTGCCGCCGCGCCCGCCTTGAGCTGAACTGGCAGCGCGAGGAGCAAACCTTACTGGCACTCTACGCTACCTTACTCCAACCGGCGCCTGTACCGGCTTAATAATGCCTGATTCTTTGTCTAAAAAGCCCCCCAGCGCCCTACGCTGCTGGTAGTAGCCGGCCCGACGGCCGTCGGGAAAACGGCGCTGTGTGTTCGACTGGCCCAGCGTCTGCAAACCGTGGTAGTATCGGCCGACTCGCGGCAGTTTTTCCGGGAGCTGAGCATTGGTACGGCCAAACCTACGCCTGCGGAAATGCAGGGCGTACTCCACTATTTTATTGATTCGCATTCTATTTCGGAGGAATACAATGCGGGGCGCTTCGAGGCAGATTGCCTGGCTTTGCTGGAACAGCTATTTCAGGATTATGCCGTGGTTATTCTGACGGGTGGCTCGGGTTTGTATCTACAGGCCGTGACGGAAGGCTTCGACATGATGCCGCCGATCGGGCCGGAGGTGCGGGCTGGCTTGCAGCAGGAGCTGGCTGCACACGGCCTGGAGCCGCTGGTAGCGGAACTGCTTACTACTGACCCCGTTACGTATGCCCGCCTCGACCGCCAGAACCCGCAGCGAGTGCTACGAGCCCTGGAAGTTACGCGCGGTACGGGGCAGCCCTTTTCAAGCTTTCATGCGCTGAAAAATGCCCCCCAGCGCCCATTTCAGTCCCTGAAAATCGCCCTTTCGCGGGAGAGGGAAGAGCTGTACGCCCGCATTGATCAGCGCGTAGACGAGATGCTGGCGGCGGGGCTGCTGGCGGAAGTAGAATCGGTGGCTGCACACCGCCACCACAACGCGCTGCAAACTGTGGGTTATCAGGAAATATTCGATTTTCTGGACGAAACCCAGGACTGGCCCGAAACCGTGCGTCTGCTTAAGCGTAATACCCGCCGCTACGCCAAGCGCCAGCTTACCTGGCTACGCCGCGACCCGGCGTATCACTGGCTGCACGCTGATACAGCCGAAGAACAGATTCTAGCATTTCTGGCCGCTCCAACTAATGAGGAGTGACACGAGGAAAGGGATTAGATGAATTTAAAAGCGCCGACCTACTTTAACTTGCAGGGCTAGGAGTGAATTGCCAAACGTGTCGTTTTGAAACGAGGTTTTGCCGCCTATCAACCAATCTTGTGTCTGGCCAAGCCGAAGGTCAAGGTTGAGGGAAAACATATAACCAGCATGAAAACCTTTTTCATGTTCGAGGTCTAAGCTGGTTTCGTTGGTGGCAAAGTCAATGTGATTTTGCGGATAGCCATACCGGTTAGAATAGCCAACATAGCCGCCGCCACCCAGGAAAAACCGTGCTTGCCGATCATTGCCGAAAGGGTACATATAAAATTCCTGCTCCAGGTTAGTCGTCTGGTAGCTCAGAGCCACAGGCACATTTACGCCGGGACTGCCAGGTCGTTGCGGATTATAGACCGTTTGAATTCTGTCCTCACTACTACTACCACCGGCAAAAGCCAAGCGTGTGCCCGAGCCAAGGTGCCGTAAAAAAAGCATTTCGTATTCCAAATGCGCTTTCAGCAGCATATAATCGCCGGTGCCCATTCCGGCCGTTCCAACTCCCAATTGGAGGGTTCCTGAAGGGCTTACATTGGTTGACTGTGCGCTGACTGAAAAGGCAGTTATACTGAGTATAAAGGCTAAAAAAACACGGAGACAAGAAATCATAATTATGGATATTGAAAGGATGAAGGGAAGGAAAATAATACGTGTCAGCAATGTATAATTTAAATATATGACTAAAGTATAGCGCACAAAAAAAGCGCCCTTTCGGGCGCCTGTAATTGATATGGATACTTATCCAGATCCTACACTGACAGAATCTCTACCATGCGCATAAAGCTTTGGTTAATAAGCTTTTTCTTGTAAATGGTGTCGTGAAATGGCGTGTAAACCAGCTTGCGGTCTACGATGCCGGCCATCACGTTGCGCATACCGTTCATCAGGCCTTCCACGGCGGCTATCCCGATTTGAGAGCCCAAAAGGCGGTCGGCGGCGGTTGGGGAGCCACCGCGCTGCACATGGCCAATGATAGTAACGCGGGTATCCATCTCGGGAATAGCTTCCTTTACTTTGGCGGCTACGCTGGTGGCGCTGCCTTCCTCATCTCCTTCGGCCACAATGACGATAAAGGAGGTTTTGGAGCGTTTCCAGCCAGTTCGCAAGGTATCAATGACGGATTCGGTCGACATCTGCGTTTCCGGAATCATCACAATTTCGGCCCCGCCGCCAATGGCGCACGGAATGGCGATGTAGCCCGAGTCGCGGCCCATTACCTCAATGAAAAAGCAGCGGTCGTGCGAGTCGGCCGTATCGCGGATCTTATCAATTGCCTCCAGCGCCGTATTTACGGCCGTATCGTAGCCGATGGTATAGTCTGTACCAAAAAGGTCGTTGTCGATGGTGCCGGGCGCGCCGACTGTTGGAATGCCGAACTCCTGCTCAAAAAGCATGGCTCCGGTAAACGTACCGTTGCCGCCGATAGCTACTAGCCCGTCAATTTTATGATTGCTAAGTTGGTCGAAAGCCTGCTGCCGCCCTTCCTTAGTCATGAATGTCTGGCTGCGCGCTGATTTGAGAATGGTGCCGCCCTTCTGCACGGTGTTCGAAACCGAGGCGGAGTCAAGCTTCACGATTTCGCCTTTAATCATCCCCTTAAAGCCGCGCATAATGCCGTAAACCTCAATGCCGTGGTACACGGCCGTGCGCACCACGGCGCGGATACAAGCATTCATGCCGGGCGAGTCGCCGCCACTGGTAAAAACTGCAATACGTTTCATCACTAATCAAAATTGAAAGCTGCCTAAAGCGGCGGGGCAAAGGTGGCAAATCCAAGCTAAATATTGCAGCAGTCGCTTGCCAAGTTCTAAAAAGCCCCCACGGCTGGCTATTTTTTGGCCATCTGCGTATGCGACGCTATTGGAACCTTCAGGTCAACCGCCTACCTTACCGTATGGTCGGAGCCTGCGTTTCGATTGGTAGTGCCGTTCCCGTCCCATCCACCCTGTACTTAAGCAACGCGCCGTATGTTTGGTTTTTTGAAAATGAGCAAACCAAGAAGATCAAAAGCCATATCGTGAACCTGGCCGCGCTGGCCAAGGCCGATGGTCATATTGATGAGCGAGAAATGAATTTTATCGTGGCAATTGGCCGAAAAAACGGCATGCGCCCGGCTGACGTGCGCAGTGTCGTGGCCAACTCAGGCAGCGTAGGATTGCTCCTGCCCGATAACGACTCCGAACGCTTCGACCAGATATTCGACCTGGTGGATATGATGCTAGCCGACGGCGTGGTAGACGACCATGAGATGGAATTTTGCGTTGATATGGCCTGCAAGCTGGGCTTCCGCAAAGCTATTGTGGGGATGCTCGTACGCAAGATTTCGCTGGGCGTGAAAGATGGCTTGCCCCGCGAGCAGATTAAGGAAGAAACCCAGGCGTTTTTAAATTCCAACGAGCAAAGCAGTGGGGGCGGCTGCGACTAGCAGGCGGGCTGTATCTTGGCCGTTGTCTTATAGCTGATCGGCGCGCCCGACGGCTGATTTTTCTCTGGCATGCAAATTACCATTCTCGGTTCGGGCACCTCGCAGGGCGTACCCGTTATTGGGTGTCACTGCGCCGTTTGTCGCTCCCTGGATTACCGTGATAAGCGCCTACGCGTGTCGGTACATGTGGCGGTGGGGGGCAAAAGTATCGTCATTGATTCGGGCCCGGATTTTCGCCAGCAAGTACTGCGGGCGCGGGTCGACCACCTTGATGCCTTGCTTTTCACCCACGAGCACAAAGACCACACGGCCGGCATGGATGATATCCGGTCGTACAACTTTAAGCAGCAGCGCGATATGCCCGTGTATGCGGAGCAGCGGGTGCTTGATCAGCTGAAACGGGAGTTTGCCTACATCTTTGCCGAGCATAAATACCCCGGTGTGCCCCGCGTGCAAACCATCCCTATTCTCGACGACCAAAGCAGCTTTGCAGTAGAAGGTATTGAGGTACACCCGATCAGGGCCTTGCACTACAAGCTACCCGTACTGGGCTACCGGATTGGTGATTTTACGTACCTCACCGACGCCAATTATATCTCGCCGGAGTCGATGGAGCGGATCAGGGGCTCGCGGGTGATTGTGCTGAACGCTCTACGACGTGAGCCGCACATTTCGCATTTTTCGCTGTCTGAAGCCGTAGATATTCTCACTGATTTAGCCCCCCAGCACGGCTACCTTACGCATATAAGCCACCTTTTGGGTCGCCACCGCGACGTAGAAGCGGAGCTGCCGGAGTTTATTCGGCTGGCCTATGATGGGTTAAAAGTGGAAGTAGAGTAAAGCGTAGCGGCAAGCTTGTGTCAGGGTTCTATGCGGCGCGATTCAGAATTTGCGCTACGCGCAAGAACGGAGTACCACTCCGTTTTAATTTACTTATGCATAACAACTATTACTTCCTGCGCCAGCTTGCTCCTGGTCTTACTGCTCAGCTATCGGGCTATCAGGTGGCAGCCTGCTTTTCGCAGGAAAAAGACGAGCTGGTTATCGGCCTGACGAATGGCACTGCTGAGTTCTGGCTCAAAGCCCAGCTTACGGCTTCATTTCCGGTTCTGGCTCTACCGACCAGCTTTCACCGCACCCGCACCAATTCCGTTGATCTGCTACCGGGCTTACTTGGCCGCACCATGGCCGGCGCCGACGTATTTCCCAACGACCGGGTGCTCGCGCTACGTTTTGCCGACGGAGCTTCCCTCCTTTTCAAGCTCTACGGACCGCGGCCAAACGCCATCTTCCGCCCGGCCCCCGATGCACCCGCCGAGCTGTTTCACCAACGCTACACCACTGACGCCGAGTTAGCTCCTCTATCCGCCGATACTGCTGCGCCCTCCCTCCCGGCTGCTGGTCCACTCAAACGCTACCCATCGCTTGGCGATTTGCCCCCCGTTACTTGCGGGCGCATGGCTATGAGGCAGCTACTGAAGCGGACAAAGCGCACATGCTACGGGAAGTTGTAGCGCTACTGGAAGACCCGCAGCAGTTCTACATCATCAATCTGGAGGGGCGCACCCGCCTGAGCTTGCTGCCTTTAGGCGAGGTAGAGCAGATTTTGCCCCCCGAGCCTATTACGGCTCTACGCGCGTTTGTACCGCTATTTTTGAGCCGGCGGGCATACGAAACAGAATTACGACAGGTGCGGCAGCTTCTGGAGCGCCGGGCCGAAGAAGGCACCATTAGCGCCGGGCAGGCCCGAGCCCGTCTGCATGCCCTGGAGCACGGCGCCAGCTACCGCCAAACCGCCGACCTCATCATGGCTCACCTCACCCAGATTCCGGTGGGGGCCGCGCAGGTGGAAGTCGTTGATTTTTATCAGGATAATCAGCCTCGCCTTATTAAGCTTAAGCCCACCGAAACGCCCCAGCGCACCGCCCAAAACCTCTACCGTAAAGCCAAAAACCAGCAGATAGAGACGCGCCAGCTTCAGGAGCGCGTAGGGCGCCGCGAGGCCGACGCGTTCTGGTGCCTGGAGCGCCTGGAGGAACTGGGGGGCATTTTGGACTTGCGCGCCCTGCGCACCTGGCGCAAGACGCACGACTTACAGCCCGAAACCAAAGCCAAAGCGGCTACCGAGTTGCCGTTTAAGGTATTTGAGGATGAAGGCTTTACCATTCTGGTTGGGCGCAACGCGGCTAACAACGACCTGCTCACCCAGCGCTATGCTCACAAAGAGGACCTCTGGCTGCACGCTAAGGATGTAACCGGCTCGCACGTAGTCATTCGGCACCGGTCGGGCCACGCGGTGCCAACTCCGGTGGTAGAGCGCGCCGCTCAACTGGCCGCCTGGTACTCGCGTCGCCAGCACGACTCCCTTTGCCCCGTTACCGTGACGCCCAAGAAGTTTGTGCGCAAGCCCAAAGGCGCGTTACCCGGTCAGGTGGTGGTAGAGCGGGAAAAGGTGGTGCTGGTGGTGCCTGCTAACCCGTTTGAGCGCGTAGGGGGTAAATAAGTGTCAGCGTAGATATTGGTACGCATCTTAACAGTTCTAGCCGTACCGCAGGCAAGTGAAGCTGCTTAGGAAGTCGCTGTAACCTTTTTAGAACGTCATACTGAATCTGGCGTCCGCCTGTCGAAGCATGATTCTTGATACTTCCTAAACAGCTTTAGTAACAAAAAAGCCCGACCATAACTGATCGGGCTTTTTTGTTTGTGCGCGCGGGGAGATTCGAACTCCCACACCCGGAGGGCACCACCCCCTCAAGATGGCGTGTCTACCAGTTTCACCACGTGCGCAGTAGGATGACAAAACGCTTTACTCCAGAAACCTAGGTTTCCGGCTTCGCTGAGGCGGCGAAGTGGGCACAAAAGTAGGCACTCGTAACGCCCTACGCAAATACGCAGCGGTATTTTTTCATTGGTGAGGCCTCACTTAAATTGCTGGGGAGCTTTTTTGGAAGCGGTGTGACGTTATCCTGACCAAAAACAATACGGCGGCCTCCCCGCATGGAAAGGTCGCCGCATCATTAAACACTATTAGCTAAAAGCTGCTTAAGAACGCGCCAAAGGCGTATCAACCACATGCTCCGACACAAACCAGGTTTGCAACTCGTTCGTCCGAATCAGCTGGCTGACAATGAGGTCGTTGGTACCATCGTCGCCCGAGTCATCGGCTTTTTTGGCGAACTCATGGCACTCTTTCAGAATAATTTCGTGGGCTTCGAGCAAGCGTGATACCTGTACGGGCGCCTCCTCCCGGTCGCGGGGCGGACGCGGGATGAGGGTCGTTTCGGCAATGTCGGCGGCCATAGCCAAGCTTACGCCCCCCAGCAGTTGTATGCGTTCAGCAATGGCATCTACCAATACACTTTGCTCTTCATAATGCTTATCGTAGAGCAAGTGGAGCTGGTAAAAAGTAGGTCCTACTACCTGCCAGTGATGCTTTTTATACAAATCACGAATGGTAATAGTGTCTACCAGTAGCTGGTTGAGCATATCAACGCTTTGCTGCCGAACCTTCTCCTCCAGCCCTACCGGCATGCGCGGTGATACCACCCCAAACTTTTGGATAGCGGCGGCACGCTGGTTTACAATAGGCTGCTCCACATTACCGGGCTGAATCTTGCCTTGGTTGACGGCTACGCCATTCGATTCTTTGGGTGCAGCAGCGGCCGTTTTTTTGCAGCGGCCGGCTTCTTATCAGTGGTTTTGGTTGCCATAGAAAGGTAAGATTTAAGAACAAATTGAAAACAGACACATGCGCATGGAGGGCAATTCAGTAGTCCATTTCCGTCTTGTTGTCAATACGCAAGGCTTCCCCGCAGGTTAGCGTTATCTTCTTATTTGCTGTCGACTTTAACAGAAATTTAAGCGCGCCTGCTACCAGAGTGTACAGCCAGCTTCGGCCAGAAACACCGGGGCACTCAAGAAATCAGGGCAACTGGCTATGCTGCTCACAACGGATAGCAGCAGAATGCTAAAAACTTCTTTCCAAATCAGAATTTGGCCGTACATTAAAACATGTTACATACGACGCAACTATGTGGTTGTTGTCAAAATCAAGCTTTTCTGAATAAAAGGTATGAAATGAAAAAATATGTTGATTTATCGATTCATTTCTCACATTTTCCTCGTTAAAAAAACTATATAAAAGTTTAGCTTTGCAGGCCTTTACAGTATTTCATACAGTTCAAACGGTATTATAAATTTCATTTTTAAACCCTTAGTCGAATGCAATTACCCATACTCTCTCCTTCCTTCAGTAAACCTGCTCGCCGCGCCCCTTGGTTAGTAGGGGCTACGCTAGGTCTATGCCTTAGCGCTATGGCGCCAGCAACGGCCCAAACGATTCCTCCGTTGACGGGTCAGCTCATGTACGCTACGCAAGTAGTGGGCACTACCACCAACCTACTGTCCTTCGACGAAGCAGCGCCTGCCATCATCCGCTCAACTGCTCCCATTACAGGCCTAGCGACTGGTCAGGTAATCGTAGGCATGGACGTTCGTCCTCGCACGGGTCAGCTGTACGCTTTGGCCTATAATGCTGCGCTAACAGCTGCCAATGCTCGCCTGTATACTATCAACCCTACTACCGGCGTTGCTACCCCCGTAGGTAGCGCCGCCACAGATTTGGAATTGGGTGCAGCTACAGCGCGTATCGACATAGACTTCAATCCCGTTGTTGATCTTCTGCGCGTAGTAAGTACGAACAGAGCAAACTACCGCCTCAACCCTACGGATGGTACCATAGTAGATGCTGACCCCGCTACTGCTGGCATTCAGCGCGATGGTGACTTAAATTTTACGGAACTAAGTGGTGTAGCTCCGACTATTTCGGCGGCTGCCTATTCCAACAATTTCTTCGGCACTGGTAACTCATCGCTAGCCGTATATGATGAGGCTCTGAATCAGTTCTTTTACCAGTCTCCACCTAATGCCGGAGTGTTAAGAGCTGTTGGTGTCGTGTCGGGCCTCACAGTGAACCGTAACTCCGGTATCAGCTTGGATATCAATTCGGTAAGGTCAGGTGAAGACCTCGTACTACTGGCCGCTGCTACGGGCACCAGCACGAATACCCAGCTATTCGAAATCAACTTGGGCTCGGGGGTTGCTACACTACGGGGTACGCTTGGCAATGGATTATCCATTAGCAACGTAACATTCGCTGAGTTTGCGGTTAATCCGGTGTCGCCACCGGCCGCCCTCGCGGGTCAACTGCTGTTTGCCCTGACGGGAGGCAATTTGATTTCTTTTGACTCGAACAACCCACGCGTTATCCGCACCTCCACGTCTGTTACTAATTTAGGCGCAAATCAGACTTTAGTAGGACTTGATTTCCGTCCGGCTACCGGCGAGCTATTCGCTCTTGGGTACAACGCAACGGCAGCAACACCTACCGCAAACTCCCAACTTTACACGGTAAACCCAGGCACTGGTGCTCTCACGGCTGTGGGCGCTGCCCAACGCTTAGAGCTAGGTGATGCTGCGGCCCGCATTGGCTTCGACTTCAACCCAGTGGCAGACCGCATCCGGGTGGTGAGTTCCAATAATGCGAACTACCGCCTCAACCCTGCCAGCGGAGAAGTTACCCTTGACACTCCTTTGAACCCGGCTGGCGCAGTTATCTCATCGGCGGCTTACACCAACAGTGGCCCAGGTACTGCACCTACGGCTACCATCCTTTACAACTACGACGCAGCTACCAATCAGCTTGTTCGGCAGGACAACCCCAACGCCGGTACGTTCGCGACGGTAGGCAGCTCCGGAATCACGGTAAACGCGGCTTCTGGAGTCGATTTTGATATCTTCTTCGATCCAGCTGCTCCAGATGCTACACGGAATAAAGGCTTCTTGGTAGCCAGCACGGGCACGGGAAGCTTTGTTAATAGCGATAGACTGTACACGGTGAATCTGACAACCGGCGCGGCCACTGAAGTAGAAATTATTGGTGCCGGCATGCCTATTTCGGGCGTATCCGCTCTGATTTCGGGCACTGTACTATCCAGCAATAAGGCGTCGGCTAAAGTTAGCGCCCAAGTAGATGTGTTCCCGAACCCAGCCACCGGGGAGGTTTCTATCAACATGCCAGCCGCTCTGATCAAGCAATCGGTACAAGCTACGCTTGTTAATGCTTTGGGCCAGCCCGTAATGCGCCGCACCCTTTCGGCCCGCGACGGCGTTACGCAGCGCCTCTTGCTCACCAACGTGGCGAAAGGCATCTACATGCTTCAGCTTTCTACTCCTGAAGGTGTCGTAACGAAGCGCCTGATGGTGCGCTAATAAGCGACAACTAGTCTAACCCCAAAAACCCGCTGGCACTGCCAGCGGGTTTTTTGGGGTTAGACTAGTTGCCTGGGGGGCATTTTCATCTAGCTTACGAGCTATCTAACCGACTCATAGCCACCTAGTAATCCTCGTTTCGAGAGAACAAATTGCCAAAGCTGGTTGTGGCGGGCTCGGAAAGACGCCGCGCTGGAGAGTAGATAGTATTTCCACATTCGATAAAACCGGTCGCCGTAGGTAGGCTGCAATTGATCCCAGCTTTGGTCAAAATTCTTAAACCAAGCCATCAGCGTATAGTCGTAGTGTACGCTGAAGTTGTGGCAATCTTCGAGCACGAAGAGATGCTCCATAGCACCGCCCAACTGCTTGATGGAAGGTAAAAGGCAATTGGGGAAGATATACTTATTCGTGAATGGGTCAGCAGAAGTGCGCGAATACGCCATACCAATGGTATGTAGCAGGAAAAGCCCATCATCTTTCAGGCAGTTTGCGGCGGTACGCATGTACGTACGGTAGTTGCGGTGGCCCACGTGCTCAGCCATACCCACCGACACTATATGATCGAACTTCTCGCGCACGTCGCGGTAGTCTTGCAACCGAATTTCTATTGGCAGGCCCTTGCATAGCTCCTGCGCCAGCTTTACCTGCTCGCGGGCAACCGTCACGCCCACTACTTCTACCCCGTAGCGCTCGGCGGCAAACTTAGCGAAGCTGCCCCAGCCACAGCCAATATCGAGTACTCGCTGGCCGGGCTGGAGGTATAGTTTGCGGCAAATAAGGTCCAGCTTGTTTTCCTGCGCCTGATCGAGGTTGTCGGCGTTTTTCCAATAGCCGCAGCTGTAAGTCATGCGTTTATCCAGCATCAGCTCGTACAGATTGTTGCCGATATCGTAGTGGCGCTGGGCATTTTGGGCGGCTTTACCTCTGGCTTGGCGGTTAAGTACCTGCGTTAGCAGCACTTGCAATACACTTTTCCAGCCCAGACGAGCCGTTTTGTACAAATCAGCCCGTAGCGCCCGGAAGACAAACTCATCAATCTGCTCACAGTCCCACCAGCCGTCCATGTACGATTCGCCCAGTCCCAGCGTACCCTGACCAAGCACCCGCTGGTAAAACCGGTCGTTGTGTATCTGCAAATCCCAGGGCTGGGAGCCATTCACCTGTACGCCGGCTGGGGCAAGAATCCGGGCTACGTTTTGCTGTAATTGCTGTGCTTGCATTCAGGAACCGTATATGTCGAAGCTGTTCTTACAATAAGGCTATAATTAAGTTAATTATTACAATGATAAAACATATTTTCCTCATTATACCAAGCGAAGACGGCCTTATCATGCTGAGTTGCTCGAAGCATCTGGTGTGCTGATATTGCGGCAATAGAGGCGATTCTGTTGAGGAATTGAAGCATCTCTACTGAGTAGTAATTCCAGCGGAGCAGTAGAGATACTTCGATTCCTGAGCACGCCGTTCACTTTGGTTGCGATATTACTCCCTCATCAGCACGCCCGGTACTCTGCATCACCGGCGAACGTTATTTTTGCACTTACTCTTACGCGCTTTACTCTCTACTACATGGCTTTCCCTTTCTTCGGCGACGACAAATCGACCATTGCCCGGCTGCTGTCCACCTTGCCCCAAACCGGCCGTATCGAGTGGATTGGCATCCGGCCGGTGCGGCGCGAGCCCCTTGTGTCGCTGCCGGAAGTAGAGGTAATAACGGACGCTCACCTGCACGGCGACCACGCCCGTCCCAAGCCCGGCGGCAAGCGGCAGGTTACCCTCATCCAACACGAGCATTTGGCGGCCGTGGGGGGCTTTTTGGGCCTCGATGCGCCCGTAGAACCGGGCCGGCTGCGGCGCAACTTGGTGGTGAGCGGCCTGAATCTGCTGGCGCTAAAGAATCGCCAGGTACAGCTGGGCGAAGAGGTTATTCTGGAAATAACGGGCGAGTGCCACCCTTGCTCGCGCATGGAAGAAGAGCTGGGACCGGGCGGCTACAACGCCATGCGCGGACATGGCGGCCTTACGGCCCGCATCGTGCGCGGGGGGCAAATTTGGGTGGGCGACGCAGTTCATGTGCTGGAGCCAGTTGCCGCTGACGCTGCCACAAAGTAACGGCTGCCCCAGCGTTACGGCTGCTTTTGTACCCGTAGCCCCGATGGCCGCTGGGCATCGTGGTACAGACGTAGCGTGGCCTTCACGAAGTCTTTGTTCTCCGCTTCCGAAATATCCACGAAGGTCTGCGGGTTGCGGTCGACAAGGGGAAACCAAGAGCTTTGCACCTGCACCATCAGGCGGTGGCCCTTTTTAAAGGTGTGCAACACATCCGGCAGCTCATACTTTACCTCTGCAATCTGGCCGGGCTGAAACGGCTCCGGCTTCTCGAAGCTATTACGAAAACGCCCTCTAGTTACCTCGGCGCGCACCAGGCGCTGATAGCCGGCCAGTTGCACATTTTTCGGGTTGGGTGTCGGGTTGCGAGCCGAGTCAGGCAGTACGTCGATGAGCTTGACAATGAAGTCGGCATCGGTGCCGGTGGTGGTCACGAAGAGGTCGGCGGTGAGCGGGCCAGTCAGGGTCAAATCTTCAGTTAGGGGCGGCGTCTGGAAAACGAGTACGTCGGGGCGGCGGGCGGCAAAGCGCTGATCCTCTATCATGTACTCGTTGTTGCGGCGGGCAAAGATGCCGTCGGTGTAGGGCACGGGCTTGCTGGGGTCACTCACGTACTCCGCGAAGCTTTCCGGGGCAGTGGTAGCGGAAAAAGCAAGCGCGCCGTTGGGCTGAAAGAAGAGAGTCTGGGCTTGCGTAGCGGCGGGCGGCCACTGTTCAAACGTCTTCCACTCGTTGGTGCCGGTGTTGAAAATGGTGGCTTCGGCTTGGGTGAATTTGCCCTTGTCTTTGAGGTAAGCATTGAAAAACTTCAGCTCGATTTCCTCCTGATAATACTTTGCGGTATTGCTACCAAAGTTCAGCGGCCCAAACTGGTTCCACTCCTGCCGCGACCAAGCGCCGTGGGTCCAGGGGCCCATCACGAGGCGACTGTTATTTTTCGGGTTCTGCCGCTCAATGGCTTTATAGGTGTTCAGGGCTCCGAACAAATCTTCGGCGTCAAAAAAGCCCCCCACAACCAAAACCGCGGGTTTTATGCTTTTCAAAGCCGTTCGGATATTGCGCGCCTGCCAGTAAGTATCGTAGGTATCGTGCTCCTGATACTCATTCCAAATCTTGGCCCTATTGTTAAAATACTGGGGTGCGTTGGCGTTTTTGATCGGTCCTAAATCGAGGAAAAACTGATATAGATCTTTGGGCTTGAAGGAGAATAACGGCTGGTATTCCTCCACCGGACCCGTGCGCGGCGCATCAAAATAGTTGGTGAAAGAGAAGTTATCCAGCAGGAAAAAAGCGCCATTGTGCCGGGCGTCGTCGCCAATAAATTCGTCGGTCACCGGAGCCTGGGGCGACACGGCTTTCAGGGCCGGATGCGCGTCGGGCAGGGCGGCGGTGGCGTAGAAACCGGGGTAGGAAATGCCCGTGATACCGGCGCGGCCGTTATGGTTCGGCACGTTCTTGAGCAGCCACTCAATGGTATCGTAAGTATCAGAGCTTTCGTCGGTTTGCTTGGTTTTGTTGCCGGGCACGTTAGGCGTTACTTCCTCAAATTGGCCCTCACTTTTGTAGCGCCCGCGCACATCCTGATACACAAAAATGTATTTCTCCTGCGATAATGCCCGGCTCGTGCCAGGCCCGGTTTTGGGGTAGTTCGTTTCGCCGTAGGGAGCGGCTGAGTAGGGCGTGCGCTCCAGCAAGAATGGATACCGGTTTTTCTTGGTAGCGTCAATGGGCACATAAATGACTGTGTACAGCTTTACCCCATCTCGCATAGGAATAAGGCGGTCGAGCTTGCGGTAGTTCTGGCGGACGAAAACGGAATCCTGGGGGGCATTTTGCTGGGCCTCAGCGGCGGGCGACCCCAGTAAAAAAAGGCCAGCCAGGCAAAAGGCAGCAGTACTGAAACGAAGCATCTTAGAAAGAAGGTGAAACGGAGGAATGCGGCTTCAATAGTAGGCAATAAAATGCTCAGCAGCCTGAGTCTCTTGTTTTCTAGTATTTACCTGATAGGCCGTCATGCAGAGCACAGCGAAGCATCTCGCGTGCCGTTGTTGGATTACTACTCCCTCATCAGCACGCGAGATGCTTCGCTGTGCTCTGTATGACCAGCTTTATACTTTCTTTGTAAATCCTGCTTACGCTACGACTGTGGCTGTAACAGCCGCACGATCAGGCCAGTCCAGCCGGTTTGGTGGTTGGCACCCAGGCCGTGGCCATCGTCGCCGTGGAAGTACTCGTGGAAGAGCAGGTTATCTTTGAAGTGAGGATCGGTTTGGAGCAGCTCAGATTTACCGAAGGCCGGGCGGTGGCCGTTTCCGTCTTTTAAAAACAGCTTGGTCAGGCGCTCGGATAAGGAGGCGGCAATATCGCGGAGGTTGCGCAGCTCGCCGGAGCCGGTCGGATACTCTACTTTCAGAGAGTCGCCATAATACTTATAAAACTTCTCTAACGACTCAATAATCAGGAAGTTAATAGGAAACCAGATAGGCCCGCGCCAGTTGGAGTTGCCCCCAAACATACTGGACTCGGCCTCGCCGGGCACGTAGCCCACCGTGAAATTGGCTTCGGGCGTGGGGTACACGTAGGGGTGCTCCAAGTGATAGCGCGACATGGCCCGCACCCCAAACTCCGACAGGAATTCGGCCTCATCGAGCATGCGCCGGAGCAGGCATTTGAGACGATGGCTACGGAGCAGCGACAGCAGGTGCCGGTTGTCCTTGCCCGGCTCCAGCCACCGCGACACCAGCTCCGCCAGCTGGGGCCGATTGTCGAGCATCCAGCGCAGACGGCGGGTGAAATCGGGCATGGCCGCCAGCAGCTCGTCATCCAGCACTTCGACCGCAAACAAGGGAATCAAGCCCACGATGGAGCGTACCTTAAGCTTGGTGCGCACATTATCCGGGGTGTGGAGCACGTCGTAGTAAAACTCATCTTCCTCGTCCCAGAGGTTGAAAGCGCCGTCGCCGCTCCGGGTCATGGCATCCACGATATAAAGGAAATGCTCGAAGAATTTGCTGGCAATATCCTGATATACAGGGTTTGTTTGGGCCAGCTCCAGGGCGATGCGCATGAGGTTGAGGGCGTACATAGCCATCCAGCTGGTACCATCCGATTGCTCGATGGTGCCGCCGGTAGGCAACGGAGCCGAGCGGTCGAATACTCCGATGTTATCCAGCCCCAAAAAGCCCCCCTCGAAGATATTGCGGTTGCTTTTGTCTTTGTGGTTCACCCACCAGGTGAAGTTGAGCGTCAGCTTATGATACACTGACTCCAGAAAGTGCGTGTCGCCCTGCCCGTTGTTTTGCGCTTTATCCATCTGATACACGCGCCAGGTAGCCCAGGCGTGCACCGGCGGGTTCACGTCGCTCAGGTTCCACTCGTAGGCCGGCAGCTGGCCGTTGGGGTGCATATACCAGTCGCGGGTGAGCAGGCGCAGCTGGTGCTTGGCGAAGCGCGCGTCCACCATGGCCAGCGGAATACAGTGAAAAGCGAGGTCCCAGGCCGCGTACCAGGGGTACTCCCACTTGTCGGGCATCGAGATGATGTCGTCGTTGTAGAGATGACGCCAGTTGCTGTTGCGGCCGGTGCGGCGCTCATTGGGTGGGGCCAGCATATTCGGGTCGCCATCGATCCACTGGGACATGTCGTAGTAATAGAACTGCTTGCTCCAGAGCATACCCGCAAACGCCTGGCGCTGAATGTTGCGCGCATCAGGGTTGGTTACTTTCTCCTGCACACAGTCGTAAAACTCGTCGGCCTCTTGCAGGCGCAAAGCAAACAGGTCGGCAAAATCGGCGAATGGCGCGTCTAGCGTGGCCTGACTCAAGCGCAGGCGCACCGTCTGAGACTCGCCCGCCGGAATATGCAGGGTGTACTGCGCGGCGGCCTTCGTGCCCGTCTGGGCAGGATTAATGGCGTCGAGCTTACCGTCAATAACGTAGTTATTGATGCCATCCTTGAAAAACATTCCCTCCGCTGGCAGCCCATAGAGCCGGTCACCATTGGTGTCATTGTCACAAAAAAGCAGCTCCGGATTCTGGTCGCAGTAGAGCTGGTAGTGGCCGAGGGTCTGATGGTCAATCTGAACTACCCCAGGCTCGGTTGTGCTGAGCTCCGGCCGGTATGGGTTGTGCCCCCACGACCAGGTATTGCGAAACCACACCTGAGGCAGCACCATGATGGGGGCCATTTTTGCCCCCCGGTTGTGCACGGTTATCTGAATCAGTATGTCGTCGATTCCAGCCTTAGCGTACTCCACATACACATCGAAGTAGCGGTTATCCTTGAAGATCCCGGTGTCATCGAGTTCGTACTCAGGCTCATCGCGGGTGCGCTTGGCATTTTCTTCAGCCAGCTGCACGTACGGAAACTCCTGCTGCGGATACTTGTAGAGCATCTTCATGTAGGAGTGCGTGGGCGTGCTGTCGAGGTAATAGTAATACTCCTTCACGTCCTCGCCGTGGTTGCCTTGGCCGTTGGTGAGGCCAAACAGGCGCTCTTTCAGGATGCCGTCGGCCCCGTTCCAGAGCCCTACGCAGAAGCACAGGCGCTGGCGATGGTCAGAAATGCCCCCCAGCCCTTCCTCACCCCAGCGGTAGGCGTAGCTGCGGGCCAGATCGTGGGTGATATACTCCCAGGCGTTGCCGTTGGCGCTATAGTCTTCGCGCACGGTGCCCCACTGCCGCTCGGTGAGGTAAGGGCCAAATTTCTTCCAGACGGTATTTTGAGCGTTAGATTCAGCTAAGCGTAGTTGTTCTTGCGTCATAGGTGTGTCGTAGCCTTGGCTTACTCGCCGGGCTAAATGTAGATAGTATTGGCGGCGGGGAAAACAGAAGTAGTAGCGGCCTGTGCACCTACAGACGAGCTATGGCACCGTCCTGTACAAAGTACTGACGAGCTTATGTTTACACCGATTTCATCTCGTTACCCATTATCAGCAAAGCCGGGGTATAAGGTCATGCCGCCATCTACGTACAGGGTCGTACCATGGACATAATCGGCCTCATCAGATGCCAGCCAGGCGGCTACCCGCCCGATATCCTCTACCTCCCCAATGCGGCCGTATGGGATGAGCTTCAGCAGCTTATTCGCCGCTTCGGGTGTTTCCCAGGCTTCGTTGTTGAGGGGCGTTTTGATGGCGCCGGGCGCGATGCTGTTCACCCGGATTTTGTGCGGAGCCAGCTCCTGGGCCATACTTTTCATGAATAGCATCAGACCACCTTTCGACGCGGCGTAGTTAACGTGGCCCGCCCACGGAATGGTTTCGTGCACGGAGCTCATGCAGATAATCTTGCCCGTAGCCCGCGATACATCAGGCTGGGGACCGCGCTTGATAAACTCCCGCGCCGCCTCACGGGCACAAAGAAATTGCCCCGTCAGGTTCACGTCAATTACCCGTTGCCATTGCTCCAGGGTCATGTCTACCAGCGTCGCATCCTGTTGAATACCGGAGTTGGCAACCAGAATGTGAAGGGTACCAAACTGCTCAATCGTCTGCCGAAACATCTGCTGCACCTGGTCTTCTTTGCTCACATCGGCTTTGATGGCAATGGCTGTCCCGCCCTTTTCTTGTATGTGCGCCACTACCTGCCCAGCCTCTTCAGCATCGCTATGGTAGTTGACCACAACGCTTGCGCCCGCTTCGGCCAGTGCTACAGCTACTCCCGTTCCAATGCCTGAGCTGGCTCCTGTTACTATCGCTACTTGCTTATTTAAGCGTTTGGTAGAAGATGAAGGCATAGCATTATGTGTGTAATAAAGCTCAGAAAGGGTGACTTGGCGAGAGTCCAGTTGCGCCAAGCGAAGTTCTCCGGTACTCGATTTTGGCGGTCGGGGTTGCTACGGAGGAGTTGATGGATGCTAGATAGTTTTACCTTGTATTAAATACCTCCTCTTATGCTGACCAACAGGATTGCAGTATTGGTTTTGAGCGTAGGTCTTATGTTATCCTGTAGAGACCAGCATCAAGACACTATTACGAGAAGCCAAGCCGCTATCGATACCACTGCCGCTACGCCCCGAAATGCAAGCAAAATCATAAGCACTAAAGATTCTGATAACCAAGAAGAAAGCGCCTGTTACAAAGGTATATCCCAAGCAAAAGCAGATACTAAAGACGGAACCATTGGCTATTACTTCTGGGGAATTGGTATCCCACTCTATGCTGATACGCTAGAGAAAAAGTACGGTATGCTCATTCATCGAAAAGGTTGCATCGTCTATGATGGAGAGGTCGAAAGTTGGACGTGTTATAATCGATTCATGGACAGCGTCATTTTAGCTAAATATCACGTCAACCTTATTGAGCAAGAAGATTATAAATCAAGACAAGGAATTCGTGCCTTGCTGTCTAAGCAAAAGCGTGGTGCCAATTGAAATCGACAGGCTGAAATCTTAGCCACTACTCAATTTTACGGGTCAGCTTGATTAAATAAAAAGCTCCCCAGCTACTCCCCTCACCCTTTTCCTCTGCCACCGCCGGCGTCCATACGCACTACTTTGGGCGTGAACGTACCCAGCACATCCACTAAGTCGCGCTGGTGGGCCATTACCTGGTGAATGTCTTTGTAGGCGGCGGGCGCTTCGTCGAGGCCGCCGCCGATGAGCTCTACGCCGTGGTCGCGCAGCTGGCGGCGCATGTCGCCCTCTCCTATTTGCGCTTTGGCCTGGGTGCGACTGAGGCGACGCCCGGCGCCGTGCGACGCCGATTGGAGCGAGTCCCGCTCCCCGCGTCCGCGCACGATAAAGCCGGGCGCGGTCATGGAGCCGGGAATAACGCCGAGCACGCCTTTGCCGGCCGGTGTGGCGCCCTTACGGTGTACAATAGCTTCGCGGCCGTCCGGTAGGGTTTCTTTCCAGGCAAAGTTGTGGTGGTTTTCCACTTGTGCTAAGGGTGCATTACCCAAGCCTTTGCTGAGGCGGCGGTGAATATCGTGGTGGCAGGCGGAGGCATAGTCGCCGGCCAGGTTCATGGCGCTCCAGTACTCCTGCCCTTCCTGCGAGTCCAGCGACAGCCAGGCCAAATGCCGCGCCTGGGGCGGCAGGGGGCATTTTTCCATGGCTACTTTGGTATAATGCTGGGCCACGGCCGCTCCCAGCCCCCGCGAGCCAGAGTGCGATAACAAGCCTACGTATTGCCCCACCGGCACGCCCATTTCATTATTCGGATCGGTAATATCCACCAGCCCAAACTCCACAAAATGGTTGCCCGAGCCCGAGCTGCCAATTTGGGCCAACGCCGAATCGCGCTTGTGCCGCACCACCCCAATTTCGCGAAACTCCAGCCGCTCGAAAATGGGGTCATCGGTGAAGGGCTTCTTGAACACTTCCTTGTTGCCAAACTTAGTGTGTTCCAGCAGCAGCTTGCGTAAATCCTGGCTGTGCTTACTCAGGTAGCTGGCCGGCAACTCGAAGATAGACAGGGCCATTCGGCAGCCTATGTCCATACCTACGCCGTAGGGAATTACTGCGTTATCAACCGCCAACACGCCGCCGATGGGCAGCCCATAGCCTTGGTGAGCATCAGGCATGAGGGCTCCATCAATCGTGACGGGGAGCTGCATAGCGGTGTCCATTTGCTTGCGGGCGCCGTCTTCAATAAACCGCTCGCCGTAGCGACGGTAGTCTTTTATTTCAAGATTGAGGGCTACATCGCGCGACGGCTGGGGCACGAGCTGCTCGGCCAGGGGTCGCCACATTTCGTCGCGCAGATATTTGAATGGGTCGTTTTTTATTTCCTGCAGCAAGGCCTGCGCACTGCCCTTATCGAGTCGGCGCAGCTCGCGCTGGTCGAGGATATCGAGGGCGAGGCTAATGTGCTGGTCGTTGGTAAAACCGATCTGGCGGAGGTCCTTACTGTGAAGTTTATTGGTCGATTTGGCCATGATGCCAGGAGGTGGGTGGTACCCAGTTGTAGCGCTAATAGGTAGCTATAGGTTATGGCTGAGCTGGGATTAGCAAAGCCCATACAGTTGACTTTGGTCCATAAGAACGTCATGCAGAACGCAGTGAAGTATCTCGCCAGCGGGCGTTGCCACAGTATATGTCATGCTGAGCTTGTCGAAGCATCTCTGCCGCTTCGTTGGGAATACTATCCAGTAGAGATGCTTCAATTCCTCAATATGACATTTACTACTCTGACATCAGCACGCGAGATGCTTCGCTCCGCTCAGCATGACCGCCTGACATAAAAAAGCCCCCCAGAACTATTCTGGGGGACTTTTTTAATCAACTACGCACCATCCATACGCACGATTTTCGGGGTGAATGAGCCGAGCACATCCACTAGCTCCTGCTGACTTTGCATCACGGCGTGGATGTCTTTGTAGGCCATGGGCGCTTCGTCGAGGCCGCCGCCTTGCAGCACTACACCGTGGTCGGTGAGGTGCTGGCGCACCGCCGACTCGCTTAGCTCCTGCTTGGCCCGCGTGCGCGACATGAGACGGCCGGCCCCGTGCGAGGCCGACCCCAAGGAATCTGCCACGCCCCGACCGCGCACGATAAAGCCGGGGGCCGTCATCGAGCCGGGAATGATGCCGAGCACGCCTTTGCCGGCTGGTGTGGCGCCCTTGCGGTGCACAATCACCTCCCGGCCGTCGGCCAGCTTTTCGCGCCAGGCGAAGTTGTGGTGGTTTTCCACTTTCGCCAAAGGCCGCTCACCCAAGGCTTTCGCCATGCGCTGGTGAATGTGCTCATGGCAGGCCGACGCATAAGCGCCCGCCAGGTTCATAGCCGCCCAGTATTCTTGACCCAATTCACCGTCGAGGGAAAGCCAGGCTAAGTGCTTGGCTTCGTTGGGCAGCTGGCAGTTTTCCATGGCCAGCTTTGTGTAGTGGTTAGCCACACCAGCGCCCAGGCCCCGCGAGCCGGAGTGCGACAACAAGCCCACATACTGGCCCACCGGTACGCCCATCTCGTTATTCGGCTCCGTGATGTCCACGATGCCGAATTCGACGAAGTGGTTGCCGGAACCCGACGTACCAATTTGCTCGGCGGCGGTTGCCTGCTTGTTGCGCAGGAAAGGAATGTCGCGAAACTCGTCGCGGTCCAGCACCTCGTGGCCGATTTTTTTGCCGTGCTGAAAGCCAGTCCGGTTACCGAAGCGGGTGTTGTCCAGGAGCAGCTTTTGCAGCTCCTGCACCCGCTGGGTGAGGTGCTTGGGGGGCAAATTATACACCGATAGCGCCATCCGGCAGCCAATGTCAACGCCCACAGCGTAAGGAATTACCGCGTTGTCGGTAGCCAACACGCCGCCGATGGGCAGGCCGTAGCCGTGGTGGGCGTCGGGCATGAGGGCGCCAGCCACCGTCACGGGCAGTTTCATGGCCGTGTCCATTTGGTGCAGGGCACCGGCTTCAATGTGTTCGGCCCCGTAGAGGGCGTAAGGTTTGCGCGCCACCAATTCGAGTTGGCGCGAAGGTGGCGGGAGCAACGCGGCTGCCACGTGGCTCCAATCGAGGTGCGTAATAAAGTCCATGGGAGTAGTCAGAATTTGCTGTAAGAGCGTGAGTTGACTGGTAAGCGAGAGTCGTTTGAGATGCTTGCGCTGCAATTGAGCCAGCGCGAGCCCGATGGCGCGGCCCTCGGGGAAGCCAAGCTGCCGGAGGTCGTTGCCGCGTAATTGTTGAGCCATGAATAGGTTTGCGAAGGGGTACTTCGCGTTTGTAAGTGAGAAGTAAAATGACGAGAGAACGACCAACTCCCCTCCTCAGATGAGGAGGGGATGGTTTGGCGAAGCCAAAGCGGGGGTGGTTGAGGTCGTTGTTTAGTTGTTTAAAAAACTCAAAAAGGCGGTCGTGCAGAGCGTAGCGAAGCATCTCGCGTGCTGACTCAGGATTAGTAATCTTACTGCCGCTGGCGAGATGCTTCGCTGCGCTCTGCATGACGTTCAATCAAACAACGCCCTCAACCACCCTAGCGGCGGCTGCGCCACCGCATCCCCTCCTCATCTGAGGAGGGGAGCTTGACGTTTTGATAAAATTACCGAGGCACGGAAACGGGTGAAAAAGCTGGGGAGCCTTCGTAGTTTAAAAGACGAAGTAAGGCTACCCGACGACACCGTCTCCGGCTCGGCTCCTGCTGGGGCTACTAGGCGTGCAGCCACGGTGCTAGGCTCTAACCAACTGAGCTACTGCCCGAATGGCAGGAAGGACTCGAACCTCCGACCTTAGCGTTATGGCGAAGTAAGGCTGCACTACGGCACCCATCAGGAAAACAAGCTGCTACTCAAGGCAACGGACGGTGGGCGCTGCCGACACACTTTTGCAAGCGCATCTCCTGTAGCCACAGCCACAAGTTGCGGGATTTGAACCCGCTAATTCACGAATGAATCTCACCGAAGTATCGCCTTCCTACGGCACCTGAGAAGCAGTAACAATAACTCATTGGGGCAACAAAGCGCCCAGCCAACTGACCTGCTCTAACCAACTGAGCTACGGCCAACCCGAAGGCTGACGAGAGGGAATCGAACCCCCGACCCGGCGAATCTGAATCGAAGTAAGGCTAGGCTACGGCACCCAACGAGGTACTTTTTACTACAACCCAACCGGGGTAAAAAATGGGAAGCGCGGCCGAAGCCATTCTGCTCTACCAACTGAGCTACTTTCGCCGCCTGGAGCGGTGGGCGGAAGGCAGGAATCGAACCCGCGACACGAAGGAACGCTACCCGACGACACCCAGCGGGATATTTAGTGACTCAACCCAGCGGCAAGGGCAACAGCGGTAGGCGTGTCTGGGCAGCAAAAAGCCCCCCAGCGGGATTCGAACCCTAACAGGTTGCCCGAGGGCCGCCTGACTAACCAGCGAAGTAACGCCCATCTACCGCACCTTGCCTGTAGGTTGTTTCCAAGTAGTCGGGGGCAGGCCCAGCCCGTTTGGCTGTGCATTTAGGCCCCCAACCTTTGGGTTTTTGTTCTGTACCATTTGTTTATCCGTCATGCTGAGCCTGTCGAAGCATCTATACTGGTTACTAATCAATGCTTCTGCAACGAAGCGGGACAGATGCTTCGACAAGCGGACGCTAGATCAAGCATGACAGTTAGTAATCCAACGACGGCACGCGAGATGCTTCGCGTTGCTCTGCATGACCACCTGGATTTATCCATTAACCTAGATCAATTTTCTCTATCTCAGCTAAAGCCGACTCGCCGTTTTCCAGGGCTTGCAGCACGTCGAACACTTTATCCGACCAACCGGCAATCAGGGCGACGCCGTGGCCGGCGCGCACTTCCAGGGGTGCTGTGCCGTGGCCAGCCAGGTCGAACAGGTAGAGGCGGGCGTTGGGCGCTACGGTGCGGCGGTAGTCGATCCAGGCTCGGGCCAGCGTATCACCGTCGCCGGTACTGTTCCAGAGCTGAACGTCGGTGAAAAGCATCACCTTATCTACCACTTCGCGGCGCTGCACTAGGTCCCGGACGACCAGGTGGCCGTTGGTGCTGTAGCCTACCTCGCCTTCGCGGCGATAGAACTCCTGCACGTTTTGCAACACCCGGCCGCGGGGCAGACTGATACGCTTCCACTTATCGCCGAACATGCCGGTGGCTACGTGGCTGCATCGGCTTTGCAACAGCATTCCGAGCACCAGGCCCACATCGTAGAGCAGCACTTTGCTGCGCGCCGACACAGGTTGCTGCATCGAGCTCGACACGTCGCAGGCCACGAGTACGCGGGTGCCGGAGTCGAAGCCGCGCAGGTTGGCCGCGCTGTGGGCAATGGCCGTTTCCAGGGCTCCCAACACCACCGCCACGTAGCCCGACTGTACCGTCAGCACCTCGCGGTAAGCGGCCAGGAAGCGGAAAGGCAACTGCTTGGAGCGCGCCACCGCAAACCGGTCGGTGAGGCAGGCACATACCTGCTCCACCGCTGCCCCCGACACGCCAGCTTCGAGGATGTTGCGCAGGTTGCGGAGCAAGGCCATGTAGCCCAGCTTGCCGCTCCCAATCAACGTTTCCCACACCGAGCAGAACGCCGCCTTACGATCCGCAGCCGAAGCAAAGTGCTGCTGCCCCAGGGCCGACAACTCGGTTTCCCAGGTGTAAGGCGTGGGCAGCGTACCCTGCACAAGCTGGTCGAACAAGACCTGCTGCTCCGCATTCCGGGGCGTGGGGTGCACCAGAAACAAGGCGTCGCGGAGACGCACCCGCCCGGCGCGGTCGTACTTGGCCAGCTGGTAGCCGTCGAAGCGGTTGAAGGCCAGGGCTAAGCCTTTCTGCACCTGCTTGGAGAGGCGGTTGAGGGTTTTTACTCCATCGCGCTCGTTGGCCTGGGCGTAGTAAGCCAGCAACTCCGTGATTTCGTCGGCGCGCTGCACCACCCTGGCTACCAGGCGGCTTACCAGATTGTCGCCGCGGTGCAGGCGGGCCAGCTCTACGGTGAGCACCAAGGGCACGGTGCGCAAGTACAGCTGCTCGCGGGCATACACCGCCAAGCGGGCCACGAACTCAGGGTCGTTGCGGGCCACCAAATCGCGCAAGCGGAGCAAGCGAGTATCGCCGGTTTCGTAGAACTGGTCGCTGAGGGCGGCTGTGGCTACGGCGGCGTACAACTCCAACTGGGGAGTAAGAGCGAAGGCCGCAGCGCCCTCGTGGTTGGTGGTAGTGGCTTTGCGGAAAGTAAAGTTGAAGCGCATAATCGTGGAGTTGTAGAAGTGAGAATTATGTTACTGCGGCTTTTTTTAGAAAATAATTATTGATCTTATTTTGAAAGTTTTACTCAAATTAAAATCGGTTGTTATTTTATTTATTTCACAAATAGACACACTTCTTTCACCCTGAAAATGATTTGTTTTTTTCAGTTGCATAAGCATGAAAAAAGCCCGACTTTGGGGGTCGGGCTTTTTTCGTGGAAGGGTTACGCAGGGTTTATCTACGTAACGTATCCAGGGGAAAAGCCCGGTCGCACCAATCTTGGAAACGGTTCTTGGACCGTTTAATCAGGGAGGTATGCAGGAAGGTGGGGCGTTGATAACGCATGACCGTGCGGGTGTAAACTGTTGTAAAACAAACAACCCGAACTGCTTAGGTTCGGGTTGCGGAAGTATCAGAGGAGAATCTGCTGCTACTTAGCTGTACCGAACCGCGCTGGAGCTCCGTGGCTCCATGGCGTCTTGCTTTGAAATAAAATTGGTGCAGCGTAGCATGGCGTTGTGTAGTTGATGGGACAAATATGCAGGGTTGATTTTATTTATGCAATAGGTAGTGTATATATTTTTAAAATAAATTTTATTGGCATTAATTGTTTGTTTACAAAACCTCATTTAAATCGTTACTGGGAGTGTTTTTTTGAATAATCATATTGATAATTTTTTTGATAATCGTTTACTAAATTTTGTAAGCACCTTGTAGAGACGCGACACTTCGCGTCTCCTCGTTGAACGACCTGAATTGCTGACTTAACAACCTCAGCAACGAGGAGACGCGAAGTGTCGCGTCTCTACAAGGCACACGGATCGGGAAACCGCTAGCATGAAAGCTTACCTTGCCTGAATCGGGTTATTGCTAAGCTGGGCACTCCTTATTGTGCTGCCTACGTATGCCAACCCGTTTCTTTGTTTTGATTCTTTTATGCCCTGCCTCGCCACTTCCGAACGCTACACCCTGGACTTGCCCCCCGGCCATCGGTTTCCGATTGCCAAATACGAGCTGATTCGGGAGCAGCTGCTGTGGCAGGGAATTGCCCCCCAGGCCGATTTCTACGACCCTGGCCTGTGCGCCGAGGAGGATATCCTGCGCGTGCACACCCCCGAGTATTGGCACAAAGTGCGCGACCAGCGCCTCTCCCCTGCCGAAGTGCGGCGGCTGGGCTTGCCGCAGAGCGAGCAGTTGGTGCGCCGTTCCCTGAGCAGCAGCGCAGGCACCTTGCAGTCGGCGCGGCGTGCTTTGCATGACGGTGTGGCGCTGAACCTGGCGGGCGGCACCCATCACGCGTTTGCTGACCGGGGCGAGGGTTTTTGCGTGCTCAACGATATTGCCATTGCGGCCGCGCACTTGCTGCATCATGGGTTAGCGAAGCAAATATTAGTCGTGGATCTGGACGTGCACCAGGGCGACGGCACGGCCAGCATTTTTCAGCATGAACCACGGGTGTTTACTTTTTCTATGCACGCGGGGGCCAATTATCCGCTGCGCAAGGAGCAGTCGGACCTGGATGTGGAGTTGGCGCTGGGCACTGAAGATGCGGAGTATCTGGCGCAGCTCACGGCAACTTTGCCTCGTTTGCTGACCGAGGTTCAGCCAGATTTCGTGTTTTTTCAAGCAGGCGTGGATGTTTTGGCGACTGATAAGCTCGGCAAGCTCGCCCTAACCCAAGCTGGCTGTCGGCAGCGGGATGAGTTCGTATTAAAGCTTTGTCGGGACAATAACTTGCCCGTGGCCGTGAGTATGGGCGGCGGCTACTCCGAGCGTATCAGCGACATAGTGGATGCGCATTGCAATACGTTTCGGGTGGCGTATGAAGTATGGAATGACTTAGCAAGCATTTGAGCTGCTCCTCGTACTGCGGAAGAACGATTAGTTGGTGGTCAGTTTAGTGACCAGTTAACTATCGATTGAGCGTCGGCAGAGCACTAATTAAGTCTGGCAAGAACGATTCCAGGGTAGGATAGCGCTGCCGGTCCGCTTCATAGCGCCGGAGCTGCTGCTCAAAAAAGGCAGGTACATCCAGGCCGCGTAGTCTGCTCGTAGCTTCTGGCTGACATCTCCCCGGCCCAGTGCCAGCGCCAGGCGAACCTCGCCGGCCCGTACCAAATGTTAATTGAATGACGTTTCCCAGTCGCGGTATTGGCCCTGCCCTGGAATGGGCTGAAATAAGGCGCTTTGCGCTCTAATGCCCGCCGCAAAGGTTGGCCGGGCTGTCAGGGTATTGATAAAGGTGTGTCCGAACTCGTGCACCGACAAGTTGCGTACTTCTGCGGCGTTGTCAAACCCAGCTTTTAACAAGAGTCCGCGTACGCGCACTTGCTCTCCGAAAGGCGCCGCAATCTGGGTAGCAACCGGGCCATTGGCGCCTCCTACCTCCCAGGCCATGCCCCACTGCGATTTAAAAAATGGATTGACGATAATACAATACCCCGCCTTTTGGGCACCATAATAGCGCTCCATGGTAGGTATAAAGGCCGGAGAAGGAAGGTTGCGCCTCACTTCCGAGATGGCTACCTCGTACACAACGTGGTTGGTGCGTTGAAAGCGTGCGAAGTGTGAGTCCTGATAGAACTGCCCCACCAAGCGCATATAGGCGTCGGCAATGCGTACTGCCGAGTCTGGATTAGCGTGAATAGCTTCGAGCAACGGCGTTGAAATGGGCGTGTGCCGTCGAGGGCGCGGAAATCCCTGATAGAATAAGGGCAGCAAGTACACGCCCGTACCGATTTTGTCGGCCAGCCAGTGAGTGCGCTGCACAGCTGCGTGGGTGCGGAATGGCGCAAAGTGGGTATAGCTTTCGCGCATCAGCCGGGTGGTGCGAAACAGGTGCGGGTCCGCGACCGAATCTTTTAAAAATTCGGGCGAAAGCTGCACCATGAGGGCATTTACTAACTCTACCCCAAGGTCTGTTTTCACCGTAATGGACTGCCCTTGCGCCCGGACCGAGGGGTAGAAGCCCAGCAGCACAAGTGCTAGTAGGCAACCAAAAAGAAAAGGGGTTTTTCGCGGAGACACGGATGCGGCAGTAAAGGGGTCGGCTGGATACGAATGCTCAGGTGGCAGCCGTAAAATACCCACAGGTAAGCAGTGGGCCAAGACACCTCCTAAAAATAAAAGTGGTTTGCAAAAAGCCCCCCAGTCTTGGAAGTTGCTTGCGTTAATCCTTGATTAGCCGACCGATGTAGAGACGCGACACTTCGCGTCGCGTCGTTGCTGATCTTGTGATGACTGGATCTTACGGTCCTGGTCGTTTAAGGACCGCAACGACAAGACGCGAAATGTCGCGTCTCTACATCGTTATGACTGCTGACCAACTAACTCCAGCAGCTGCTTTCGAATTCCTAACGCAACACATATCGCTTTGCTCGTCGGCTATAGAAGAAATGAACATTTCTTCACGCTCTAGAGAGGCTGTCAAAGCCTCGCTACCTTTGTCGCCCTATGAATGCTCCCACTCTCTCTGACCTTCCAGCCGCAAATTCCCTACCCATTCCGGCAACGGATACGGCTATCAATCCCGCCCAGCAAGCCTTTCGGGAGGCGGTGCAACAGGTGGAAGGGTTGCGTCAGCGCCTACGCGACATACAGGCTGAGCAGGCCGAAGCCCGGCGGCGCTACTGGCAGCAGGTAGGGCCGGCCGCGCGGGCGGTGGTGGAGGCGCGGCAGACGCTGTTTGCACCGTTGGAAAATGCCTTGCTGCTCCACTTTTTCAGTCGGGCTGAGGAGGACCAGATTACCCGAGTAATCATTGGTAATGCCCGGGCTTTGGAGGAGCGGTTTGGGGAAGACGCGTCGGACGTGTTGCTGAAATACGCTCCCCAGAGACGCGCCACCCAGCCTCGCAACGAAGCTCCTGATTCCGCGGCCGGCTTTGACCCTACTCTGCCCCCACACGAGCAAGCGGCCGCCCAGGCGCGAGCCCGGCGCAAAACCAAGGCGCAAAAAGCGCAGGAAGCCGCCGAAAAAGCAGCCCGCGAGGAAGAGCAGCGCCTGTTATCCAACACCAAAACCCTGTACCGCCAGCTAGCCCGCACCTACCACCCCGACCTGGAGCGCAACCCCGATGCCCAACGGCAGAAAACTGCGCTTATGCAGTGCATCACCGAAGCTTACGAGGCCAACGACCTCTACACCCTACTCCAGCTCCTGTCTGAATCGGCCCCAACTGATCAGGCCGATGATGACGTGCTTACGCGCTACACGCAGGCCCTTCATCAGCAGCAAATTGAGCTGAAACAGCAGTTGAACGAGTTGAAATATGGGCCGTCCAAAGTGCTGAGCGGCACCGGCAAAAAGCAGGAAGCCGAGCTGCGCCAACTCAAGCGCCACCTGCGCGCCGAGGCCGAGTACGTGCAGCACGTGGCCCGCCTGATCCAGGAGCCTGTAGGCTTGCGCGAGGTGCTGCGCGCTTTAGCCGCCGAGGGCCAGGAAGCAGTCTGATATTTCGATCTTAATCAGGCATAAAAAAGCCCCCAGAAGTATTATTCACACTTCTGGGGGGCTTTTTTATGCCTGACTCACCCTGAGCTACTATTTAGAAGCAAGGATATCAATCATCTCAATAACAGGGTCGGCGGAGAGCAGTTCGCCCGCATTCGCCATGAGGGCCGCAGCTACTTTGCCTCCTAGATGGGCTTTGCGGCCGGCATCATCGGGGAAGGTGTCGAAAATACCGAACGTCGAAGGGCCCATCTGAATGCCGTACCAGTTGATGGTTTCGGGCTCTTCCTGCACCAGGGGCAGGCCGCTGCGCAGAAAATCGGCCACTGCTTGTTCTTTTCCGGGCTTGGCTTCTAGCCGCACCAACAGTCCTACTTTTACCATGCGCTTGGGTGTTAAAGAGTAAATGGAAGTGAGTAGCCTTACTGGCTAGTCAAGTCTAACACCCTACGTATTGTTCAGCTTAACGGAGGTGAGCCAGGCGCAATAAATCACTTTCGCCGTGGCAGTTCACACACCTTGTACAAATGCTTAACGCCTTTTAACCAATAAACTTTATCACTTGCTGAATCACAGTGGGGTCGCGCATGATGCGGTTGTGACCGAGGCCAGTAGTGGGCCGAAACTCCAGACTCGGCCAGTGACTTGCTATTTCTTCGCCCTCGGCAAAGGGCACGTTGGGGTCTTCGCGGTCGTGGAGAAGCAGAGCGCGCTGCACGGGCAGGTGGCGGCCGGCTTCAAGCAGGCTAAAGCTCTCGGCGCTGCGGCCAAACTGCTCCTGAATAAAGCGCCCCATCCGCTCGACTACGCTGGGGGGCAAATGCAGTAAGGCGGCGAAGCGCCGAGCTACTTTGCGCGTACTGCTGGGCGCACTCATTAAGATAAGACGAGGTAATTGCCCCCCAGCCGCTTGATTGAACCGTACCGGCACGCCCGCCGTGCACGCCGCCCCAAACGAATGCGCTACCGTGGCGTGCACGGGTCCAATGGCATCGGCTACGGCCTGTACCGCTCCGGCAAAGCTCACGAGCGTAGCCCGATTTCCTTCCGACAAGCCGTGTGCCGGCCCATCCAGCGCTACCACCCGAAACCCCACCTTGGCCAACCCATCCGCCATGTGGCCCCAGAAGCTGGAGCGGTGCTCCCAGCCATGAACTAGCAGCACGGTACGCTCACCGCCGGAGTTCCACTCGTAGTAAGCCACTCGCCCACTTTCAGCTTGCGTCCACTGCTGCTTAGCACCAGCTAGCGCCTTAGCCTCCCAGGCCTTTAGCGGCAGCTGGCGCGGGGTAGTAAACACTTTCCACGCCTCCCGAAACGCCCACTCTGCCGACACCGCCGACAATACCCGAAACTTGAGCCGCAGCAGCTTCAGGCCGGGTGGTACCGAAGGATACTGCACTTTGGTAGGGCGCGGAGCGGCTTCTACAGAAGATTCCATGGGGTACACAGTGAGGGCGGGCGAGTAAGTATTGATCATGGCTGAATACGTTTGGGTGTAGTCAATCAGAGAAGCCCATTGTTGTCCTAATCAGGCAGCAGCTCGCTTCGTAACTGTTCAAAAACAAGGTAAAAGTGTCGTTCGTCGTGAACACGGGCAACTTGCAGAGCGCCGGCCAGCGTGGTAAGCACCTGGGCTGCTTTCGCTGTCGGCTCACCCCGAAACGCTACCGTACCCACTTCCCGGCCCGCGGCTAGCACTTGCGCAAGCCACTCGGTTAGCTCCTGGTTGAACAGGCGTAGCTCCTGCTGCATGGTGTCGGGCAAGGTGAGGAACTCGGCCGCCAACGAGCCAAACAGACACACCCGCTGCTCACGCTTCAAATGCCCCAGATACACCTCAAAAAGAGCATTCAACTGAGCCTCGGGGGGCAAACCTATGAGACTCGGCAGCGCCCGCCACTTGCGCAGTCGGCCCCGCTGGCGTTGAATAATAGACGCGCCCAAATCGTCTTTGCTGGGATAGTGATAATGCACGGCAGCAGGCTTTACCCCTAGTTCTTTCGCAATATGCTGGTAGCTAAAGGCATTAAAGCCCCGCGCCAGCAGTAGCTGCTCGGCAAGGTCCAGGATGCGCGTGCGGGTATCCGGCGCTACCGTTTCTGTTTTGGTTGACATGTTGCCCAAACATACTTACTTATTAATAAGTAAGCAAATGTCATATGGAATATATTTTTGCCCACCAATGAACGATGACGACTTCATAACCCGGCCCAAATCGTGATTTATAGAACTAGAAAACCAAAGGCTAGTTCCCCTCCTCCGCTGAATTCCGCGCATCAAGCATTGCGCATGAAGCAATATGGGCTAGGGGTGGTTGGCCGGAGCGTTGTTTACTTATGTAGGTGTTTGCTTATTTAATTGTCATCCTGACGGAGGAAGGACCTTATAGGATGGGAACGACTAGCGCCATAACGACTCGTGCTAGGGTAGAAGATCCTTTGCAAGCGGACGCCGGAATTGAGGATGACACAGCTAACTAAACAACGTCAGCAATGCCCGCAACCACCCCTAGCCCATATTGCTTCATGCGCAATGCTTGATGCGCGGAATTCAGCGGAGGAGGGGAACTAGTTTTCTAGTTTTAGCTCTGATTGAATAGTATGGAGTTTGGGTTATCTAAATTAACACCCGAATAACGATGGGGCACGTGCGACGCGCCCCTACCGGCCTAGTAACTCTTCCACTTTCTGCTCCAACGCCAGCACCCGCTCATCCAGCTGAGCCGGCGGCCGCAAGTGCGTTGTGAATACGCCTTTCACTTCCCAAATTTCCAGAGCTTGGGTTAGCTCAAAATCCTGACTTCCGTAATCAGGGTTATCGGCTCGTAGTTTGAGCAAATTGCCCCCCGATGTCCGCTCGGTGAGGCGGCGCACCAGGACATTGCTTTGCGTGACGAAAATATATACGTGGCCCGCTTGCAGGTGAGGCCGAGCCTTATCCACGCGGCAGCAGAGCACGATATCCTGATGGCGGAGTCCCTGCTGCTGAATCTGCATATCGGCTCCGGTTATTTCGAAGGCACGCGTAGGGCCACTTAAGTTATGCGGAAATTGCAGCCACGGCAAAGCATCGATAAACGCCGGATCGTGGTGGTGCACAATGTACTCCAGGGCCCGATTAGCATGCACCAGCGGCGTTACGTTCTGCTTGCGGTCGGCTTCGGCCAGCGTTTCGGGCGGCGGGGCCGACTGCAGCTTATCCTTAAAGATATCAAAGTTATAGAGCTCATTTATCGTGAGCTCTTTCGTAAGTAGCAAGTCAACGGATAAGCCAAAATGCTGAGCAATCTGAATCAGCGTCTCCATCTTCGGCTCTGAGCGACCTTCTTCGTAAGCTCCTACGCTAGGACGCGCTAGCCCAAATAGCTCCGCAAAAGCGGCCTGACTAAGCTTTTTGACGGTTCTGAGCTTGCGAATGTTCTTACCAACGTGCGACATGCGGAAAAATATTTATTGCTCAAAGCTTGAGCATATCTAAAACTTTGAGTACACTTGTGTCGTAAATCTAGCACAATAACGGCAGCAGCCTTACTAAGGGTTCTATTTTTTTGAGCTAACATACATTTTCTTAGTTGCCAGCCTTAAGCTCGGCCGTCCTGCTTATCTTCTGCATTTCTGATTTTGCCCCCCAGCCTCCCTTTTAGCCATGACCAACCGCTACTTTTTTAAGATCAAGGATTTCCTGTTGGAGCTGGGCTTCGACATCTGCCACGCCGATAAGCAGGACGGCATTTTTGTGGTGGACAAACCGGAGCTGGGCATCAAAAACCTAGTGCTGGGTTGCGGCGACCCACTCCTCTTATTGGAGCAATACCTGCTGGAGCTGCCCGCGCCCTCCCTGGAAGTGTACCAGCGCCTACTCCAGAAAAACCGTGACATTATTCACGGCGCCTTTGCCCTCGACGAAACCGGTCACCGCCTCATCTTCCGCGACACTCTCCAAATCGAAACCCTGGACTTGGCCGAGCTGGAAGCTGTGGTCAACTCGCTGGGGCTGCTGCTAAGCGAGTTTGCCGACGAATTGATTCAGTTTTCTAAACCTGTCACCGCCTAACTCTACCCACGATGAATATTCTAAACCGCCTCTTCAAAATCGGCCAGTCCGAAGCCCACGCCGCTGTCAATCAGCTCGAAGACCCCATCAACCTGACCGAGCAAGGCCTGCGCGACCTGCGCCAGGACCTCGACAAAAGTCTGCACGGCCTGGCCGAGGTAAAAGCTATGGTTATCCGGGCGCGCAACGAGGGCGAAAGCTTCCGCGCCAAAGGCTTGGACTACGAAAACAAGGCCGTGCTCCTGCTCCAGCGCGCTCACAAAGGCGATTTGCCCCCCAGTGAGGCCGACCGCCTGGCCAGCGAAGCCCTGGTCAAAAAATCCGAAAACGAAGCTCAGGCTGCCTTATCGGCCCAGAACCAGGCGCAGTTCGAGAAGTCGGCGGCACAGATGGACCAGAACGTGCAGACACTCAAGCAAACCATCAGCCAGTGGGAAAATGAGCTGAAAACGCTGAAAGCCCGCGCCACGGTGAGCGCCGCCACCAAAAACATCAACAAGCAGCTCGCCCAGCTCGACTCCTCTGGCACGGTAACCTTGCTGGAGCGCATGAAGGAAAAGATTGCCGTGGAAGAAGCCCTGGCTGAATCCTATGGTGAAATCGCCAACGAAAGCAAGAGCATCGACCAGGAAATTAACAAAGCTCTGGGCACCGCCAATGTCGGCAAAGCGGCCGAAGAATTGCAAGCCCTGAAGGCCAAACTAGGCCTGACGGACGAAGCTAGCTAGGCCTGCTATGTATCACTCATCCTTTTTGGTCCCACGCATGAATACGCTGGAAAAAACGCTCAATTACCTGGCACTCATAATAGTGATTACGAGTGCCGGCCTGCGCATCTTTCATGTGCTTGACATCTCTACCGCGCATGTGCTGATGACCTTTGGGTTTGTGCTTGGCTTCATGGCTTACGGCCGATACGCAAGGCGCTTGAAGGTTCGTACGGAAGAGTTGGAGGAGGAAATTCGTCAACTTCGATCAGCACAATTTTAAATTCTCTTGGCTCACTCAGGTCACTTCCATTTATCTACCTTTAAGCTGCCCAGATTACGCCTATGTTCGAACTTCTACAAGCCGCTGTTTCACCACCCAATTTGCCCCCCACGGCCTTGTTGGTGTTTGTGTTGCTGTATTGGCTCACGGTCATTGTCGGGCTACTGGATGTCAGCTCGTTAGACCTGGATATTGAGGTAGAAGCTGACGCCGATGGCCTGAGCGCGGATTGGCTCAACGGAGCGCTGGCTTTTTTCAATCTGGGCCGCATTCCGCTCATGGTGTTTCTGAGCTTTGTGGCGCTGCCGCTGTGGGCCGGTAGTATCCTCGTTAATTACTACACGGGCAATACATCTTTTTTACTAGGCCTGATATTCCTGCTGCCCCTGTTTATTGCTAGTCTTTTCCTGGCCAAAGTTCTGACTTTGCCTTTTGTTAAGCTGTTCACTGTGCTGGAAAAAGACCACAGCGCAGGAGCAGTAGTTATCGGCAAAGTCTGCACAGTACTGCTGCCGGCTACGGCCGAAAAGCTCGGTCAGGCCGCCGTTCGGATTGATGGGGCGCCGCTTATGCTCAACGTGAAAGCAGCTTCAAGTGGCGAGCTGCGCAAAGGCGACACGGCCCTGGTAATCGACTTTGATGCCCAGCGCCGGGTGTATTTGATCGAGCCTTACGAGGCGTAGCAAGCAACGACATTACCTCATTTTTTACGACGATGAAACGCGTATTTAAAGCCAAGATAAGCTGGTGGATTTTCGCACCTATAATAGTACTGACAAGCGCCAGCGCGATTCTGCAGTGGCGCACGACGCTTCTGGGGGGCATTTTTTCGCTCTTGGCACTGGTTTTCGTCCTGCACATTTTAGTCAGCACTACCTATACAGTTACGCCTGAGCAAGTAATGGTACGGTGCAGCTTTCTGCGCTGGAATATTCCTACGCAACGCATTACTCGTATCGTCGAGACGCACAATCCTCTTAGCTCGCCCGCGCCCTCCCTAGACCGCCTTGCCATCAGCTACAACGAGTACGATGAGCTGATGATTTCACCCCGCGATACGCAGGAATTTATCGCCGTTTTGTGCCAACTAAATCCTGCTATTCAGGTCGCCTGACAGCGTAGTCAAGCTGTCCTTACTTTAGGCACAAAGTCAGCCACCTTTTCCTCTTTTGACAAACCAAATTTTCTCTTATTTCCTACTTCTATTCCCTACTTTCATGGCTGCTTCCCTTTCTTGGGCCGTGCTTCTTATTCTCGGCTTTATGTTGCTGGGACTCTTGGCTGTTATCGCCAAAATGTACCAGAAAGCCGTGCAGGGTGAGGCCCTCGTACGCACCGGCTTAGGCGATACTATGGTGTCGTTTTCAGGCATCTTTGTCGTCCCCATTCTCCACAAGCTGGAGGTGATGGATATCACCCTCAAAACCATCATAATTTCTCGCGCCGGCGCCGAAGGATTGGTCTGCAAAGACAATCTGCGGGCCGATGTAAAAGTCAACTTTTTCGTGCGTGTCAACAAGACGCAGGAAGACGTGGTGCAGGTAGCTCAGAGTATCGGCACCCGCCGCGGCTCCGACCCAGCGGCGCTGGAAAATCTATTCGACGCGAAGTTTTCGGAAGCTTTGAAAACCGTGGGCAAGCAGTTCGATTTTATTGAGCTGTATAACTCCCGCGAGCAGTTTAAACAAGAGATTCTACGCATCATCGGCACCGACCTAAACGGCTACGTGCTCGACGACTGCGCCATTGACTACCTGGAGCAAACGCCGCTCTCTTCCCTCAATCAGGATAATATTCTGGACGCGGAAGGCATCAAGAAAATTATTGCCCTGACTTCGGAGCAAAAAATTCAAGCCAACCTGATTGAGCGCGACATGCAAAAAACGATCAAGAAGCAGGATGTAGAAGCGCAGGAAACCATTCTGCAACTAGAAAAGCAGCTGGCCGAAAACGAAGAAAAGCAGCGCCGCGAAATTGCCAACATCAAGGCCCGGGAGTTTGCCGAAACCGAGAAAGTGCGCCACGAAGAGCGCCTGAAAGGCGAGAAAGCCCGCATCATTGCCGACGAAGAAATCAAGATTTCGGAGCAGAATCGCGACCGGCAAATATTGGTGGCCGAGCGCAACAAGCAGCGCACCGACGCCATCGAAACGGAGCGCGTGGAGCAGGCCCGCGCCCTGGAAGTAAACGAGCGGGAGCGCATCGTAGCCCTGGCTCAGATTGAGAAGGAAAAAGCGCTGGAAGAAGAGCGAAAAAATATTCAAGGTATTATTCGTGAGCGGATTACGGTAGAGAAAGCAACCGTAGAAGAGGAAGAGCGCATCAAGGACACTCGCGCCTTCGCTGAGGCGCAGCGCCAGATGAAAGTGGCCATAACCAAGGCCGAGCAGGATGCGCAGGAAGCCGGTGTGCTCCTTACCCGCGGCGCCGAAGCCGATAAAAACGCCGCCGAGTTCCGCGCCAAGCAACTACTCATTGACGCCGAAGCCGAGAAGTCGTCGGCCGACCACCGCGCCCAAGCCATCCGCATACTAGCCGAGGCTGAAGCCAGCAAAGCCACCGCCGTAGGCCTGGCCGAAGCGCAGGTAATGCAAGCCAAAGCCACTGCCCGCCAAAAGGAAGGCGAGAGCGAGGCCAACGTGCTACAACTGCAAGCCACGGCCGAGGCCGCTGCCATCCAGGTGAAGTCAGTTGCTCAAGCCGACGCCGACGAAAAACTAGGTTTCGTAGCCGCGAAAGTGGAGCGCGAAAAAGGTCTGGCCGAAGTCAGCATCATCGAGGCCCGCGCCGACGCTGAGCAGAAAAAAGGTCTGGCCGAAGCCAGCGTGGACGAAGCAAAGTACGCCGTGGAAGCCAAAGGCATTGAGGCCAAGGCCGACGCCATGAAAAAGCTCGACGGCGTGGGCAAAGACCACGAAGAATTCAAGCTCCGCCTCGAAAAAGACAAGTCGATTGAGCTGGCTCAAATCAGCATTCAGAAAGACATTGCCAGCGCTCAGGCCGGCGTCATTTCGGAAGCCCTCAAGTCAGCCAAAATCGATATTGTGGGCGGCGAAACCATGTTCTTTGACCAGATCATCGGCTCCATCACCAAAGGTAAATCCATCGACCGCACCGTGCATAACAGCGAAGTGCTGGGCACCGTAAAAGATGCATTTTTCCACGTCGATGGCAACGGCGATTTCAAGGCGAATCTGCACCGGTTTATTTCCCAGTTTGGGCTGAATTCGGAAGATGTGAAAAACCTGAGTGTATCGGCGCTGCTGCTGCAATTGATGAATAAGGCCGACAATCAGCCAACGCGGGATATGCTTACGCAGCTAGCCGGTACAGCCAAGGCGCTGGGCATTGCGGATAGGCAGGTGCATACGATTGATTTGAAGTAGGGCACTTCAGGCCGGTCAACGATTGACCTCACCCCCAGCTCCCTTTCCCAAAGAGAGGGGGAACTAGTTCTAAAAACTAGCTCCCCTCCTCAGATGAGGAGGGGTTGGGGGTGGTTGACAATCGTTGTTTATCCTGTGGTTATTAACCTACACTATTTATGCCTGACATAAATCACGTTCATAACCTGGCCCATTTAAAACCCACCCGCCAAACACTACGCACCAACCTCACTCCCGCCGAAGCTCTCCTCTGGAGGGCTCTTCAGCGCAGCCAGTTGGCTGGCCGCAAATTCCGACGTCAGCACAGCATCGGTCCTTACATCGTGGACTTTTACTGCTCCAGCGAAAAGCTGATTATTGAACTAGACGGCGCTGGTCATTTTACGGTAAGTGGGGAGGCGTATGACATGGAACGCGCGGGTTATTTGAAAGAGCTAGGCTTACGGGTGTTACGGTTCGAGAACAAGTGGATTTTGCAACAGCTTGATGGAGTATTAGCAGCAATTAAAGCAGAATTTATAATGGCAGATGACGTGCAACGACCGTCAACCACTCCTAGCCCCTCCTCATCTGAGGAGGGGAACTAGCTCTCTAGCTCTAACCTAGTTATACATCAGCTCTTTCTAAAAGCAGCATCTAGATTTCGCTGAAGAGCGAAATCTAGAGAGTGAAGTAATACAATGGAACAACTCGAAACCGGCACTTATGAAATTCTGCGCAACCGCCTCAGCACCAGCGGCGGCGATTTGCGCCTGCGGTTAGAAAAGCTAAACGCCGAGCGCAAAGCCGTATTTGGTGCTATCGACACCAAGCTGATTGGCACCGGCCGCATTACTACCGAAAACAATTGCGTGCCCTGGGACATGGTGCCCGTGGGGGGCAAATTTTTGTTTGGCTACAACGTGCTGATCGGGCTGAAAACGGAGACGGAAATAACCGACGTTTTTGGCGTGTATGACTACACGGATCATGAGTTTCGGCCGCTCAGTTTGGAGCTGATTTCGGCACCTCAGTTTCTGGAGGAATTCCGCAACTTGTACCGGTATTATAAGAACACGCAGTTCGTGAAATTTGCGGTGCTGGGGGCGCACTTGTTCATGGTGTTTCGGGTGGGCAAAAGCGCCAACGACATCAAGACGTTTAAGTGGCTGCTACAGGGCGATACGCTGACCTACCTGGACAACCGCAGCGACCATGAATACACCTTTCCGCCCCAGCACGAGTTTACCTGGAAGCGGGCCACTCGCGATATGCAGCGGGCCGGCAAATACCCGCATATTAGCATAGAGGACAAGGTTTTTGTGGAAACCATCCACGGCGACCTTACAATCAAAGTTGAAAATAACACCGAAACCGGCCAGGGAATTTACTCCGAACCCGTGGCGGATAAAGACCAGACGCTCGACGATTCGGAGATATATTATGCCGCAGTCGGGCATATTATTCTGCTTAAAATCCGGCCGTATCAGGAGCCGGATTATCGGCATTTTCTGTTTAACGAAAAGCTGAAAACAGCCCAGCGGCTCGATGCGCTGGCCGAGGCCTGCGTGCTGTTGCCCGACGGACAAGGGCTGATTTTTCCGCACGGATTTTATCTGCAAACCGGCGCCGGAAAATTGTTCGAGAATGGCCTGCGCGACATGCTGTTTGAAAAGCGTATTGCCTCGCCTAATGGGGAAGATTTTCTGTACGTTTTTTACAACAAAGAAAACGGCGCTTACCTGCTCTTGTCGTACAATCTGATTGCCCAGCGCGTTGATAATCCTATCAGCTGCCACGGCTACGCTTTGTTTGCCAACGGCGAGCTGTGCTACTTCCGCGCCGATGAAGAGGTCAAGAAACACCACGTCGTTCAGATCTGGCAGACGCCGTACGTAGCGCCCGATTTTCAGCTGCCCATTACTTCCGATTCTTACCTCTACAAACTGGGGAATAAAGAGATTGTACGGGCCATGGCTGAAGCTCATGAAATCCTAACGCTGCTCAGCAAAGACGACAGCTACGCCGGCTTGTACCTCGATTTAATTCGCCTCACTACTACCCTTACCGACACCTATCATTGGCTGCGCGAACCGGCGGCCCAGGCGTTGGCAGAGCCGTTGAAAGCAATTCAGCAGGCGGCCCACGCGGCGGTAGAGGAGTACGAGAAAGTCGTAAGCATCCGCAAGAGCACGAGCACCGAGACCCAGCGCGTGTTCGGAAAAGCCGATGAGCTGATGGGGCGCATCAAGCGTACGTCGGCGCAGGATGTGAACGAATATGTGCGCTTGCTGGCCGAATTGCGCACGGTGCGGGGCGAGGTTATTTCACTAAAAGACTTACGGTATGCCGATGCGCCAGCTATTGAAAAATACGCTGCCGATCTAGAGCAAACGACCAAGCAAGTTGCCGGTCAAACCGTTGAATTTCTGCTCCAGCCCGACGCCCTGCAACCGTATGCCATGCGCGTGCAGGCCAGTGCCGATGGCATTGAGCAGGTGCAGAAAGTAACAGAAGCCAACGAGCGCGAAAAGGAAGCGAATGCTGTATCGGCGGAGCTGGAGTTGCTGATCGAAGTGGTCAGTAACCTCACCATCGAGGACCCCACCCAGACCACGCGCATCATTGATAATATCTCCACGATTTATGCGGGCTTCAACCAGATTCGGGCGGCGCTGAAGCGGCGGCGGCAGGCGCTGGCCGGCATGGAGGCGCAGGCGGAATTTACGGCCCAAATGAAGCTGCTGGAGCAAGCGCTGGTCAACTACCTGGACTTGAGCGATACGCCGGCTAAGTGCGAAGAATACAGCACCAAATTGCAGGTGCAGCTGGAAGAGCTGGGGGGCAAATTTCCGGAATTTGATGAGTTTCTGGCCCAGCTAGCCACGCGACGCGAGGAAGTGTACGAGGCGTTTGAGTCGCGCAAGGTGAGCCTGATGGAGGCCCGCAACCAGCGCGCTTCTTCCCTGGTGCAATCGGCGGAGCGCATTCTGAAAGCCGTGCAAAACCGGCTGGGGCGCCTGACCACGGTGGCTGAAATCAACGGGTATTTCGCGGCCGATTTGATGGTGGAGAAAGTACGGCAAACCGTGCAGGACCTACTGGCTCTGGGCGACCCGGTAAAGGCCGACGACTTGCAGAGCCGCCTTAAAACGGGGAAGGAAGATGCCCTACGCCAGTTGAAAGACCGCGCCGAGCTGTTCGTGGATGGTGGTCAGGCGCTGAAGTTTGGCCCGTATGCTTTCACCGTGAATACCCAGCCCTTGGAGCTGACGATGGTGCTGCGCGACGGCGACCTGCACTACCACCTCACGGGCACTAATTTTTTCCAGAAAATAACTGAGCCGGCTTTCCTCGCGGCCCGGCCCGTGTGGGACCAAACCGTAGTGTCGGAAAACCAGGGAGTGTACCGGGGCGAGTATTTGGCCTGGCTCCTGCTCCAAGCCGCGGCCCACCCCACCGCGGCCCGCGATGGCGCTCCGGCGGCCTTGTCGCTGGCCGAGCTGGCTCACCTGACTACCGCCGAGCTAACTACCCACGTGCAGCAATTTATGGCCCCGCGCTACGCCGAAGGCTACCTCAAGGGCGTGCACGACCACGACGCGGCCCTGCTGCTCGAAGCCTTGGTGCGCCTCACCCGCACCGCCAGTCTGCTGCGCTACCCTACCGACGTGCGTGCTGCTGCCGCGCTGTATTGGCAGAAATTTGCCCCCCAGGACCGCAAAGCTACCTGGCAGCGCCAGCTCCAGAGCATCGCGGTGCTCCTGCAGGTATTCCCCGACTCGCGCGAATTTGCCGGGCTGATGGCAGAGCTACAGCGGGCGATAAGCGAGTTTGCTGCCGCTACCGGCCTGTTTTTGCCCCCCAGTCTGGCCGAAGCCGGCGAATACCTGTTCCACGAATTGACCAGGTCGATTAACAGTGCGCTAATCGCTTTTCCAACAACTCAAAACCAACAACCCAAACCCTCCTTTATCATTGCTGACGAAGCGGCTGAGCTGTACCAAGTGTTTCAGCAGTCTTTGCAGGAGCGGCGGGCTAAGGAAGCCTACGAAACGTCGGTGGCTGGTCTGGCCGAGCAGCCGGCCGCTCAGGTGGAGCTGATTCGGCAGTGGCTACAGGCGTTTTTGCGCCAGACGCCGGCTGCTGAGGCCTTGCGGGAGTACTCCAGCGAATGCGCGGTGCTGCTGGCTACCGAGGGCTACGCGCCGCAGCAAGTAATTCGTACGCCCTTGCGCGAAACGCTGCCTGGATTGCAGGGCACGCACCCGCGCATTCAGGATCGGAATTACAACTTAAATTTCCCGGAATTTCGGCGGCGCTTGCACCACTATGCCCAGGCGGTAGTGCCGCAGTTTGAAGCTTTTGGAGAGTTGAAAAAGGAGCTGCTGGCCCGTTTTACCGCTGACTTGCGTTTGTCGGAGTTCCGGCCCCGCGTGCTTTCGTCTTTTGTGCGCAACAAGCTGATTGATGAAGTGTATCTGCCCCTGATCGGCGCTAACCTGGCCAAGCAAATCGGGACGGCGGGCGAGGGCAAGCGCACCGACCTGATGGGCCTGCTGCTGCTGGTATCGCCGCCGGGCTACGGCAAAACTACGTTGATGGAATACGTAGCCAATCGGTTGGGGCTGATTTTTATGAAGATCAACGGGCCGGCCATCGGTCATGCCGTGACGAGCGTAGACCCGGCCCAGGCGCCGAATTCTGCCGCGCGGGAGGAGCTGCTGAAGCTGAATCTGGCCTTTGAGATGGGCGACAACGTGATGATTTATCTGGATGATATTCAGCACTGCAACCCCGAGTTTTTGCAGAAATTTATTTCCCTCTGCGACGCTCAGCGCAAGATTGAAGGCGTGTATCAGGGCCGGGCGAAAACGTATGATTTCCGGGGCCGCAAAGTGTGCGTGGTGATGGCCGGCAACCCTTACACCGAAAGCGGCGAGCAGTTCCGCATCCCCGACATGCTCGCCAACCGTGCCGACATCTACAACCTCGGCGACATCATCGGCGACACGGCCGACGTCTTTCACCTGAGTTATCTAGAGAATTCCCTCACCAGCAATGCCGTGCTCAGTCGGCTGGGGGGCAATTTGGCCGATGTACACCCGCTCATCCGCCTGGCTCAGACGGGCGACGGCACCGGTCTCAACCTCACCGGCAACCACTCGCCGGAGGAAGTGAACGAGTACGTGGCCGTGCTGCAAAAGCTGCTGCGCATCCGCGATGTGGTGGCCCGCGTGAACGAGGAGTACATTCGCTCCGCTGCTCAGGCCAACGAGTACCGAACCGAGCCACCTTTCAAGCTGCAAGGCTCCTACCGCAACATGAGCAAGCTGGCCGAAAAAGTGCGCCCCGTGATGAATGACGAAGAAACCCGCACCCTCCTGCTCACCCACTACGAAAACGAAGCCCAAACCCTGACCAGCGGCACCGAAGCCAACCTGCTCAAGCTCCGCGAGCTACTGGGCTGGCTCACCCCCACCGAAGCCGAGCGCTGGGAAGCCATCAAGGACACCTTCCGCCGCAACCTGCGCACCAGCAGCGGGGGGCAATTAAGCCAGGTGCTCACCCAGATGGAGAATATTGCCGGCGGGCTAAGCGGGATTCGGGAGGCATTGACGCGGGAATAGCTCCTTTTGGAGCTGTTGAGACCCTATTTGATGCCTGTTCAAGTTGAGGACTACTAGGTTAGAGCTAGAAACCTAGTGGTCCTCAACTTGAGTTACCTGGTTAAGCGGCGGTCAGGCAACGGCGGAACCGAAGCATCTTGCTCGCGGTCGTTACGGGGTAAAGAGGCGGTCATGCTGACGACAGGAAGCATCTCTACCGCTTCGTTGCAGTGGTATTGATTAGTACCCAGTAGAGATGCTTCGATTCCTCAGCATGACAATATCATGACCCGCGAGATGCTTCGGCTTTGCCTCTGCATGACGCTCATATAAATCACTGTGCTCTTTATCTACTAATCTTAAGCAGGACTTATCTATATTACTTTCCCCAACCTAAGCTCAACTAGTCAGCAACCCATAATTACTCGTAATTAGGCGTGTAGCCGCAACTGGAGCGGTCGTATTTATGAAATGGAGCTGGCTTCGGCGCGTACTGTTTGCGGTGTTTTTGCTGGTACTGCTTGCGCTGGGGCTGGTAGCCGTGCTGGTGGGCACCGGAGCCGGGCAGCGGCGCGTGGCGCAGTGGGTACGCGAGCAGCATCGGCAAAACTCAGCGCTGGTACTGGCACCCTTTGAAGTGAGCATTTCGCCCTGGCGCGACTTTCCGCACGTTACGGCCTCGCTGCTGGGGTTGCGGCTCACTGATACTGCCTATCAGCAGCCCATGACGGTATTACGCATCGCCCGGACGGATATGCGACTGTCGGTGCGGGAGCTGCTGCGAGGTCAGGTGCACGTTACGCGGCTGGTTATCAATGACGCTGTGTTGCGGGAGCGGGTCGATTCGCTGGGCCGTAGCTGGAGCGTGGGACGCAAAGGTAAGCGCAAGCCAGGGCCGGGCTCGGCGCCGAGGATGAACCTGAAGCTGGACGCGTTGATCATCAACAACTTCCGCATGGTGACGCGCAACGACTTCACGGGGGGCTTATTTGCGGCGCATGTGCGCCAGGCCCGGCTGAAAGCCTACATGCAACAGGGCGTGCTGCGGATAAATGGTACTCTCGACGGTGAGCTCGGTAGGCTGGGCTCTACCACGGAGCCATTATTTCAGCGTGAGCCCATGCAGGCCTGGGTAAACTACCGGTACAAATTCCGGGAGCGCCAGGGCTATATCTATCGCACCCGCGCTACGCTTAATGGGGATACGATGCAGATTAACGGTACACATACCGTCAACCCTGGTCAGCCGGGCACTGAGCTCAACTTTCGGTTTGTGGGCACCCAACCCCTACCTGATGTGCTGCGCCTCGCGCTGCCACAGAGTTTGCGCCCTATTGTGGAAGGTGCCACCAGTCCTAGCAAGGCCTACATTCGCTATACTATTCGGGGGCTGAGCGGGCCTACCGTCCGGCCGCGCAATGTGCTGCGCTTTGCCCTGCGCGATGCGCAGCTTACCTGGCCCGATACCACCCGTCACATAAAAAACTGGGACCTGACCGGCACCTACGACAATGGACCGGAGCACAACCTCAAGACGACTACTCTCACGCTGCCCCAGTGTCGCATACATACCGCGCCGGGCTGGCTCGATGTATCCCTCACCATCCGCGACTTTACCCGTCCTTTTCTGACCGGGCAGCTACTTGGGCGCACCGAGCTGCCCGAGCTGGCGGCCGTGGTAGCCCCGGAGCTGTTGCGGGCGCGGCGCGGCGCGGCCGAACTCGATTTGCAGCTGCAAGGACCGCTGCCGCCATCATCGCATCGCAACACGCAGCCTTACCTGGATAGCTTGTCGGTGCGGGGCAATGTGACCTTACGCGATGCTTCCTTCGTGCTGCTCGACCGGGGGGCAAATTTCTCGGGCGTAAACGTGCGGGTGGGTTTGCAGGACAGCCGCTGGCATCTTACCAATGCGACGGGGGTGCTGGATGGCATGCGGTTTCAAGCCACGGCCACCACTACTCATCTGCTGGAGTATCTGACCAAGCGACACCCGACCACCAATATTACCGGCAATTTTGCCGTCGATGAGGTACGCCTGGACCGCATACGCGAGCTGTTGCGGCCTGTTGCTACCAGTTCCGCGCGGGCCGCGCCATCCGTACCGGCTCCGTCCGGAAAATTGGACATGAGCATGTTTCCGCTGGGATTGCGCCTGAATGTGGGCTTGCGCTGCGACCGGCTTTTGCTGCCCGCCGATACCATCAGTCGCCTGGCCGTACTTGTGCACCACGATGGCCGCCGCGTGCAACTCGATAATTTGCGCGGGCAAGTATGGGGGGCCGACGTGCGCGGCCGGGCGTCCTGGCCCTCCGACACTAATCAGCAGGTAGCTCCCATTCGCTTCGAGCTGGCCGTAAATTACAATCAGCTCAACTATCAGCATTTAATTCGGCACGCCGCACGCCCGCCCCAGCGTTCGGCCAAGCAGCCAGCCAGCCCGGCCCTGCGGGAGCTGCTGCTTGCTGCCAACGGCCACGTTACCTGCACGATCGGGGCCATGCAGCTGTCGGCCGGCGAAAACATCCGGGACCTGCGCTTGCGCCTGGAAAAGACGGGTAGCTCTTTGCAAATGCCTTACCTCGACTTCGCCACCACGCGGGGCGGAATAGGCAAAGCCACGGCCACGGTGCGCGTGGAAGGCACCCGCGTGCTGGCTGCCAACGCGACCCTCGATCTGCGCTACGCGACCCTCGATGTGCAGCAGCTTTTGCAGATGCTGGCCGGCCTTGACATGAAGGAAGAAAAAGCCCCCCAGTCCTCCCCAAATGGCCCTCGCCGGAAGCGGCCGGGTGCAACAATCGATGGCAGTCCGCGTGATAAGTCACTGCTTTCCAATGGGATATTGAGCGCCGTGGTGCGGGTGCAGGCCGACAAGGTGCAGTATACGGCGGTGCGCGGCACGCAATTTCGGCTGGTGTCGCGGCTGCGGGAGGGCGAAGCAGTATTGGAGGAATGCTCCCTGAATGCCCTCGGGGGGCAAATTAAGCTGCGCGGAAGCATGCTCACTAATGCTGGCCAAAACCACCATCCTCTGCACGTTCAGACCCAACTTCAGGATATTGCCCTGCCGGAGCTGTTTACCACGCTCACGGACATGAACATCAATCTGCTCGACGGCCACAACGTGCGCGGCACCCTGCGCTGCGCCGCCGACATCCACACCGACCTCGACTCGACTTTTCTGCCCGTATTCGCTACCACCCTGGGCTACCTCAAAACGGATATCCGCAATCTGGAGCTGCTCAATGTGGATGTGTTTACGGAGGCGTTGAAGTTTATGAAAACGGAGCGCACCAGTCATCTATTTTTTGAGCCCGTCAGCACTCAGCTGTTGCTGCATAATGGGCGCATCCTGATTCCCAGCCTGCGCCTCAACAGTAACCTGAGCAACCTGGAAGTAAGCGGCTATTACCATCTGGATGGGCGGGCGAACTTATATGTGAGCCTCAATCCGTTACAGGTTCTTTTTGGCAACAACAAGAAGCGGGTGGAGCGCATCAATCAGGGCCGCCTGATTCGTAGCGCCCGGGGCCGCCCTACCTATATCAACCTGCGCCGCCCCGCCGCCCGCCGCCCTTATAAGGTGCGCCTGTTCAAGAAAGCCGAACAACGGGAGCAGCAGGAAGCCCTTCGCCAGCAGGCCCAGGAGCTGCTGCGCACCGGCCGCCTGGATACTACACTGCGGCTTTTGCGGCCATAAAGGGCCTTCATTAGAGTTTTTATTATTTGATAATCAGCAGATTGAGCAGATATTCTTGAAATGTGCTACTTCGGCGCACAAAGCGAAGGCATCGGTTAGCTTTTCCTTTTTTCTCATCCGGTTGGTTGTACGAAGCACGAAAAACGATTTGAGTCGTGCAATGACATTCTCCACCACGACGCGAAGTGGAGCCAACACCTGATTAATAAGGCGTTCGAGTGGCGTGAGTGGATGATTTTTTCGCGCCTTAAAAGGAATAAAAACATACTTGCAGTTAATAAATTTTTTAATACCCACAAAGCCTGCATCCACATGAATCCGATAGTTTTTTAAGGTTATATGTGCGAAAATTTCTTTGAAAATAGTGAAGTCATGCGTTCGGCCACTATAGGCTTTGCTGATCCACAACAGCCGGCCGCTGAGCGAGCAGATGAGCAACCATTTCAGGGTGTGCCTTTTTTTACCACTATAAAATTCCTCCTGAAGCTGCTGATTAGCAGCCCGTTCAATCGGAACTTCGGTTACGTCAATGACTAAATCGTCGATACCCGCGAAGAGGTCGTCAAATTGCGTCTGCTTGGTAAATAAAACGCGTTGTGTCAGGCCTTGTGCTTGCAAAGCTGCTTTTAAACACGGTTTTAGTCGCTCTAAATACTGGCTCACCGCAAATTCAGAAAAGCCGAAGTAGATGGCCATATTATGCAGCGTGGGATAGGCTTTATAGTAGTGCAGAATAAAAAATAAGGCTTCGCGTGTATCGGTTAAAACCGGGTTTGATTTTAGGTAGGGTTGCGGGATTTTGGGTTCATAAAAAGGCGCGAATAGCTCGTAAAGCTGGTCGAACTGAACTTGAGTTAGCCCGGTTGCCGCTTTGTATTGGTTGTCCGTTCGCAGGTTGTGGTAGATGCTGAAAGCCATACAAAAATGAAAAGAACTGTTAATGCCCACAAGCTACTGATTATCAAATAATAAAAAATCTATTGTATTCGAAGTAAATCTGTCATGCTTTACAGCATCATTCAAGTAGTCTGTCGTGCAGAGCATTCCGCGCAGAAAGCGGCGACGAAGCATTTCGCGTGCTTTACTGCTTTAATGGCGGTCATGCTGAGCTTGTCGAAGCATCTCTATTGGTTAGTACTCAATAGCACTATAGCGGTTGTTTAGCCTGTCAATTTGAGGCGCATTATCTAAAAAAACCCCCAGCCAGGCGCTCTGACTCCCAAAATTCTATAGCCACATCTATCTTTCTTATATAAATAGTAAAACTTCTATCTTTCAGCACCTCAACCTTTCTATTCCTCCCTAAGATTATTGTGAAAAGACTACTTCTGTTCCTCGTGCTGCTGGGGCCTTATTTCACCGCCCACGCCCAGCGCACCGCCCGGCCAATCACCACCATCCCCCAGCTTACCGATTCCATTGAGCGCATTATGCGGCGGGAGCATATTCCGGGGCTGCTGCTCACCCTGGTTACCCGCGACTCGGTGCTCTTTGCGGGCGGGCTGGGCCTAGCCGATGTGGAGAAAAAGCAGCCTGTGACGCCGCATACGCTGTTTCGGGTGGGGTCTGTCACCAAGTCTTTTGTGGCGGTGGGGCTGCTGCAACTGGTGGAGCAGGGCAAGCTGAGCCTCAACGACGAGGTACGCAAAATTGCCCCCGAGGTGCCCATCGACAACCCCTGGGAAGCCACTGACCCAGTGCGCGTGGTACACGTGCTGGAGCACACTGCCGGCTTCGACGACATGGGCCTCAACCACGTCTACAACACTACCGCCACCGACCCCAGGGGCGCGGCCGTAGTGCAGATTTTTCGCAAAGAGCTGCGCTGCCGCTGGCGGCCCGGCGAGCGAATGTCCTACTCCAACCCCGGCTATCAGGTGGCGGGGTATCTGCTCGAAAAGCTGAGCGGGGAGCCGTATGAGCATTATTTAGCCAAAAACGTGTTGCGCCCATTGGGTATGCCCGATGCCACCGCGGCCCTGCGCCAGGAGGCGGACCCAAAGCTGGCCCGCGGCTATGCTTACGCCGACGGCCAGTACCAGCCCGTGTCTTTACTGCCGATTTATGCGGGTCCGGCAGGCTCCCTGAGCGCCTCGGCCACCGACATGGCCCGCTGGGTGCAGTTCTTCCTCCGCGACTTCCGCACCCCCGGCGACACGGCTTTGCTCCAGCCCGCTAGTCTGCGTGACATGGAAACCGTGCACAGTCCCCTCGAAGCTCGCGCGGGCCTGCAAACCGGCTACGGCCTGGCCAACATGCTCATCAATCGGAAAGGCAAGGCCACGTTTCGGGGGCATAATGGGGGCATCGAGGGATTCATCTCCATGTTTGCCTACAACCGGGAGCTAGGCTTGGGCTATGCTCTTTCCAACAACGGCGGCCAGCCGCTCACCACCATCAGCACCCTGGTGCGGGAGTTTCTGCTGCGCGACCAGCCTACTCCGCCCCCACCGCCTACCCTGGCCCTCGATACGGCAGCCATTGCTCCCTACCTGGGCCACTACCGGGGCGGGGCGCCCCGCAATGCGCTAATGGGTTTCAGTACTCACCTGCTGGGGGGCATTTCGCTGGAGCGACGTGGGCAGCTGCTCACCCTCAAGCCCCTCATTGGCGACCCCGATACCCTCCTGGCTACCGGCCCGCTCACCTTCCGTCTCAGCGGCCAGCTGCTGCCGAGCGTGGCCCTCACTCACGACCGCGACGGCGAGCCAGTACTTGTTTCGCCCCAGGGCTATGCGCTCAAAGCGGGAATATGGTGGTGGCTGCCGCCCACCTTGTTCTGGATCAGCATATTGCTGGCTACTACCTCCAGCGTGGCGGGCCTGACCTGGCTGATTTATGCCTTGCGCCACCAACTACCCCGACCCCAATTGCTGCCGCGTCTGCTGCCGCTGCTGGCCACGGTGGCGCTAATTACACTTGGGTTTGCCCTAGGCAGTCTGGCGGGCAATGTGGAAGCGGCCGGGCGCGTGAGCATCCTAAGCGTGCTGCTCTTCGTGGCGCCGCTGGCCTTCACCGTACTCACGCTCTGGGGCCTGATTCTGACGGTGCGCCGCTTCCGCCTGTTCCGCAGCCGCGTGGTGGCCTGGTACCTGCTGCTCACCTACGGCGCCCTGGGCCTGGTAGCAACGGTATTGGGGACGTATGGGTGGCTGGGGTTGCAGCTGTGGAGTGTGTAGCCACTGAGATGCAGCTTTTAACCGAGTAAAAAGCAACGACACTTTACACTGCCCCACCAGAAGCCCCAGCCGCCACCGCAACTGGGGCTTCTTTTGCTGCTGGCTGGGAGCTGCGACCAACAAAAAAGCCCCCCAGCGTGGCTGCGCCCGCGCCGTGTGACCTGACCGCTATTTTCCTTTGCAACGACTGGTGCCTGACGCTGCTGGAGCTACTAAGGTATGGCTAGTGGCAATGCCCCACTATTTTGAAAAGAATTGGCTTGTTTGTATTTCACTTCAAACCGTTGAGTTGCTGACAGGAGCAACTCAACAGAGTGTAAAGCTGAGTAACGATATTTTTTTATTGAAATAAAATATGTAAATTATTACACCAGCCCTACAAAGGCACGCAGCCCCCGTATGGCCCACCATTCACCATTTACCGCCATGCAAAACATACTTGTACCCACCGATTTTTCGCCCGAGGCCCATAATGCCTTCGAGGTAGCTGTGCAGCTGGCCCACCGCACGCATGGGCAAATCACGCTGTTGCACGTAGTAGATTCGGTGGCCGGTTCCGGCATGGTAACTACCGGCGGCGTATCGGGTGGAGCGTCGCGCCACGGCGTGTTTATGGTGCAGCTGCTGCAACGCACCAAACACCGAATGCGCCAGCTCATAGCCGAAATGACCCGCACCGCGCCCGAAGTAACGGTGCACGACCGGGTGGTTACCGGCGGTGTGGATGAGTCCATTCTGGAAGTTATCCGCGAGCAGAACATTGACCTGGTGGTGATTGGGGCCCAGATTCATGCTCCCGCCTTCTTTCATTTATTTGAGCTGGATTCGCACGCCGAGCGGCTGGTGCGCCTGTCGCCCTGCCCGGTGCTTACCGTGAAGCTGCCTGCGCCCCATTTCCAGGTGCGCTCCATCGTCTTCGCCTCCGACTTCTCCCACGAAGCCGACCTTGCCGTGAAAAGTATGCGGCAGGTGTGCGCCGCCTTCCCCGAGGCTACCCTGCATCTGCTCGACGTAGTGACCCGCGCTGAGGACTACTCCAATGCCATCGACCGCATTCACGCCTTTGCCGACCGCCACCACCTGCTCAACTACGAGCCCGATGTCGTAAATGCCCCCCAGGTGAGCGTCGGGGTGCCGCGCTACGCTGAGCAGTCGCACGCCGACTTGGTGGTGATGCTTTCTCATGGCCGCACCGGCCTCTGGCACTTTCTGCACGGCGGCAGCACAGCCGAAAGCGTAGCGGTGCAAACCAAAGCGCCGGTGCTCACCTTCCACCCAGAGACGTATTAAGCGAAGATTTAAAAATTCATTATTGGCTGGAAAGCTGCTAAAAATGGGGCTTCACCAGACATGCTTTAAAAAGCTTCCTCGGAAGAGCGCATAGCTAGTTGCGACCAAGGTGCACACTGCTTAAGAGGCGATGTCCGAAGTAGCTAGAAGGCGGGAGCGAGATAGATGAAAGCGCATCCATCAACACAAAAAAGTCCCCCCAGCGGCCGTTGGGGGGCTTTTTTGTGTTGATGGATGCGCTTTATTAAGCTAACATCGCTTCACGCTGCTGCATCCGGCGCTGCAAGGCCGTACGACCATTGCCCCGCAAAACAGCCTGCACATCTTCGGCGGCCATGCGCCCGGTTTCGGCGGCGCCGTTCATGTAGCCTTGATACCAGGCGCTGCAGTGCTCACCGGCAAAGAACATATTGTCCACCGGTTTGCGCTCCGCCCCAGCAATCGTAGTGTACTGGCCCGGCCGGTAGCAGGCGTAGCTCGCCAGCGTGTGCGGGTGTGTGGGCCAGTGCATGCGCTCTACCCGTCCGTTATACTCCCCGCTGGTGGAAGGCCAGGCCTTCTCCAGCACCGGCAGGTAGCGGCTCACCTGCGATTCGGGCGTACCCGTGCCTATTCGCACTCCTTCCTCGCCGCCCACGTACACTGTGTAGGCCGACGCCTTGGTGGGCTGAAGCTGCCCGGAGTCCCAGCCGGTTTGCACAGGACGGTCCGAGAAGATGTAGCCCGTATAACCGTCGGTGCGCCAGAGCCTGCTCTTAAAGCCTAAGATGAGCTTGGCGTTGGTGCCGTAGCCCAGGTGTTTGATGGCATTAGTTTTCCAGGCAGGCAGCGGCACCTGAATGTCAACTTTGCGCAGCACAGTGAAGGGAAGCGTGAGCACTACGTGGTCGGCTACCACGTTGATAGAGGTGCTATTGGGGCGCTCAAAGGTCAGGACGTATTGCCCGGTGGTGTTTTGGACCAGCTTTACCAGCTTGTGCTGCAGGGTTATCTGGCCGGTAAGCTGCGCAGCAAGCGCGTCAGTGAGGCGCTGGTTGCCGCCCTGAATTTTGTAGCGCTCATCGCTCTCCCCAAAAATGTCGAAGCTCCCCTTGTGGGTATCGGCCGAAAACAGATACAGGAAGTTGATAGCTGACTGATCGTCCACCTCGCGGCCGTACTCAGTGAGATAGGCCACATCCAGCAACTCTCTAATAAGGCCCGTCATACCCAGGAAATTGAAATATTGGGCAATGGAAAGCCGATCAAAGCGCACGACGGCAGGCGTAAGCTTGTCGTAGGTAATGGTGCCCGGCAATGAACGGATATCAGCCGCAATTTGGCGGGCATAAGGCTGGAAATCCTCAATTATCTGCGCCACAGAATAGTGCTGCCCATTGAAGAAGTAAGCATCCTTTTGCAGCACCGCCTCACTTGGGCCCTGCACATTATAGAGCGGCAACCCAAACTCCCGAACCAGCTGCAGCATGTCGCGGTGGCCGCTGTCGATAAACTCGCCGCCCAGCTCAGTGGTCAGACCAGGAGCCATCACACCAGTAACCGTAAATATTCGCCCCCCGGCGCGGTTGCTAGCCTCGTAGATATCGGCGCGCACGCCTTTTTTGCGCAACTGATACGCACAGTTCAGCCCGGCTATCCCCGCTCCTACTATCACAATGCGCGGCTGCGGGCCTTTGGCATCGGTAGTGGCGGTGCCGCTCAACGCGGAAGTAGGTTCTACCACCTCAGCCTCGCAGGCGGTAAGCAGCCCACTGGCTCCTATAAGCAAACCCAGCTTGGCGGTATTAGCCAGAAAATCGCGCCTACTCTGACTGGTGGCCATATGAGCCAGCTCTTCGGCTCAAGGCGCCCCCGGTTCATTGGCGATAGTGGCTAGCCCGAAGGCTCCTTGCAGAGCTCGTAATAAAGGAGTGCGAGCTTTAAAATGAGGGGTAGATGATTGTTGCATACACCCATACAAGTATAAATTCGACTAAAATGAGATATACTAAAATAAATATTATCAAATAAAATCAAGTATTAGTCCACCTAATTCAATGAATATTTCTTGCGATACCTTCCTTTTTAAAGGCGCTACAGGCATTATAGGATTACTAAGAAAATGATTTTTCTAGTGCCAAAAACTGTACTATTTCTATATATACCACCTATATTTGACGGCTTATACAGAAACAGTTTTCACTTTATTTTCTCTAAGAATGTCTTTTTTACTCCGTAGCTTTTTGACCACATCTCTTATCGGAAGCTTATCGATTGCCAGTTTTGCTCAAACGGACACAACGGCTCACCTGGCCGCTGCTACTCCGTCGCCTTTGCTACCTCCTTCCCAACTGCAAGAAGCGAGGTATAAGGAAGGAAAATATAGAGACTATCTGATTAAGCGCTACCCTAAAGACAAAGAAGCCCGCGCCGTTATTCACTTATTTAGCCGCAAACAGCGTGGCGGCTTTTTATGGCTGACCGCTGGGGCCGCCACGATTGGACTTATCGCCTCCCAAACCGGCACCCAAACTAACGACTCAGGCGTTACAACTACCTTTGAAGTTAAGCCCCTGGGCTACGGAATACTAGTAGGCTTATTCGGAGGCATCGGCATCGGCAAGTTAGCCCGCTTCGGCGACGAAAAACTTTATCAAGCCTTGGCTAGCCACGATCAAAACAAAGCATTTCCAAGCTATGTAGTAAAAAGGCTACGGAACAAAGACCGTAAGTAACTAAGTAAAAGGGCGAAAGTCCACACCAAAGCAACGGCCAGTTTTGATAAGTGTTTTAACAAACTAATATGCCCCGGTGGCTACTGGAGTATATTAGTTTGTTTCTATTCGGCTGGGAGATAAGCTGCGTTCCAGACGTGTCCGGGTATTGGCCTCGCTCTAGATATACCTAAAAAACATGGTAGAAGTGAGTGATCAATGCCTTCTAGTTCTAGTTGGTTGGCCACTCTAAGCACGCACGCAGAGACAGTAATCTTGCTAGCGTATGGCTGTAGTTTGGTTTTTTGATAATGCCTATAAGTGCCAAACCCCATCTGCGGACAGCGAAATACCAACTGTATCGCCGGGTACAGCGCTGCCTACATTGGTACGCACCCTAACTGTACTGCCTGCCACCTGAACTTCAATTTCGGAGTAGGAGCCGAAAAAGCGCACCCTTTTTACCTCCCCTGAAAGATTGGTTTCGCCGACTGGATGTAACCTAAAATTCTCGGGGCGAATAAGCATGGTTTTACGCTTGGCTTTCACCCCAGCCGCAGCCGAAAAAGCCTTGGTCTGTGCGACGCTCGTAATCAGATTGTAAGTCCCAAATAGGCCAGCCACATATTCATTGACGGGTTGGTTATAAATCTGCGCTGGGGGGCTTTTTGGATAATTTGCCCCCCATGCATCACCAGGATTTCATCGGCCCACGAAAGCGTATCCAGCGGGTCGTGGGAGATGAGAATGCAGGTGATTTGCAGCTTCTCGCCGATATCCTGAATAACCGATTTCAGGATATTTTTATGCACCATATCCAGGTTGGAAAACGGCTCATCCAGCAAGAGTAGTTTGGGTGAAGAGAGCAGCAATTTGGCCAACGCAATGCGCTGCCTTTCACCGCCCGATAACTGGTCGGTGCGACGCTCGCCCAAATGGTCAATTCGGCACACCTCAAACAGCTGTTTCGCTTCCGCCACTGACAGCTTGTTGGCGTATTTTAGTACCTGCTCCACCCGTAAAAATTTGGGTAGCTCAAACTGCTGCGACAGGTAGGAAATACCCGGATTTCCGGGCATCAATTGTTCAGCTGGGCCTTTAGCTCTTCGGCCGTCAAACCACACTTCACCGGCACTGGGCTGCACTAAGCCGGCTATGGTTTGGAGGAGGGTACTTTTGCCCGCCCCGGTTTCGCCGGCTAAGGCAATTTTCTGCAATTTTTGTTGGGTAAAGCTTACGTCCTTTAGAATGTATTTCTCTTTTTCTCGCAGTGTAATTCCTGATACGGTTAATAAACTCATACAAGCGAAAAAGAGTGTGGGGTAGTCCTACGACTCCAAAGCCGTAGTACTACTATCGTGGAACAACCCTCGGGAACCAGACATCAGCAACGATAGTGGTGCTACGACTTTGGAGTCGTAGCACCACTGTACAGCCCATCAGGCAGCTATTTTACTGGCGGTGGCCGCGCTGCTTTGCGGGGCGTACGTTAGCACGTAGGCGGGCGGGAGATTTAACAGTACATACGTGTCGTCGAGGAGGCGAAAGAAGCGCTCGAACAGGCGTTTATTTTGCAGAGAATATTGAAACAGCACAAGCTTGCCATCCGGAATTAACAGCTGCTGGGTATGCTGCAAAATTCGCCAACCCAAGCGGCGCGGTAGTGAGGAGAATGGCAAGCCACAAACCACGTAATCCACCGTATCCAAGCCTAGCTTTTTTAAATGCTCGCCTGTTTTGTCGGCTGAGCCGTGGATGACGTGCACAGTATGCTGGCCTGCGTATCGCTCCTTCAGCAACTGACTGAAACGCCGGTTTACTTCTACCAGCACAATGGCCGTTTCTGCTTTTCGGCGCTGAATAAGAATGTCCGTAAAAACGCCCGTGCCAGGGCCGTATTCTACGATGCAGTGGGCGTTGGCAAAGTCGATGGGCGCCATTACTTTCTCGGTTAGCTCGCGGGGGCTGGGCACCATAGAGCCCACCGTGGCCGGGTTGCGCAGAAATTCTTCTAAAAAGGATGACATCATGAAGCGAATATCAGGGGCAGGAAAAGTCGATGCTGGCAGCAGATTGTACGACAGTTTTCGGCAGAAGTAAAGATTTTCTGCCACAATAGCTGCACGAAAAAAGCCCCCAGCGCCACTATCAGCTGTAGATAGTAGCGCTGGGGGGCTTTTTGGCTATCTGTAGCTACTTGTTTTTTCTGAAGGCCAGATAGTCGAGGTAGTACAGAACCTTAACGGAGACGGAGTTATTGTGGGGCGTGTTGATGGTATTGCTCAGGTTATCGAAGTAGAGCGGCGTGGCCTCATTAGCCTGCAGAAAAGACGTGCCTGCGTTCTTCCATACCACGCTTATTTGGGAGCCGGGCGCGAACCACCACGAGTACACGGCGTCCACGTTGAAGGCATTGTAGGTGTTGTCGCGGTTGCGGCGGTAGTCCACCAGCTGCTCCTCGCCGCCCGGCACCAGGGCCGAGAAGTCGGCGTAGCGTACGTTGCTGGTGTAGTGGCGCGTGCGCAGCGTGAACGACATGCGGTTGGTGAACGTGTAGGCCACCGACACTACATTCGACACCGTCGCTACGTCGCGGCGGCCCAGCATAACCCGTCCCATAAACGGCTCATCCATAGGCTCATCGCGGGAGAGACCGCCGTTCACGTACCCAATCTGGTTGACATCGAAGCTCCAATCGAGGCTGTAGCGGAAGGTGAGGTGGTCATTCACGCGGTAGCGCGGATAAGCGCCGAACCGGTAGCGCAGGCGTCGGTCGCGGGGTAGGCGGTTGTCGAGGGCATAAATACTGGAGCCGGCGTCCATGACCAAGGCGAATTTCTTGCGCGTGTCTGAGTTGAAGAACGCCACCAGGCTGGTGCTACCGGGCACGCGCACGTAGTATTCGCCCAAAGGAAACACGCGGGGCTCAAAGTAGTCGTGGTTGCGGGGGTCCACGTTGAAGTCGAAGCCTATTTGCAGAAAGTTCTTAGTGAACGTGGTGTTGGCCCCCAGGTAAAAGCTCGTGCTTTGGTAGCGCGTGGGTTTATAGAGCAAGGTGTGGCTGGCTTGCCCAAACAGATAGAAGTTATTCACCTTCCAGAACGGCTTGTACTTCCAGTAGCCCAGGTCCAGCGACTGCGTTATTTTGTTGTTGCCAAAGAGAATACCGAGGTCGTTCGGATTATAGGTATCCGACTCGATACCGTGGTTCAGGCCCCAAGTGAATTTGCCGCTGATTTTGCCCACGCCCACCCGATACTTGTAGCCGTCCTGGTCACTGATTTCCTGGTCGGAGCCAAAGGCTGTGCCGCGGCGGCGCGAGTACACCAGGCTACCATCGACGGCGTAGGCATTCTTCTTATCGGCGAAGCGAAAAAGCCCCCCAGTCACGTTGGCGTCGTACGTTTTGCCCCAGCGCGTAACGTTGGTATTGACCAGGCTCACGTAAGAATTATTCTTCAGCGACTGGTCCAGCACGGCAATGCTGTAGTTGCTGAAGGGCTGGGTTTGCACCTCGCGCTCTTCGCCGGTTTCGGTGTTGCGCACGGTAGCGTACACGTCGTTTGAGAGGGCATTGAATAAGCCAATTCCCAGCCCTGTGCTGGTACGGCCCGATACTTTGGTAGCGTTCAGCAGACGGGTTTCGGCGGGGTTGCGCACGATCTTTTCGTTTTCACCAGCGGCTACATTATAGAAGCCAATAGGCGTAGCGCCCACGCGCCGGGAGTAGAACAGGTTGCCTTTATTAAACAGCTCAGTGCCTTCGGTAAAGAACTGACGGTTTTCATTGAACTGCACCTCAAAAGGCGAGAGGTTAAGCACCTGGTTATCACTCTGCACCTGCCCAAAGTCGGGCACCAGGGTGGCGTCTAAGGTGAAGCTTTCGTTGATACCCCATTTCAAATCGGCGCCACCATTGAAGCTAGTGGTAGTGCGGCGGGTGCCGTCGGCGTTCAGCGGGTTGTGGTTCACGTAGGCCGACACGTAGGGCGTAAGCGACAGACGCAGCGGTGGCTCTACGTTTTGGATACCGCGCAGCTCGCCCCACTGGTTCACAAAACCGTCTACTTCCGGCTTCACTTCATTCCAAAAAACTGCGCGTTGTCGCGCTTACGCTGACGGGCAAAATTCAGCCCCCAGAGTTGCTCGGGCGCTTTACTGAAGCGAATAGCCGAGTACGGAATGCGCATTTCGGCTATCCAGTCGGTGCCGCGCTGGCTGGTTTGGGCGTCCCACACGGCGTTCCAGTTCCAGTCCTCACCGCTGGCCGGCGAGTAGCGCGCATCCAGCTGCACGCCGGAGGTGGTTACGGTGAAGTTGTAGCCGTTGAGCTTGTCGTGATAGGTATCCAGAAAAATCGAGAACAGATCGGTGTTGCCAAACTGGTCGCGCTGGGTCATTTCGCGCAGAATAGAGTCGGGGCTGATGTCGTGCATGATGGCGCCGATGTAGAGGTTGGCGTCGTCGTAGAGCACGCGCACTTCGGTTTTCTGCTTTTCGGGCACGCCGGGGTTAGGCCGCTGCTGGATAAAGTCGGTGGCGATGGGGGCCTGCTGCCACATGGCTTCATTCAGCTCGCCGTCGAGCTTAATCGGCTCGGTGATGCGCAGGGCCTGGAGCTGGCGCTTGGGGGCGGCCGTGGCCGACGCCTTAGAAACGACAGGCGTCTGGGCTACGGCAAAATGCCCCCCAGTCCCTAATCCAACCAGCAGAAGATAAAAACGTAGCGTAAAATTGAAAGACATGGCGCAGTGGAATTAGGAAAGAAAGGGTAGCTGGTGAGGTGGAAATAGCGGCAGAACAGCGCCCGAAAATCTGGGCGTACTAGTGGCTGGCAGCAGCAAAAAAGCAGCGCTAAAAGCGGTTGAAATAGAAAGGTTGACAGCCGCGTGATGCGGCCGGAATCAGCTAATAAAACAGTCTGCTTCTAACAGAAATTTGCTGCCTAAAGGATAAGCTGGCGGGGTACTGAAAACGAGAGCCAGAGTGTTGAACGAGGCGATTACCAGAGTTAAGTCTAAACGTTACAGCCGGAAGAAAATATTTTTGCAAGCGCAACAATCGGCCGGGATAGTAACCGTGTTCGGCGCTGGTAACTGCGCGATTTCAGCAAGGTTACAGGTGGGGCAGAAAAATATTTTTATGGTGGTGTAAATCGAAGTGGTGTTCCCCTATAGAGACGCAATATTTTGCGTCTCATCGTTGAACGACCAAGGCCGCGCCGTTCAGAAATAACAACCTCAGCAACGACAAGACGCAAAATATTGCGTCTCTACACCGTTCTAATAATAAATAGCAGCAGGGCACAATGCAGCTTTCAGGTGATAAGCAAACTACGTCCGGCGAAAAGGAACCGAAGCGCTCCTTGTTACCTTTCAGGCTCAAACTGACTTATCCACTACCTTCCAACTCATGCCCAAACCACTCTTTTCTCCTGGTAGACTTTTACTAGCAAACACGCTTGTCACCTTCAGTTTTGCTGCCTCTGTGAATTCAACTCCTAGCTTCGCCCAAACGACGGCCCCCACCTTCACCGCTACGGCCACCCGCCCCGAAAACAACGCTGTGCTAGCTCCCTGGGCTGGTCCTTACGGTGGCGTACCGGCCTTCGACAAGGTGGAAGTAGCCCAATTCAAGCCGGCCCTCGAAGCTGCCATGGCCGAAAACCTCAAAGAAATTCAGGCCATTGCCAGCAACTCGCAGGCTCCTAATTTCGAGAATACCATTACCGCGCTAGAGCAGGCCGGCCAGGCACTTGACCAGGTGCGGACCGTATACGGCGTCTGGACTGGGACTATGAGCAGCCCGGAGGTGCAGTTGGTGGAGCGGGAAATGGCCCCCAAAATGGCCGCCTTCTCCGACCAGATCACCCAGAACGAGCCGCTTTTCCGCCGCATTGAGGCGGTATATAATTCGCCTGACAAAAAGAAGCTGACGCCTGAGCAGCAGCGCCTGGCGTTTGTCTACTACAATAACTTCGTGCGCGCCGGTGCTAAGCTTGATGCGAAAGCTAAGACGCGCTTATCAGCCATTAACCAGGAGCTAGCCGGGCATTTCACGCGCTTCAGCCAGAATGTACTAGCCGATGAGACGGACTCGGTACTGGTGCTCAAAACGCCCGCTGACCTCGGTGGTTTGCCCACCTCCCTACGTGAAGACGCGGCCAAGGCCGCCGCTGACCGCAAGCTGTCGGCCGCTGGCGTGATTACGAATACGCGCTCTTCCATTGACCCGTTCCTAACGTATTCCGACCAGCGCAAGCTGCGCGAGAAAGCCTGGCGCATGTTTGTGAACCGCGGCGACAACGGCGGCGCCCACGACAACAACGCCCTCATTACCCAGATTCTGCAGCTGCGCGCCGAGCGGGCCAAGCTATTGGGCTACGCCACCCACGCCCATCTGCGCCTCGATAATACCATGGCTAAGACGCCCGAAAAGGCGATGGCGCTGATGGAAGAAGTGTGGACCCCGGCCGTGGCGCGCGTGAAAGAGGAAGTGGCCGATATGCAGGCTTTGGCCAAAAAGGAAGGTGCTACCTTCAAGATTGAGCCCTGGGACTACCGCTACTACGCCGAGAAAGTGCGCAAAGACCGCTACGACCTCGACCAAAACGAGGTGAAGCAGTATTTGCAGCTCGACAAGATGCGCGAAGGGATGTTTTGGGTGGCCGGCGAACTGTTCAACTTCACTTTCAGTCCCGTCACCAATGTGCCCGTGTACCACCCCGACGTGAAGGTGTGGGAAGTGAAGGATAAAACGTCCGGTAAGAATGTGGGCCTCTGGTACTTCGACCCGTATGCGCGCCCCGGCAAGCGTTCCGGTGCCTGGATGAATGCTTACCGCAAACAGGAGCGCATGGACGGCAAGCCCGTCACCACGATTGTTTCGAATAACTCCAACTTTGTGAAGGGTAAAGACGGTGCGCCAACCCTGATTTCCTGGACCGACGCTACTACTCTCTTTCACGAGTTTGGTCACGCTTTGCATGGCCTCTCGTCCAACGTGACCTATCCTACCCTATCCGGCACGAGCGTGGTGCGCGACTACGTCGAGTTTCCGTCGCAGGTACTCGAAAATTGGCTGTCTACGCCGCAAGTACTCCAGCGCTTTGCCGTGCATTATCAGACCGGTAAGCCGATTCCGCAGGCATTGGTTGACCGTATTGAAAAGGCCGCCACGTTTAATCAGGGCTTCGAAACTACCGAGTTTCTGGCCAGTGCTCTTATTGATATGAAGCTGCACCTGGCCGGCGACCAGAAGATTGACCCGGACAAGTTTGAGCGTGAAACCCTGGCGCAGCTAGGTATGCCGAGCGAAATTGTAATGCGTCACCGCACGCCCCAATTCTCGCACGTTTTCTCATCTGATGGCTACTCGGCTGGCTACTACAGCTACCTCTGGTCGGTGGTAATTGCGGCTGATGCTTACGGTGCCTTCACCGAGGCTGGCGGTCCTTACGACAAAGCCGTAGGCCAGCGCCTGACAAAACAGATTTTCTCCGTGGGCAATACCGTAGATCCCGCCGAAGCCTACCGATCCTTCCGTGGCCGCGACCCAAAAACGGAAGCGTTGATGCGCGAGCGTGGCTTCCCGGTGACGGAGGCCAAAGCCAGCAAAACCACAGAGAAAAAGGCCCCCAGCAAGAAGAAAAGCTAATTAACTAGCCCAGTAGAGACGCAACATCTGGCGTCTTGTCGTTAGCTTCGCTGACCTTCGGTTGCTGCTGTTGTTTAGTAGTATTCAGCACCTGCCGTTCAACGATAAGACGCCAGATGTTGCGTCTCTACTGGGCTAGCCCCTTCAAATTCTCAATTCAATAAAGCCTCAACCGCACCAGCAGCTGAGGCTTTATTGTTTTTGGGCTGGGCTACGCAACGTTATAGCAACAGCCCTTATTACGTAGGCTCTATGCCAAATTACGCTATGATATATCTGCCAAAGTCTGTCGAATTTCAGCAAACAACGGCCTGGCCGAAACAGTAGGTTGCGCGCACTGATGTTGCAAGTCCTTCAGCGTTTCTAGAACCGAGTCTGATACGCTCAAAGAGCTTTGGCAGCGGTCCACTAATTCTTCTAATAGACACCCAAAGGCCCGCACTTCCAGGCGTTGCAAAGCATGAGCGGTTTCAAGGTCTTCGCGGTCGAAAAAGCAAGCGGCGCCGAAGTCACTGAGCAGGCTGGCGCCAGCTTCCGTGGTCAGAATATTGTGGGCGTATAAGTCGCCGTGCATGATGCCGCGCTCGTGCAGGTGTTCGGCGGCGGCGGCAATACCGTGGGCAATCTGTAGCGCGGCTTGCACACTGAAAACGGTTTCAGGTTCGTAAACATCGCGGGTGCAGGAAGCAAAGCTGGGCGGGCCAGCGAGGTTGCGAAACGCCGGATCTATCAACTCCAGCACCAGACCTTCCGTGCCCTCAGGATGCCCGCCGACTTTGCCCTCCACCGCCACTAAGTTGGGGTGCGAGCCGGCGCTGATGCAGGCGGCCATTTCGCTGTGGGGCAAGCCGTCGCTGGTCACGGCTCCTTTGAACAGCTTCACGGCCACGCCTGATGGCGAGCTAGCCTGCTGGTGCCATTGTGCCTGATAAATAACGCCGGATGCCCCCTCGCCTAACCTGTGCTGCAAGGTTAGAGCATCCCAGTCGATGGTAGCAATGGGGTGCTGGGCCACGGCCGCCTGTTCGGCTTCCTCACTGAAAGGATTGCCCGCATACGCCAGCCATGACAGCCGCGGCAGGGATAAAAGCCACTGAGGCAACTCCCTAAACCGATTCGCTGCAATACGTACCAGCTCCAGCCGAGTGCACGCGGCCATGCTTTCGGGCAACTCTGTGAGCTGATTGCCGGCCAACATGAGCTTTTGCAGAAACGTGCAGGCCCCAAGCCCGGTCGGTAGCTCGCGGAGCTGGTTGTCCGTGAGGATAAGCCAACGCAAAGCTGGTGTAAGCGCCGCCGCCGGCAACGTGTGAATCTGGTTTGCCTTGAACCCGACCATGCTCAACTCAGGGCATTGACCCAATACCTCGGGTACGCTGGTAAACAGGTTATCTGAGCAGAACAGAATGCGCAGCTTGTGCAGCCGCCCCAGGTCGTCGGGCAGGCTTGATAAGTTATTGCCCGAAAGATTGAGTATTTCGAGCGTATCGGCCAGCTCAAAAATCTCGGTGGGAAACTCGGTTAGGCCTTCAGATAAATCGAGGCGTTTCGCGCCGGTTAGCTTTCCGGTGCGCAGTTGATTAAGCGTATGCATGCGGCAAAGGTAGGACGAGAAGGCTCCGGCCAAAGTTTGTCAAAGATTACCTGACTGCCTCACTCCTTGTAGAACGCGGAAAAAGCCCCCCAGCCATTGCACAATGGCTGGGGGGCTTTTTTGACTTCCACGCCGCTCATTTACCCAGGCAGCGTGGCCAGGATGACTAAAATAAGCAGTGGCTTTACTGCACAAGCTGAGCGTGCAGCCGCGCCAGTGTGGCAGCAGCATCTTCGCACAGGCCAGGGTGCACGGGTGAGGTTTGAACCACGGTGCTGCGGGTGGCCGTAAGCCAACGAAACCGCTCAGCAATAGGCAATTGGCCAATGGGACCACCTTCGGCGCGGCCCCGGCAAATACGCTCAAATGCCCGCAGACGGTCGGTTAGCTCCTGCATATCCAGCTGGTCGCCGGCAAAAGCGTGCAGCCGGGCTTCGGGCAGCTCAAACTGCGTTTGTAAAAAGCCCTGTGCGCGGCAGTACACAATAACGCCGACGTTGAGAAATTCCTCTCGCTCCACGCGCGGCACTACGCGCAGAACGGCGTACTCAAATAAGTGCTTGTCGGGCATGTTGCGCTTCCTGAACAAAAGTATCTGATGCGGCGAGGCGGGCTTCCAAAAACTTCACATAAGCAGCCCGCTGCTCTTGGGCCGTGGTATCTGCCGGAAAAGCTTCTAATAACCATTCGTCGGGCACCAGCTCCACGATTCCTCTAATAACATCGCCTGAAAGCAGCGCCCGACTTTCGGTGTTTACGGCTTCCAGCTCAGCAGCCTTAGGCAGTAGTACATGATCTTTTACCTGCGTAAAGGAACGTTGGCGCTCCGGTTGAGCCCAGCCGGGGCCAGCGTGGTGCACATACAGGGCCGCGCCATGATCAATCAGCCACAACTCCTTATGCCACATCAGCAGGTTAGTGTTGCGGGCGGTACGGTCTACGTTCAGCGTCAGTGAGTCCAGCCACACAATCTGCGACGCCAAATGCGGGTCGATGGAAGTAACCAAAGGGTCGAAGGTGCTGGCCCCGGACAAGTAATGCAGGCCCAGATTAACGCCGGTGCTGGCCCGCAGCAAATCCTGAATTTCCTCATCGGGCTCGGTGCGTCCGAAGGCTTCGTCGAGCCGGCAAAAAACCAACTCCGGCACGCGCAGGCCCAGCACCCGCGCCAGCTCGCCGACGATGAGCTCAGCAATCAAAGCTTTGATTCCCTGCCCTGCTCCTCTGAATTTCAGCACGTACAGAAACCCATCATCGGCCTCCGCCAAGGCTGGCAGGGAGCCGCCCTCGCGCAGGGGCGTCACATAGCGCGTTACATCAACGGTTCTCAAAGAAAAATCAGCCGGCATAGGCACACGAAACGGAAGAATGAAGGCCCGCAAAGGACGCATAATGCGGGGAGTATATTTCAAATAAGCTTACTTACTAGGTTGTCATGCTGGGGAATCGAAGCATCTCGCTCGCGTCGTTGCATTAAGAAAGGTGGTCATGCTGAGGAACGAAGCATCTCGCGTGTTTAATCCGAGTAGTAATCAGACGGCTGCACGCGAGATGCTTCGTTCCTCAGCATGACGTTCAACGTCAGCATGACCGTCTAGTGTTGAGTTCCTTACTACCCACCACCAAGAAACCGCGCCAAGTACGGGGCCGTGCGGCTCGCTTTTATCCTGGCTACTTTGGCGGGCGAATCGGCGGCTACTACCTGGCCGCCTTCGTCGCCGGCGCCGGGGCCCATATCAATCACCCAGTCGCTGCCGGCTACTACGCGCATGTCGTGCTCTACTACGATGACGGTGTTGCCGGCTTCTACCAGTCCGTCGAGCTGGGCCATGAGCTTTTCCACGTCGGAGGGGTGTAGGCCGGTGGTGGGCTCGTCGAGAATGTAGAGGGAGTTGCCGCGCTGCGTGCGTTGGAGCTCGGTAGCGAGCTTAATGCGCTGAGCCTCGCCGCCGGATAGCTCCGTGGCGGGTTGACCCAGGCGCAGGTAGCCCAAGCCCACTTCGCGAAGGACGGTGAGGGCGCGGTGTACCGATGGCTCGGCGGCGAAGAACTCCCAAGCCGCGTCCACGGTCATGCCCAACACCTCAGCTATGTTCTTATCCTGATACTTGACCTCCAATGTTTTGGCGTTGTAGCGGGCGCCGTGGCAAACGGGGCAGGGCGCATACACGCTGGGCAAAAACAGCAGCTCCACCATCACGAAGCCCTCGCCCTGGCAGTTCTCGCAGCGCCCTTTGGCTACGTTGAAGGAAAACCGGCCGGCATCGTAGCGACGCGCTTTGGCCATTTTGGTGGCGGCAAACAGCTTGCGCACGTGGTCAAACAGGCCCGTGTAGGTAGCCATATTGGAGCGGGGCGTGCGGCCAATCGGCTTCTGATCGACGCGAACCAAGCGCTTAATATGTTCCATGCCGCTCACAATTTGCCCCCCAGTCGCGATGGGCGCGGCGCGCTCCAGCTCGTCACCTTCGGCTTCTTCCTCGGCCTCAATAGTCTGGCCCAAATGTTCGGCGACCAGCTCCACCAACACCTGACTTACTAAGCTCGACTTACCCGAACCTGACACACCGGTAACGGTAGTGAGCACGCCCAGGGGAAAAGCTACTTCGAGCTCGTTCAGGTTGTTGCGCGTGACGCCCGTCAGCCGTAGCCAGCCGCTGGGCGTGCGGGGAGGTCGCGTGGGGGGCATTTCCTGGCCAAACAGATAACGGCGCGTCTGAGAAGCCGGCACTTCGGCAAGCCCGGCCGGCACCCCGCTGTAAAGCACTTCGCCGCCCTGCTCGCCGGCCGCCGGCCCCACATCCACGAGCCAATCGGCCTGCCGGATGACGTCCAGATTATGCTCGACCACGAACAACGAATTGCCACTCTGTTTTAAGCTCGCCAGCGCGGCCAGCAAGGCTTCTGTATCGGAAGGGTGCAGGCCAGCGGATGGTTCGTCCAGCACGTAAACTACTCCGAACAAGTTTGAATACAGCTGAGTAGCCAGTCGCAGGCGTTGCAATTCCCCCGGCGATAAGGTAGGAGTGCTGCGCTCCAGCGACAGGTAACCCAGCCCCAGATCGAGCAGCACCGCCAGACGCGCAACCAAATCGGCGGCAATACGCTGAGCCACGATAACCTGCTCCGGGTGGGCGGCGTCGTGCTTTTTGCGGCCGGTGTGCGTGCCGTCGGCGTAAGGTCGCAGCAGGGTAGCCACGCGCTTCAGGGGCAGATGCGAAAGTTCAGCAATATCCAGCCCTGCAAACTTCACCGATAGCGACTCCGGCCGCAGACGCTTGCCGTGGCAGAGCGGGCATTCGGTGCTGAGCATGTACTGCAAAGCCCGCTTTTTCATCAGCGGGCTCTGGGTGTTGGCGAAGGTGTGCAGCACATGGCGCTTGGCGCTGCTAAACGTGCCCATATAGTTTGGCGGCTCCCGCCGCTTCAGGGCGCGCTGGGTTTCGGCGGGTGAGTACCCAGGATACACCGGCACTACCGGCTGATCATCGGTAAACAGAATCCAGTCGCGGTCCTTTTGGGGCAGCTCGCGCCAGGGCCGATCCACGTCGTAGCCGAGCGTGACGAGAATATCGCGCTGATTTTGCCCGCCCCACGCCTGGGGCCAGGCGGCAATGGCCCGCTCCCGGATGGTAAGCGAGTCGTCGGGCACCAGGGAGCGCTCAGTCACTTCATAAATGCGCCCCAGGCCGTGGCAAGTGGGGCAAGCGCCTTCCGGGGTATTAGGCGAAAACGCCTCGGCGTAGATAATTCCTTGCCCGGCCGGGTAGTCGCCGGCCCGCGAGTACAGCATGCGCACGAGGTTCGAGAGCGTCGTGACGCTGCCTACCGAGGAGCGCGTGGTGGGCGTGCCGCGCTGCTGTTGCAAGGCCACGGCCGGCGGTAGGCCTTCAATAGCATCTACTTCGGGCACCGCCATCTGGTGAAAAAGCCGCCGCGCGTACGGCGACACCGACTCCAGATAGCGCCGCTGCGCCTCCGCGTAGAGCGTCCCGAATGCCAGACTCGACTTGCCTGAACCTGATACGCCAGTAAATACGACCAGCGCATCGCGCGGTATTTCCAGGTTTACGTTTTTGAGGTTGTGTTCGCGGGCTCCGCGTACGTGTACGAAACCGGTAAAGACTGTTGAAGCAGGTTGGGAAGTGGACTTGGGCATGCAGGAAGAGCGCAGAGTTGAACAGCGAATTAATCAGTCTTCCAGTACGTATCTGGCTCCGTATTATACGGGCAGCTACCTCCAGAACTTTACTGATGCTTGGTTATGAATCTATTATATCAGCTTTGCAATTCCTGCGCAACCGTAGAGGTGCCACATTTGGCGCCTCGTCATTGAATAGTATCAGTCTGCCATCCTTAATCTGGCGTCCGGCACGAAGGACCTTCTGCCACTTGAACTAGTAGCAACCCAACGAGTCGTTCAGGCGTGATAAGGTCCTTCGCGCTGCTCAGGATGACACGATAAACAACATCAGCACGAAGAAGACGCTAACTATTGCGTTGCTATGGCCATCTACTCATTGGTACTACTTTTACGCTCGTATCGTAGAACACAACTTTCTCCCCACTTACCGGCCGTTACTTTTGCGTGCGCTTTCTCTTCTCCTAGTACTGCTTTTGGCTTCCGTTTTGGCTTTTAGCCAAGGCACCTACCGCCAAGTCACGGCCCGAGCCGGCGACGGCACCCACACTTTATTGCGGCGGTATGGCCTGAATCCGGCCACGCATTTGCGCGCTTTTCTGGCGTTGAACCGAGCAAACCTGAGCAAAAGCCAGGGGCTGATTGCCGGCAAAAAATACCGGCTACCTCCCGCTTCTGCCAGTTCAAGCACTAAGACGGCCAGTGCCCCGGCTTCTACCCGAGCAACCTCGGCGCTCATTTCGCGGGCGGAGCTGTTCGGCAACGGGTACGCCAATATTGCCGTGCGCGACCAACAGCTGCGGGGGGCGGTGCTGTACGTATCGGCTGGCCACGGTGGGCCCGATCCGGGGGCTATTGGGCAGTATGGCGGCAATGCGCTGGCCGAAGATGAGTATGCCTACGACGTGACGCTGCGGCTGGCCAGGGTCCTGATGGAGCATGGCGCTCAGGTGTATATGATTATCCAGGACCCCAACGATGGCATCCGCGACCAGGCTGTGCTCAAGGTCGATTACGATGAAGTGACATACCCTCGCCAGACCATTCCGCTCAACCAGCTGGCCCGGCTGCGCCAAGGCATCAATGCCGTAAATAAGCTGCACGCCCGGCACAAGGGCGCTTACCAGCGCCTGCTGACTCTGCACGTGGACAGTCGTAGCGCTGGCCAGAACATCGACGTATTTTTCTACCACAACTCCAACAGTGCGGCCGGCAAGCAGTTAGCCCAGCGCATTCACCAAACCTTTACCAACCGCTACCGCCGCGCCCAGCCCAACCGGCCCTACTCCGGCAATGTGTCGACGCGCAATTCGCTATACGTGGTGCGCAATAGCCTCGCACCGACCGTTTTTATGGAACTGGGCAACATTCGCAACGACAAAGACCAGCGCCGCTTCGTCATTCCTGATAACCGGCAGGCTTTAGCCAACTGGATCTGCGAAGGCATCATTGCTGATTACCGCTCCCGGCGTTAGGTCGAAATTTGCCCCCAGTCTTACGATTCGGTCCGAAGTAAGCTTGCTGAGTTCATGCAGTAGCGCAGCCCGCTCGGCTCGGGTCCATCGGGAAAAACGTGGCCGAGGTGAGCGTCGCAGACGTTGCAGAGTGCCTCCAGGCGCTGCATGTTGTGGCTATTATCAAAGGCATATTTGATGGCGTTTTTGGCAAGGGGCTGCGTGAAACTGGGCCAGCCGGATATGGCATGGTACTTCTCGGTGGAGCTGAATAACCGGCTGCCGCAGCCGATGCAGGCGTACACGCCCGGCTCGTAGGAGCGGCAGTAAGCGTTGCGATACGGCGGCTCAGTGCCTTTCTGCCGCATTACCTCAAACTGCGTGGGCGTCAGCTGGGCCTGCCACGCCGCCTCCGACTGCTCCAGTCTTCTGGGCGGCTCGGGGTTGCTGTATTTGGCAAATTTGAGTATGTCTATCCAGCGGAGCATCGGGCTTGTGGCAAGTAGATTGGGATGATGTTTCTGTTAAGCTTCATCAGCTACGGCCATTCTTCCGATAAGAATTAAAATATTTCGCTTAGTGAATTATCTGGTCTTCATGGCCGTTGCCTCATCTTATTCCTTCCCGAACTCCTAGCCTTTCACTTGGTTCTCTCGTATCCATTTATCGGCTTATCGGCCGGGGGCAGTTTGGTGCTTCTGCCAAGTTAGTCTGGCCATCAAACACACGCACATCTCCTCAGTGAAATTATAGGGGTCAAAAAAGCCCCCCAGTAGCATTTATGTCTAAGCAGCAGTATTTTTTTCTGATTCTGATTCTGGGTAGCCTTTCGGCGCTCGGCCCGTTTTCCATCGATATGTACCTGCCGGGCTTTCCGGCCATTGCCGAAGACCTGAACACGACGGCCGCCCGCGTGACCTTGTCCTTATCCAGCTTCTTTGTGGGTATCTCAGCGGGCCAGCTTTTGTACGGGCCCCTGCTCGACCGCTTTGGCCGCAAAAAACCGCTGTATGTTGGACTGGCCGTGTACGTGCTGGCCTCCATCGGCTGCGCCATGATTCAGACTATCGACGGTCTCATTTTCTTGCGGCTAATACAGGCCATCGGCAGCTGTGCGGCGGGCGTTGCCTCCGTGGCTATGATACGCGACCTGTTCCCGGTGAAAGACAGCGCCAAGGTCTTTGCCCTGATTATGCTGGTAATTGGCCTTTCACCCATGATTGCGCCCACCGCTGGCAGCTACGTAACGGCGGCTTTCGGCTGGCACGGCGTGTTTATTGTGCTTGGGGCAATGGGCTTGTTGCTGTTGGTTGCCACCTTTCTCTGGCTGCCCGAAACCTACAAGCCGGATGTGACTATGTCGTTGAAGCCCAAGCCTATCCTGACCAATTTCTGGTCGGTGCTACGGGAGCCGCAGTTTTACACCTACACGTTTACCGGCGCCATGTCGTTCTGTGGGCTCTTCGCTTATGTGGCGGGCTCACCGCTGGTATTCATGGAGATTTTTGGGGTAGATGGCCAAGTGTACGGGTGGATTTTTGCCTTCCTGTCCATCGGACTGATTGGCGCCAGTCAAGTAAATAGCTACATGCTACGCTACTACCAAAATGAACAACTGGTACATGCTGCCCTCATCTGTCAGGTACTAACCGGCGTGGTTTTTCTGGTGCTAATCAGCGGCGGCTGGATTGGCCTCTACGGGACTATTGCGATGCTGTTTGTCTTTTTGTGCTGCCTCGGCTTTAGCAGCCCCAATACGGCCGCGCTTTCCCTGGCTCCTTTTTCCCGAAATGCCGGCAGCGCCTCCGCCCTCATGGGTGCTATTCGGATGGCTATGGGCGCTCTGGCCTCTATGGCGGTCAGCATTTTCAGCAATGGCACGGCGGTGCCCATGGTGGCTATTATGGCCGTTACGTCGGTGCTGGCGCTGGTGCTTTTGCTAATGGGCCGCAAGCAGATTGCCGAGCAGGTAGAAGTATCTGCCGGGCACATGGCGGAGCCGGTGCATTAGTAACTTGCCGGGCAGTTTCCTGAGATTCTGCCCTGCCGAGCGCAGCATGACAGATCAGGCATCATTACGAAGGCTCATTTCGGTTAGCTATCAACTTCAAGCAGGAGCTATTTACTCGATTTTCCAGTTCTTGCTATATGGAATATTTTGTGCCGAAGCATTCTGTGGTGCGCACCATCTGGGGCAAGGCGGACACGGTGCTCTTCATTTTTGCCGGTGCGGCGGCGGAGTTTGCGCTGAACAAAGCCGTGGACTGGCTTTACTTTACCGGCCGCCTGCCCGCCGACCCGCTGGCGCGCTTATTCTCTACCGTAGAATACGCCCGCCAAATCGTATTTGCCCCCCAGCCCGCCGCCGAACGAGCTATTGATACCATTGCCGCCATCCACGCGGCCGTGGAAGTGAAGCGCGGCATGGCCATTCCCGACTGGGCCTACCGCGATGTGCTGTTCCTGCTTATCGACTATTCCGTCCGTTCGTTTGAGCTGTTGGAACGCCCCATGAGCACCTCCGAAAAAGAAGAGGTCTTCACCGTATTTACGCGTGTTGGTCAGCGCATGGGCATCCCCAATTTGCCCCCCACCTACCCCGATTGGCTGGTAGTGCGGCAGGAGCATTTGTCTTCCAACCTCGAGCACAGCCGCTTCACCAACGATCTGTACCGGCAGTATCGCAAGCATCTGGGGCCGATACGGTACTGGCTGTTACTACAAGCCCAACGCTTAGTAGTGCCGGCTACCGTGCGCGACTTGCTCCATTTGGGCACTAAGTCGTGGCTGCGGCCGGTCGTTTCGGTGTACCGTCAGACTCAGCATTTGTCTCTAAGCCAGTGGGTGAAAGCTGCGCTGTTGCCTCCGGCATATAAAGCTAAGATTCAAGCCCTGGACCGCGAGCCGGCCGAGTTCGCCCGGCCCGCTGTTCACTTGTCTCAGTAAGAAACGTGGTTGCCGAGCTTGTTTCGCGGCGGGTTATTTACACAAAAAGCCCCAGCGGTTGCTGGGGCTTTTTCGTGCGTTAAGGCACGACTTATCACGCGTGCCTTGCTTTTTACTTTTTCCTATTCATTAGCCAGTTGGCTACCGCAGCTACCGTCACGGTGCTGGCTGCGGCCACGGCGGCCACTACTTTGTGGCCATCGGGAGTGGTGGGCGAATTGACCAGGTCCTGATACTTTTTCAGTGGGTTGGTTTCAGTGGATTGGTCCTGTGACGCGGTAGCCTGAGACAAAGCGGTAGACTCGGAGCTGTCTGTCGACTGCTGCTGAGAATTATCGGTTGTTGAGGTATCGTTCATAAAAGCAGGTTTAGAGTTGTGTTGCGTTAAATTAACCTTGCGCCTATCGCGGGCGAAGCAGGCCGTCAGCAGCAAACCGCCGCTAAGTATTACGAATACATATTTTACACGCACTACCATTGTCGGGAGTGAAATAAACGCAAATACCAGCAGTATGGTTGGTAAAATATACCAAGCAATTCGCAATGGATGCCTCTAATGTTGAGCTTATTGCATCTGCTGCCAAGGGCCAGCTACTCATAAAGGCAGCTATCTGGCCGGCCGATGCAGTCAGTTCATTTGTCTGAATCAGATGGCACAAAAGCCCGCCGCTTGCTGCGTACGCTCACCCAAAAAGCCCCCCAGACAGATCACCTTCTGATGAAGCACATCTGCCTACTCAGGCCGCGTAAAATCAAGGTCATAAACCACGTCTAGGCGAAAGCCGTTGTTGTTCTCAAACACCGACTGCTGGGTATCGGGAGCTGGCTCGGCGTGTTGAGTCCACTGATTTAAGTAGTTCAGCTCCAGCCTCCAGTTGTCGCGGAACTGATAGCCCAGGCCGCCGGAAACACGATTTTGATTGAACACATTCCGGCCCACGTTCGAGCCGAAACCGATAAACACTTCGTCAAAAAAGGTGAAGTAGAATTCGCCGTCGTCGAGGCTGGAACCTTGCAGCGGTATTTCGCCGGCTACCTGGTAGCGGGCGCGGTTCTGGTATTGCCAGCTGGCAACCCGTTTCGGGTTGCTTTCGGCCAGCTGCCCCAGCCAGCGCTGCTCCAGCCGGAACCGGTGCGAGAGCTGGAGCCGGCCGTAGTTGCTGGCCAGCGTCACATCTTCGTAAGCTCGATTCTCGGGGGTGGCCTCCCCCAGGCTAGCCGTCGGGTAGCCACCGTAGGGAAAGGTGGTCAGCTGGGTGTAACCACCCGAAAACGTCACCTGCTCGGTCAGGGTGTACACCAGGCCCAGACGCGAAAGCAGCTGCTGCCGGCCCAGACCGAGGCGCGTGCGACGCCATTGCAGCTCGGTGTGCACAGCCCAGTTTGCGCCTATTTGGTGGTCGCCATTATACGTAAGCCAACCAATAGAATTGCGGTCCACGATGCGCTCGGCTGACTGCCCCCACGCCGGGTTTGCTAGTAGACTGGATAGCAACAAGACAGCAAGCCTTAAAGCTTGATGGTAGGTAAGCGACATTGCTTCTTCAGGACGGGGAGATGAAACGTACGGCTTCAATTAGGTATCTGTTCAGAACCTGAGCTGTTGACTTCCTTTAGAAGCTGTTTCGCAATGCATTGTGGACGTGTTTTGGGCCTGGCATCTGCGTCTGCGTAACTTACCAGTTGAGAAAAACAACGGTCGCCAACCACCCCTAGCCCATACTGCTTCATGCCAATGCTTGATGTGCGAAATTCAGCGGAGGAGGGGAACTAGCTTTCTAGGCTATAGAATTTCTGGCTTAGAATAAAAGCGCGCCCCTTTACGCCTCACCCATCATCAACCCTTCAATCGTGTGGCCTTGCACGATGGATTCCAGCTCATCGACCAAGCGGCAGGTTAGGTGCTGCTTAAGGGTTTCGGGGAGGGTAGCGTAGAAGGCATGGGTTATTTGCAGGTCGTGGCGCTCGGCGTTGTTGGCGGTGGGAGCATCTACACCGAGCACCAGCGCGGGGCGCGACTTGGTGGAATAGTTGGCCGTGCCGCGGTGCATGGTGAGGGCCGAGCGAGCCGATATGTCGCCCATCTGCGGATATTTGCGCTGGGCGCGCTGCTCATAGCGGGGGCTATTGGCTTTAGGCGGAAACATATCGTGCTCAAAACCAAGGGGCAAATCCCACTGGGTGCCGGGAGCAATTTCGAAAGGGCCCATATCCTCGGTCACATCCACGGTGGTGAGGTTGAAGGCCAGTGAATTAAGGCGGCGGCCGATAATCGTGTCGTCGGGGGCGGGAAAGTCGCGGTGCCAGGGCTGGTTCATGGCCCCAGGATTGGGCACGTCGAAGCCGATTTCCACGATTTTGTATTCTGGTCCGAGCACGGCCTCACAAACCGCTATTACCCAAGGATGAGTGGCCAGCTCCACGAAGCCGCGAATGTCTTCGGGGTGGATCTCGACGTAGTGGCGTTTGGGGCCGCGGCCCAGCGCACCACCGGGGCGCTTCAGGGCCGCTTCGTACAGCACGGCAATATCTTCGCCGAGCTGCTGCGCCCATTTACGAGTGAAGGCACTTTTGAGCCCAATGATACCATCGCCGTACAGCCCACCCATGATCGGCGCTGCTTCGTAGGTGAGCCTTGTGCTGGTGTTTATCTGCTCTGTTTCCATACTGCTCTGCTTTCCGAATAATTAAGCCTGACATCTATTGGCATCGTCCGGCATTGAGTACGGGCGCTTGCCTTTGAGCTATACGCATTTCCTGGCGCATCCAGCGTGTTTATAGAGCAATTCCTTAGCCTATCATTGCCTTAAGGCCAGTCAGACACTTAGAGTTCTGAGCAATAAAGTAAGCCGCTTCGCCAGAACTGCCGGGCAACTCAGATAATCAGTGTTCTAAATAATAAATATGGTATATTCAACTGACAGCTAGAGCGGTATAGTGAAATCACCAGCCCGCATGGCAGTGTCAGTTAGCGGCTAGGCTGCTTGCAGGCAAACCAGACCGCACTATCTTTCAACCCTACTCGCTATGGAGCGCAGACGCTTTATTCAAACATCGCTGGCCGGCCTGCCATTCGTAGCTGGGGGGCAAATACAGCTCGTTTCCGACCCAATAGGCAAAGGCTTTAAGGTAAGCGCCGGCGAAGGTCGACTTCACGGCCACATGCAGCTGCTGGGCGTCAACTCCAACATTCTGGACCTCAAGGTATCGGGCAAAGACACCAACGGCGGCTTAGCCATTTTTGAGCAGACCAGCCTCTCGCCCGGCCGAGGTACGCCTCTGCATGTGCACTTCAAGCAGGACGAGGTGTTTTATGTGCTGGACGGCGAATATTACTTCCAGGTAGGAGAAGATAAATACTCGCTTAAAACGGGCGAAAGCATCTTCCTGCCCCGGCAGGTTCCCCATGCCTGGACCCAGGTGAGCGCAACCGGCCGCATGGTGGTGACATTTCAGCCCGCTGGAAAACTGGAAGAGTTTTTTATGACGTTGGCGGCTTTAAAAACGGAGCCTACGCCCCAGGAAATTGCCAAAATATTTGCTGCTAACGAGATGAAAGTAGTGGGCCCGCCCCTGAAAATTGGCTAAACCCGAAACAGTAGTACACCTTAAAATACCTCGGCTAAACATCTTTATTCCAGTCATTTACTATTCTCTAGCATGAAAGCCCTAACAGTCTTGCTTCTATTGGTTCTGGCAGCCTTCACGACTCACGCTAAATGTTATTCGAGTCGAATCACATGCTGGCCTCTTGGCAAGACAATTCAGCAAAGCGCGGTCTTTGTGATTGATGGCTATGACGAGAGCCAGGTGATAATCAAAGGCCTCCGCACTACCCATACAGCTTTTTTATTATCCGGAACCCAGCTAGTCCCTCTTGAAGTGCAGCAGATACTAGTGGGTGAATATCACTTGACGCAAGCCGTTCTGAAGCCCAAACAAAAGCTGAAAATAGGGAAACAATACGAGCTGATAATTTATGATGCCCGAGAACGCGCAAAAGCAGACGGCATCAGCAATATAATTCTTGCACACAATAGCAGCCGAATCGTTTACACGGTAGTAGCCGGAGTAGATAACGTAGCACCTGTGTGGAAAGCTATGCCCCGAGAAATGGCGAAGCGCTACGAACAAATGGGGTGCGGGCCAGAGGTAGCCGTTGATTTTTATGGCGTAGTGCAAGACCAATCGTATTGCTTGATAAAAGCGACCGTCAAGAACTTAGCTAGCGGCAAGACAACTGCTTACTATTTGCCGTTTGCTACCAAGAATATTCTCTCACTTGGGCATGGCATGTGTGCCGGGGCATTTGCTTTGGAAAAAGGAAGGAATTTTTCCGTGACATTTACCTTAATGGATGCCTCCGGAAACACTGCGAATTGGCCTGGCAAACCCATTTTGTTTACAGCTCCTGCTATTTCAGGCTAGCTTGTTCTGCCTTGCTTTGCAGAGAGGCAGCAGCTTTTCAAAGCATAGTAGTAGTAAAAAAGCCCCCCACTATTCTATGGAGGTTCGTTTCTACCTATCACGCGCCCACCACTTATTTACCACAAATTTTCGCCCGGCTATAGGTGCAGTAATGCTCGGTACAGCGTTGCTCCTGGCAGCTGGAGCCTGCTCCACGAGCAAACCCGCGCCGCCACCCGCCGCCACGCAGTCGCCCGCCGATAAGGACTTGTATACCACCATAGGCCGCCTCGACAGCGCCATGTTCGCGGCCTTCAACCGCCACGACGCGGAGCAGTTGCAAACCTTCTTCGCTGAAGACCTCGAATTCTACCACGACAAAGGCGGCCTGGCCGATTTCCGCAAAACGATGGAAGGCTTCCGGAGTCTGTTTGAACAGAATAAAACGACCGGCCTGAACCGGCAGCTGGTGCCCGGCAGCCTGGAGGTGTATCCCATTCCGGGCTACGGGGCGGTAGATGCCCATCTGCACCGATTCTGCCACGTCGAGAATGGCAAAGACGACTGCGGCACCTTCAAAAACATGATGGTTTGGCGACTAAAAGACGGTCAGTGGAAAGTAACGCGCGTCGTCAGCTACGACCACGCCCATTGAGTATGTAGGGAAAACCACTAGTTGTTAGCCCAGGCTACATTTCTCTAAAAGCCCCCAGGGCTACATCAGCAACCTGAGAAACTGTAGTAATAGCTATTTTCTACAGGTTAGCCAATTGCATCTCAACTGGCGCGAGTTTAGCGCAGCATACTTGTGACTGACCTTAGCGTGGAGGTTGTACCTTCACTGCCGCGTGAGCGGCAATTAGGGACCGCACCATTATTGAGTAGTCAAAATCGTTCTGATGGGTGAGGCTGCGCCCCACAGCAAAACCTGCACGAGTTACGCTGCGCTAAACTCGCGCTAGTTGAGAGCACTAGTGACTAAAATTTTTACGAATATTTTTATAAAAACTCTATCTAAAATAAATAAGCTAATCATGGCATCAGTAGAAAATCTTACAAAAAGTGTTGTAGTAAATTTTGGTATAATCGAGGTCGCATCAGCCGTCCAAAAGTTCCCAGCTTATTTTGATAAAGCATACACGCTAAGAACTATCAACGATGTAATGAATATATACACGTTCAGTGCCTTAGAAACACTTTCAATTGGTGTATACATCGATATAACCTTAAAGAGCTTAACTGCCGACAAAACAGACATACATATAGAAATACGACGCAAAGTTGGTTCATTCGACGAAGCGCACGAAGTTGAAAATGCTAATACACACATGAGTAATGTGCTTGAGGCCATAAGCGCTTTTTTGAAAAACCCGAATCATAACGCACCTGCAAAGTCGGCTGGCTCAGTAAATGATAATCGCTACGTAACCCCTGTATTAGTTGTACTAGTCGTTCTCGTTGGGCTCTACTTGGTGTTCTTCGCTGGTTGATTTTCTAGTAATAAAGCAAAGTCAACAGCTCCCAACTAGCGCTAGTGTAGCACAGCCAACGGTTCAGCTACGCCGTATAGCCGCCTAGCAGCTGCTGCCTCTTCAGCGGCCCTTTCTCACCCTCTAGGCACAACCGCTATGGACCCCAAAACGCCCCCCAGGCAGACTAATCCGGCTGATAATACGCTACCCACGAAAGGCACCGCCGATACCCAGAGCGCCGACGCCCCTACCGTTACCAACCAGCCCCGCCCCAATAGCGCCCCCACGGCCGCGCCACCCGCAACAGCTGACGCCGAGGATACCACGCCCACCACGGAAAGCGAAGCCGCGACGGAAACTCCCACCGACCCCACCGCAGCCGGTACGCAGTCCGACATGGGCGGCGACACGGACCCCGGCGCCAGCAATACCAGCAACGACGAGCCGCTGTAGCAGCTGGTGAATAACCGCACAGGCTGTATAGCGGCCGGATCCAGCTAGCTTCACCCGAAAAGCCCCCAGACCTTATGAAGCTCCTCCTCTGCCTTTCTCTGCTCGCACTTACCTCCGTAGCCTGCGCCCAGACTGGCCCCGTTAAGGTTGAAGTCAAGCAAGTGAACGGCCGCTATGAGCTGCTACGGGGCGGGCAACCTTACTTCATTAAGGGAGCCGGTGGGGGGCAATTTCCGGAGCGCATCAAGGCTTGCGGGGGCAACTCTATTCGTACCTGGGCTACCAACGATGCCGGCAAGGTGCTGGCCGACGCCAATAAACACGGCCTCACCGTGATGATGGGCTTGTATGTAACCCCCGAGCGCCACGGATTCGACTACAACAACCCCCAGGCCGTGGCCGAGCAGCTTCGGAAGCTGCGCGCCGAGGTGGTGAAGTACAAAGACAATCCGACCGTTTTATTCTGGGGTATCGGCAATGAGCTGAACCTGGAGTACACCAACCCGAAAGTCTGGGATGCCGTGCAGGAGATTGCCCAGATGATTCACGAAGTGGACCCCAACCATCCTACCAGCACTGTGTTGGCCGGCCTCAACCAAAAGGAAGTAAACTACATCAAGGCCAGGTGCCCGGCCGTCGATATTCTCGGCATCAACACCTACGCCGGGCTGGCTGCCCTGCCGCGGCAGGTGCGCGACATGGGCTGGACCGGCCCTTACGTGGTAGCCGAGTGGGGACCGACGGGCCATTGGGAAAGCCCCGTCACGCCCTGGAAAGCGTCGGTGGAGGAAACCAGCAGCCAGAAAGCCGCCGTGTACCAGAGCCGCTACGAGGCCTCCATTGCCAAGGACAAAACGCAGTGCCTGGGCACCTACGTGTTTTTGTGGGGCCAGAAGCAGGAGCGCACGCCTACCTGGTACAGCCTCTTCACGGAGGATGGCAAGGAATCGGAAGTGGTGGATGTAATGCAGTATCTGTGGAGCGGCAAGTGGCCCCAAAATCGGGCCCCGCACCTGGGGGGCTTTTTGCTGGATGGCAAGCAAGCCACCGACAACATCTACCTGCAAGCCGGCCAAAGCTACCCCGTCGTGGCCACCGTCACCGACCCCAACAAAGACCCGCTCACCTACCGCTACGAGCTGCTCCCCGAAAGCACTGACCTCAAATCCGGCGGCGACCGGGAAAGCCGCCCGGTTGCTATTCCGGGCCTAATTCCAGCCGGCGCCAAAGACCAAACCAAGCTCACCGCCCCAGCGAAGGAAGGCGCGTATCGGTTATTTGTGTATGCTTATGATGGGCATGATAACGTAGCTACGGCGAATATTCCGTTTTATGTGAAGGGGAAGTAGCATTCCTTACAAGCATTAAAGCAAGTGCTGTAAAACCTTCCGAACGTCATGCAGAGCGCAGCGAAGCATCTCGCGTGTTTAGCTGGATTACTACTCTTACTACCGCGAGCGAGATGCTGCGCTGCGCGCTGCATGACGTTCGGAAGGTTAGCAATTAACCTCAACTAAACAACGTCAGCAGCTCCTGCTTCGTCAGCGACTTTACTAGCGAGGTATCGGTTTTGATTAGCTCGTAGGCCAGCTCCCGCTTGGCCTCCTGGAGCTTCATAATTTTCTCCTCAATTGTATCGGGGCAGATGAGGCGGACGGCCACTACTTTTTTGGTTTGGCCGATGCGGTGGCTGCGGTCGATGGCCTGGTTTTCCACGGCGGGGTTCCACCACGGGTCAACGAGGTAGACGTAGTCGGCTTCGGTGAGGTTCAGGCCGGTGCCGCCGGCTTTCAGGCTGATGAGAAACACGCGCACCAAATCGTCTTCCTGGAACGCGGTGACGGCCGCGGCGCGGTTGCGGGTTTGGCCGGTGAGGTACTGGTAAGTAACGTTGCGCTGGTCGAGCTCACGCCTGATGAGGTTGAGCATGCCCACGAACTGCGAGAAGATCAGGATTTTGTGCTGGGGGGCTTTTGTGCTGATTTCTTCCAGCAATACTTCCAGCTTGGCCGACGCCGAACCGTAGTATTCCTGCTCGCGCAGCAAGGCCGGCGCATCGCAGATCTGGCGCAGCTTGGTGAGGCCCTGCAAAATGTGCAGACTGCTTTTGCCGGGCGCTTCCTCAAGCAAGCCCATCAGCTTCGCCCGATACTCCTGCTTGCAGGCCTCGTACACCCGGCGCTGCTCGGCCCCCATCTCGCAATAAAGCACCATTTCCGTTTTGTCGGGCAGCTCGGCGGCCACCTGGGCCTTGGTGCGCCGCAGCACGAACGGGTTGATTTTGCGTTGGAGCGCCCGCGCCCGCTTCGCGTCTTTAAACTTATCAATGGGCGCGGCATACAAGTCCTGGAAATGCTGTCGGCTACCCAGCAGGCCGGGGCAAGCGAAGGAAAGCTGTCCGTACAAATCGTAGGTACTATTCTCGACGGGCGTACCGGTAAGCACCACGCGGTTGCGAGCCTGGAGCAAACAAGCAGCCTGGTAGCGCTGAGAATCAGGGTTTTTGATGGCCTGAGCTTCATCCAGAAACACGTAGTTGAAGCGATACTCCCGCAGCCAGCGAATGTCCGACACGACGGTATTGTAGGTCGTCAGCACGATATCGGCGTTGTCAAACTCCCGCGTATGGAGACCCCGGTCGGCGCCGTGCAGGACGTGGACGCGCAGTGTGGGCACAAACTTTTCTACCTCCGCCAGCCAGTTGAACACCAGGGAGGTTGGCACCACGACCAAGTTAGTGCCTGGGGGGCTTTTTCGCGCTGAAGCAGGATAAAGGCCAGCACTTGCAGGGTTTTGCCCAAGCCCATATCGTCGGCCAGGCAACCGCCGAAGTTGAAAGTATCGAGGAAGTTCAGCCAGTTCAGGCCCTGGTGCTGGTAGTCGCGCAGGGTAGCACGCAAGTCGGGGGGCAAATTCACGGGCTTGATGCCGGCAAAATCGGCCACGGCGGCTTTGTAGCAGGCTAATTGGTTTTGGGCGTTCGGTAGCAGTGCCTCCGGTTCATATAGCTCTTCCAAGGTGGCGAAGTTGACGCTGGGTGTTCGGATGAGGTCCTCTACCACTTCGCCCGCCGCGAAGTAAGCGGCAAATCTTTCGACCCATTCCTGGGGCAGAATACCGCGGGTGCCGTCGTCGAGCTGCACGTAGCGGCTCTTGTTGCGGATGGCTTTGTGCAGATTGCGCATAGATGCTTCCTGCTTGCCAAAGCGCACCCGCAATACCGTATCAAACCAATTATTCTCGCCCGTCACACACACCGTTACGTGGGCTTTATTGGGGTTGAAGGTATTGCTCTTGAGCTGATTAAAGCCCAGAATGGTGATGCCCAGGTTGCGCCAGTCTTCGAACGCATCCAAAAACCATTCTTCCTGCAAAAACTGTGTTTTTGGCACGTACAAACTCTCCTGACTAAGCTGCTCCTGAAAGTCGGGATAATGGCGCAGCAAAGCCGCTAAAAAGCGGTTTTCAGCCGCCGCATCCCGCGCCAGCACAAAGGCCCGGCCCAGCTCATCAGTGGCGTATAGCTGCCGGCGCGACAGGATAGAAACTTCGGTCGGACCGTAGCGCATCACCGGCAACAGCTCCACATGGGCACCGGCATCGGAGAGATAAAGCAGCAGTTCTGGGGCGTCATTGAAATCGCTCTCCGCCAGTTGCTTAGGCGTAGCGAGCCGCATATACCCGTAGGTGACGTGCAGGCGGTTTTCCAGGTTGGCCAGCACATCGCGCTGAAACTCAATGAACTTCGCTTGGTGAATCAGGAGGGTGTTGTTGCGCTTCTGAAAAAACTCAACCACCCGCCACACATCCAGGTCATCGAGCAAGTACAGCGCCCCGTGCACGGCCACAAAATACTCGTACTGAATGGTTAGGCCTTTCAGGTCAAAGGGCTGGTCGTGGAGCCAGAGCTTGCCGCTGATCTGGTAATAATCACCCTGTTGCTCGACGAGAATTCGCAGGTCCAGCTTGGTATGGCGGAGTTTCACTGGGGTAATCGACTGAGCCGTGATATTGTCCGAAACACTCGTATTGTGCGCATAAACTGGCAATCCGGCGGGGTTATGCACCACGGCCCGCAAGGCACTGATGGCAGCGCTGGAGCGGGTGTCTTCGTAGTTGCGCTGAAAGTGGGAAATGGCGGTGTAAAACTTGACCTCGTCGGGGTGCTGAAGCTGCCAGATGCCATCCAGCGGATTGATGACAGTCACCGGGTTTTTGACTTTGCCCGTAGCCGTCATAGCCGCCTCCGCCAGGTAAATAGTCAGGTGGCCGTAATAGCGGTGCTTACTCAACACCAGCAACTGCTGGCTGGGGGGCAAATCAGCGGCTGGGCCTTGTTTCGTGGGCAGCAACTGGGTGATCAATTCGTGCTTGGTAGTGGCCGTAACCGCGTATAAGCCGGGTTGCCGAGGCATCGCGCTTACCGATGACGGGCGAGTATATATCAGCTCAAAATGCGCATCGAGGTCTTCCGCCTGCTCCAGGCCATAATCGCGGGCCAGGGCACGCAGATAGGCGTGGCGGGCGGGTTTGTCGAAGAACAGGCGCAGTTCCTTGCGTTGCAAAATGCTGAGCAGCACCAGCTCCTGATGCTCGCACAGACTAGTTTTCGGAGTAGTACAGGCGCAGGACAACACCAGGTCCGACCCGTTTTGCTGCACAATCACCGTTGGAAACCGCAACTCGCTGGCCGCGTGCGCCAAGCTGGTAAATGTGCCGTTATCCAGCACCAGCATTTCGGGCTGAATAGAAGCCAGCGTGCGGCTATCCGTAGGCGGCAGCCCGGCGCAACGCTGCGCCACCGTAGCGCTGGTCAGCTCGGCCAGGGTCAGGCCCGGCAGCACGTACTTGTGCGGATGCGGCCCGGCCGCTGGCAAAGAAGAAGAATCCTGAGAATGTAACATGCGGTGCGTAGCCCGGAATACGCTGGCAGGCCACTACGCAAAGGTAGAGCCCACCGGGTTGCGGGCTGCCTCCAATAAATGCCCCCCAGATCTGGGCTGGTGTGGTACTACGACTCCAAAGCCGTGGTACCACACTGGTCTAGATTACTAAAGCTGGTTGCGGGCTTTGAGCTTCCAGATTGAGTAACCATTTCTTTCTCCACAGCCCGCCGCCGTAGCCGGTCAGCTGGCCGTCGGAGCCAATAACCCGGTGGCAAGGCACCAGAATAGAGATTCGGTTCGTACCATTGGCCGCCGCAACGGCCCGCACCGCGCCGGGCCGTTGCAGGGCCGCTGCCTGCTGTTGGTACGAGCGGGTAGCGCCGTAGGGTATCGTTTGCAGAGCTTGCCATACGGCTTGCTGAAAGTCGGTGCCGGGCGTAGAAAGTGGCACGGAAAACTCCCGCCGCCGGCCCGCGAAGTACTCGTTGAGCTGAAGCTCCAGCAGGTCGAAGTGCGGATTAGCGCCTTGCACAATAGTAGCGTTCAGCAGCTTGGCTATGGCTTGCAGCTCAGTCTCCAGCATCTTCCGATCCGTGAATTCGAGCAGGCAAATACCCTGGGCTACGGCGCAGGCAATCATGGTTCCCAGCGGGGTTTCCAGGCGAATAAGATCAATCACCTGCTGTTGCTTGCTATTGGATGGCGCTACGCCAAACACAGATTTAAAAGAATCCTGAAAGCCGCTCAGCGACTCGTAGCCGGCCTCAAAGGCAGTAGTCGTCACGGAGTCGCCGCGCTGGAGTTTTTTAAAGGCGGCATTGATGCGCACCATGCGCTGATACGCATGAAACGTAAGGCCGTGATTTTTCAGAAACCACCGGCGCAAAGTACTCGGCTCCACGCCTTTTGCCCGCAGCTGTGCGTCCTGCAATTTGACCGATGGATTGGCGTGCATTGCCCGCAGCAGCTCCTGGATATGGGCGGGGGTTTCGCCCAACTTTTCCAGCGGATTACACACTTTACACGGCCGGTAGCCGTGCAGGATAGCCTGTTTTGTTGTCATAGGACTTACGCACTTAGTAGTAACTTGAGAAAAAGCCTGGCTTTATGGTGACGCAAGCGACTTACATCGAGTACCTGCTTAGTACGCCCCGCAATTATACGTGTACGCACTTGGCCGAGCACCTGTCGCAGGTGAGCCACGATCAAGTGAACCGATTTCTGCGCCGCAGCTCGTTTTCGCCCACGCAGTTGCGCGAGTTGGTCTTGCCCTTGCTCCACGACTCGCCGGAGGCCTTTTTGCTGGTCGATGATAGCGTGCAGGACAAGCGCTACAGTCGCTTCATTGAAGTAGCCAAACGCCAGTATTCGGGCAACGAACATGGCCTGGTCACCGGCATCTGCCTGGTTAACCTGGTCCACAGCAGCGGACAGGCCGGGGATTTTCTGCCCCTGGACTACCGCGTCTATGCCCCGGAGCTGGATGGCCTGACCAAAAACGAGCATTTCCAGGCCATGTTCGCCCACGTCGTGGCGGAAAATAAAATTCAGGCCCGCACGCTCCTGTTCGATGCCTGGTACAGCGGCAGCGACAACCTGAAGCTGATTCAGCGGGCCGGTTGGACGTTTTTCACGACCCTGAAAAGCAACCGGTTAGTGAGTGCCAGCAAAGAGGGGGCTACCAGTCCCTGGCCGACGTAGCCCCGCCGCCGGGTGGGTGGAGCACCGGCTTGGAAGTACGCTTGCAGAAGGTGCCGTTTGCGGTGCGCTTGTTCCGGCTGGTCGCCCCAAACGGCGACATTGAATGGGTCGTGACCAACAACTTCGCCTTTACGCTTACCCAACCGCTGGTCGAGGCCACCACCCGCACCCGCTGGCAGGTGGAAGAGTTTCACCGCAGCTTCAAGCAGCTGACCGGGGCCGAGAAATGCCAGTGCCGCCGTGCCCAGGCCCAGCGCAACCATCTGGCCTGCTGCTACCTGGCGTGGGTGTCCCTGCGCGAGTTTGCCCGATCAACGGCCCAAACGATTTATCAGGCCCACCAGCACCAATGGGCTCCCTACTTGAGCCAGCTGCTCGCCAAGCCCCTCATTCCTGCCCTGCTCCCCGCAAGTGCGTAAGTCCTATGTCAGAAAAAACTCGACGTTATCCGGCTTCGGCTTGCGGGCTCTGCACGTAGGTCGGCAGAAGATTCCCGTCGTCTTGACGGCGGCAATAAACGTCCCTTCGTAGGCAACGTTTTTCTCGACCAGGGCACGATAATATTCCTGGCTCCAGGACCTCGTTTTCTCAGGCGCGGCTTTCATTGAAACAAGGCGTTAAAGCTTTGCTCGTGCTGAATACCAGCGCTCATTTTCTCTTGCTGCTTCGCCAAAAACTCGAACATAAAATTTCCCGTGCTTATGCGCTTCACCCCGGCTTTCGCTAGCTCATCAAACGCGGGCAAATCGGGCATACACATCACATTTACAGGTAGTTTCGTTTGTTGACAAAACGCTTGCATGTGAGGCAAGCTAGTGAGGCCAGGAATAAACAGGCCATCAGCGCCGGCGTCTTCGTAGGCGCGCATTCTGGCCGTTGTCTGGGCTACACGCTCTTCTATTTGCAGCAAATGAGTGTCCGTGCGGGCGTTGACAAACAGATCAATGCCGTGGTTGATACAGAAGGTTTTAAGCTGTTCCAAAGTGCGGGCAAAAACGGGCGCATCAACTAATTTTCTGCTGTCTTCAACTACAGAGTCCTCTATGTTAATTCCGATTACGCCCACCTGCTGTAGCTGCTCGATATGAGAGCAAATAACAGCTGCGCTACGGCTGTAGCCAGCCTCCATATCTACTGAAACGGGTACCGTAGCCACCGCACATATTCGCCTGACTACAGCCAGCAATTCGTCGAAAGTAAGCTTCTCCCCATCGGCGTAGCCCAACATACTGGCCATAGCGGCACTGGAAGTGGCAATGGCCTTAAAGCCGCTTTCCTGACAGATAATGGCGCTCCGGGCATCCCATACGTTGGGCAGCAAAAGCGGCTCGGGGAGATAATGTAGTTGTTTAAAGACGTGGTAGTTGGAGGAGTTCATCGTTTTTTTGAACGAAGGTAGACCGCACACCAAGGGTCAGCAACCGGAAATTGAACACCTATTTTTTTGTGCAATAATTTTTAAGTCTGAGAAGCTGTTTGCGCTAATTCTTCAGGCAACCAAACGAGGTAGAGACGCAATAGTTGGCGTCTCCTCGCGCGGGAATCGTACAATGACAAGACGCGAAATGGTGCATTCCTCCATTATTTCCGCCCATTCGACAGTTAACTCAACCTGCTTCTGAGTGTCGAGGCTAGTCGCGTTGATAGATTCGGGCAGTAGGGAACGAGGTAGAGACACATAGTTGTGTCTCTACCTCGTTCTAAGGGACCGGTTACGAACTGCACGACAGGGTTGCGCAGCCGGCCTTCGTGCGCGCCCAGTCGGGGCGTTTAGCGGCTAGCTCGTCGTGCTCAGGCTGCTCGGCAAAAGGAGTTTTGAGTACTTCCATCAGCCGATTCAGCACCGATAAATCACCCGTTTCGGCAGCTTCGATGGCCTGCTGAGCGAGGTAGTTGCGCAACACGTACTTCGGATTAGCGCTGAGCATGCTTTCGCGAATAGCCTCTGGGTCAGCAGATTCCTGACGGAGTCGGTTGGCGTAACGCTGCAGCCACTGATGCAACATCTGCTCTCCTTCGGGCGACGTGCCGTAGGATGCAGCCTGAATTATCTCCTGGAACAGTGCATCCTGGTTTTCCGGGCTTATTATCAAAGCAGGAGCAGCATGTGAGAGACGGCGGAAGAATAACGTCATGTCTACTTGCGACTCGGCCATTGCTTCGTGTAGAGCTTCGGTTAAGGCGTGATCATCACCTGTTGCTTGAGTAGTGAGACCGAGCTTGCGCAGCATCATGGCGTGCTGAGTTTCGGCCAGCGTGCTGGTGTAGTGATCTAGGCTTTCGCGCAGCTTTTCCGGCTCTTCTACCAGGTGTGCAACGGCTCTGGCCAATTGATACAGATTCCAGAGCGCCACCTGCGGCTGCTGACCAAAGGCATAGCGCCGGCTGCTGAAGTCGGTGGTGTTGGGCGTCCAGTCAAGCTCATAAGGCTCCAGCCAGCCGTAAGGCCCGTAGTCGATGGTGAGGCCCAGGATGGACATGTTATCGGTATTCATTACGCCGTGCACAAACCCCACCGACATCCAGTGCGCTATCATGATGGCCGTACGCCGACACACTTCCTCAAACCAGCGCATATATACCTCCGGCGACGGCGTGCCCAGCTCGGGGTAGTGGTGCTGAATTACGTAGTCGGCCAGGGCGCGCAGGTTGTCCTTTTCGCCGGCCACGGCCATCATCTGAAAGTTACCGAAGCGGATGAAGGTGGGTGCCACCCGCGCTACTACGGCGCCCGGCTCTTCCTGGGCGTTGCCATTATAAAACATGTCTCGCACCACCTTATCGCCGGTACCAACTAGGCTCAGCGCCCGCGTAGTCGGTACGCCGAGGTAGTGCATGGCTTCACTGCACAAGAACTCCCGCAGAGAGGAGCGCAGTACAGCACGGCCATCGGCGCGACGCGAGTATGGCGTGGGGCCGGCGCCTTTCAACTGGATTTCCCAGGTAGAGCCATCAACAGCCGTTAGCTCGCCCAGAGAAATAGCGCGCCCGTCGCCAAGCTGCCCCGCCCAATGACCAAACTGGTGTCCGCCATAACGGGCCGCAAATGGCTTCATGCTGTCTGTCACGAGGTTACCGGCCAATGCGTCAACGGCCGCGCCGCGCTCTTCGGGGCGGGCAATGCCCAAAAAGCCCCCCAGGTCATCGGACCAGGCCAGCAGGTGCGGATCGCGCACGGGCGTGGGCTCGATGCGGGAGTAGTGGTAGCCAGGTACCTGGCGCGGGTTTTTATTGCGAGAGGCTTCACCGCGCAACTCCTCTACAAAGGAGTTTTGGAAGGGTGCCTGCTCTAGTGATTGGGTGGATATAGACATAGTATTGGGGCGCCAGTGGTAAGAATGGGCGCGTTTTTGGCCAACGTTTCCTAGCTGCGTTGGTTCCGGTCAAGTAGTAATGTTGGTCGTTCAACGTTGGCCTCACCCCCCGACCCCCTCTCCAAAGATTCTGCGTATTAAGCGGCGAAGGGGGAGCCAAACGACTAGTTCTACGCTGCTACGTCGGCTTTCGCCTCCGTAACCGCTTTTCTGATATGGCTTGAAGGTGAATTTAACAACACATAAAAGCCCCCGACTTGTTCTCGGGGGGCTTTTTTACTTTCTAAACACTAGAACGCGGTAGCCGTGCTGGAGGCGGAAGCCGACAGGGCGGCGCAGGCCGAGCGGCTGACTCCCCTCTTTTGGGAGAGGGGGCCGGGGGGTGAGGCCCCTACAAATTCTTCATCCAGGCCTCACGCAGCGCCAACTGCGCCGGCGTAGCAGCAGGATTAGGCACGAAGGCGTAGCTCTTCACTTCATCCGTAGAAGCGAGGCGCACGCGCACGATCTGCTCTTTGCCATCCCGACGGATAGTGATGGGCAATTCGGTGTTGGGGGTCCGCTCCCGCACCTTACTGAATACAGAAGCGAAATTGCGGCGATCTACGAAAGTGCCGTTTACACCCGAAATTTGGTCGCCTTCCCGGATGCCGGCCGCTTTTATTGGCGCACTTAGCTCCGTTATATACACTTCATCACCCCGCACCTGGTAGGATGCCTGGCCGATGGTGGCTATCTGGCGGCCGGTGCGCAAGCTGCGGTCGTAGCGGATGCCCACTTTGGCAAAGTACTCCTGCAAAGGCAGCGGCTCGGCTTTTGAATGTAGCGGGCGAAGAAGTCGCCGATTTCGGGGTAGGTAAGTTGGGTGAAATCCTGGAAGAAATTCTTCTCGCTGATGGGCTTATTGGGGCCGTATTTCTTGGCCAGCTCCAGCAACACGTCGCGCAGGCCGCGCTTGCCGCCGCTCAGCTCCAACAGGCGTAAATCGAGGAGAGTGGCGGTGAGGGCACCGCGCTGGTAAATGTTGCCGTACTGCTTCTGGCCTTCGTCGCTGAATGAGTTCAGGCCCAGCTTACTGAGGCTGTAGGTGCTATCGGCGCGGGTACGGTCATAGACGACTTTATCGTGCAGGGTTTCGAGGTAGTCATCGAGCGAGACGAGGCCGCCACGGAGCTGCATGGTGTGCGACGCCCATTCCGTCACGCCCTCATAGAGCCACAGGTGCTCCGAGCCGGTCGGGTTCACGAAGTTGAACTGCTCGATGATTTCGGAGTGAATGTTCAGCGGCGTCACGATGTGGAAGAACTCGTGGGCCGCAATATCCACCACGTTCTGAGCCGCTTCGGGCGTCATGGGTGTTTCGCGCAGCACGTACTCCGAGCTGTAGGAATGCTCCCAGGCCCCGGCCGACTTATCGGCGAAATGATACAGGAAAGCGTAGCGCTTCACCGGCAAAGTGCCCCCCAGAAAGGCCTGGGCCGCATTGAGCATCTTCTGCATGTGGCCCAGCAGCGGCCCGGCCAGTACCTGGTCGGTGGCGGAGTAGCAGTACAGGGCCACATCGGCGTCGCCGAGCTTGGTGCTGGCTTCGGTGAGGCGGCCCAGCAGAATAGGCGAATCAACGGCGTGGTCGTAGTCGTCGAGGCGGTAGTAGCCCTGGGCGTCGGGCACGAGCACGGTGCCTACTTTCCAGTCCTTGGGGTGCTCCAGCTTCAGGCGCAACGGTTTGCCCTGCATATCCTCGGGGTAGCCCAAGATAGTTTGGCCATTGAGCAGGGCGTGGTCAGCTTCCAATGACGAGCCGCACATCAGATAAATCGGGTGCTCCTCCACCTTCGTATCCCAGGTTTCGGCGATGGTGTAGCGGATTTCGCGGGTTTTCTTGGGGTTAGTCAGCTGCCACTGGTTGGTGGACAGCTGCTTAGCACCAAGCGGCTTACCTTTGGCATCATACGCTTCAAAGTTGCTCACAAAGCGGCCCATGTCCATGACCTGGTAGGTGCCGGGCGCGGTGGCCGCAAACTGGTAGATATCCTGGCTTTTCTTGAGCTTAGGCAGCTGCAGCTTCACCTGAAACGCGTTGCTGTTGGCCGCCGGGTCCATCGTGACGGTGTAGGTGAGTTCCTTGACGGTCTGAGCTTGTAGAGCGGGGGCAGTAGTGGTCAGCAAGGCTGCCAGGGTGGCGGCGCGAAAGAATGAAGGCATGCGAGGGGTGGAATGAGAAAGGAAAACGAACAAAGCGAAGGTAACGAGAAAGCCATTGACGCGTTTTTACGGCTCCAGGACGCATCGGGCGCAGTAGTAGAAAAGCAACTTGTTGCATTCAGAAGAAATACCCAAACCGGCATCGTATGGCAGAGACCCAGTGAAGAAGCAGCATCTATGCTTTGCCGAGGCAGAAATTAACCTGAGCCATAACCTCGCCTCCGGGTGGTCGTTAGACTGTAGAGTCCTTCTCTCCTACTTTCCACAGCTATGAACAGACGTAACCTCCGCGGCGCTACGGTAGTCATCACAGGCGCTACCAGTGGTATCGGCCGGGCCGCGGCCCTCACCTTCGCCCGCCACGGTGCTACCCTGGTGTTGGCCGCCCGCCGGGCCGAAGTGCTGGCCGAAGTAGCCGCCGAATGTGAGCGACTCGGCGGTGCCGCTCTGCCAGTACCCACCGACGTAACCGATGCTCAGGCCGTAGCCCACTTAGCGGAAGCTGCCGCGGCCTTTGGGGGGCAAATTGATGTTTGGATAAATAACGTCGGAACGGGAGCAGTCGGTGATTTTGACAAAACCCCGCTGGCCGCCCACGAGCAGGTGTTGCGCGTTAACATTCTGGGAAGTCTGTATGGCGCCTATGCCGTGCTGCCCTACTTTCGGCGTCAGCAGCATGGGGTACTTATCTTTATGAACTCTCTGGGCGCCTGGGTGCCAATGCCTTATACGGTAGCTTACAGCACCAGTAAGTTTGGGCTGCGCGGCATGGCCGAAGCCCTGCGTACCGAGCTGCTCGACTCACCCGACATCCACGTGTGCAGCGTGTATCCGGCTTTTGTGGATACACCCGGCTTTCAGCACGGCGCCAATTATTCGGGCAAGGTCGTGAAGCCCGCGCCGCCCATATTTGCCCCCCAGCAGGTCGCCGATACGTTGGTAGCTTTGGCCCAACGGCCCCGCCCCAGCGTAATGGTGGGCTGGTCGGGTAGGGTGATGCGGGTATTTCGCGCCGTTGCACCGGGCGTTACGCAGTGGTCGATGCTGCGCTTTATCAACCTTGCCCAGCGCCGGGCCGATCCGGCGCCGGTTAGCGAAGGCAGCATATTTGCCCCCCAGCCCGCCCCGCACGGCACCGATATTTCCGGCGGCCACCGTTACTACTCAAGTTCTGCTGGTAGTAAAGCGTGGCTGGGTGCGGCACTGGTAGCAGGAGTTGCAGCTGGCTTTTATGCCTGGCGGCAACGCGGCGCAAAAGCACGGATCACCTACAACCAAGCATCTGAGCTAACGCAAAGTGTAAGTAAGCGTTAGGCAACGAGTGTCGACGTAGATATAATTGGTTACGTAGGAGCCGTTGAGGGAAAGCCCCTCTACTCGGGCTGACACTCCCCAAATGCCGAAAGGTGAGTAAAAATCGATGCCAGCACCTGCATAGGACCCGAGCATCAGCCGGTCAATAGGGTAGTCTTCTGTCCGGGTTTGATTGATATTCACTGTTCCGGCCGGTACCTGTGAGTAGCGCGACTTAGTACCGAAAGAGGCTCCCACAATATAGCCTCCCTCCAGATAAGGCCGAACCCGGCGCCCCGGCCGACCAAAGGTGTAGCGCAATGTAATGGGCAGCCGCACGTAAGAGGCCTCTATACTTTTTTGAATGATGTAGTAATCGTTGGAGGCATCGGGGCGGATAGTAACGCTCTGCGTGCTGCTACTGCGGCCATACAGCAGCTCCGGCACAAGGGCGACCCGGGAACTCAAGCCAAGTTTTAAAAAAACGCCGACTGTGGGATTAAGGTGGGCAACGGGTTTTTGATCATTAAAAAGCTCCTGACTCTGAGGGTAGTAGATGTAGCTACTTTGCATTCCTATGCGTACTCCGAGCTGCTTACCGGGTTTGTTACTGTGGTTTACAGCTTCCACTTAATGCGCGTATAAGCAATCCGGAAGCCCTGTTTTTCGGCGTTGCGCTGCGATTGGCTACCGGGCGAAGCGCCCATCATGGCAAGGGTGCAGCCTTGCTCCGCTGCGTAGTGTAAGCGGGCGTTTAATAAGGCTTGCTGGGCTCCGGCGGCCTTCGGGTACGGTGCTAGCGCCCGCCAGCAGGACCACGCTGTCGTAGATAAATAAGCCCCCGGCAGCTATCGGCTCTCCATCTAACTCAGCCAGAAACGGTGCACAACCCATCCGTTCTAATTGCTGAGCTAAGTAGTGGTCTGAAACGAACATAACAGATGGTTTGACTGCAAACAAAAGCACAACGGTAAAGCTACTGAGGAGAGCAGGATATTTTACCAGCTTCGATTCGGTCATGCCAGCTTGTTGAGCCGCTTACTGCTGGCACTTCCCACTCAATACACTCAGTCCGGCAGCACTTCAATCTGTACTCCAAACCCGCGCACTAGCGCGGCGACTTGCGCCCACAACGCCGGCTCGCCATACGGGCTTTGCACCCGTAGCACCCGGTCGCAATCGTCTAGGTCGAAGGTGGCTTTGAGGCTTGTAAATTGATTTTGCAGCGCCCGAATGATAGTGGTAGCCAGTAGCGGGGAGCTTACGTTGGTTTGGAAAACTTCCACTGCTGACAGCGGAAAAGGGGCGACAAAGAGCCGGCGAACGGAGCATGCTAACATTTTTTGCATTGGCGTAGCGTTAACAGTGAAAAAGCGAGTTTCTAGAGTAATAATCCTCTGTTTTGATGCTGTAAAGAACGCCGGAGCAAGTGACAGCCCTATGTCAGTAGGCATCGGGATATTCACTTATTTCTTTACTTTTAGCTAAATATTTTAGTTATTGTAAAGGATTTGTGAGCGGGCATAGCTACACATATGCAACTGCCCCTGCGTGGTGAAATTTCAGGCCTGACTGCTTTGCTTTTCGTCCTATGAACCGCTTCGACCGCATCACCGCCATTCTGATTCAGCTGCAAGCCAAGCGCAGCGTGAAAGGCCAAGACCTGGCTGAGCGATTTGGCGTGAGTTTGCGCACCGTGTACCGCGACTTGCGCACCCTGGAAGAAGCGGGCGTACCGCTATGCGGGGAGCCGGGCGTGGGCTATTCCTTGGCCGAGGGCTACCGGCTGCCCCCAGTCATGTTCACGCGGGAAGAAGCCACGGCCCTGAGCACGGCTGAAAAACTAGTATCTCAGCTTACCGACGCGCACACCGCCCAGCTCAGCCACGCGGCTATGGACAAGCTACGCGCCGTGCTGCGCCGCCCCGACCGTGACTACCTGGAGGCGCTTAGTCCGCGCATTACGGTGCTCCAGCCCCGCGTGGCGCGTACCCCGATTTTGCCCCCCACAACGAATACGCATCAGCTTTTGCTTACCAGCATTGCCCAACAGCAGGTTGTGCGCCTGGATTACCGCGCCGGTTACCACGGCGTGGCTACTCAGCGCGATGTGGAGCCCATTGGCGTGTACTTTGGGCAATACTGGCACGTGGTAGCGTTTTGCCGGCTGCGCCAAGAGTTCCGGGATTTTCGCTTGGACCGCATTGCTGCCCTCCACCTGTGCGACGAGCATTTTGCCCCCCGCCCCGACACCTTGCAGTCGTACTGGCAGGAGCAGGCGCAGGGGCGGCAGGCCCAGGCGGTAGTCGTGCGCTTTGCGCCTGAGGCCATGGCGCACGTGGAAGAAAACAAGCACTACTTTGGCTGGACCCACGAACAGCTATTACCCAATGGCTGGCGCGAAATGACCTTTCTGGTGGGCTGCCTCGAATATTTGGCCCGCTGGCTGCTCATGTTTACAAACCAAGTAACGGTGGTGTCGCCGCCGGAGCTGAAGCAGCGGATGCAGGAGCTGGCGGAGGAGGCACACCAACATTTTTGTGAGTAGCATTTGGGTGCTGACATAGGACTGTCACTAGGGGCCGCTAGGTTTGGGTATCGTTCATTTAACCCCACTCAGCTATGCTAACTGCCACTGCCAGCCCCACGCCCCTGGCCCAAACTTTGTTGCCCGAACTCGACCACGAACTAGAGCTGACGCGCCGCTTGCTCGAACGCCTGCCGGAGGAGCACTTTGGCTGGCAGCCGCACGTCAAGTCCATGACATTGATTCAGCTGGCTTCGCACACGGCCAATGTGCTGGCCTGGGTAGCTCCTACCTTCGATACGCCCGAATACGACATGGCCAGCGAGGCCGACGAAGAAGACGCGCCGGCCACCAGCCGCGCCGCGCTGCTCCAACGCCTCGAAACCAACGGCGCCGCGGCCCGCACGGCCTTAGCACACGCCCACGCCGAGGACTTCGAGTACGTCTGGACTTTCCGCAACGGCAACCACATTGTGTTCAGCCAGCCCCGGACCGAGGTTGTGCGGACGTATTTTCTGAGCCATCTTATTCACCATCGGGGCCAGCTTAGCGTGTATCTGCGCCTGCTGGATGTGCCCGTGCCTTCTATCTACGGTCCTTCGGCCGACGAGCCGAGCCGCTAGCTGGTGCTGGCTTAATCACACAGAAAAGCCCCCCAGCGACTATATGGTAGTTGCTGGGGGGCATTTTTGTGCGATTAAGTTGCTCTACTTGTCGGAGCCCACGGGCTTGCCCTGCTGGAGCATATTTTCCGCTACCATATCATCGGGCATGAGGTGGCTGGTGGCTACCATGACTTTGTTCTTGAAACCAGACACAATTTTGTCTTTACCGGCTCTCAGGGCTTCGTAGCCATCCTGGGCCACTTTGGCGGGGTCGGCTTTGCTGCCTTCCTTCACCAGCTTCGACTCGGTCATGTCGGCTTTGTTGAAGAAGTCGGTGTCGGTGACGCCGGGCAGCAGCGCAGTGATGGTAATGTTGCGGTCTTTGTTTTCGGCGCGGATGGCCTCAGTGAAAGACGTGATGAAGGCTTTGGTGCCGTGATATACGGCCTGAAGTGGGCCGGGCAGCTCACCGCCAATGCTGGATACCATCAAGATTTTACCTTCGCCGCGGGCTACCATGTCTTGCAAGAAGCACTTGGTGAGCGTGACGTAAGCGCCAATGTTGAGCTGAATAATATCCAGCTCGCGGTTGATGTCGGTGTCAATGAACTCGCCGTATTGACCCTGGCCGGCATTGTTTACTAAAGCATTCACCTGAATGCCACGCTTTTTCACCTCCTCATATACTTCAAACGGAGCCTCTGGCCGGAACAGGTCTTTAGCAATGAAGCATACATCAATATCATATTTCTGGCTGAACTCGGTAGCCATGCGGTCCAGCTCATCGAAGTGGCGGGCCACAATAACCAGGTTGTAACCGTCTTGGGCGAAGCATTTGGCCAGTTCGTGACCGATGCCTTGGGTTGCACCCGTGATAAGGGCGAAGTTTTGCTTGTTTGTCATGATAGTTGCGCTAGTATTTGTCATGATAGTTGCGCTAGTATTAGTATACTGTTGAATGCTGTGCCAGAAGTTACGGCGGGTTGCAGCGTTGGTTTAAAGATTTCGCTAACGTCGGGCTTGGGTTAAACAGCTAATGACGAGCTGCGAAGCCCACTATTTGCCCCCCAGACCATAGTTCGCAACTCCCGTTTCGGTGCTGCGTTAGCAAGCAACATGAGCCGAGCATTTACCAAGGAGGATGACGCCCAGCAGCCTCCCCTTATTCCGCCCAGGGCCGCATTGCCACCCGGCACGCCCAACTACGTAACGCCCCACGGCCTGGAGCTGCTCCGCGCCGAGCTAACCGTCCTGGAAGCAGAACGCGCCCAGGCCGAAGCCAACCGCGACAACGACGCCGACCGCACCCGCCTGCTTAGCCTGTTCAACGGCCGCCTCAGCGACCTTACCGCCCGCATTGCCAGCGCCAAAGTGGTTGATCCGCGCCAGCAGCCGGCCAATGAAGTTCGCTTTGGTGCAACGGTCACGCTGCATACCGTGAGCGGCGGCAAGCCCGGCTTCGAGCGAAAGTTTACGCTGGTAGGCGTAGATGAGGCCTCGGTGGCGGAAGGCAAAGTAGCCTTTGTGGCGCCCATCGCGAAGGCCGTGCAGGGGGCAAAACTGGGCCAACGCGTCGCGCTGCGCTTGGGGCCGCAAGAGGAACTAGTAGAGGTAGCGGCTATTAGCTACGATACCTGAGTCTGAGTCTGTGCCTAAGCTCAGCGTAACAAGTAGCTTGTAGATGCAGTAAGCTTATGAATTTATCTTCTCCTTTTTTAATCCATACCATGGACACTCCTGCTCCCAACGTCAACCCAACCCAGCTGGTCCGCTATATCCTGCAAATTGATGCTATGCGGGATACCGAGAGCATCGGGCAGGTGCGCCAGCTGCTCACCGGGCTAAAGCTGCTCGTAGACCGGATAGAGCCCGGCGAAGTCGAGGTAGCCGTTACCCACCCCGATGCGCCCAGCCAGGACGACCTCCGAAAAGCATTGCGGGCGGCGGGCTTTGAAGTGCAGAACATAACGGCCCAAACCGGCTAGCATACGACTGCTACCGCGTGGCTTATCGCTCTTCTCAACGCGGAACGGATTTCCGCGTTACTCCCCGTTCAAGCCTTCGGTAATATCGCGCACCGCTTCCGACAGATAAGCGGGCACTTCGGCTTTGGGCTGAAGCAAATGCAGCAGGTGCAGGTATTTGGCCCGGCCTTCCCCCAGCATAGTCCGCGACACTTCTACTGTGAAGAGCTTGAAGGGCTCCACTTTCTGCACACCTACCAGCAGGAAGCGGTCGGCGTGGAGGGCATCGAGGTAAAAGGCAGCCTGGCGGTCGTAGTCGTAGCCGGAGCACTGCCACAGGAAGTGGTCGTAGTCGCGGGCGTTGGTGGTTTTAAAGTCGATAATGGTATAGCCACGGTCGGTTTCGGGCACCACTAAGTCGGCGCGGAGCTTACAGACAGTTTGGGTGGTAGGCTCGGTGAAGATGCAGCTGGGCTCGGGCACGCCGGTGGCCAGCAGTTGCTTTATCTCGGGGTTGAGCTGTACGCCTTCCACCATCCACCACACCAGCGTATCATTGATGCCGGGCAAACCGGGCTCGTACAGAGCAGGCTCTAATAAGGCCGTGTGGAACGCTGTTCCTAACCCCAGCGCGCCCGACATGGAAGCCGGCTTCTGATAGCGGCCGTTCAGGGCGTCGCGCAGCCGTGAGAGGTCGGAGTTGGCAATGGCCGGCAGAGCGCGGTAATCATCGTAGGGCAGGCGCAGCAGATCGGGGCGGCGGAAGGGGTCGGTTTCGGTCATGGCGTTGTAACAGCAGCATACGCAGGATAGCTCCGGCGTAGTTACCTATTTCTTGACCCTAAGTACGAGAAAAAGCCCCCCAGCTTCGCAAATAACCTTGAATAGACGCCACCCGAAACAGCAGCCAAGCAGCTCCGATCTATAAGCGGTTATTTAACAACCAGTTGGCCGCGCAGCATATGCATACCACAGGTAAACTCAAATAGGCCTGCCTGCCGGGGCAGCAACTCCACGGCCGTCGTTTGGAAAGGAGCCAGCTCGCGCCGAATCTGAAAGTCGGGTAACAACAGTTCCTCGGAGCAGCCGTTGTCCTCGTCGCGGTAGAAGTTGAGCTGCACGGGCTTGTCTTTTTCCACCTCAATGACATTGGGCGAGTAGCCGCCTTTTACTATAACGATTTAAGGCTCCGCGTCTGTAAAGGTCCGCGCTGCCCCGGCTTGGCCGTGGGTGGGCGCGGACCTTTTTGCGTGCCTTTCAGCGCGCCTCTTTATCAGTGCCAGCGCCTTTTTTCCTCCCTATTGTAATCCCCAAAATGCCCCCCACGGCATTCTTCCCTCTTACTCACTTTCACTTTTTATGAAAACCCTATTGCCCGTAGGCCTGCTTCTGACCGGCCTCGCCTTTTCAACTACCAGTTGCTCCGGCAACGCCTCCACTGGCACCCAAATAGTTACAAATGCTACTGACGGCCACGGCCACGAGCATGGCGCGGAGGCCAGCGCTACCCACGCCGGTGAGCATATCTACACTTACCCATGCACCCCGAAGTGGTGAGCAACGAGCCCGGTGAATGCCCTAAGTGCGGCATGAACCTGGAGCACACCGACGGCGCCAACAACGACGGCAAAACCTACCGCATGGCTTTCACCTCGGAGCCGGCTCAGCTCGCCGCGGGCAAACCAGTTACGCTGTCTTTCCTGCCCCAGATCGAAGGCCAGGAGAAGTCGCCCGTGCCGCTGGCCGTGGTGCACGAGAAGAAAATCCACCTCATTATCGTGAGCAAGGACTTATCAGAGTTCTTCCACGAGCACCCCGAGTTTACGGCGGCGGGCCAGTATAACGCACCCTTTACCTTCAAAACCGGCGGCGACTACGTGCTCTACCCAGACTACCAGCCCGAGGGCGGCGCCCAGCAGTTGGGCCGCCAGGTGGTAACCGTAAGTGGCGCCAAGAAAGCCCCGGTGAAGGTTACCAAAGACCAGATGCAGTGGTAGAAAAACGGCTATGAGGCGGTCTTGTCGTTCGATAAGCCGGCACAGGTGGGGCAGCCCCTGGCCCTGCAAGTAAATGTGAGCCGCAACGGCCAGCCCGTTACCAATCCCGATAACTACCTCGGGGCCCTGGGCCACATGGTCGTTATCAGCGAGGATACGGAGAAGTATCTGCACGTGCACCCCGGCGACGCCGGCGCCAACCGCGGCCCCAGCATCGGCTTCCAGACGGGCTTCGAGCAGGCTGGCTCATACCGCGTGTTCCTCCAGTTTAATCATGGGGGGCAAATTCACACCGCCGACTTCACCGTGAACGTGGCCCCAGCTGCCGGCGCTACGGCCGCCGCTACCTACGTGTGTCCCATGCACCCCGAAGTAACCAGCGCTCCCCCCGCCCTCACTGCCTCCGTGGACGCCCAGCCTTTCACCCCGCCCAACAATCAGAATCCGGCGCCAGCAGTTGGTTAGGTTTCGTTTGCGAAGTTTTCCCGAAGTACAACCAAAAAGGCGGTCATGCAGAATGAAGTGAAGCATCTGGCGTGCTGATGTTGCTGTGCTAACTCAACCTAAGAAGGCGGTCATGCTTGATCTGGCGTTCGCGGAGTCGAAGCATCTTTACCGCTTCGTTGAGCAACGGTTGGGATTACTAACCAGTAGAGATGCTTCGACTCCGCGGACGCCAGATCAAGCATGATGTTCTAGTTGGAGCATGACCGTCTGTTTAGGGCTGATTACCACTCCAACATCAGCACGCCAGATGCTTCGTTGCCGCTTCATGCGCGGAATGCTCTGCATGACGTTCTTGTTTGTTGTTCCACCACTATAAGTATACACTAGGATGCGCTCTGTTCTGTCCTGATGTTGCTTAAAACTGCTTCCTGATGCCGCCGCCTCAAATCATTTGAGGCGATTTGGTCAAAAGGTGTCTTATTTACTGCTGTTACGCAGTCAGAGTCGGCTTCTGCCCGTTTACTACGCTTATGACGACTTGCACGCTGGACTTGTACACGGATTATTTGTTGAGTTCGACGGGTCCGACAACGGCCACGGGCTTGTCGCGCCTGGTAGACGGGGCCTTGAGCCACGACCAGATCACGCGCTGGCTGAGCAGCACCGCGTGGGGCTCGGCCGCTATTTGGCGAGCGGCCAAGCCGCTGATTCGCCAGGCCGAAGCCCAGCGTGGAGCCGAGGAATTTGCGGTGCTTATCGTCGACGATTCGATTCTGGAAAAGGCCCATACCGCTGCCAACGAGCTGATTTGCACCCACTGGGACCACAGCCAGCAGCGCTACGTGAAGGGCTTGAATTTCGTCAGCCTGCTCTACCAGGCCGGCGAGTTGGCCCTGCCGCTGGCCGTCGAGCTGGTGCGCAAAACGGTCCCGGTCTACCATGCCAAGACCCAGCAAACCAGCTATCAAAGTGCCTTTACCAAGAACGAGTACCTGCAGCAGATGCTGCGCGTGGCCCAGCAACAAGTGGCTTACCGCTACCTGCTGGCCGATACTTGGTATGCCTCGGCCGAGAACATGAGCTTGGTGCGAGCCCTGGGCCACCATTTCGTCTTTGCCCTCGAATCCTCCCGCACCGTGGCCCTGAGCGAAGCGGCACGGGCGCAAGGCCAGTTTCAGGCCGTGCAAACGCTGGTGTTTCCCGATACGCAGCCCCTGCGGGTCTATTTGCGGGCCGTCCAAGAGGCGGTGCTGGTGAGCAGGCACGTCTTGACAAACCAAGACGGCAGCCAGGGCGTGTTATATCTGGTCAGCAGCGACACCGACTTGAACCAGGCCCAGTTGACTGCGATTTACCAGAGACGGTGGAAAGTGGAAGAATATCATAAATCGCTCAAACAGAATGCCTCCATGGGCAAATCGCCCACCAAAACCCTGACCACGCAGGCCAATCATTTCTTCGCGGCCGTGCTGGCCTACACCAAGCTCGAGATACTCAAACTCAAGTGTGGGATGGGCCATTTTCGCCTCAAAGCCCAGCTCTACGCCGTGGGCCTCAAAGCCATGTACCACCAACTTGGCCTACTCCGTGCGTAACATCAGTTATTTAGTAATGCCAGAAGCTTACTTTTGACAGATTGTTAATCGGCCCCGTTTAAGGATAACTTCCTCTTCCAGTAGTACTACCTTCGCCATGATGAAAATACTAGTAGTTGATGATGAGACAGACGTGCGCCAGCTATTTGAGCAGCGTTTTCGGCGAGAAATCCGCAGTGGCGTATTCTCCTTCACCTTTGCTTATTCGGGTGAGGAAGCCCTGGAGTACCTGCATGACCACTACTCCGAGGTTGTTCTGATCTTGTCGGACATCAACATGCCCGGCATGAGCGGCCTGGAGCTGCTGCGGCGCATCAAGCAGGAGCATCCTATGCCACCCCCGCCTACGGTCATGATGATTACGGCCTACGCGGATCAGGAAAGCCACCGGCAAGCTATGCAGCTGGGCGCCAATGCCTTTCTAACCAAACCAGTAGACTTCGCAGCCCTAAAGGAAAAGTTGATTTCCATGGAAAAGGCATGAGAACAAAGATTTTAGTTGTAGATGACGAAGCCGATTTGGAGCTGCTGATTAAGCAGAAATTCAGGCGTAAAATCCGGGAAAATCACTACGAGTTTCTGTTTGCCAGCAATGGGCAGGAAGCACTTAACCGCGTAGCGGAAAACCCCGATACGGACATCATTCTGTCCGATATCAACATGCCCGTGATGGATGGGCTGACCATGCTTACCAAGCTGCACGATGCGCATACCGCGATTAAAACGGTAATGGTTTCGGCCTACGGCGACATGCAGAACATCCGCACGGCCATGAACCGCGGCGCCTTCGACTTCGTGTGCAAACCCGTCGATTTCAATGATTTAGAGCTGACCATCGAGAAAACCATCGTGCAGGTAAAGCAGCTGCGCGAAACGCTCCAGGCCATTCAGGAAAATAACATCCTGAAAATGTACGTGGACGAGACGGTGCTCAATTTCATGGCCCGCCCCGACTTCGAAAACAAGCTGCTGGCCAGCGAAACCATCGAAGCCACGGTGGTTTTCATTGATATCTGCGGCTTTACGTCGTTGTCGGAAGTTTTGCCCCCCGGCGATGTAGTGAACATGCTCAATACCTACTTCGACCAGATGGTGCGCGAGATTATCGCCCACAGCGGCTACATCGACAAGTTTATGGGCGACGCCGTGATGGCCGTGTTCCGGGGCGAGTACCACCTCGACCGCGCCATCGACGCGGCGCTGTCGGTGCGCAGCTTATTGGCTGCCAGCCCCGGCACCTTGCCCGATGGCTCAGCCTATCAGCCCCAGGTATCTATTGGCATCAACACCGGCGAAATGGTATCCGGCAACATTGGCTCCGCCTCGCTTAAGCGCCTGGATTACACCGTAATAGGCGACACCGTAAACGTAAGTCAGCGCCTCCAGGGCGCGGCCCAGCCCGGCCAGATTATCGTAACCGAAGCGACGTATAACAAGATCAAGGAGTCGTTTCAGTGCCGGCAGGTGGGCGAGGTCAGCCTGAAGAACAAAGCCAAGCCCATCATGACGTATGAAGTCCTAGCATAGAAATTAAGACACTCATCAAACAATAGAACGTCATGCTGCATCTGGCGTCCGCTTGTCGAAGCATGACGTTCTTCAGTGAAAACTTAGTTGGAATTTCTCCCTCCCCCTCTATGAAGCAGACTATACTTTCTCGTCGTCTTCTGCCCGGAAGTTTGCTGGCACTGTTACTCCTAAACAGCGGCTCAGCCACTGCGCAGCGTAGCCCTTTTGCCGGCGACAAGCGCTCGGCTATTAAGGAAGAAGATTTAAAGCGCGACTTGTTTGCCATCGGCGGGGACCATTTTCGGGGCCGGGAGGGCGGTACGCTGGATGAGCTGAAAGCATCGGTATGGATAGCCGAGCAGGCCCGCGCCATTGGTTTGCAACCCGCCGGCGACGATGGCACCTACTTCCAGTTTTTCCATATTCAGCGCACCCGTCTCACCAAAGACAGCCGCCTGAGCATCGGCACTCACCAGCTCACCCACGGCAAGGACGCCATGATTCTGGCCCCTGGCGTGGCGACCATAAATGCCCCCCTGGTATTTGTGGGCACCGGTACGGCCACCGAAATGGCCAATGTGGACGTGAAGGGCAAGGCGGTAGCCATCCTCTTTTCGGGTACGCCAGCAGCTGAGTTGAGTTACCGCCGGTTTGTGGGCCAAACTATGCGCGATAAGTCGGTGGAGCTGGTGAAAGCGGGCGCCGTGGCCGTGGTATTTGTGTCGGATGCGCGGGCCCAGAATCTCTACGAAAACTGGACCACCAGCTACGAGCGTGGGCGCTATGGCTTGCCCGGCGATGCCAGCACGCGCGTAGTAGACCAAGCGCCCACCATCTGGCTGCCCGCCGAGGCGCTGACCTGGGTACGCCAGCCGGGTCAGCAGCTCACCGCCATGCTCAAGGTGGAAAGCTTCGCTTATCCGTCGGTGAACATTGTGGCCACCGTGCCCGGCACCGATGCGCAGCTAAAGAAGGAAAACGTCTTGTTCAGCACCCACCAAGACCACGACGGCGTGCGCAAGACCGTGGCTGGCGACTCTATCTGGAACGGTGCCGACGATAATGCTACGGGTTGCGCGGCCTTGCTCGCTACCATGCGCGCTTTCAAGCAGAAGCCGGCCAAGCGCACGGCCCTGTTCGTATTTCACGGGGCCGAGGAGCGCGGCTTGCTGGGCTCGCGCTACTATGCCGCCAACCCTACGGTGCCGCGCGAGTCGATTGTGGCGGTGCTCAATGCGGAGATGCTGGGTCGCAACGCGCCGGACAGCGCAGCCTTGCTCGGCTCGCAGCCGCCCCACCGCAACTCGCTCAGCTTGGTTAATACTGCCCTGGCTGCCAACCAGGCCAGCGCTCGGTTTAAGCTGGACACGCTCTGGGATAAGCCTACGCACCCGGAAGGCTGGTATTTCCGCTCCGACCACCTTTCTTATGCCCGCCTGAATATTCCGGCTATCTGCTATACTACGCTGCTGCACAAGGACTATCACACGCCCAAGGACGAGCCCGAGCGCATCAATATTCAGAAGCTAACTGCTGTTACGCGCTGGATCTACCTGACGGGCTGGGCGGTAGCCAACCAGCCGGAGCGCCCGGCCCTGGACAAAGACTTTAAGCTGGAACGCTAGCATCAGCCCGGCTGGGGGGCATTTTTAACGTTACCCCCTGATTCTCACTTCAAAAAGTACGCAACGCAAAGAGCAATTAGGTTGGCGAGTTTTCGCCAACCTTTTTTTGTATCTTATCTTCTGAATCAATTAATACTTCGTTCGCACAACCTTACGAAGTATAGATCAGTACTGCTTCTACGGCTGTGTTTATTCGGAGCCTCAGTGCCGCATAAAATCAAGCCGCAACCGATCTGCTGGACAGGGGAAATGCAGTGCCCAGGCTATTCAAAAAGCCCCCCAACCAGCCCAACGCAACCCTCCTATTGCTGAGCAAATAGTTGCGTCCTTTCTCGTTTTGCTGCCTATCGTTTGACTGATTTCCGAGGGCCAAAGGTAGAATCCTAACCGCTGTCACCACCGGCGAGGAGCAGAGAGAAATTTGATTCATCGCTTTTAATACTACGTGGTCCTTGGTCGAATCAGGACTGGCTAGCTCTGCAAACGATTGTGCTTCCCCTGACCTGATTGTAGTTACAATTGACGAGCCCTTCATCAGGGGCACTTACGAACCCGGAACATCCTTCTGCATCTTCTTTCCCACCCCAAACCACTAGCTTATATGGCCCCTATTTTACAGTTTCCTGGGCTTCCCAGGCGTGTGCAGCAATTCGCGGCCCTGGTTGGGTTAGGCGTTGTATTGTGCACCAATAGCGCGGCAGCCACCGCAGCGCCCGCAACGAGTGCCAGTCTGGCCCAAACGCCGGCCGACGTCACCGTAACCGGCCGCGTGATTGACGAAACCGGCGGCGGCCTGCCCGGCGTGAACGTGGTGGTAAAAGGCACCACCAATGGCACCAGCACCGACCCCGAAGGCCGTTACACCATCACCGCCCCGGACAATGCGACGCTGGTATTCTCTTTTGTGGGCTACAACCCGCAGGAAGTAGTCATCGGCGGGCGCACCACTATCGACATCAATCTGGCGCCCAATACGCAGGCTCTCGGCGAGGTAGTGGTAACCGGCTACGGCACCCAGGCCAAGCGCGACCTGACCGGGGCGATAGCGCGGGTAGAAGGCACTGAAATTGTGAATCAGCCGGTGCAAACTGCTACCCAGGCCTTGCAGGGCAAGATTGCCGGAGTACAAATTACCAATAACGGCTCGCCTAACTCCCAGCCCGTGGTGCGCATTCGGGGTACGGGTACGCTGCTGGCCGGCGCCAACCCGCTGTACGTGGTAGACGGGGTGCAGACCACCGATATTCGTAACCTGAGCAACGCCGATATTGAAACCATCGACGTGCTGAAAGACGCCTCGGCGGCGGCCATTTATGGCGTCCGAGGGGCAAATGGCGTCATTATTATCACCACCAAGCAAGGCAAGCTGGGCAAGCCGGTGCTGAGCTACAGCGCCACCGGCGGCTTCAAGCAGGCCGCGCGCCTCGTGGATATGGCCAGCTCGGAGCAGTACGTAAGCTACCTCCGCGACATTTCGCCCAACACTACCATTCCTACCTTCTCGGGTACTACGAACTGGTACGACGAACTTCTGCGCCGCAGCACCTTCCAGAACCATAACCTGGCCGTGTCGGGCGCCAGTGAAAACGTGCGTTACTACTTCTCCGGCAACCTGCTGCAGGATGATGGTATTGTCATCAATAACAAGTTTCAGCGCCTGACGGTGCGCTCCAATACGGCTTTCGATATTTCCGACAAGGTCACGATTAGCTCCCAGGCCTCCTTTAGCCACGCCAATACCCGCGACGTGAACATTGGCGCCGCCTACGGCAACGCTTACCGGGCGGCGCCCATCATTCCGGCCAAGCAAAACGACCGCTACGGCAATACCTCGGCCTTTGGCAACGTGGGCAACCCACTGATCGACATCGAGCAAAACGATAATCGGTCCGCGGAAAACCGTTTGCAGGGCAACGTGGGCATTGATGTAAAGCCTGTCACCTGGCTGACGCTGCGCTCGGCCATCAACGTGGACCTGAACTACAACAACCGCCGCGTGTATGACTTCCGCTACCTCAACGACGAGAATACTTTCCTGACCGCCGGCGGCAACCAGAGGCGGGACCGCAGCGACCTGAACGTGACCAACAACAACAACTACCGCTATTTGTGGGAGAACACGGCCACGTTCCAGCAGCGCTTCAATGACAAGCACAACCTGACCGTGCTGGTGGGCAACGTGGTAGAAGAAGGCCTTGATAATGAGTTCACGGCTGGCCGCCGCGATGTGCCCGTCGACCGCGACCAGTGGTACATTGTGGCCGGCGACCCCAACTCGTCGGTGAACGGCTCGAACGCTTCCAAGGATCGGCGCATCTCTTATTTGGGCCGTATCAACTACGCCTTCCTCGACCGCTACCTGTTCACGACCAACCTGCGCCACGATGCTACTTCGCGCTTTAACCGTGATGAGCGCAACGGTTTTTTTCCCTCGGTGGGTTTGGGCTGGGTAGTGTCGGACGAGGCCTTTCTGAAGGATAACAGCCTGCTGAACTTCCTGAAGCTGCGGGCCAGCTTCGGCCAGCTCGGCAACGACCAGATTCCGGCCAACACCTATATCGTGACGGCCAACACGAATATTCCGTACGTGTTCAATGGCCAGCCGGTGCTGGGCGCTACCATCACGGAAATCAAAGACCAGAATGTGCGCTGGGAAACCACCACGGAGTACGACGTTGCCGTGGAGTTTGGCTTGCTCGATAACCGCCTGACCGGCGAAGTAACCTATTACGACAAGACCACCTCCGACGCGCTGATTCCGATCAACATTCCCGGTATCCTCGGCGACCCAAACAACCAGTTTATCACCAACGCCGCCGACATCACCAACAAGGGCATCGAAGCCGGCCTGAACTGGCGCACGAGTATTGGCGAAAGCCCTGACTGGAGCTACAACATTGGGGTAAATGCCACCTTCAATAAGAACCGTATTGCCAACCTGAACGGTGGGCAGGCCTTGTTTGCTGGCACTAACAACGTAACGCGCTCCGATAACGGCGTGGCCGCCGGCAGCTTCTTCCTGCTCGATGCCATTGGCGTATATCAAACGGCCGATGAAATTGCCAGCGGCCCCCGCTCCACGTTCAACCCCCAGGTAGGCGACCTCAAGTACGCCGACACCAACGACGACGGCGTGGTTGACTTACAGGACCGCTCTTACTTTGGCTCCTATCAGCCACCCATCTACTTCGGCATCAATGGGGGGCTAAATTTCCGCAACGTGGACTTCTCCTTCGTGTTTTCGGGCAATCTGAACAACAAAGTCTACAACGCCAAAAAGCAGCAGCGCAACTCCACCAACGACAATGTGGAAGCCAGCTTCGCCAACGACCGGTGGACAGCGGCCAACCCTTCCAACACCGACCCGCGCTCCTTGATGAGCAGTATGCCCAACTCGACTTACTTCCTGGAGTCGGGGTCATTTATACGCCTCACGAACGTCGTTCTGGGATACACCGTGCCTGGCGCTTCCCTGGAGCGTTTCCGCATGACGGCATTCCGGGTGTTTGCCTCGGCGCAAAACGTATTCACCATCACCGACTACACCGGCTTCTCGCCCGAACTGGCCGGTGGTCCTCTGGATTCGGGCATTGACAGCTTTACCAGCACTACTAGTTCGTACCCCATTAGCCGCACCATCACGCTGGGGCTGAACATCAACTTCAAATAAGCTACGCCGATGTATTTCTCACTTCCCACCTCCTTCCCGCGCCGCGCCGGCACGGCCGCCTTGGCCCTGACTCTGGCGCTCGTTAGCGGCTGCAAAGATTTCCTCGACGTAGCCCCCCAGGGCCAGCTCAGCGAAGACGCCATCCGGACTGACCCAGCCGCCGCCCAAAAGCTGGTTGATGGCGTGTACAACGTTATGTACCTGGGCGGTTTTGGCCCCGACGTCCATGGCTTGCAGCACGTTATCATGACGGATATTGCCTCCGACGACTCCGATAAAGGCAGTACTCCCGCCGACTACGGTGACGCCCTCACCATCGACAACTTCACCCTCACGGCCGCCAATGGCACGCCCAACAACGCGTGGAATGGCTACTTCCAGGCCATAGCCCGCGCCAACCAGGCCCTCGACAAAATTCCGCTGAGCCCCGCTCCCGAGGACACGAAAAACCGCCTTATTGGGGAAGTGCGCTTCCTGCGCGGCTACTTCTACTTCAACCTGGTTCGCTTGTTCGGGGGCGTGCCCCTGCTCGACCGGGTGCCGCTAACCTCGGAAATCAACAGCCCGGAGTTTCAGCAGCGCGCCACCGCTGAGCAGATTTACGATTTTGTTATCAGCGACTTACAGTTCGCCGCCGATAACCTACCCCTGAAAGGCGCTACCCAAACCGGCCGTGCCACCAAAGCCGCCGCGCAGGGCATGCTGGCCAAAGTGTATCTGTACCGCCGCAATTATCAGCAGGCCTTTACGCTGACCAACGAGATTATTCAGGGCCGGTCGGGCGCGTATGCCTTGCAACCCAACTACGCCGAAATCTGGCGTACGGCGGGCGCCAATGGTCCGGAGTCCCTATTTGAGGTGCAGGCGGGCGTCAATGCGGCCTGCAACAACTCGGCCGTGGAGCTCTACACCGTATCGCAGGGTCCGCGCGCTGGCGGCCGGGGCGGCTGGGCCGACTTAGGTTTCGGCTTCAACACGCCCACCGTATCCCTGGCCAATGCCTACGAGCCAGGCGACGTGCGCCGCGCTGGCACCATTATCTTCATTCAGCCCACGGCCCCCGCTGGGCAGCGCTCCACCGGCACCGTGCTCTGGGACGGTTTCCGCATTCCCAGCAAAGATTCCGTGGAAGGCTTCCGCTACAGCTACAAAGCCTACCACAGCCGCACCCGCGAAGCCAACTGCGGCAACAACGACTACCTGCCCAAGAACATTCGGGTGCTGCGCTACGGGGAAATATTGCTCATCAACGCTGAGGCCGCGCTGCAAATCGGCAATGCCGCCGCGGCCGCTACCAGCCTGAACGCCGTCCGTACCCGTGCTGGTCTGGGAGCCAGAACGGCCCCCACGCTCCAGCAGATCTGGCAGGAGCGCCGCGTGGAGCTAGCCCTCGAACACGACCGGTTCTTTGACCTGGTGCGTCAGGAAGGCGTACAGCCCGGCCGCATCGTCCCGATTTTCGCAGCCCAGGGCAAAACCTTCGTGAAAGGCAAACACGAGCTATTCCCCATTCCGCAGGCGCAGATTGATTTGAGTGGTGGGCAGCTCACGCAGAACCCTGGGTATTAGCAGCCTCACCCCTAACCCCTCTCCTAGGGGAGAGGGGAAACTAGCCTCTAGTTTTTCAATCTACAGCCTACATCTCGTTAATAACTAGCCTGGTTTTTTAGAGCTAGTCCCCCCTCTCCCCTAGGAGAGGGGGTTAGGGGTGAGGCCAATCGTAAGCTATGAAAGCAAAATTCCTCCTTCTCCTGTGTCTACTCTTACCGGGCTTGCTACCGGCCCAGCAAAAGCCAGCGCCAAAAAAAGCCCCCCAAACCACCAAATTCGATCCGCGCCAACGGCCCCGCAACCTCACCGATGAGCAGCTCCTGGACCTAGTGCAGCGCCAGACCTTCCGCTACTTCTGGGACTTTGGGCACCCTGTGTCGGGCATGGCGCGCGAGCGCAGCAACGTGGCCTACGAGTACGGCGACGAGGTAGTAACCACCGGCGGCACCGGCTTCGGCATTATGGCCATCATCGTGGCCGCCGACAGAAAGTGGATAACGCGGGAAGAAGCGGCGGCGCGCATCCTCAAAATCGTTAAGTTTCTGGAGAAGTCCGATTCGTTTCACGGCGTGTTTCCGCACTGGCTGAATGGGGCGACGGGCAAGGTTATCCGCTTCAGTCAAAAGGACGACGGGGGTGACTTAGTGGAGACTTCATTTCTATTTGAGGGCCTGATTTGCGCCCGCCAGTACTTCACTCAGGAAAACAAAACCGAGCAGGAACTGCGCAACCGCATTCTGTGGATGTGGGAAGGCGTGGAGTGGAGCTGGCACACCCAGGGGGGCAAAATGTGCTGTATTGGCACTGGAGCCCCAACAATGGCTGGAGCATGAACCACCAGATTCACGGCTGGAACGAGTGCCTGGTTACCTACGTGCTGGCCGCCGCCTCGCCCAAGTACGGCGTTGACAAGAAGGTGTACGACCAGGGCTGGGCCACCGGCGACTACTTCAAGAATGGCAAGGAGTTCTACAAAACCAAGCTCCCGCTGGGCTTCGACTACGGCGGGCCGCTGTTCTTCTCGCACTACTCTTTCCTGGGCATTGATCCGCGCGGCCTCAAGGACCAGTACGCCGATTATATGCAGCAAAACCAGGCCCACACCCGCATCAACTACGCCTACTGCGTCGATAACCCAAAGAAGTACAAAGGCTACGGACCCAATAGCTGGGGCCTCACCGCTTCGGATAGCTACAAGGGCTACGCGGCCCACTCGCCCACCGAAGACTTAGGCGTGATTTCGCCCACTGCCGCCCTATCGGCCATGCCCTACGCGCCGGCCGAATCGATGGCGGCTTTGAAGCACTTCTACAACGACCTGGGGGACAAAATATGGAGCGAATACGGCTTCGTGGATGGCTTCAGCGAGCATCACGACTGGTACGCTAAATCCCACCTCGCCATCGACCAGGGCCCCATCGTGGTCATGATCGAAAATTACCGCACCGGCCTGCTCTGGAAGCTATTCATGAGCAGCCCGGATGTTCAGCGCGGCCTTACCAAGCTCGGGTTTGAAAGTCCACAGATTAAGAAATAATCCTCTTGAACGTCATGCAGAGCATTCCGCGCGTGAAGCGGCGACGAAGCATCTCGCTCGCGGTCATTATTGATTAAAAGGCGGTCATGCTGAGCGGAGTCGAAGCATCTCTACCGCTTCGTTGAGATTACCACTTCGGTAGAGATGCTTCGACTCCGCTCAGCATGACCGCCTGTTTAGGTGAGTTAGCTTAGCGACGACAGCACGCGAGATGCTTCGGCTCCGCCTCTGCATGACAGACGATTTTCAGCTTACTTATGCTCAGAACCCTGCTCTTTTGCTTTGCTGCGTTGCTGAGTTTATTTACTCAGGCCCAGCCAACCGCCAGTCCTGGCCAGCGGACGTATTGCAATCCCCTGAACCTGGACTACGGCTATACGCCCATCCCTGACTTTGCGGTTTCGGGCAAGCACCGCGCTACGGCTGACCCGGTCATTACCTTGTTTAAAGGTGATTATTACCTGTTCTCGACTAACCAGTGGGGTTATTGGCACAGCAAGGACCTGTACAGCTGGAAGTTCGTTTCGCGCTCTTTCCTCAAGCCTCAGCACAAAGTGTATGATGACCTGTGCGCGCCGGCCGTGTTTGTAATGGGCGATACGCTGCTGGTATTCGGCTCGACGCACGAGAAGAACTTCCCCATCTGGATGAGCACCAACCCCAAAGCCAACGAGTGGAAAGAAGCCGTGGAGCCCTTCCAGATTGGCGCCTGGGACCCCGCTTTTTCCTGGATGACGATGGCAAGCTATACCTGTACTGGGGCAGCAGCAACGAGTTTCCGCTTTATGGTCAGCAAATCAACCGCAAGACTTTCCAGCCCATCGGTCAGCCGAAGGAGATGTTTGGGCTGAATGACGAGCGGTTTGGCTGGCAGCGGTTTGGCGAATACCTCGACAACACCTTCCTCGACCCGTTTATGGAAGGTGCCTGGATGAATAAATACCAGGGCAAATACTACCTCCAATACGGCGCGCCCGGCACCGAATTCAGCGGCTACGCCGACGGTGTGCAGGTGAGCGACAAGCCGCTGGGCCCGTTCACGCCCCAGCCTCACAACCCGTTTGCGTATAAGCCCGGTGGCTTTGCCCGCGGGGCCGGCCACGGCAACACCTTTCAGGACACCTACGGCAACTGGTGGCACCTTTCCACGATGGTGGTATCCGTAAAAAACAACTTCGAGCGGCGGCTGGGCCTTTGGCCTGCGGGCTTCGATAAAGACGGCGTATTATACAGCAACACCACCTTTGGCGACTACCCGCACTACCTGCCCACCGGCCCCGCCGACCACCTCAAAAGTCGCTTTGCGGGTTGGATGCTGCTCAACTACCAGAAGCCGGTGCAAGTGTCCAGCACGCTGGGGGGCTTTTTGCCCAACTTCGCCGTTGATGAAAGCATCAAAACCTACTGGAGTGCCGCCACGGGCAACAAGGGCGAATACATCCAGACGGATTTAGGCAACCTAAGCACCGTGCACGCCATTCAGCTAAACTACGCCGACCAGGATGCGGAATTTCTGGGTAAGCAGCGGGGCACCTACCATCAATACAAGCTCTGGCACTCCCAGGACGGCAAAAAATGGCGGATGCTGGTGGATAAAAGCGAGAACAAAACCGACGTCCCGCACGATTACATCGAGCTGGCCGGGCCGGTAAAAACGCGCTACCTCAAGCTCGAAAACATCCACATGCCCACCGGTAATTTTGCCATCAGCGGCCTGCGGGTATTTGGCAAAGGAAATGGAGCCGCGCCTGCGACAGTGCAGAACTTTATCGTGCTCCGCACTGAGAAGGACAAGCGCAGCGCCTGGCTGAAATGGAAGGCCATCGATAACGCCTACGCGTACAATATTCACGTTGGCATCAGCCCCGATAAGCTCTACAATTGCATCATGGTGCACGGCACCCCCGAGTTCTACTTCAAAGGCATGGACAAAAACTTACCTTATTATTTCACCATCGAAGCCATCAACGAAAACGGCATTTCCGCCCGAATACCAGTCGTAGCGGCAAAGTAAAAAATTAACAGTATCTAACTCAAAAAGAACGTCATGCAGAACGCAGTGAAGCATCTCGCGTGCTGATGTTGCTAATTAAAAGGGGGTCATGCTGAGCTTGTCGAAGCATCTCTACTGACTACTAATCAAACGAAGCGGTAGAGATGCTTCGACAAGCTCAGCATGACCGCCTTGTTGTTTGATAACCAGCACCAGCACCACAACGTCAGCACGCGAGATGCTTCGCTCCGCTCTGCATGACGTTCTTTTTGAGTTAATACTTCTAGGGGGCTTTTTACCTCCTCTCTGGTGCTACCACCCCATCCTATCCTCTCCCCCATGAAAAGCACATTCCGCACTTCCTTGCTCCTCTCGTTGGGCATCTCGCTGAGCCCGGCGCTGCACGCCCAGACAGCTGTTGCTCCACCTTCCAGTGTCAATACCCAGAAGATGAATCAGTTTGTGGAGGCGCTGATGAAAAAGATGACCCTGGACGAGAAAATCGGCCAGTTGAATCTGGTGTCGGTGGGCTTCGACGTGACCGGGCCCGTGGTCAGCAAGGACGTGGACGCCAACATTCGCAGAGGCAATGTGGGCGCGGTGCTCAACACCTACACGCCCGTGGCGGCGCGTAAGCTGCAGGAGCTGGCCGTGAAGGACTCGCGCCTGAAGATCCCCCTGATTCTAGGCTACGACGTTATTCACGGGCACCGCACCATCTTCCCGATTCCGCTAGGTATGGCCGCCTCCTGGGATTTGCCCGCTATGGAGCGCAGCGCCCGTATCGCGGCCGAAGAGGCGGCTGCCGACGGTATCAACTGGGTATACTCGCCCATGGTCGATATTGCCCGCGACCCGCGCTGGGGCCGCATTGCCGAAGGTGCCGGCGAAGATCCGTATTTGGGTTCTCAGATTGCCCGCGCCATGGTGCGCGGCTACCAGGGCCCCGACAACGACATGAGCAAGCCCACCAACGTCATGGCTTGCCTCAAGCACTTTGCCCTCTACGGTGCCGCCGAAGCCGGCCGCGACTACAATACCACCGACATGAGCCTGGTGCGCATGTACAACGAGTATCTGCCCCCCTACAAAGCTGCCATCGAGGCCGGCGTAGGCTCCGTCATGACGTCTTTCAACGACATCAACGGCATACCGGCCACCGGCAACAAGTGGCTAATGACGGACTTGCTGCGCACGCAGTGGGGCTTCAACGGCTTTGTAGCCACCGACTACACCGCCATCAACGAGATGGTAGCGCACGGCATGGGCAACGACGCGCAAGTGTCGGCGCTGGCGCTGAACGCGGGTACAGATCAGGATATGGTGGGCGAGATTTTCCTGAAAAACCTGGCGCAAAATCTGAAAGCCGGCACCGTGAAGCAGGAGCAGATTGACCTGGCCTGCCGCCGCGTGCTGGAAGCCAAATACAAGCTCGGCCTGTTTCAGGACCCGTACCGCGGCGTAACGGAAAAGCGCGCCAAGGCGACGATGATGAAGAAAGAGTTCATTGCCGACGCCCGCAGCATCAGCCGCAAAAGTCTGGTGTTGCTCAAAAACGACAAAAACACACTTCCGCTCAAAAAGACCGGTACGATTGCGCTCATAGGCCCGCTGGCCAACCGGCAGCGGGACATGATAGGCAGCTGGAGCGGCGCCGGCGACTGGAAACAGGCCGTTTCGCTGGAGCAGGGCATCAAAAACGTGGCGGGCAACGGCGTCAAAATAGTGTACGCCCAAGGTGCTAACGTCACCAATGATGCGCAGATGATTGAGCGCCTGAACGCCCACGGCGGCGACCTGAACATTGACAAACGCACTCCCGAAGCCCTGATTCAGGAGGCAGTGCAAGCCGCCCAAAGCGCCGACGTAATTGTGGCCGCCATAGGCGAGTCGCAGGGCATGACGGGCGAAGCGGCCAGCCGCGCCGATATTACCTTGCCCGGCCAACAGCTGGAGTTGCTGAAAGCTCTAAAAAAGACCGGCAAGCCGCTGGTACTGGTACTCATGAACGGCCGGCCCATGGCGCTGAGCTGGGAAAACCAGAACGCCGATGCTATCCTGGAAACCTGGTTTTCGGGTACGCAGGGCGGCAACGCTATTGCTGATGTGCTGTTTGGCGACTACAACCCATCAGGCAAAATCACGGCTACTTTTCCGCAGGTAGTAGGCCAGGTGCCTATCTACTACAACCACAAAAGTACCGGCCGGCCCTTCAACGGCACCGACAAGCTGGATAAGTATAAGTCGCGCTACCTGGACGTGAGCAACGATCCGCTTTACCCATTTGGCTACGGCCTGAGCTACACCACGTTCAGCTACAGCAAACCTGAGTTAAGCAAGACCACCATCAAGCAAAACGAGCCGCTGGAAGTGCGCGTAACCGTTCGCAACACCGGTAACTACGACGGTGAGGAAACTGCCCAGCTCTACATCCGCGACATGGTCGGCTCCATCTCCCGGCCCGTGAAGGAATTGAAAGGCTTCCAGAAAGTCGCGCTGAAAAAGGGCGAAAGCAAAACGCTCACCTTCCGCCTTACTCCCGACGATTTGAAGTTCTACAACAACGACCTGAAGTTCGTCTCAGAGCCCGGCGACTTTCAGGTGTTTGTTGGTGGCAACTCCCGGGATGTGCAGGAAGCCGCGTTTAAGCTGGAATAATCATTTTAGACTGAATTAGTACACGTCAGCCGGATGCTGGGGGCAAATTTGCCCCCCAGCATCCGGCTGACGTGTTGAATGGGGTTTCCCTTAAGTTCCTTACTACGCGCCACCAGCACGCAGATGCACTTTAACAAACCGTGGCGACCTTCTGAACCCGTTCTCAAAAGTCTAAAACAAGCACGCACAAAGTACTTATTATCATAAAGTTACACCCATTAAACAAGCCAAAAAAAGGTCTGATTAAGCTCACTTTTCGTTGTTGTAAACTCTGGTTTATTAGCACCTTTAGATATTGATATACGCCAGAGCCTAGTCGGGCTCAGCCTTTACTCGGCAAAAAGCTGACATGACTTTTGCGCACGGTTCCGCAGAAACTCAACTAGAATCCTACAATCCAACAACTTATAGCAAGCGAGCCGTGAATAGCAACTTCTTTGAGACCATTCGCCGCACGCTTCTCCAACACCCTGAGCAGGTCTTTCTGGTGTGGCCCGCCGGTGAGCACCATGCACCGATTTCTTACACTGGTCGGGCCATTCTCAGCCGCACCCAGGCTATTCGGGAGGCCCTGCAAGCTACGCCCGTACGGGCGGGCGAGCCGGTGCTGCTCGTCATGCCCGTTAGCTTCGATCTTATTTGCGGGCTATTGGCCGTAATGGCGCTGGGGGGCATTCCGGTGCTGCCGTCGGCTGCCGCCTCGCCCAGCGCTATTCTGCGGCTCCTGCGTCAAGCCAATATTCGCGCGGTCCTCACCCAGCGGCCCCTCCGCCCGACGTCGCGCCTGCTGGCCTGGCTTTTCCGGCTAAAGGTGACGGCCGTGGCTCACCTGTCAGTGGCCGGGAAGCCAGCGCCCGCCGAACCGGTAGGTGATGAGCAGCTGGCGCTTGTTTCGCACAGCTCTGGCTCCACGGGATTGCCCAAAGCAGTTCGGCGTAGTCATCGGGTGTTGCTGGCTCAGCATGAGGCCATTAAGGCCGTGTTTCCGCCCTGGGCCGGGCAGCGCGATTTTCCGCTGTTTCCGAATATTCTGCTGCACAACATGGCAGCGGGCGTGGTCAGTATTCTGCCTGATGTGCCCTGGTGCGCTACCCAGCAGCTAGCGCCGGCTCGCGTGCTGGACCAGCTGGTGCGGGAGCGGGTCGAGACGATGACGGGCAATGTTTTTTATTTCCAGGCGCTGCTAAGCTACCTGCGCCAGCATCCCAGGCAGCTGCCGGCAGTAGTGGGCATCGGCATCGGGGGGTCGCCGGTGCCCGAGCCGCTGGTGCAGGAGCTGCGGCAGTTCTTTCCTAACGCCGCTGTTCACATTATTTATGGCTCTTCCGAGGCCGAGCCTATTGCCGTTCGCCAGGTCAGCGCGCCGGTAGCTAATCCGTTGGCGGGCTACTGCGTGGGCACCGTTCATCCGGCTTTGGAAGTGCAGATTTGCCCCCTGGGGCAGCTAAATAGCGGACAGGAGGCCGGCCTAATAGTGGGCGAGATTCAGGTGAGAGGACCGCACGTAGCCACCGCCCGGCCCGGACAGTGGCTAGCTACCGGCGACTATGGCTACCTTGCTGACGGTCAACTATTTCTAACTGGCCGCCAGGGCAATGAGCGCCTGCATGGCGGCGTGCAGCATTATCAGCTGGAGCACCTGCTCTACCACCTGCCGGGCGTAGAACGCGTGGCCGCCCGCGCCGACGCGGCGGGATTTACAATATTCATTCAAGGCCCCGCAGTAAGCCGGCAAGATGTGGAAGAGCTATTGACCAAAACCTTTCACGGAGCCCTCCACTGTACTATTCATTTTCGCTCAACGTTGCCCGTAGATTCTCGCCACCATTCCAAAATTCTGTACGCCCAACTTACCTAGCTATGAACTCAGAATTCTACAGTGTCGCCCTGGATCAGATTCGCTACTCCCTGGTGTGGGAAGACAGCCGCACGCTCTGCCAGGCGCTGGCCATCGCGCCCACCGACCATGTGCTGGTCATCACCTCAGCGGGGTGCAACGTGCTGAACGCGCTGCTGCAAAACCCGCGCTACGTGACGGCCATCGACTTGAACCCGGTGCAGAATAAGCTGTTGCTGCTCAAGTGCCACCTGATTCTGCGCCACGAGCCGCGGGTGCTGCGCGCCCTCATGGGCTTCGACGGCGTCCCGAGCGTAGCCCAAACCTGGGCAAAGATTGCCGACACGCTCCCGGCAGAGCTGCGGCAGTACTGGGCCAGCTTTTTCGAGAGCCATCCGGGGGGCATTCTGACAGCGGGCAAGCTGGAAAGCTACATTACCGGCTTCCTGCCGAGCCTCGACGAGGCAGAGCAAGCGAAAGTGCGCCAGCTCATTACCTTCAACTCGGTAGAAAAGCAGCGCGATTTTTTCGCGGCCGAGCTGGACGGCACTTCCTTTCAAACGCGTTTCACCGCTTATTTCGACGAGGCCAACCTCAGCAAAGGCCGCGACGCGGCTTTGTTTAAATACGCCCTGGAATCGGGTGGGCAGGCTTTTTACGCTCGCCTGAAAGAAACAATCAGCACCAAGCTGGTGCGGGACAACTTCTTTTTCCGGTTTTTCTTCTTCGGGCCGGAAGGCTTGCCGGAAGCTATTTTGCCCCCTGCTACCAGCGCGGCAATCATCAGCGGCTGCGGCAGCAGCTGGGCAAGCTGACCGTCGTGACGGACGAGGCCGTGAGCTACCTGCATACGGCGGCGGGCCGCACCGTCACGAAGGCCAGCTTGTCCAACATTTTTGAGTACACCAGCCCGGAAGAGTTTCAGCAGGTAAGCCAAAGCCTGTTTCCGACCGCCGACCGCCCCCTGCGCCTGGTCTACTGGAACCTGCTGCAAAATCAGGGCGACCTGGCCTCGGCCTGGCTGCCGCTGAATGCCGCGTTGTCGGAGCAGTTGTCGGCGCAGGATGCCTGCTTTTATTTCCGCAACGTGCGGGTGCTGGACTCGGGCCTGGCGCCGGCTAATTTCGCCTCTACTTCCCTCGCTTATCCGGCCATCAGGCAGACGACTGCGCCCGACTATTTCAGCGTTGCGTTTTTGGAGCAAATAATTCAGGCCCACGCCCCCGATAAAGCAATCCGAGTGCGGGCAGTGGAGCCTCTGCCCATCGATAACTCGGCCAGCATTCTGGTCACGCTCACGGCCGGGCTGACGGACAAGACGATTGGGCATTTTGGCCTGGCCGTTACCCTTGAAATCGATGGCGAGGTGCAGGTGCAGCGCATGGTGCTGAAAGTAAAGCCCCCCGGTCGCGAAATCTCGACCATGCTCACCCATCTGGCTCAAGCCTGCTGGGGTCCTTTGGCCGAAATTTACCCCGATTTTGCCGCCCTGACTGGCTTCGAGCATACCCATTGCCGCGAGGTAGAAATGTACCAACAACACGCCTCCAGCCTCATGCCTAAAGTGTGGGGGCTCTATGCCAACGATGAGCAGGAAGCCTACTGCGTCCTGCTGGAATACCTGGAAGACGTGACCCTGCTGAACTCCGCCCTGACGCCCGAGGCCTGGACCGACGCGCATGTTCGCGCGGCGCTGGAGCAGCTGGCCGAGTGGCATGCCCGCCATCTGGTAGCGCAGCCGCCCCAGCCCGTTGGCCTCTGGGATGATCTGCACTCGCCCGCCTACATGCACCAGCTTACGCCGCTCTGGGAAGCATTGCTGCTGAACGCGGCCAGCCGCTTCCCCGAGCTGTACCCCGAGAGCCGGGTACGGGAGCTGCGCACGGCCATCGAGCTGATTCCGGCCTACTGGGGGGCATTAAATACTATGGATAAGACGCTTATTCATAATGATTTAAATCCGCGCAACACCTGCTTTAAGCTGGTAGATCACGAGCTGCGCCTGTGCGCGTACGACTGGGAGCTGGCCACCTACCACGTGCCCCAATACGACGTGGTGGAACTCCTCTGCTTCGTGCTGGACGAGGACCGCTACCACCTGCGCAGCACCTACTTTGAGCATTACCGCCAAGCTCTGCACCGCCTCACGGGCCGCTACGCCGATGCCGCCGAATTTCGGGAAGGCGCGGGCTACGCTGCCCTGGACTTTGGGCTGCACCGCTTGGGCATGTACATGATGGCGCACACGGTCAGCCCCTACCCTTTCCTGCCGCGGGTGGTGGACAGCTATTTCGACACGCTGGCGCAGCTTCAGCCTCTATCCCAGCAGGTGCTTACCGAATAAAGCATACTGAGCGACTTCGGCGGGCAAACCATCGGTGAAGTGCCGGGAAAAGTTGTCGGAGCGCATCAGGCAGAAAATCACCTGGTCGTACAGCTCCCGAAATCCCATCATGCCGTAGGCGCCCATATAGTTCATTAGCTGCTGATTACGAAAATCGGGGTGCACGCCGACCGTTTTGGCTAACAGAGTTTTCTCCGGCAATAGCGGGTAGTCGCGGACAAAGACGGGAGCTTTCGCACCGAGGCGTAAAGGGGCATAATTGGGATGACAAAAGCTCAGGGCCACCAGCTGGCCCAAGGCTTTCGCCCGAAACAGCACGGACGTATGCGGGCAGAGCTTGGCCGCATACGTCGCATTGTACAGCCGCCGAAACTGCGCCAACGGAATGCTCCGGTAAGCCGGATTGGCGCTAAACACTTGATTTACCAGCTCAAACAGCTCCGTTTCGTGCTCCTGCCAGGTATCGAGGTTTAGTGGAATAAATTCGTAGGGAATCTGCTCCAGGGCCGCCAGCAAACTGGCTTTATCCAGATACACCGCAGGCACCGCATCGGGGCGAATAAGGCGGCTCTCAAACGTGAGCGTTGGGGCGAAGCCGAGCTGGGCCAGCAAGGTTGGATAGTAGGCCGGGTTGGCAGGCTCCCGGTCAAATGCCCCCAGGATGGCGCGGGCGTCAACCGCAGCCGGTACGCGTAAAACGTGTTGAAATTCAGCGGTCCGATGAGCTGGGTGTGCCCCCGGCGGCGGGCCTCCGCGCCGAGCAGCTCGAACGCAGCCTGGTTCAGGGCCAGATCATCGGTGGTTTCCCAGAAGCCGAAGTAAGCCTCGGCGCTGACGTGCGGGTAAATGCCCACCAGCCGGAGGTTTTGGTGGTCCGAGAACACCACGATGTCGTTGCGCTCCGCCTCGGCCCGAAACAGCTGCGTCAGGGCGTTTCTGTCTTCGTAAGGCTGGTGGGGGGCATTTTTGTAGATACGAGATGGAATCTCAAAAAAGGAAACGCTGAGCGTATCAGCGAAAGGCAGTTGACTAAGAGAAGGCATTGTTTAGTAATAATTTAGCCCAAGTTGCGGAGCGCTACTAGAGCTAGCTCCCCTCCTCAGATGAGGAGGGGCTGGGGGTGGTTGAAAGACTAGAACTAGCTTCTAGAGGTTGTTCAACGCGCGGTCAACCACCCCCAACCCCTCCTCATCTGAGGAGGGGAGCTAGTTTTCTAATTCTAATTTATAGTCCACACCTTGCGTTATTGATCAAGGTAAACTGAGTGGTACCACTCAGCACTCAGAAGCGCTAGCTATTTCCGGTGTCGGCACCAACTCAATTTCGCCGGTTTCGCCGCTCACGCGGATGCGCTGCCCGGTTTGCAGATGCTTGGTCACGGCCGACACGTTGATAATGGTTGGAATACCTAGCTCCCGCAGCAGAATAACTGAGTGCGAAAGCGAGGAGCCTTTTTCAATAATAACGCCTCGGCACATCGGAAACAGGGCCGCCCAGCCGGGGTCGGTGCGTAGGGCACACACGATTTTGCCCGTCACGTTCAGGTCGCCGCCAGGGTCGGTTATGACGATGACCTCGCCCTCGGCGATGCCGGGAAAGCAGCCCGTGCCCACCAGCGTATCGGGCCGGCTGGGGGGCAAATCGGGGCCGGTGGGCGGACTGGGAATGGTGAAGCGGGAGGGCACGTCTTCGCGGGCGTACTGCGCAAATTGCTCGCGCCGCTGCTGCACCAGCGGTTGCAGCTCCGGGCTCGGCTGGGGGGCAAATGCGACGGTGATTTCTTGCTCAGTCAGCCAGAAGATGTCGCGGGCGTCCTCCAATTTATTTGCAGCCAGCAGCTTATCGCCCATGGCCAGATACAACGCCCGGTACATGCCAAACAGGCGCGTGCGCTCCAGCCGCAACGACTCGCGGTAGCGGATGGCGTGTTGCAGCTTGCCCAGGTTCTCCCACAGGCGTTTTCGAAACCAGATGGAGCGCTTACTCAGTAGCGCAAGCAGCTCCTCGCGGGCCTGCTCGTGGAGGTGGGCCACGGGTGTGGTGGCGGGCAGCGGGGCGGGCTCCGTCAGCAGGAAGTTGCGCAGGTACTTGTAAAAAACGGCCGGCTCCACCCGCATCGTTGTGGTTTCCAGCTTCAGCTCGCCTACGGTGCGGTCGCCGTACTGCCCGATGAAGTCTTCCACGGCGCGGTGAAACTCGGGCGCCGTCTGCCGGACTTGCTCGTGCACACTGGGGGGCAAATCCAGGATCAGCTGGCGCAGGGTTTCCTGGGGCCAGGCCTGGCGGGCCAGAGCCTGCATCTGGTGCGTGGGCTGGGTGCTGGCAATCTGGTCGTCGCCGGACAGGTAGCGGCTCAAAAACTCATCCGGGGCCGTGATGCCCGCCTTTTTCAGGCCGCGGGCCACTTTGCCGTTATTCATCATTACATAGAAATCGTTGATGATGGGCGTGGTCCAGTTGCCGAGCAGCTGCGTATCCAGCTCTGCTTTTACGCGCAGCAGCGCCGCGCCATCGAGCGTCGTCAGGGGTTGGGCGTAGAAGTGTTGGTAGTGCTGCTGGAAGTGGGCATGGAAAGCCGGAATTGCGGTTTTCAGCCGTGAGAAGGCCCGCACTAGCCGCAGCATATTTATGGCCAGGCCGGGCAGGAGCCAGAGCTTGTCGCCCCAGGTTTTTTCCTGATCCTGCACAAAGTCTACGGGCTCCTCCAGGCCCATCATGCGCTCCATGTCGGCTTTGTTTTGCCGGAAGGAAGGCAGCAGTTGCAGGCCGCGGTACCAGTTGTTGATGTTGTAGTAAATCCGGCCCTTCACCAGTCCAAGTAGCTGCGCAACCACCTCGCTTTGCGCTGCAATTCGGGCCGGTGGCAACCCGAGCACCCGCATGGTTTGCGTGTACACGGTGGCATAAGCGCGCTGGGCAAAGCTGAACGTGAGCGGCGTCGTGACCCCGCAGTAGCTTTCCTGGATGTTGGAGTTATCATACACCACCACCTCCGGAATGGGCTGGGTGATGGGCCGCGCCTGCACAATCCATAAGTCGGTGGCGGTGGCGACAAACTCCACGTCCTGGGGGCCGCCCAGTTCGCGCTCCAGCCGGCTACCGATAGCGAAAAGCTCGGTGAGCTGAGCGGGTGTCAGGCAAGGCTGGTCTTGGTCGGGAGTGGGAACGTCGGCCTGCCGGAGGCCGGGTTGACTGGGGTCGGGATGGGCGAGTAGCTGCTGGGGCTTATGGGCAATTTTGTGGCGGTGCAGCTGACCCGTTTTTTTGACGAAATAGAATTCATCGGGCTCAAAAACGCCCCCCACCAGTCCCTCACCGAAGCCCCAAACGGCATGCACGGCCAGCTCCTGCGGATATTCGGGCAGCGTGGTAAAAAGCACGCCACTGGCCACGGGCGTCACCTGCCGCTGCACAATAACGGCCGGCCGAGCCGCCGCCAAGCCCTTGAGTTGCCGGTAGCTGGTGGCCCGTTCGGAGTAGGCGCTGGCCGCGCAACGGGCTACCGCGGCTGCTACCTGATCGGGCGTGGTTAGGTTTACGAAGGAATCCATGAGGCCGGCGAAGGCCGTATGCGCCCCATCTTCATCGGTTACGGAGGAGCGCACAACGACGGGTTGCTGCGGAAAGCCCCAGCTAGCGAGCAGGCGCACAAGCTGTTGGTGATCAGCGGCGGCAAGCGAAAACTGTAACAGCCGCTCGCGCCGCTGCACGAGGCCGTCGGAGTCGGTTGGTAGCCCTTGCAGCTCCGCATCAAACGTATCAGCCGGAATAACCAGAAAATCGGGGACGGGCACGCCGGCTGCCCGCAGGCGGCGCAGGCCGTGCGCCTTGCCGCCCAGCGCCCGGTCAGCGGTAAGCTGAGAGCCGAATAAAATCATAAGAGAGGGAAGTAGTATGCGTCTATTCGAAATAAAGATCGTTTGTCAATCCGAGCATTCTGCGCCCTCAGCCACGACGAAGCAGCTTGCTTAGCGATGGTTCAATAACTGGTTACTAACTCCAAGAGAACGTCATGCAGAGCGAAGCGAAGCATCTCGCTCGCGGTCGTTGCCAAGCTAACTGTCATGCTGACGACAGGAAGCATCTCCACTGGCTACTAATCAACAGCATTGCAACAAAGCGGTAAAGATGCTTCGACAAGCTCAGCATGACCGCCTGATGAGGTGAGTTACTGTGGCAACCAAACACGCGAGATGCTTCGCTGCGCTCTGCATGACGTTCTTGTTTGAAAATTACTTTTGATAAGCTTACCACCGCAAGCTCACGATTACCGCTACATAGCTCACCAGCATAGCCAGCGACACCAGCAGCTCCGCTAGCCGCACCAGCTTTTCGCGGGGGCGGACGAGGGCCGTGCCGTACACTGCTACGGTCAGCACCAGCAGCCCGCCCAGGAGCAAAAAAGCCCCCCAGCCGGCGCTCAGCTGCCAAAACAGGCGGGCTTGTACCCCGGCGCTACCCAGCACCACCAGCACCACCGCCCCGATAGCGCCGCCGTAGCCCAGGGTTTTAGAGTAAGAATCGACGCCTTCCCGCTCGGCGGCGCTCGTCCGGATTTTGCGGGCCAGCTCGAAGGCAAAGCCGCCCAGCAAGCTGAGCAGCGCCAGCAGAAGTCCGCCTTCTTGCCAGAATAAAGCCAGCGGGGCGTACGCCAGCCACAGCCAGCTGATAACCAGCGGCATAATGACCATGTGGGAAATGGCGTAGAGCAGGAGTCGGGCGCGCAGCCACTCGGCCACGCCAAACTCGTAGCGCATCAGCAGGCTGTAGCTGAGCAATGCCCCCCAGCCCAGCGTGGCGGGCCAGCCGCGGTGCACCGACCAAGCCAGCTCCAGCGCGGCCCCCGCCCAGGCCAGCACTTGCAGCTGCTTCAGGCTCACCCGCCCTGATTGCAGCACCCGCTGCGGATATAGCACAGCATCGGAGGCAAAATCCTTGATTTCATCGAATACCCGCAGCCGGAAAAAGAACGATATAGAAACCAAAATGCCCCCCAGCTCACTTAGCCCGAAGCCCGGCAGCGGGCCGGTTGAGCCAGCAGCGGCCCGGCCCGCTACCGTGAATACCGTGGCAAACAGGATAGCAAACAACGCCATGTTGACGAGGGGAAAACGCTCGTGCAGGTAGGCGGCCAGGTTTTTCAGGTTCATGACGCGGGAAGCGCTATTTTAGGCACCTCTTCCGGTGTAAAGATGAGCTTCCTCCACAAGATTCGCTACCTGTTGCTTCTCTTAACTGCGGTAGCCTGCGTGGCCCTGTGGCCGGGAGCAAAAGCCGCCGCGGTAGTAGACAACGACCTGTCGGCCTGGTTTCTGGAAAAAGACCCGGCGCTGGTAGCGTACCACGACTTTCAGGACCGCTTCGGCAACGACGAAGTAGTGATTCTGGTGGTGAAAGATGCCCATTCTGTGCTGGCGCCGCCCTACTTCCAGAAGTTTCGGGCGCTTACGGCGGAACTGGAAAAACTGCCGGAAGTAGCCAGCGTCGTGGGCGCGGGCAACGCTACGCTGCCCGCCCGCGCCAGCTTGCTGGGCACGGCCCCGCGCCCGGTGCTGCCCCCGGAGGCAACTGCCAGCCTCGTGCAGGAGTCGCTGCAGCAACTACCGACGCTGCGCCAGCAGCTGTTCAGCAACGATTACCGCGCGGCCCGCTTTCTGGTGGTGCTGCGCCAGCTCCCCGATTTTGACAATCGGCGGGGGGCAATTCTGGAGAAGGTGCAGGCGGTAGTGTACCGGCATTTCACGCATGAGCAGGCCTTTCTGGGCGGCGTGGGCGTTATTTATGCCGGCCTGAATGCCTTGTCCCAGCACGATTTCGGCTTGTTTCTGGGGCTGGGCTACTTGCTGATGTTTACCATTTTCCTGGTCATTTATCGCAATTTCTACCTGCTGCTCTACACTCTGGGCATCGTCGGGCTGGCTACTTATCTCACGTTTGGCATCTATGGGGCGCTCGGCCACCGCATCAATCTGCTGACCGTGCTGCTGCCCATCATTATCATTCTGCTGGGCTTCATGGATTCCATGCACGTGGTGAATGAGCGCAACCTGCTGCCCACGGCCGCCACCACTTCGCCCCGTGAAAGTGCTTTGCAAGCTCTGCGCAACGTGCTGCAGCCCTGCCTGTTCACGATGTTTATCACCATTGCCGGCTTCCTGGCGCTGCTCACCAGCCCCATGGCCATTCTGAAAAACTTCGGCTTGTTCGCGGCCCTGGGCATTGCGCTGTGCTTTGTGTTCACCTTCGTGCTGGGCGTGCTGATTTTGCCCCTCACCCGCCCTGTGCCCCGCCCCACGCGCACTACGAGCCAAGGCTTGTTTCGCTTCTATTCGTTTGTTCTGGCCAAGCGCCGGCTCTTTGCTACTGGCTCGCTGGTGCTCACGCTGGGGCTGCTGGCCGGCACGCCCCAGCTCCGCAACGACACCTACACGCTGGGTTACCTGCCTGATAACTACGCAACTGTCACCGACCACCGGGCGATGGAAGCTGCCTGGGGACCGTACATGCCCCTGGAGCTTTTGGTTGTGCCCAAACCAGGCCTGGGGCTGGACAGCGGCCGGGTACTACGGGCGGCCGCCGCGTTTGCCGACTCGGTGCAAACGGTACCGGGAGTGGGGCGGGTGTTTGGGTTTCAGTCGCTTTACCAGGCGGGACTGGAAGCGCAGTTTCGGGGCAACGCCCGGCGGGCGCTCGGCAGTCAGGGGGCGCTGCGAGCGGTGCATGAGCAGCTGCACACCGATTATCCGGCTCTCACTCAACAGTTTGTGCACGAGGCCAGCCGCACCGGGCGTATCACGGTATCGGGGCGCATGCTGTCGGCCCAGCAGCTTACGGCCAAGATGGACACGGTCATGCGCATCGCGAAGGCTACGCTGGGGGCGGTAGCCACGGTAACGCCGGCCGGCTACCAGCCCATGTATGCTCGCATCACGGACTACGTTACCACCTCGCAAACCAATAGTTTGCTTACGTCCTTCGGGCTCGTGTTTTTGCTTACCTGGGGCTTTATTCGCAGCTTCCGCCTGGCCCTTATTGCTGTGGTTCCCAATCTGTTTCCGGTGCTCGTGCTGCTCGGCCTGATGGGCTGGTGGGGCATTCCCCTCGACACGGCCACGGCCAGCATTGCCGCCATCGTGCTCAGCTTCTGCACCGATGACAGCATTCACTTTATTCATGCTTACCAGCAAAACCGCCAACGCGGCTTCGCGCCGGCTCAGGCCCGGCTGGCCACCGTCGCCCACATCGGCCCCACCATCGTCCTGACCAGCGTTATCCTGTTTTTGGGCTATTCGGTGATGCTACTGGCCTCGCTGAAAACCGTGCAGCTTTTCGGCATGCTCACGGCTATTTCCATTGTCGGGGCCCTCTACGGCGAGCTGGTTATCTTCCCCATTGTGCTCGAGCGGTTTGATCGTCGAGTGCGCACGACTGCTTCTTCAGAAATACAAATGCCTTCAGTAAAGATCTGAAGGCATTCGAATGGGAACAGAAGCTGTTCAGAAAGTCGTTCGAAACCCTACTGAACGTCATGCTGAGCCTGTCGAAGCATCTCTACTGGTTAGTAATCAATGATGCAGCAACGAAGCAGTAGAGATGCTTCGACAGGCTCAGCATGACGGACTAATCACAATATAGCTTCGCATTCAAAAAGATTTGCCCCCCAGCGCTAGGCTGGATTGCTGAGCGGTGCCTGGGTTTGCATCTTCTCGTTCTGCCGGCGCAGGCGCTGGCATAGCACTTTCATAATGTTGCGCAGCACCTCGCCGCGCTCCTCCATCACATCGTAGAAATCTTCCTGGTCGAGGCGGAAGGCAACTACTTCGCCCTGAGCCACGGCGGAGGCTGAGCGGGGCTCGGCATCGAGCAGGGCTAATTCGCCAAAGAAGTCACCTTTGCGGAATGTAGTGAGGTGCTGAGCACCGTTGAAAATCCCTACTTCGCCCCCATACACGATAAAGAGCGAAGTGCCCAGGTCGCCTTTGGCAAAAATCTGCTGCCCATCGTGAAAGCTCACTTCCCGCATAATGGGCACGATGCTACTCAGCACGTTTTCGGGCGTTTCGGCAAACAAGGCCGTTTGCTGAAGAATGTGCACCCGGTCGCGGGCCGAGATGGTGGCGGTGATAGCGTGGGTGTGGCTCATAAGCAAGGCAGGTAAGGCAGGCTCGGCATCCGTAAGCTGTTCATAGAGTTCAGGTTGGCGCTCCGCTAGCTTTCTTAGTACAAAGAAGGCGCTTTCCTGAATAAATAAGCTGGAGCTATGTATATACGGCAACACCTGCTTGAGTGTGCGGGGTTCGGCATGCCAGTGGCGCAGAGCTACGCTGATAGTCCAGTCGGAAAAAGCCGCTTCGCCCTGCTCAATAAGTAACGGCACCACGCGCGCGGGCTGCCTCAGCGGCCCCAGCAACTGATCAAATATGCGCACCTTTTCCGCCACCGGCGCCACGTCGAGCAAGGCTTGCAAGCCCTGGTAGAGGGCGCGCGGAATGATGTTGTCCAGAATTTCCAGCGCGTTAGCCTGTCGCTCGCGGGCCGCATGGGCTACGCCGCGTTGCGCATCGGCAATGAGTTGGGGTGGATAAAGCCGCAACAACAGGCCAAAAATCCGTTGCTGAACTTTAGCCAGCTCGTAATGAAGGCAGCGGCGCAACTCGTCGTGGCTAAAGGCAGCTATGCCGTGCAAAAGCTGATGTGCCAGCCGCATTTCATCCTGCACCAACGCCTGGAACATAGGCGCCTCGGTCTCCACTTGCTCCATGTGGCGCAACGCCCGTAGCGCTGCTTCGCGCTGGTGCAGATTGGGTCGTTGGGCCAGCGCTACCAGTGCTTCCCGGCTGACGGGCACAGGTAAGCGGGCGCACAGCTGTGCCACCCGTCGCACCAGCACAGTGCTGGCCCCGGGTGATTCCAGCGTTTGGATCAGCTCAGGCAAGGCCGTAGCGCCGAGCAGTAGCAGCTGCGCCGTAGCCGCCCGGCGTTGATTTTTATCCTCAAGCGCTTCAATCAATGCCTGCACCTCGGCCGGACTGGCGGGCAGCTGATCTTCCGCGAGGAATTCGCTCGCTATAGCTGCAGCTTCCGCTGAGCCACCAAAACGGCGTCCGAGGGCGTGTTGCAGCTCAGCCATATAATGGCCGTAAGTGCGGTGCAGGAAGAATAAAGCACCAGCGGCAAACATACCCATCCAGACGAACGGCGCCCACTCATTCAGGCCCGGCAAATCGTGAAGAGCGAACAATAAAAAGCCCCCCAGCGCCATTCCCAGCGGTTCGTAAAAGCCTTTGGCCCGCGTATGCGCCCGCAGGCGCTCAGGCGGCGAAAGCGGCTGGAACAGCACCAGAAACACCGGATCGAACACGGCGCGGCGCAATACTTCCAGCCCCAGATACAAGCCGCAGAAGTAGAGCAGCAGCACCGAATCATTAACCCCAAGCTGCCATAAGCCCCCAAACACCAGCAGCCCCGCCAGCAAAGCCGCAGGCAGCGCCACCAGCATCCGACGAATGCCTACCCGCTCCAGGGCCTTTTGGGTGAGCAGCATTTTGAAAATCATCGCCAGCAAATACGTGATTACCAGCACGCTACTTACATAGCGCATCACCGTGGCCTGATCGTGAAACTTATGCTTGACGTTAACGAAGAACGAGTACTCCACGCCCGCCGTAACCGCCGCAATAGCCGTGATACTCAGGCACGTAGATAGCACTAGCTGACTGTCGCCGAACCAGCGTTGCAGTCCGGGCGCCAGGCCGATGAGGCGCTGGGGCCGGGGTGCTGGTCGGGTCTCCACGGCGTGCGAGCTAAGCGTGGCGCGCAAGGTGTATAAAGCGCCTAAATAAGAGCCAAAAGCCAGCAACAGCAGAAACAGCAACTCGGTATGAGCGTGTACCAGCAAAGCCAAAATGGCCCCCAGCGCCTTGGCGGGCATGTCGCCGGAGCCAATGAGGCCAAACAGGCGCTTGCTCTGGCGCACATCGAACACCACCGCTGACACGCCCCAAAACTCCAGATTGGTAAGCAGGTAAATAACCCGGTAACCCGCCATGATGGCTACGGCCGCCGCTACCGAGTTGCCCACGGCTACCAGCACGCTTATCACGCCCGTAAACGCCACTACGGCCAGCAATGCCCGCACGGTCAGTCGCTGCAAAGGCAAATGATGCTCGAAATAAGTGTAGGCCTTCCCCGCCGCCATCATGGCCAGCGCGGCCAGGCCGTAGGCCAGCGGCAGGTTGCGCTCGGGGTTGTTTTCGAGCAGGATAACGTTGGCCGACACGTACACCAGAACGGTGCCGATGCCCAACAGAAAGTTATGCAGAAAGAATAGCCATACCGTTTTGACCTCGGTCGCGCGCACGCCGATCAAATCGTACCACGTTGCAGGAAGCATGAATAAGCTTTAGAGAACAAGTAGCAAGGTAAGCTTTCGTTCAAGGTAAATGAATGAGGTTTTCTTCTAATCGAATTAGTTAGGACGTCAACTATCGGCGCCGCTTCATGAAACGCGAGGCTGCCAACTGCTCGGCAGGTACTTGCTGGTAACAAGAAAGCGTGGTATAATGCATAGGAACGCCTGCACCGAGTTGGGCGAAGTTACCGAACTTGCGGCGTATGAAGCAGTTGTTAGACCTCGCCCAGTGGCCCCGTCGGGAGCATTTCGCGTTTTTTTCCTCCTTCGATGAGCCCTTTTTCGGCCTGACCACCCACCTCGACTGTACCCATGCCTACGCCGAAGCCAAGCGCCAGGGCGTGTCGTTCTTTCTGTATTACCTCTACCACGCCCTACAAGCCGTGCAGGAAGTAGAAGAATTTCGCTACCGCATTGAGGACGGCCAGGTGTACTGCTACGACCGGGTGCACGCCTCGGCCACCATCGGCCGCCCCGATCATACGTTCGGCTTTTCCTTCATTGAGCTGCACGACTCGCTACCCGATTTCGTGGCTGCCGCGAACCGCGAAATAGAAGCAGTACAGCAAAGCACCGGCCTGCGCCTCTCCGACACCACCGCCCGCCCCGACGTGCTGCACTGCTCGGCCCTGCCGTGGGTGCGCTTCACGGCGCTGTCGCACGCCCGCAGCTTCCGCCACGCCGACAGCTGCCCCAAGATTTCGTATGGTCAGATGTACCTCGAAGGCGCCACCCGCCTGCTGCCCGTATCGGTACACGTACACCACGGCTTAGCCGATGGCTACCATGTGGGGCTGTTTCTGGAGGCTTTTCAGCACCGATTGAATTCTGGTAGCCCCATGCTTTAGCTGATTCAGGCTGTGGATTACGAAACTAGAGTTAGAAGCAGCCAGAACGAAGCTCCCCTCCTCAGATGAGGAGGGGACGCGGCGGCGCAGCCGACGCTGGGGTGGTTGAGGGCGTTGCTGATGTTGTTTGGGAGAACGATCCTAAAGAACGTCATGCAGAGCGCAGCGAAGCATCTCGCATGCTGACGATGGGTTACTAATCTTACTAAACACGCGAGATGCTTCCTGTCGTCAGCATGACACATTAAACAACTTAACAACGACCTCAACCACCCCCGTCTCAGCTTCGCTTCGACATCCCCTCCTCATCTGAGGAGGGGAACTTCGTTCTAGCTTTGGTTTGTTGGTCTGCAACTGGTATTAGCCCACCAAACTCCCAATCTGCTGGGCAAATACCTGCGCGCTCAGCCACGTCATTACCAACACTACCAGCACCCCCACCACGGCCAGCCACAGTGGGTGGCGGTAGTCGCCTACTATCTTTTTGCGGTAGGCGGCTACCAGCATCGTGCTCAGCGTGATGGGCAGAATAAACCCGTTCAAGGCGCCAGCCAGGATGAGCAGACTGACGGGCTTGCCGATGGTGATAAAAATGAGCGTAGAAACGAAGATGAAGCCGATAATCAGGCGGTTTTCGTGGCGGCTGATGCTGGGATGCAGGGATTTGATAAACGAAACCGACGTATAAGCCGACCCAATAATGGAGGTGACGGCCGCCGCGAACATCACCACGCCAAACAGCTTGTAGCCGAAGTTTCCAGCCGCCAGCCGGAACACCGAAGCCGGCGGATTTTCGGCATCAAGCGTCAGGCCCTGGCTAACCACGCCCAGGGCCGCCAGAAACAGAAACACCCGAATAACCGACGCCACCGTGATACCCGATACGGCGCTCGACATGACCTGGGGCAAGGCGGCGTGCCCTTTTATGCCGGCATCGAGCAGACGGTGGCCGCCGGCGAAGGTGATGTAGCCGCCCACCGTGCCGCCCACCAGCGTGACGATGGCCATAACGTCCAACTTCTCGGGCATAATGGTGCGGGCCAGGGCCTCACCTACCGGCGGCGCGGAGGTAAAGGCCACGTACACAACAATTAAGATCAGCACCAGGCCCATAAGCTGGGCAAAACGGTCCATGGCCTTGCCGGCTTCTTTCACCAGGAAAATACCGATGGTGAGGGCAGCCGCTATTGCGGCCCCGACCTCTACGGGGATTCCGAATAAGACCTGTAAGCCCAGTCCGGCGCCGCCCACGTTGCCAATGTTGAAGGCCAGTCCGCCCAGCACGATAAGGGCGGAAATGAACGTTCCCAGGCCCGGCAGCACAGTATTGGCAATATCCGGCGCCCGCATTTCGGACACCGCAATCACCCGCCAGATAGTAAGCTGCACCCCCAGATCAATGAGGATAGAGGTCAGAATGACAAAGCCAAAATTGGCCCCCAGCGTTTGGGTAAAGACAGTGGTTTGGGTGAGAAAGCCCGGCCCAACGGCCGAAGTCGCCATCAAAAAAGCGGCGCCCAGCAGCACACTCCAGTTTTTGGGCTGCTTCATTGGGTTGGCTTTCTGAAGTCGGCTTGCAGACTGACGCTTTCTTCCTGCAGTGTTTGGTTGATGTGGCGGGCAAATTCCAGGGCGTGGGCGCCGTCGCCGTGAATGCAGATGGTGTCGGCCCTGATGGCGACATTAGTGCCATCCTGGGCGCGGACTTTGCCTTCTTTTACCATGCGAACTACTTGCCGGGCAGCCTCTTGGGGCGTGGTGAGCAGGGCGTTGGGCAGGCGGCGCGAGGTAAGGGTGCCGTCGGGCTGGTAGGTGCGGTCGGCGAATACCTCGTGGGCCACTTGCAGGCCGAGCTTGGCGCCGGCTTTGGTTAGCTCGCTGCCCGCCAGGCCGTAGAGCACCAGCTCCGGATTGATGCGGTACACGGCTTCGGCAATGGCTTCGGCCAGTGGGGCGCTACTGGCGGCCATATTGTATAAGGCGCCATGCGGCTTTACGTGGTGCAGCTTACCCCCTTCAGCCGCCAAAAAGCCCCCCAGCGCGCCTATTTGATATACAACCATGTCAAAGGCTTCTTCGGGGGAAACAGCCATTTCGCGACGGCCAAAGCCTACCAGATCGGGCAGGCCGGGGTGAGCACCGATGGCGACATGGTGCTGGAGGGCGAGGCGCACGGTTTTGCGCATCACCGCCGGGTCGCCGGCGTGAAAGCCGCAGGCAATATTGGCGGAGGAGACATAAGGCAAAATGGCCGCGTCGTTGCCCAACTGATAGGCCCCGAAGCTCTCCCCCATGTCACAATTTAAGTCAACAGTAAACGGTTGTTTCATGTATATTTCTTTATGATTATGACTCTAAAACGTCATGCAGAGCGGTAGCGAAGCATCTTGCGCGCGGTCGTTGTGGTACTAACTACTAATAAAGAGGCGGTCATGCTGAGCGCCTCTTTTGGCTATTTACTTTGCATATTTTTGAGGGCTAAAGCCCGCCGAAACTGCTGTACGTTCAACTCTTGCTGGCAATACAAGCGCTGGGCTTCGGCCAGCGACACCTCCTGAAAGCGAATTTTGCCCCCCGGCGGCGCTTGCGCCAGCAGCGAAAAGTCTGCCGTGACTACTTGAGCGATGCGCGGATAGCCGCCCGTGGTTTGGTGGTCGGCCAGCAAGACAATCGGGTGGCCATCGGTGGGTACTTGTACGGTGCCGAAGGGTACGGCGCTGGAGAGCATTTCCTCGGGCTGCATCAGGGCCAGGGCCGCGCCGTCGCTACGTAGGCGGTAACCCATGCGGTTGGAGGCCAATGTTACAATGTACTCTTGATTCCAGAAATCCTGCTGACAAGTGGTTGAGAACAAGCTATACTCCGGCCCCGGCACGGCCCGGATGCTGGGGTTGGTCTGCGGCCCCTGATACAATTCGGGGCTGGGCGTCCAGGCGGCTTGCACCCACGCCTTACCAGGTGTAGCAGCCAGCTTTTCATACCAAAACTGCCGTACAGAACCTAGTGGTCCTGGGCAGGCTATTACGTCGCCGGTTTTTAAGGCCCGCCCCTGCCGACCGCCAATACCGGCTTGCAGGTACGTAGAGCGAGACCCTAGTACTAGCGGCACAGTTAAGCCTCCCGCCACCGCTATATAACTACGGCAGCCAGAGCCCTGGGGGGCAAATTGTAGCACGCTGCCCTGGCGCACGAAGATGGGCCGGTTCATTTTTACAGGCTGCCCGTTGATGGTGGGAGCCAGACTGGCGCCGGTAAGCGCAATGAGCTGATCTTCATCAAACCGGATTCTAGGGCCGAGCAGCGTGACTTCCAGGCCGGCCTCATCCTCCTGGTTGCCTACCAGTAAGTTGGCTACGCGCAGGGCCAGCGCATCCATGGCCCCGCTCACGATAATTCCCTCTTTCTGGTAGCCGATTCTACCTAAATCCTGAATGGTGGTCAGGAGGCCGGGGCTGAGAATGCTAAGACTCATGCTTGTTCTGCTGCTCAAATTCCGCGGCCGTAATGGGCACGAAGCGCACCTGATTGCCCGCCCGCAGCAAACTAGGATTCTCGTGGCGAGGGCGAAAAAGCCGCCTGGGTGTGCGCCCGATTAGCTGCCATCCGCCCGGCGTGGGGATAGAGTACACCCCGGTTTGCTGGCCGGCAATGCCCACCGAGCCGGCCGGCACCAGGGCTCGGGGCTGCGCCTTACGTGGAGTTGCTATTTGCTCGTGCATGCCCGCTAAATACGGAAATCCGGGGGCGAACCCGACCATTGCTACCACATACTCGGCCTGGGAGTGAAGCCGAATAACTTCTGCTTCCGACAACCCCGTGTGGCGAACCACTTCCTCCATATCTGGTCCCACTTTACCGCCGTAGCACACCGGTACTTCAACTAAGGCAGGGACGGCTTCCAGTTGAAGAGTTTGCGCTTGCGCCAGCATTTGCTGCACCGTTTCCGTCATGCGGGCGTAAGGGTCGAAGCGGCCTTCCTCACTCACCAGCCACGGGTTATAATAGAGCGTGAGCGTAGTGTAGGCCGGCACGTACTCCAGCAAGCCCGCCACGTTCAGCTGGTCGAGGTAGGCGCAGCAGGCCCGAATATGTTGCTGAGCCACGGTGTCGTAAAGGCGGCTGAATTGCAGCACGATACCCGAGTCGCCCAAAGGATAAATTTGGGGCTGTGGCCTTTGAATTTGCCCCCCACGCCGGTTTTGCATCTGCTAAATTGAGTGGTTTAGGTTCTTTTCCTGGCAATTTCAAAATTTCGTCTGGCTTGTCGCATAGTAGTCTTTACTGGCTGGCAAGCGTCTATTGGAGTTTTAAAACCCAGGAATTGCTGATGAAAATCGACAAAAATAGTGGGCTCGTTGTCAAAGCAACTCGCTAATTAAGCAAGCTCAACTTAACCAGTTTTCCCAAACTGACGTAAGCCCTGTCATTACTATATCACTAATTGCATCATGGACCAATCACAGCAATCATCTCAGCAAAATAACAAGTCAAAGCAGTCGCAAGGCTCCGACCAGCTGCTCGACCAGGCCAAGAACTGGCTTAATCAAGGTAGCGTACCCGATTTGCTCGGCCAGCTGCCCAAGTCGGTAAAGGATTTGGGTACTAAAGCTACCACCAGCTACAACAAGCTCAGCACCACTCAGAAAGTAGTGGGCGGGGCTGCTCTAGCTCTGGGTGTAGGCCTTCTGCTAACCAAAGGCAAAGGTAAAAGCAAGAGCACCGACAAAAAAGCCGACACCCTACACGAACTGCTGCTTTTCGTCAATGACCGGATCGAGGGCTACAAAAAGGCCGTAGAGGAAAGCCAGGACACGGAGCTTACTGGCTACTACAAGCAGCTAGTTAGTCAGAGCCAGCGCTTTGCGAGCGAGCTAAACAACCACCTGCGTCTGCTGGGCGGTGAGCGCGAAGAAGGCACCACAATTAAAGGCAAGATCTATCGTCGCTTCATGGAAGCGTCGGCTGCCGTAACCGGCCACAGCGAAAAAACGATTTTGGCTACCAACATTCATGGTGAAATGTGGGCGTTGAAAGCCTACAAAGAAGCCCTCAGCGACCGTACTCTGACTGGTACTTTACGCCAGGAAGTAGAGCGTCAGCACACGCAGTCGCAGCAAACGTACGACAAGCTGAAGCGACTGGTTGAAAAGCAAAGCTAGGCGCAAGCAAGTATAATTTAAGGTCCTATTGGAATGGCACGCGTTGTCATTCCAATAGGACCTTTTGTTTTGTCAACCACCAGCTAAGTGGGCGATGGATGAACGAAGTATTTTGGTCATTGATCCGCGATTTAGTTTGATCTTGTGGCTTCCTTCTGCTGCTTTCCTTTTATGAAAAACAGGTTCAGTAAGTACATCCGGTTCGGTTTATTTCCCTTCATTGTGGCCGTGCTGGTTTGTTGCAGCCAAGCTATGGAAACAAAAGATATAGCCGTAGAAAAAGGCGTTTCGCAACAACTCGCTGCCTACCGCAGCCAAGTAGTGTCGGAGTTGGCGTACACGCTGCACTTTATTATTCCGGCGACTAAGGAACAACCTATTCTAGCTACCGAATCCGTGTCTTTTGTTCTGAGTGAAAATAAAAGCCCCCTACAACTCGATTTTAAGGAAAATACCGACCAACTGAAGCGTCTTGTTGTCAATAAAAAGCCGGTTGCCATTGACCACCGCAATGAGCACATCATCATCCCAACGGCGAATTTAAAAAGCGGTAAAAACCAGGTTGAGATTGAGTTTATCGCTGGTAATTTATCGCTTAATAGGAGTGACGATTTCCTCTATACGCTGCTCGTGCCTGACCGCGCCCGCACAGTATTTCCGGTTTTCGATCAGCCTAGCTTGAAGGCTAATTTTCAACTCACACTGACCTTACCAAAATGGTGGCAGGCTATGGCCAATGGGCCGCTGCAGGATTCGACAATAACCGCGACAAATAAGACGTATCGTTTCGCGCCCTCCGATACGATAAGCACCTATTTATTTTCGTTTGCGGCCGGCGATTTCAAGCGAATTTCGCGCAAAGAAAAAGGGTATGCCATGCAGTTTCTGCACCGCGAAACCGACCCCAGCAAACTGCGCCAAAGTTTGGACCCGATATTCCAGATTCATGGCGATGCATTGGCTTTTATGCAGACTTATACGGGCATCCCCTACCCGTTCCAAAAGTTTGATTTCGTGGCCATTCCCGATTTTCAATATGGCGGTATGGAGCACGTAGGAGCTATTGATTATAAGGCGTCTACTTTGTTTCTGGATGAAGGCGCTACCCAAGATCAGAAATTAGCCCGTTCCAGCCTTATTGCCCACGAAACCGCTCATATGTGGTTTGGCGACTTGGTGACCATGCAGTGGTTTAACGACGTGTGGATGAAGGAGGTATTTGCCAACTTCATGGCCGATAAAATCACCCAAATAGCCGTCAAAAATTCCAACTACGACCTCAAATTCGTGCTGGATCATTTTCCCGCCGCGTACGGCATCGACCGCACCGAAGGCGCAAACCCGATTCGTCAGCCGCTGGAGAATTTACAGGATGCGGGCTCACTTTATGGCAACATTATTTACCACAAAGCGCCCATTATGATGCGGCAACTGGAGCGCCTGATGGGCCCTGAACAATTTCAGCAAGGCTTGCAGGAATATTTGCGCAAATATGCTTTCAGCAACGCCACCTGGCCCGACCTAATCAGCTTACTTGATGCTCGTACGCCAGCCGATTTGCAGGCATGGAATCAGGTGTGGGTAAATGAACCAGGCCGCCCCGTATTTGAGTATGATTTGCAGACGCTGGGGGGCAAAATATCGAAGCTAACCCTGACGCAAAATGCAGAAGACAAGTCGGACCGTATCTGGCCGCAGCTATTTGAAATAACGCTGGTATACCCAACTACTACAAAGGAGTTTACAGTGACGATGGACCAGCGCGAAGTGGCGCTAAAAGCCGTGGAAGGTGAACCAGCGCCCACGTATATTCTTTTCAATTCGACAGGCTTGGGCTACGGCCTGTTTCCGGTGGATAAGAAAATGCCCCCCAATGTGTTTGCACTCAAGAATCCGGTGGCGCGGGCAGCGGCTTGCGTGAACTTGTACGAGAATATGCTCGATGGCCGCGTAGTAACGCCGTTGGAGCTATTAGCGCTAAATCGGCAGGGTCTTACTCAGGAAAAAGAGGAGCTGAATTTAAAGCTGCTGACTAGTCAGCTAAGCGATATTTTTTGGAAATTTTTGCCCCCCGCAAAACGTCCTGAACTGGCTCCTGCCCTGGAAAATGAGATCTGGCAGGCCATGCAGCAGAACCCAAATAGCAATGCTAAAAAGCAACTATTTAAAGCGTACCAATCGGTAGCACTAACCCCAGCGGCACAAGCGAAATTACACGAGGTTTGGGCAACAGAAAAAGCCCCGGCTGGGGTCAAGTTAACGGAAGATGACTATACCGCTTTGGCATTAGCGCTAGCGGTCCGCGACTATGCCGCCGCCGGCGAAATTTTGCAGAAGCAACTGGTCAGAATTAAGAACGACGACCGCAAAAAGCGCATGGAATTTATGATGCCGGCGCTGTCGTCTAACGTAAAAACCAGAGACGCATTTTTTGCTTCTTTAAAGGAAGAAAAGAACCGTAGCAAAGAAGCTTGGGTAGTAGCAGCGCTGGCCTGTTTGCACCATCCGCTACGCGCCGAATCATCCGAAAAATACTTGCCAGAAAGTTTGAATCTGTTGGCCGAAATTCAGCAGACGGGTGATATTTTCTTTCCTTATTCTTGGCTACAGGCCACATTCGGCGCTTATCAAACCCCAACGGCGGCCCGCACGGTTCGCGCATTCATAACGGAGCACCCAAAGTATAATCCGAAACTACGGGCTAAGATTCTACAGGCCAGCGACGACTTATTTAGAGCCGAAAAATTGGTGCAGGCTCAAGCCGTTTCCGGCAATGAATCTTAGCGTGCTGCTGAATTTGTTTAACACCTAATTCTGGTTAGCCCGCTGCCGCCTCAGCTGCCACAGGCTGCCGTAGCAGTGGCTGCAGAATATCCCATACGGTGCGAGCAATAAGGCGGTGGCCAGCGGGCGTAGGATGAATGCCGTCGGGCTGGTTGAGCTTAGCTACTCCGCCCACGCCTTCGAGTAGGAAAGGAATGAGCACCAGCTTGTTCTCGCGGGCCAGATCGATGTAGGTTTGCTTGAACTGGGTGGCGTAGTCTGCGCCTAAGTTGGGCGGAATCTGCATGCCCGCCAGCACGATTTGAGCTTGGGGACTAATGCGACGCACGGTGTCAATAATGGCTTGCAGGTTGCGGCGCGTGTCGGCGATAGGCAGGCCGCGCAGGCCATCATTGCCCCCCAGCTCCAATACAAACACATCGACGGGCTGGCGCAATACCCAACCCACGCGGCTGCGTCCGCCGGCCGTTGTTTCGCCACTCAGACCGGCATTCACTATGGTATAGCCTAGGCCCGCCGAGTCAATTTTCTGACCGACAAGCGCTGGAAAGGCTTCTTCCGGCTCTACGCCCAGGCCTGCCGTTAGGCTATTACCAAAGAAAAGAATGGTTTGGGACTGCGATGTAGAAGCCTTTGTATCGGGGGTGGGCGGGCGGACGGCGGACGTGGAAGTTTGCGAATCGGAGCCGCAACTGGCCAGCGTGAGCAGCAAGCAGCAACTAAATGCAGACAATAAGGTTTTCATGCGTGGGGGCCTTTTTGAAGTATATGCGTAACGACAGAAAGTATTATAAAGGTTAAACCGTCGTTTAGAATGTTAGATAGTAATGGAACGTCATGCAGAGCGGCAGCAAAGCATCTCGCTCGCGGTAGCTAGGATTAGTAACCTAGCATCAGCACGCGAGATGCTTCGCGTTGCTCTGCATGACCGCCTATTTTACTGTCCCTTTTAACAATCTATACGACCTTTCTTCGTGCTTAAAGTAGAAAATCTCACCAAATCATACGCCAGCGGTGGCCGCGACCTTACGGTGCTGGAAGCCGTTAGTTTTGAATTACAGGCTCAAGACACATTTGCTATTGTAGGTCCGTCGGGTAGCGGCAAGACCACTTTGCTGGGTTTGTGCGCCGGCCTCGACCGGGCCAGCGCGGGCAGCGTCTGGCTGAATGGCATTCAGCTGGACAACCTCAGCGAAGACCAGCGCGCCGCTGTGCGCAACGAGCATGTAGGCTTCATTTTCCAAAATTTCCAGCTGCTGCCTTCGCTCACCGCCCTCGAAAACGTGCTGGTGCCGTTGGAACTGCGCGGCGTGCGTGGTGGCACCAAAACCGCCCAGGAACTGCTGGAGCGCGTGGGCCTGGGCGGGCGTGGCCACCACTACCCCACCCAGCTTTCGGGCGGCGAGCAGCAACGCGTATCCCTGGCCCGCGCCTTCGCTAATCGTCCCAAAATCCTCTTTGCCGACGAGCCCACCGGCAACCTCGACGCCGATACCAGCGCCACGGTAGTAGAGCTGCTGTTTGAGCTAAACCGCGAAGCCGGCACCACGCTCGTGCTCGTCACCCACGACCTGGAGCTGGCCGCCCGCACCCAGCGCATCGTGCGCCTCAAAGGTGGAGCGGTGGTGTCGGATACGGTTAATCAGGAAAGCATACAGGTAGGATTGTAGGGAGTACACAAAGACCAATCCCTCAAGGTTGTCATGCAGAGCGCAGCGAAGCATCTCGCGTGCTGATGATGAAGTAGTAATCCCACTACCGCGAGCGAGATGCTTCGCTGCGCTCTGCATGACGGTCTACTATGAGAGCGTCTATTTCACTTTTAATGCTAATCTGAGCTTTTTATCTCATGTCTAATCTTCCCTGGCTCTGGCGCATGGCGTGGCGCGACAGCCGCCGCAGCCGCTCCCGCTTGCTGCTGTTTACCTCGGCTATCGTGCTGGGCATTGCGGCGCTGGTGGGCATCAACGGCTTCGGCGACAACCTGGCCCGCAGCATCGACGAGCAGGCGCGCGAGCTGGTGGGGGCCGATTTGGTGCTCTCCGCCAGTCAGCCCTTTGATTCCACGCTCCAAACTACCCTACGCCAACTCGGCCGTCGCCGCAGCGACGAAGTAGCGTTTGCGTCGCTGGTACAGTTTCCCAAGGGTCAGGGCGTGCGCCTGGCCCAGGTTCGGGCCCTCACGGGGGCTTTCCTTACTACGGCGAATGGCTCACGGAGCCAGCCGCTGCGGTAGCTGCGTTCCGCGAAGCTGGTGCCACTGGCCAGCGCGTGGCCTTGGTCGATGATGCGCTGCTGGCCCAATTTGCTGCGCGGCCCGGCGACTCTATCAAAGTGGGCGAGTTGATTTTCCGCATTGCGGGGCGGGTGCGCAAGACACCGGGCCAATCTGGATTTAGCGCCTCCGTGGCGCCCACGGTATTTATTCCCCGCGAATTGGTGGAGCAAACGGGTTTGTTACAGCGCGGCAGCCGGGTGCAGTACCGCACCTACTACCAGTTTGCGCCCGGCACTAATGTCGACCAGATTATCAAGCCCCTGGAAGCCCGCCTCGACCAGGCCAATATCGACAGCGACACCGTGGCCGAGCGCAAGCGCCAAACGGGCAGTTCCTTTACTAACGTCACCCGTTTTCTAAATCTGGTGGCCTTCGTGGCGCTGTTGCTGGGCTGCGTGGGCGTGGCCAGCGCCGTGAGTTTGTACGTGCGCGAGAAGGTGGCCGCCGTGGCCGTGCTGCGCTGCCTGGGCGCCAGCGGCTGGCAGGCCGTCTTGATTTATTTGCTCCAAACGGCGCTTATGGGTTTGCTGGGGGCCATTTTGGGAGCTGCCCTGGGTACAGGCGTGCAGTTGCTGCTTCCTAAAGTGGTGGAGGGTTTTCTGCCCGTCACGGTGAGCGTGGGCATTTCTTGGTCGGCGGTGGCAGAAGGTATTCTGACGGGCGTTTTCGTAGCCGTGTTGTTTGCCTTATTACCTCTGTTGAGCATTCGGCGGGTGTCGCCGCTGCGCACGTTGCGGGCTTCGCTGGAAGAAGACACTGCGGGCCCTGATCCGCTGCGGGGCCTGGTGTACGGGCTGATTATCCTGTTCATTACCGGCTTCGCCTACCTCCAAACCCGCGACTGGAAGCTGGCTTTGGGCTTCGCGGGGGGCTTATTGCTCACGTTCGGCGTGCTGGCAGGGTTGGGCGAAGGCCTGCGCCGGCTAGTCCGGCGGTACTTTCCTAGCTCCTGGAGCTATGTGTGGCGACAGGGCTTGGCTAACTTGTATCGGCCTAATAATCAGACATTGCTGCTAACCGTTTCTATTGGCTTGGGCGTATTTCTATTGGCCACGCTGTATTTGTTGCAAGGTCTGCTCCTGAGCCAGGTAGAAATATCGTCTACCAATGGCCAGCCGAACTTAGTGTTGTTTGATATCCAGTCGGCCCAGCGGGAAGGCGTCACCCAACTCGTAAAGCGTAATAAACTACCTGTGTTGCAGCAGGTTCCCGTCGTGACGATGCGCTTGTCCGCTATCAACGGGCGCTCGGCGACGGAACTGAAAAAAGACACGGCCAGCGGCGTTTCCAAAGGTGCTTTGGGCCGGGAATACCGCGTCACCTACCGCGATTCCCTCATCAGTTCCGAAACCCTGGCCGCTGGCAAGGCTCCTTTTCTCGGCTCCGACGGCATTCCGCGCGTGTCCTTTGATGATGGATTTACGGAGCGGTTAAAAATCAAAATTGGCGATACGCTAACCTTCAATGTGCAGGGTGCCCCGCTCATCACCATCGTAGGCGGCACCCGCACCGTCGATTGGAGCCGGGTGCAAACCAACTTTCTGGTGGTATTTCCTAAAGGCGTGCTGGAGCCGGCCCCGCAGTTTCACGTACTACTCACCCGCGTGCCCGACAATGCCACTCTGGCCACCGTGCAGCGTGAGCTAGTCGCCACTTACCCCAACGTATCGGCCATTGATCTGGGATTGATTCTGCAAACGCTGGACGAAATTCTCACTAAGATCTCCTTTGTCATCCGCTTTATGGCCTTATTTAGTATGGCCACGGGCCTGCTGGTGCTGGTGAGCTCGGTGGTAGTAAGCCGCTACCAACGGGTGCGCGAAAGTGTGCTGCTGCGCACTTTAGGTGCCAGCCGGGCCCAGATTCTGCGCATCACTCTGGTCGAATACTCGCTGCTGGGCCTGCTCGCGGCGGTAGCGGGGCTGGGGCTGGCGGTAATGGCGGCCTGGGCCTTGGGCGCGTTTGTATTTGAGGTGCCTTTCGCGCCCCAAATCGGTCCGTTGCTCTTGCTGGCTTTACTCACCACCGCTCTCACCGCGCTTATCGGTCTGCTCAATAGCCGCGACGTGCTGACGCGCCCGCCGCTGGAAGTGCTACGTGGCGAGGTAAGCTAAGGTGTTGCATAGCCCACTAAAAAAGCCCCCCAGAGGATACCTGGGGGGCTTTTTTAGTTGATTTCAGTAAGAGGCTTAGGCCAGCGCTTAGTTATATTGTTCGCCCGGCTCCCAACGCTCGTCGGTTTTATAGAAAGTAGAATTTAAGTGCTTATGCTTGGGTATGATTTCTCCCTCGCGGGTTAGAATGTCTCTGATCAGATCTTCCACCTTTTCCTGCGGAATGCCTTTCAGGGTAATATCTGCTTCGGGGCGCGTCATGATGATGGCTACGTCAATCAGGCCCGGTGTGGACTCTGTTTGGCGGAACGCAACGACCTGATCCAAGTTTATGGTGATGGGCAAATCTGCACCATTTTGTAAGGGTTTGAATAGCATGGTTGCGCTAGGTTAGGAGTGAGTAATGTCTATAAGGTAGCATCTTTCTTTGATCAACCATCACCCATGGAGCTAAACAGTTACCACGCCTGAATACCATTCGTTTTCAAAGGTTGGCACCGGCTCTCGACCTAAAGTAAGGCTGGAGCAATCTTAGCCGGACTCAAAGCGGCAGGCTAGCAGCACCAAAAAGCCAACAATTCTGGTCGCCAGCCTTTTCGTTGCTGCATACATTCGTCTCGGCTATTGCCTTATTTTAAGCAGAAGTTGGGTTTGTGTAGCTTTATTGGTCGTCAGACGCACCGCTCGCCGTGTTTCATCCGTGATAGGGCTTTGATTAGCAGCTAGGAACTCATTAATATCCAGATTGAATTTGAACGCAACAACATTATTGCTGCCCGGCGTGGAGCTGAAGAACTGCTTAAGAGCTATAACTTCCAAGGTTAATTGACAGAATCAGTCCTATAATTATCTATATATGCGTACCTTCTGGCTATGCAGAGCCAAGAACAGGCAGGAGCAGTGGAGATACAGTTGTTGGATTTTGAACCACGGTATCAAGCTGATTTCAAGCGCCTCAACACGGAATGGATTGAGCAGTATTTCCGCCTCGAAGATGCTGACTTTCGCGTACTTGACCACCCTGAGGAGTACGTTCTACAGCGTGGGGGGCATATTCTGCTGGCCGACTGTAGCGGGCAGATTGTAGGGACATGTGCCCTCTACAAGATGGATGAGTTTACTTATGAGCTGGGCAAGATGGCTGTGGCTCCCACGATGCAAGGTCGCGGCATCGGGCGGAAATTGGCGGAGGCAGCCATTGCCAAAGCCCGGGCCTTGGGGGCTCGACGTCTATATCTGGAAAGCAATACTAAGCTGGTACCTGCCCTGCACCTGTACCAGCAGCTGGGCTTTCGCCCCACTACCTCGGCTCCTCCTTCGCCCTATGAGCGCAGCGACATCCAACTCGAGCTGTTGCTTCAGTCCGAGCCGCCCCGGCCGTAAGGCTTGGTGAATGCCGGCATGGCTAGTGCAGTCTCCATGCCCGGCAAGCAGTATCGGCTTGAGGCTTATAGCCTTCAGAAAACGTCCATACGCTCGTCCGTGTACTTATAGCAGCTGCCTCGGGGTTAGCTTTTCTTAGCCGCCCGCCGTGTTATTCCCTGCTAGCGCGTTCAACTTCCTTGCCTGTGCCCTACACCAAGAATTTTTTCGGGATAGCATCAGCGAGCAGGCCTTTAGGCTTTGATATAGTGTAAGCCTCCTAATATCTCATGTCGGCCGTACCTTTTGATTGCCCACGACTTGCCAGACAAAGAAAAAGCCTCCCATTTCTGAGAGGCTTTTGGTGATCCGGCTGGGATTAATTCAACCAATATAAGCGATTAATTATCAGCCGTTCACGACCGTTTCATCAACGCAGTTCACCGCTGGGTTCACCAACAATTTGATTTGCTTTGGTGTGCTCCAATATGCGGGGGTTCTTCAAATTTGCTGGAATCCTCTTAGACCGCATTAAGCTAGTTTGGCTGCCCGGCAGAAACTGGGGAGTATTCGAACCCTACTCTCTGCCTATCGGAATTGATACTCTATATCCGACGTATGTCCGGGGTATGTGGGCTTCATTCCAGGGCGAAGTTAATTGATGAGGAACTGTTCGACGTCTTCGGGACGGAGCTTGGTGACCTGGCAGAAGTCGTGGATGGTAATGAGGTCGCCGCGGGCTTTGCCGAGGGCGCAACGGATACGGCTGAGAAGGGCGCGGGCATGACGCTCACTTTTGCCCGTGATGTTACTTACGTCTTTGGAATAAATGCAGATGCGGCGGGGGATGGCTGGCATAATGTGACAGGTTACGGAAAAGGTGACGGGTTACGGTATGCAGAGCCTGTGGGAGCTTGCAATCAGCGAAAATTACGGGGAAACTTCGGTAAACCATTCCCTCAATTATCATGGCCAGACAGGACAGTATCATCAAATTGAACGGTACCATCGACGGTATTTCGTTCTACAAATCGAAGGACGGGCACTTGGCCCGCAAGGCCGGCGGCGTGTCGGCTCAGCGCATTGCTTCGGACCCGGCGTTTGTGCGCACCCGCGAAAACGGCAGCGAGTTCGGGCGGGCCGGCTCGGCGGGCAAGGTGTTGCGCACGGCCCTGCGCGGTTTACTCCAGAAGACGGCGGACTCGCGGGTGTCGAGCCGGCTCACGGCCGAGATGGTGCGCGTCATCAAGGCTGATGAAACCAGCGACCGGGGCCTGCGCAACGTGCTCGACGGCGAAGTCGGAATGTTGCAGGGCTTCGAGTTCAACGCCACCGGACTGCTCACGGGCACGTTGTTCGCGCCTTACGACGTGACCATTGACCGGGCCGGCGGGGCTCACGAAGTAGTCTTGTCGGGCTTCGTTCCAGGCTCGGCGGTGGCCGCGCCGGGTGGGGCAACCCACTGCAAAATCATTGCGGCCGCGGCCAGCATTGATTTCGAAAGCAGCACCTGGGACGTGAAGCAGGCTGAAACGGCGTTTATGGTGCTCGGGCCGCAGGACCAAGCGGCTCAAACTCTGGCCCTGCTCCTGCCGGCGGCCAGCACCCACCCCATTATGGTGGTGCTGGGCATTGAGTTCGTGCAGCAGGTGAACGGCAAAATGTACGACCTGAAGAACGGGGCATACAATGCGCTGGCCATCGTGAGGGTACTTGGCATGTAAGCACAGCTTTGTACTCGCAAACGGCAATGAGCGGGTCGTCAAAAGGCGACCGGCCCATTTGTTTTTATGGACTCTGAAATGTTATGCTTAGAAGTGTCTAGGGAAATTTATCAATAACAGTCGGCTCACTGGTAACATGGCAATTGTCCGAGTTGTAAAGCAGTGCTATACTAATCAGGCTAAATAATGCGGCTTTTTATCCAAACAATAACTTGCTGGACTACGCTTTCTAAATTATCAGCTGAATTAAATACTATATCTGCCCGCTGCGGCAACGAGTTGATGACTTGTTGCTCGGTAGGATGGGCATCTATCGTTTTCAATTCCTGGGCCTCCGTTTCGCCTTGGCGGGAATAAACGCGGTCAACTCTAGTAGCGTCATCTAAGTCTAGATGCACATGAACCAACGTACGGGGAGATACTAGCTCTTGTAGCAGGTGTATCACTTGCTCATGTCTAACACCATCCACAACGAGAGATGCCAACGGCGTAGGGGCTTGCGCTAACACGTCCGCACAAAAAGCCCTCGCATCCGTGGTAAGTAGTTCCTCGCCGAGGTTCTGAAGAGTGAGTCGAGAATCATCAAGTCCTCGTGCCTTAGCTACACCACGCACATATTCGCCAAAGCCTACTCGCTGCCAACCTAAAGCGGTGGCAACCCCCGCCGATACCGAAGACTTCCCACTTCCGATTTTTCCCGAGAAAGCAACTACCAGCATCGCGCTAAAATTTATGGTTAAGCCAGCGCCAGCCAACCCCGCCGGTCGCTCTTGACAAATGAAATGGCCGGCGCAATTGGCCGCACGTGCCGCACTTTCATCAGGGTTGCGTAATTGGCCTTTTTCTTCTCCTGCCAAAAAGCAGGGCTGCTGATGCACAGTGCCTGCGCATATTGAGTCTGTAGAGAATCCCAAGTCTGCGGGTCGAGCGTGTGAAACCAAGCGTGGGTGATGCGGCAAATACCAACTATGGGTCCACCGGAGCGCTTGAGCAGCAAGATGTCACCGTCGCGTACTTGGCGGTAGGGGGCGGTTCGATTGACAGAAAAGCGCGACTCCAACGTCTTTTTGCCGTCCAGAATGAGTTGCAAATACGGCTCGATGAACACGCCAAGATGTATTGTTAACCCTGACTGCTGCACAGACCGTAATTGAGTCTGCCAATACGAATCACCTTCCAACGTCTGCTGCAGAGCCTCTACCAAAGCAGGCACACAAGCTCCTGCGTTGAGGGAGGAATAATAGATTTTTACGGGTGCTTCGGCTTCAGTAGGGTTGTTCATCGGGCGAGTTCTTGCAGCAAAGCTATCAACTCTGTGCGCTCGGCCTCATTGACCTCTCTGTTTTTATTCAAAAGCTCGGTTGTCAGGGTAAGCGAACCGTTGCGCTCCAATTTATCTAGGTAGCACTCCAGGACTGAAAGACGACTCACGGTGTACGCCTGGTTATCAGAACTCCACACGTCAATTTGACTGCGGAAAGGCGAGCGACGAGACACTTGAGTGAACACATTGCCGCTGGGGTCGGCTGGCTGGTAAGCGAATCTTTTTTCTTCTTGATTCAATTTAGACTTGACTTTGATTCGCTTGACACCAATCCTATACTCACGCCATTGCTGCTCCCCAATGGGTGTTACCATAGAGGCACCTGCCAAGCGTTGCTTATTTTTCTGAAACACCCACAAATCTCCTGCCCGCCAGTTTCCGCAGCATAGGTTCCGCGCTAACAGGGCTTGGTGCTCAAATGCAGGCGTTTCGTAGGCAAGAGCGGCGTTTTTTTGTTCAACTAGACCGAACCCCAACTGAGTAGCCATTTGCAGAATATCAGTCCGGTCGGCAACGGCACTGGGGCGCGTTAGACTTGGCAATACACTCAGATAAAGAAAGCCACCGACTTCCAGAAGCTCACTCGCGCGGTGCAGGAAAGCTTGATAATAATCCAGGTACCAAGGCGGGTCGGCAAAAGCAACGCGGTATTCGTCGTTTCCGTTGGCTAGCGGCTGACACAAGTCATATTCGGCTAGGCCCTGCTGATAGCCAGCTCGGCGTAAATCGCCAAGTAAGGACGCGCTTTTATTGAATAGCGTAACCGTCGCGCCGCTGTCGTATAGTGGTGGGAAGAGCGTTTTGGTGCCTAGTAATGCAATGGCTGCCCCTTTTGCCGCACCGGTAATCATTGTAGTCAGCAACGGAATGCTGGCAGGAGCGAATCGCCAATCATAATCGGCGGGGTGTGGGTCGGCGAAAATGGAAGGAGGCTCCTGAGTCGGGGCACTCATTTCTACGTCCGTGCCTTTGTAGTGGGCCCACTGGTCTTGGCAATATGGCAACCCAAGCTTTTCAAGCGTGGCCACAACATCGACCGGGTAAGCGCCCTGAGCACCAGCAATAAATTGATAAAGCGAACAAGAAGCCTTGGACTGACCAGCTTCGCGGTGAATTGCACGCAAGCATTGCTCCAGCTGCTTGATATAAGCCTTTTCCGCATTGAATAATTGGATGTGCATCGGATTTCAAGCTAGAAATTAGGCGTGCAGCGAATGTTCTACTATTCGCTTCTTCCTGATTTCGGATGAAAACCGAGCCTCCAACTCTGTGTTCCAGGCGGCTGCAGCTTCTTGTTGAATCAGCAGCGAGCGGTGATGGTCTTCGCTCATGCGAACGAGCGTAGGAGTAAAAGTGATGATTGGCAGTGGAACGGTGCGCAAGGGGAAGTTCGGGTGTACTTCATCTTGTAATCGACTCATGAAGTCAGCGACTTTACGGGGCACATGCTGGTCGTTATTGGAAGTCAGGGTAACGTAGCCATACATATCCAATCCTGTTTCCACGAGGCGGCGCATTACCTGGAACTGCTTAGCAAAGTGCGCAGGATTAGCGCGCGTGTTAAAAGCGAATGAATCGGCATCGAAGCCTTTAAAACAGCCGACCCGGCCATACGTGGGGTAAGAAGCTACCTGGCGCAACTCATCCGCACTCAGGGCATCCCACAAGTAGTCATTGCTCAAGTTGTCGTCGGACCACAGGTACACTTTGTGCTCCAGTCCGCGCCTGCGTAAGGCATCCATCACCCACAGCAACCACTCTGGCACCAAGTCGGGCTGCCCACCCGAGAGGTCGATGATGGGACATTGGGTTTCCTCAGCCAGATAAAAATCCAGCAACTCGTCGGCCGATAGAAAAACGGAATGCCTGGGGTTGCCGTCGAGCAATGCGTAATCCACGAAACAGTACCAGCAACGCCAACTACAGACCGCATTCTGAAATACCTGGGCCTGCATCATTTCTTGTGCGGGCAGGCCCAAAGCATGACTCGCGGGGTCGATAGGCAATGGGTTAACGGCGAAACCAGCTCCGGGAACTGACCGGCGAAAGTGATGAATTCGACCGAAACCTTGGCAGTTGTGCGACAAGGTAATATCCTGGCTCTGCTTGCTGTCGGCGAGTTGTGTGATGAGCACCTTTTGCGCTGATTTATCCAGGCCCTTGGTGCGGTAGTGGGCCGAACGTTCTTCGGTGTCGATATGGATAGCCATAAGCAGTTGATAGAATCAGGAATTAAGGGATAAAGCCAATTGAGCGCCTTCGTCGGGCAAGTTGGGCAAGCGGGTTTCGATGTATTTGATGATGAGCTGTTGCAGGTACACCTCTTCGCCTGGTTCTAAATCTCGGTCGTAGGGAATGCCATGCCAATATTTGATGCACTTGCGGCAACAGGTACCCGTGGCGTGTTGGGCAAAATAGATGATATTGTACGTAGTGGTGGGCGTTTGCGTGCCGTCGCGAAACCGGGTGGTTCCGGCTTCACCTACCGAAGATTTTATTCGCTTGGCAGCTTCTTTTTTGAGCTTGTTCTTTCCTTTAATCAGTAAGCGCTGCTTAAATTTTGGCCCAATCGGCACTTTCCAGAAATGCTGCCTGATGTATTCTTTTCGCATTTCGGCAAACAGCGCATCGACTTGGGTAATATCCCGCTTGTGCGCTTGTTGCCAATCAACCATTTCCTCCTTGCAGGCATGGCAAGCGCCACCCACCAATGTGGTGGGCGACGCTCGTTTCGGGCGGAAGCAGTGAAGTCCTTCTTCGCATTTTGTAGCCTTGCAGCTAATCTCGGGAAGCGGCTCCCCAAACCCTAGACTTTCCATAGCGGTGCAAGTGTTAAATCAATGCAAAGCATTCAGCAGCAACTCGCGCTCAACTTCCGGCAGCGCATCGAACTGGGCGTGCTGCAACACGACGTCGCGGGCTATTTCCCAGTGATTGCCTCCGGCGGATTGCAAATTGGTGGCTGCGCCCCACCAGTTGAGCTTCCTCTCCGCCATCAATCTGAAAGCCAAATAATTGGCCAAAGCCCCCGCGTCAAGTCCTTCAGCAGCGGCGAGCTTCTGCACGTTAGTTTTTAGCAACTCCACCTTCCCATTAGCTTCCTGAATAGCCTTGACGGCTAGCTCGTTGGCCCGGCCGGCAAGCATCACCTGCCCAGCAAAAACGTTGGCATCTACCTCATCTTTTGAGCTAATCATTTCACGGGTGAAATCATCGTCACTCTCGATAATGGCCAAGGTTTCCTGCTCAGGGTTTTGTGCCGCGTGCCGCAACTCGTGCAACAGGTCGAATAGCCACCGGGTGGAGGAATCAGTTTTTTGTTTCAGGACAATGACGTTTGCTCCCTCAACCCGCCAGCAGGCTCCATGAAAATGGCTGGTGTCGTTGAGCGGAAGCACCGGAATGCCCAAGTACCACGCGTAGCGCAAGCCTGTTTCAAAGGTTAGTTCACCGTACAGTTGCAAAATCTGTTCCCGGAACTCAGTGGTGGTATCAGGTATTGGCCGGCGTTCCAGATGACGACAGGCATCAAGGAGCGTCAGGGCCAGCATTTGCGCGTAAATGGTGTAGGGCGCAATCTTTTGTAAACTGATATTGCTGGCCTTTTTGAAACGCGCTTGGTGGACGGACCCCATATCAAGGGCAAGTTGCTGGTTGCCTAGCAGCTCAGCCGGCTGCACTCCTAGCATTTTGCTGATGATAGAAGCCGCCTGGAGCACTGTTTGACGAATGGCGGCTTCTCCTTCCAGCACTGGGCCGGTTAGGTAGGCAGCTATTTTTTTCGGCACTAGCTTTTGCAATACAAACTCCTTCTTGTATCCTAGCCGGGCTAAGTTCGTGAATAGGTTGGACCGCGAGACCACGCCTTCGGATACAAAAAGCTCCTCGCGCACATTTAATCCCAATGCTTGAATTACCTCTTTCAGACGGGTGAAGCTAGCACCGGCGTATTCGGTATTCTCGTACCGCTGTATCTGCTGCTCTTTCATGTCAAGGATGTCGGCCAGGTCTTTCTGCGTCATGCCCGAGGCGATACGCGCCTTGATTAGGGCTACAGGTAAGTCCTCAAACGAATCGACGTGGAGTGTGCGGATGCTGCCTTGTTTGAGAGCTTCGTACTCCTCGAGTTGCTGGTACAATTCGTCGTGCTGGCTCTGCATGGCGTCTTCATAGAGCTTCCGGCGAAGAGGCGAAAGACCGGGAGCTTGCGTGCTGGCAAACTCCACAGCAGCGGCGGCGAACTTGTTCGCCTGCGCTTTGGTGAGTTTGTATTGTTGTTCGTTCTTAATCATGGGTTTTTAGAGTTGAAGTCCAACAATACCCTTAGCACCGCCCGAATTTTTGTCGAGTTGAAAGAAATCTAGGTAGAGAGTGGCTGGCGGTGCTGCTATGCCACTACAGGGAAAAAATTCACCTAAATAGGCTACTTTTTGAGCAGCTCTGGCCTGCCTAAACTCAAACATCAGCGGAGCAGAGGCAAGGAGAAAGTCAAGGTCTACTGTTGAATCGTCCCAACAAACGTCGAAGTCGCCTGGCACTTCTTTGGCGGTGCAGAAGCTGCCATCAATGTACAGAAACTGACAGCCAGCAGCCTTTAAGTCCGCTATACCCTGCATTAGGCCAAGCAAAAGATTCTGCCGATGCGGAGTATGCCCAAACCTGTCAACGACTTCATTCCAATCAGTCCAGTGTATGCCGGGAGGTAGTAAACCTTCAGAAGTAAAGGGGGCAATGTTGGCTTCATTTATAGCACAACGATTTTGTTGTGTCAAAGTTACACAAATTCTATCAGATTTTATTGAACCGAGTTTTGTGTTAAGCTAATTGCTCTTTTTCAGGGCGTTTTGATGCGAAGTCGAACACTAGCGAGGGGTAGCATTCCTGCTTAACCGCAAGAATGTCCATTCAGAAATTACGGGTTTGGCCTGCGTGGCCTCAACGCAAACCAATAGGGGCCGGGGGCGGCGGAAAGGAGCAACGGAGTGCGACCCGCCGGCCACGGACCCGTGCGTCAGCACACCGCTTCCGGCGCGCCCCGGCCGAAAACGCCCCACCGGTGCGGCCGGCGGGGCGTTTTGGTGTTAGGCAGCCATGGCGTACTGCTGCACCAATGGCAATGGCGAAACCTGATGCGCAGCATAGCGCCGTAGCAGCGTGGTGTACTTGCGGCGGCCCCACTCGATGAAGCCGGGGGCGGCGGTGGCGTCGAACACCCAAATCTGATGCGGGGCGCGTTTTTGCACGCCCATGATGAGGAAGCGGGTGGCTTGCAGCACATCGAGGTACAAGGCGGCCTGGCGGTCGTAGTCGTACTGCTCGGCGCTGGCCAGAAAGTGCGGCAGGTCCTGGCAGCTGGTGGTTTTAAAGTCGATGACGGTGCGGGCGCGGCCGGCGGGGCTGACCACGAGCAGGTCGAGTCGCACCTTTACCTCTACCCCGGTGGCCGTGTGCGTGGCGGTGTGGGTCAGCTCCGGGGTGCCGCGGTAAAGCAGGTCGCGGCAGTAGCGGTGGCGGCGCACATGGCGGGCCAGGGCTTCGAGCTGGGCCCACGGGATGCGGTCGGTGGTGCGGGCGTAGGTGGCCGGCTCCAGGGTGGCGGCGTGGAAGGCGGCGCCGTAGGCCAGGGCCTCGGGGTTGGGCCGGCGGAGCTGGCCCATTAGCTCGGCTTTTAGGTTGGAGAGGTCGGTATTGGAAACTTGGTGCAGGGCGCGGTGCTGGGCTTGGCTCAGCTCGGGGCGGCGGGTGAGGTTGTGAAACATGAATAAGTAGTGGTCAGAAACGGGAAAGTTGAAAGGGCTGCTTTAGCCGTTTAGCTGATGATGGCCAGACGGTGGCCACTGTCGGCGCGATGAAGCCAGATGTGGGAGCTGCCGCACCCTACCTGGTAGGTGGGTGCGGGGAAGAGGCCGCGCACGGTCGGGGCCAGGTCGCGCACGTCGGGTAATGGGGAGGCCGACGTTAGTAGCCGGGCGAGGCGGCGGAGGCGCGCGGCCTCGGCTCTGTTGCGGGCGGGCAGCTCGATGAGCAGCTGCGGCGGGTCGGAAATGGGCATGGTGGTTAGGGCGTAATGCCCCCGCCCGGCGCGGGCGGGGGACACGTGGGGTAAGCGCCGGAAGTGGCTCAGGCAGCAGCTAGCATTTCAGGTTCTGCTTCGTCGGGGGCTTCCTCGGTCGCCGGCACGGTGTAGCCGTGGGTGATGCGCACATCGGCTTTGCCGGTGTGGGCTTCGGCGCGCCAGATGGGGAAGTCGCGGGCAAAGTCGCGGCGGGCGGCTACCTCGGCCGCGTCGACTGCCACGTAGCTAAACTGGGCGATGTAGTAGGTCGCCGTTTTACCATCTTTCGTGGTTTGCTTCTTCTCGGCCGTGACGGTAACGCGCACATCGGCCAGGGTGAGGTCGTCGTAAAACAGCGGTTCAATGAGGCGGTAGAGGTTTTCGACGCTGTAGCCATGGAACAGTACGGCACAGACGGCACCCTTTTCGTCGGCAAAAAACAGCTCGGCCCACAGCTTGCGGCCCATATTCAGAATATCGTCCTGAAACACGCGCCAGGCCAGCGGCACGAAAGAGATGGACGCCCCGAGCGGCACGGTGCCGTTGATGTTGAACTGGCCGGCCTTGGCATCGAAGCGCACCTGACGCGGGTGGCCGGGCAGGTAGCGGAACGCGGGCACCTGGGCGACTTCGCCGGTGGCCTCATCGAGCTTGTCGAGCAAATAGGCCGGGCGCGGCGCGGCGGCCACAATGGACATAACGGGAGCGGGAGCAACGGCCGGGGTGGTGGCTGCGGTGGTGGTTTTGGGGGCTTTGGTGGCGGTTGACATACTGGTAACTGGTTGGAATTGGAAAAAGCGGGGCCTGTTGGCGGCCGGCCCCTGCGCCGTAGGGTTTGATTTATTTGAACTGCTTGTCGTGACACAGAATGACGCGGCCAACAATTGAGTCCACGCCGCGGGCGGCGGGTACGTGCTGGTGCCATAGATAGGTGGCCAGCAAATTGAGGTAGGCCGGATTGCGGAATTTGCCCTCGTCGTCGATGATTAAAATCAGTTCGGGCGTGAGACGCACGACATCGACCAGGTGACAATCGAGTAGTTCGTACAACTCGGCCAGCTTGAAGCGCTTGCCATTGCGGGGGCTAACCGGCTGGGGCGCGGCGCTGTGCGGGTCGAGTAATTGGGGCTGGTAGGTAACGGCGGTTTTTGGCATAAGTGAGGCTCTTTAGTGGGGCCTCCCTTGCCGGGCGGCCCCTGGTGAAAGAATTAGCTGCGGCGGGCGGCCTGCAACAGCAAGCCAAGCGGGGTGGTACCGGCCAGCGACGGACGCGGCGCGGGGGCCGGACGGGTGACAGCGCGGTGCGCAAACCAGGCAGTGAGGTGGGCCGCGCGGGCCGCTTCTAAGGCTGGGGCCCACGGACCGGTGGGGCCACACTCCTCGAAAGGAGCAGCCAGCCAGGCCACGCGGGCGGCGGCCAGCGCGGCGGTGGCGGCCTGCAAAGCAGCGGCGGTGGGCGGCACGGCCGCCCCCGCCTGCGCGACGGGAGCGGCAACACTATGCACGGGCCAGGGCAATTGAATAGCCAGCGTATTCATCCTCGGCCTTCAACACTTCCCACAAGGCGACAAAAGCGTAACCGGGAGCCACGGCACGCAGAGCCCGGAAGGCCAAGCGCAACGCCTGAAAGGGGCAGGAAGCGGAGCCGGCAAACCCACCGGCGGGCTGGCACTCTGGCCGGCGGGCCAGGCTGAGCATGACGTGCCAGGTGGTGCCGCCCTTGCCATATGTAGCGGCGGACTGTGAAATATATATGCCCGAGAACGAGCAAAGAGCGGGGCCTTTCCAGGCGGCAGCGGCGAGCTGTAAAAGTTGGTTGGGTTGCATGGCTGTACGTGTTAGCCGTGGGTGCCCCGTGCCGTAGGCCTCCGGGTAGGGCGGGCAGCCGGGCCTCTCCCGACTTGATACTCAAAGATACAAAAATATGTACAATATAAAAGGCTTTTGTACGTATAAATGCACATAATTTGTTAATTATTTCGTACATTTGAGTATGGAAAACAACCGGAAATGTGTGGTGGCGGTGGTGGGCAGCCGGGGCGTGAAAAGCTGCGCCGCGCTGCTGGCGCGCCTGGCGGAACTGAGCCCGACGGAAGTAGTAAGCGGCGGGGCGGCCGGCGTGGATGCCCTGGCCGCCACCTGGGCCAAGACGCATGGCGTGCCGCTGACGGAGCTGCGGCCCGACTATGCCGCCCACGGCCCCACGGCCGCCCCCCACGTGCGCAACGCCGAAATAGTGAAGCGGGCCAGCCTGGTGCTGGTGGTGTGGGACGGCCGCAGCAAAGGCACCCTAAGCGCCCTAAAGGCCGCCCGCCGCCTGGGCCGCCGCTGCGAGCTGCTGCCCCTGGGCTAAGCCAGTGCCGGCGGGCCGGCTTGCACCGGCCGGGCACCAGACCAAACACCCTGAATGCCTTGCCCTGGGGGTTTGGGGGCGGGCTGAGGCCCCCAACCGAAGGACAGCGCAGCTAATGGATGCTCGGCGGAGCCGGCCTTATGAGGGAGTAGCGGCCTTTTTTGAGGCGGCGGAACCCGAGGCAGATGACCGGGCCTTTTTTAGCCTGGGCATGGTGGCGGGGGCTTGGGGTACTCCCCAATAAAAACCTCCGCGAAGCGGGCCTTATTTTTTGGCCTGCGTGGCTTGAACGCAAATTTTATTCGCGGGCGGCAGCTTTTCGGCGGCGGCCCGCACCATGGTTGGGGGAGCGGACGGGCGGCGTGGGCCTTTTTTGGGGCCCGCGCGGCGCGGTAGCGGTGCGGTGGGTAGTGGGTAGGGCGGTGGGCCGACCATCGGGAGGCGGGCCGCTGGGGTGGGCTGGCGTAGGGGCTGTTTCGGGAGTAGCAAGAGGGCCGCGGCCTGACGCGCTGGGCGGGTGGTGCGCGGGGTGGACGGCAGGTGGCGGTGCCCCGTAGCGGTTGTATCAGCGGGTGGGAAGAGCCGGGCGAATGGAGCGGAATCGGCGCAGCAACGCGAAGCCGATGCAGCGGAATTGAGCCGGGCGGGTGCGGTGGGTTTACGGTAGCGGAGGCCGGCCGAACGCAACGCCCGGAGCCGCAGCAAGCGTAGGGAGGCGCGACGACAGGAGCAACGACCGGAGTGCCGCGTCGGCGCAGGAAGTGGAGAGCGGTGGGTCGGAGCGTAGAAAGATGTCGCGGGGGGAAGCTTTAGAATCGGGAGAATGCGGCAAGGACAGGAAGGGCGCGACCAAAGGAAGCGGTGCGCAGCACGGGAGCGTCAGCGGACCCCTGCATGGCCTGGCCCGAAGGGGCCGCCCAACTGAAAATTCTAACCAGCAGCGGGTTCGAATCGGGAGTAGACAGCATTGTACAGTATACCGGACAAAAGTGGTAAGTTTGTGAAAACACCAGTGTACAGTTTTTGTGTATGGAACAGCAAGCAGAGCAACAAGAGCGTTTCGGGGACCGGCTGGCGGAACTGATGGCGCACTACGGGCAGAATGCCTACAAAATGGCGGGGCTTATGGGCTACGAACGGCCGAACAAGCTCTATGCGCTAATTCGGCACGAGGCGAAACCGGGGTTCGAGACGCTGGTAGACATGCTGCGGGCCTACCCCGAGGTGCGGGCCGAATGGCTGCTGACGGGAGAAAAGCCGATGCTGCATTCTGCAGCGGAACCGCCGTTGGCAACGCCATCGGTAGCTGCCACCGCTACACCCAGCGCTGGTAGTGTGGTGCTGGTGCCGGCAAAGGCGCAGGACCGGTACTGGCGCTTGGTAAGCACTCCTGATGGGCTGCAGGAGTTCGAAACCATGGCGCTACTGGGCTTCACGGGCGAGTTTCACCGGGCGTTTGAGGTGGAGGGCGACCGGCTGGGGGCCACCGTGGGGCACGGCGACATCGTGGTGGGCCGGCGAGTGAAGCGCTGGGACCTGATACCACCGAGCCATCTGTACGTGGTGGTGACGGTGGCCGGCGTGTGGCTGGCACGACTGGGTGGCTCTCTGCGTGCCGGCGAGTCGGTTGAGCTGAAGTTCGACAACTCATTTTACGGTTCGCAGCAGCTGCCTTTCGAGGAGGTAAGAGAGCTGTGGGAGGTGGTAGCACGGGTGACGACGAATATCCCGGCCAACGCCAGCGAGCGGCTAATGGGGATGCTCGAAGCCATGACCAAGGATTCGCAGCAGCTGCGCCAGCTAGTAATGGAGCGCACCGGCGGCAAGGAGCCGAAGTAGGTTGGGTTTGGCCGGAAGCGGGCGGCTTGGCCGTTTCTACCGGTTTTGGGACTGGTTTTCGGGGGTGGCAGGCTAGTGCTTTGTCGTTGAAAGGGTGGGGCTCCAAATGGCCCCGCGACAACGACTATGCGAGCCATCGAATTTCTGATTTTGCACTGCACGGCCGGCAATCAGGCCTGGACGGCGCGGGAGCTGCAAGCCTTCTTTATGCGGCCTGTGGCCGAGGGCGGACGCGGCTGGAGCCGCGGCGGCTACCACTGGCTCATTGAGGCCGATGGCAAGGCCGTGAACCTGTACAGCGACGCGGTGGTGACTAACGGCACCTACCCGTTTGCGGGGCTGGGCATCAAGGTGTCCAACCGCAACTCGGTGCACATCTGCTACAGCGGGGGCGTGGGGACGCTGATGCAGGACGTGGACAACCGCACGGTGGCCCAGAAAGTGGCGTTGGCGCGGCTCATTCACGACTACGTAACCGCCTACCCCAACCTGCGGGTGCTGGGGCATAACCAGGTGCGCCAGAAAGCGTGCCCAGCGTACTGGGTACCCCATTTCTGTCAGCAGATTGGCATTGACCCGGCACGGGTATGGACGGGCAACCCGTTTAGGTTTCCAGTGCCGGCGTTTCGGTCCCCCACTCCTACCCTGCCCGCGTGATGGACGTGTTTCAGTGGGTACTCGGGGCTACGGTAGCCATCATTGCGTTCTTCCTGCGGGCATTTTATGAGGAGGTGCGCGAGCTGCGGGCCAAGCAGATTGAGGAGCAAGTGAAGCTGGCCAATGCGCAGCAGAGCATTGCGGAGATGAAGGCCAACTGGAAAAATGACATCGCGCAGCTGGAGGCCAAAATCGACGTGAAGCTGCAGTACATCAACGACTCGCTGCGGCGGATTGAGGCGCTGTTTATGGCCGAGCACAACCGGCGGCCGCCGTAGGGGCAAACCCATTCTGTGCCGGCAACTTCCTAGTCACTCACCCTAATCCGATGTTTATGCAACCAACCGACTCCCTCAGGATGCTGCAGCGCCTGCAGGCTCCGACCCCCAAGTTTTTTGCCGTGCTGCGGCGCGTGGGCCTGGTGCTGGCCGGCGTGGGCGCGGCCATTGTGGCCAGTCCAGTGGCGCTGCCGGCAGCACTGGCGGTGGCCGGCGGCTACCTGATTACGGCCGGGGCCGTGGCCGCCGCCGTCAGCCAGCTCACTACCCGGTCGGAGCCTTGAGCTTCCGGCCCTTCCTACTGCCCATTCGGGCTGTTTATTCACCTTTTTACTTTTCAGAACATGGCCAGCTTAACTGCTTACCAACTACAATTTCGTCGTCGCATGAAGCGGGCCATCCGGCGGCGGGCGGCGGCCGACCGCAAAGCCCGCGGGTATGCTCGAAAACTCATGGACGCCATCGGAGCCGGCGACGATGCCGCCGAGGTCATCAACGAGCTGAACCGCGTGTACAACGTGGATTTGAGCACCCAAACCATCCTGATGCGCTCGCTGTGGGAGAATTCCGGGCAGGAAGTGCTGCTCGACAAGCTCAACCAGAGCACGCCCGGTGAGGAAGTGCTGCTGCAGGTGATGATACCCGACGGCAACGGCGGCGTGGTGCTGCCGGACAATAGCGTGCTCGACTAAAGCCAGGTGGTTACCGGCCGGCACGGTACGCTAAATAAGCCGTAACTTCCTGTACATCATCTAGCACCACACCGATGGCAACCAACCCACCGATTGGCGACGGCGCCCGCAAAGGGGCCGTGCGCAAACGCTCGCAGACCTTCAACCCCGTAACGGAGCAGTTCGTGAAGCGGGACACGGAGACCGGACGCTTTATGGACGTGAAGCAGAACGGGAAGCCGTTCAAGGGCGTTCGGAAGGAAAAGCCGAAGACCAAACTATAGATTTTACCCTCCTGCCTCCCCATTCAAGGCATCTTTTTAGCGTTTTGTTGCCGAATACCCCGCTCGCAGATTGCAAGCGGGGTATTCTTTTTGGGCGGTCCGGGTTGAGGTCGATTAACTGCCTAACTTGTTTGTCGGTTTCGCCTTCCAGAGGCCGTCAGCAAGCATTTTATCAAAACATCCACCAAAAAGTGGAACTTTACGTACAGCGTATTACCTTTGACACCTGAAGCCCCCTCAACTACCCTACCGGAGGTGGAAAGCTACTTACAGGCATTCCAGACCAAACTCAGTGTTTTCAGCGTCGTTTTCCTCGACCGTGATAAGAACAGCACCAAGACGCTACTTAAGCTGGGCATTTCGGGCGACAACCGCCTGGCCTGCCTGCGCGAGCTGGAACCCACCGACTACGTGCAAGGGCCAACACCCAATCAGCAGCCGACCGAGGCTCCGCTGTGGGTATTTGGCCGTACCATCCGGCGCCGCGAAATCTACATTAAGGTGACGCTGGGCCGGCCCAATGGCTCGGTTTTGTGCATCTCATTTCATGTGGCCGAGCACCCGCTCAGCTACCCGTTCAAATCCTCATCCGCCAACTCATGATACAGTACCGAATCCCCAGTCCCCTGGCCGACGGTTACGCAGAGCTGCGCCAGGAGCCCGACACGCAGACCTTCCGCAAGGAAGAGTTCAGCTACATGTACCACTGCTATGAGTGCAAGGTCACGAAAGAGCGGTTTACGACGCCCGAGCTGGACAACCTTAATACCTCGCAGATTTACAACCAGTACCGGGAGAAATATCAGCTGCTGTTCCCGGAGCAGATTGCGAAGCTGCGGGAGCGGTACGGCCTGACGGCGGCCCGCATGGCACTGCTGCTGGACTTTGGGCCCAACCAGCTGAGCAACTACGAGGCCGGTGAGATGCCGAGTGCCTCCAACGCGAAGATTCTGCGCTTGGCTAGCGACCCGGTGACGTTCCTGAGCATGGTGCGTGACAAAAAAGACGAACTGCGAACCAACGAGTATGAGAAGCTCCGCCGCTTGCTGGACACGTTGATTGATGAATCGCAGGTGCGGCGGGTTGGCGGCTTTATGGTGCGGAGTGCCCCACAAATACAATCAGACCCCGACCAGTACACTGGCTATGTGGTGCCCGACGCCGAGAAGTTTGCCGAACTGGTGCTCTTTTTCTTTCAGCACATCGACAACCTGTTCAAGGTGAAGCTCCTCAAGCTGCTGTTTTACTGCGACTTTCAGCATTACCGCCTGACGGCGCACGCCATTACGGGGCAACGGTACCGCGCCATTCAGCACGGTCCCGTGCCGCAGGAATACGGGCAGCGGCTGCAGGAAATGGTGCAGCAGGACCTGCTAACCGCCAGCTTCCACGAGAGTCTGGTGCAGAGCGACAACGGCAGTCCGGTGCTGGTGTACAAGCCCAAGCGCAAGGCCAACCTGGAAATCTTCAGCGAATCAGAGCGCGAGGTAATTGAGCTGGTATACCAGAAGCTGGGCAAGAAAAGCCGCTTAGCACTAGAAACCCTGAGCCATACCGAGCGGGCCTGGAAAGAAAACAAGGCCCAAAATGGGCGCATCAGCTACCAGGAATACGCCTACGACCTGCGGTCTTTGCCGATGGCGTAGGCGTTTTGAGTTACCCTTTTTCTACACAGATTGGCCAGTTCATAAATTAATTTTTCACTTACAACCCCCTACTACCCATGCCTACTGTTCACGAAATTTTTTCCAAGCTTATCGTTATGGCAA
>NZ_JAKWBD010000012.1:0-7668 GCF_056835965.1 Hymenobacter sp. R533113
CCTGACTAAGCACTAGAAGTAAAATTATGTAAACTAGTCCAGAAAATCGGCCGTCTACAATATATAAAAGGTAAGGTATCCATTCCAAATTACCCGGAGCCTGAATCCTTCGCATGTAGTCAACCCAAACACAAAAAGCCGGTGGTAGCAAACCGCCGGCTTTTTGTATAATAGGCTGCCAATCGTAGCTCAATGATTAATAGGCGCTTCGATCAGTAAAAACCGCGTATCGGCCGTGCACTCCAGGCTAACGTGGTCCGTTTCCCAGATTCCGATGCTGTCCCGAGCCTGAAGACTCTGACCATCCAGCATAATGTTGCCGCTGATGACAAACAGGAACAAGGCTTTATTCAGTGGATTGAAGTGGTAATCTACCGTTTGGGGCACCTCGTAGTAGCCCAGGGAGAGTTTTGCGTTCTGGTTGATCCAGCAATGCGCTTGGCCTTCCTCATTGCTGACAATGGTAGTCAGCTGGTTTTTTCGCTTCGCTTCCGGAAACTGCCGACGCTGGTAGCGGGGGGCAATATTCTGCAGCTTCGGCTCAATCCAGATTTGCAGGAAGTTTACCTCATCGTCGCCTACGTTGTGCTCCTCGTGGCGCAGGCCGGTGCCGGCACTCATGATCTGCACCCAGTCCTGATGTACCACTTCGGTGTAGCCCAGGGTGTCTTTATGGTTCATGCTCCCGGCCAGCATCACGGAAATTATTTCCATGTTGGTGTGGGGGTGAATGCCGAAGCCGTTGCCGGGCTGCACCAAGTCGTCATTGAACACGCGCAACATTGTCGCGCACCCGAACTTGGATGGTATTATTCATGCACCGCGTTTGCACGCACACTTCAGGGTTAAATCCGGGATTGGTGCGCTTGCTCTTCTCCGCTACTGCATAAAAGGCATTGAACTTGCCCGAACCAGGTTGTACCGCACATACGCCTGCCCATACGCGTAGCTCAGTTGGTGGGCCAGCACCAAGGCTTCCTGAGCCAGTGAATTCTGTTGGGACTGCGGGATTCCGACTTCGTTTATCTGATAATCCGCCAGTTTATTCAGCCGGTTCACGCGGCTCGTGTCGGCCTTAGGATGCTGGTGCAGGGCGCGCCACAGTTGCTGGACGGAGAAAGCAGCCTGAGCCCCGGCGGTAGCGGGTACTAACAGCCACAAGCCGGCAAGGAGAAGAAGGCGGTTAAGCACAGCAGTCTCTTCTTAGGGAGTAGCAGGATAGCAACTGTGATAAGTTATAAGAAAAATTCCTGCCGTGCAAATCAGCTGGGGCTGCTAGCCCGTAAGGCACTGCCATGCTGGGGGGCTTTTATGGTTGTATCTTTAGTGATTACGGCCCGATGCCGGCCCCTTTCTCGGCTACCCTAAGCGCCTTGACCTCATCTGTGTGCAGTGAGAAGCCTTGGGCAGCTTGAGCCAGGGAGGGCCCGGAGGCAAATCTGGCTATTCGCTTATTCCTTTTAATCGATCTTCGCATGAACATCACGTTTTTTAGCTCCAAGCCTTACGACCAGCAGTATTTCAAGGAGGCCAACGAGCAGTTTGGGCACCAGCTTCGGTTTCTGGAAGTTCCGCTGAACGTCCACACGGCCGTTCTGGCCCAGGGCGCTGAGGCTGTGTGCGTATTTGTGAATGATGTGGTAAATGAGCAGGCGCTGAACCAGCTGGCCGAAAGCAGCGTGCGCCTGGTGGCGCTGCGGTGCGCGGGCTACAACAATGTGGATCTTAAAATGGCGGACGAGCGAAACCTGCCCGTGGTGCGGGTGCCGGCTTATTCGCCCTATGCCGTGGCCGAGCACACGCTGGCGCTGATTCTGACGCTCAATCGGCAGACGCACCGCGCCTACAACCGCATTCGGGAAGGCAACTTCGCCCTGACCGGCCTGATGGGTTTTGACTTGCACGGCAGTACGGTGGGCCTGATTGGGCTGGGTACTATTGGCTTGGTCACGGCGCGCATTCTGAAAGGTTTCGGGTGTCGGGTGCTGGGCTATGATGTCAAGCCAACCGCGGAATGCCAGGAAATAGGAGTGGAGCTTACCGACCTCGATAATTTGTACGCTCAGTCCGATATTATTTCGCTGCACTGCCCGCTCACGCCCCAAACCCATCACCTGATCAATAAGGAGTCTATTGCTAAGATGAAAAGCGGAGTAATGCTGATCAACACCAGCCGGGGGGCAATTATTGATGCTCGGGCCGTGATTGAGGGGCTTAAGTCGGAGAAGATTAAATATCTGGGGCTGGATGTGTATGAAGAGGAGGCAGACTTATTCTTCGAAGACCTCTCGGGCAAGGTTATTCAGGATGACGTGTTTATGCGTCTGCTCTCCTTCAACAATGTACTCATAACCGGCCACCAGGGCTTTTTCACCACCAATGCCCTCCATAGTATTGCCCATATTACTCTGCAGAATATCACCGACTTCGAGCAGGGTAAAGATCTTGTGAATGCGGTTCCTTTCGAAAAAAGCCCCCAACTCAAAAGTTAACCATCAAGTAGCCAGCTGTTTAAGTACTTTGTCTGGTACGTAATTAGGGCAATAGTTAGGCTTTAACTGAATTATAACTTCCTATTAATATCACTTTAATAAGGGTGTTTTTGCTTTGTTGTTATTCTGAAAGCCCGGTCTAGCAACTAACGAGGAACACCGACATGAAAAAAATAGTAATTCCCACCGAGCTAACGCTTTATTCTCTAAACCTGATCAGGCATGCGCTTACCCTGCTCAAAGGGGAAACCTGTGAGATTACGCTGCTGCACCACACGCCCTTACCCGATTCTATTACCGAATTATTGCTGTTGCCGCGCGAGGCTGAGAAGGCCCGCGAACCCGATGCGGAGTTTGTGAAAGCGTTGGAGCGCCTGCAAAAGTCTTACGCCCTCGAAATACAGAGTATTCGCATTGCTCACCTCTGCTGCGACACCTCACTGACCATCAAAAGCTTTGTTCTCGATAATCAGATTGATCTGGTACTGAGCCCCGTATCCCTCACGAACCCGTCGGAGGCGATGCGCCATTTCAACAGCCTGGTGCAGGATATTCCCTTCCCGGTCTTATATATCCCCGAGTTTTTTGAAACTAGTCGGTTTCGCAAAATTGCCTTTGTGCTCGATGCCGAGGCCCGCACAAACGCCCTGCCCGATAAAGCGCTGGTTGACCTGCTGTGCCGAAACGATTACTACGTTACTTTCCTGCTGGTATTTGCCCCCGGCACCAGCACGGCTAAGCTCAAGCAGGCGCTCGATGCGCTATATGCGGCCCCCGTGCTACAAAACGTGGTGTATTCGGTGCGCCTGCTGCAGCAGCGCGACCTAACCACCGGGGTAATCACCTTTATTGAGGAATTTGAAGTTGACCTGGTCGTTACCTGCAAAAAGCGCAGTATGCTCGACTATCTACGCGTGGGGCCCAGCCGCAGCGTCCGCAACAAAGCCATTAACACGAAAGTACCCTGCCTCTCTGTCACATAGTGCGCGACATTCTTGCCTGTGCATTCCTGCTAACGCCTAGTAACTACTCTTTTATATGTTATTGAAGTCCAAAATTCCGCTTAGCTACGTCTTTGGAAAAATAAAGCAGGAAGTCCTGTTTGTATTCGTCTATGCCACTTTAATCGCGGTAGAGGATCGGTTTTTTCATATTATATCGATCTCCCTGCCCCTGAGCGTTCCCATGGTGCTCGGCACGGTGCTCTCGCTGCTGCTGGCCTTTAAATCGAACCAGGCCTACGACCGGTGGTGGGAAGCCCGCATTGTCTGGGGGGCAATTGTGAACGACTCACGCTCCCTGATCCGCCAGGTGCTCTGCTTTACGGAAGCGCCCTACGCTCCGCAGGAAGCCCGCACTTGGGTAGAGCGCTTCACGAACCGGCAAATTGCCTGGAGCTACTGCCTGGGCATGGCCTTGCGCAATAAAATGGACGTAGAGAAAATCCGCCGTTACCTCTCATCCGAGGACCTTTCCTTTATTACCAAACACGAGAATCTGCCCAACGCCTTGCTGGAACTGCACGCCCGGGATTTGCGCTACGCCCTAAACGAGGGCTGGGTGAACAGCTACCAGCAAGTAGAGCTCGACGCGACCCTCACCCGGCTGACTGATTCTATGGGCAAATGTGAGCGGATAAAAAACACCGTATTTCCGGTGACCTACACGCTGTATACCCACTTCTCCCTGTTCTTTTTTGTGCTGCTGCTGCCCTTCGCCCTGCTCGAGATTTTCGGCGTGCTAGAGGTATTGATGGTGGTAGCCATTTCGTCTGCTTTCTTCTTAATTGAAAAGATGGCTATTCACTTGCAAGATCCCTTCGAAAGCAAGCCCACGGATACTCCCGTGACGGCCATTGCCCGCACTATTGAGGTGAACCTGAAGCAGATGATTGGCGACAAGAACTTGCCTAAAGAGAATGTGCCCCTTGCCGGCACGTATTACGTGATGTGAGGCGAGCAGCCATCAAGCACGCTGCTCCTGCCTTGTTCTTTCTTCTAGAGTGTGTGGACAGTAGGGAAATAGTAGCGCGGAACGGATTTCCGCGCTACTCTCCACACGCCCTGGTCTACACTTTTGCCCCCCACACGGCCCGGATTATCATTTCCGCAGTTCGGCCTGGCAACGACGATGTAGTCCGCGAGTGTCAGGATCAATAGAAAAGCCCTGTTTATATCTCCCTGACAGATTATGTCAAATGAGGTATAAACAGGGCTTAAATCGTATTATTCTGGCCTTTACTAACTATAGCTTTCGCAGTCAGCTGCTATGCAGGTTAGCGGTTTTGAGTCGTAGGGTTTTGAGGGGTAGGGTTACGATGCACGACTTCCTCTCGTTTCCGGCGGCCCAGCAAACCGGCTAAGCCGAGCAAGCCTAACAATCCCCAGTTACCGTGGTCATCGTCGTCGTCATCGTCGTCATCCTCGCGCTCGGCGGTGGTCTCAGTAGTGTTTGTGTCAGTCGTTTGAGCTACCGCCGGGTTGCTGATGGCTAACACGGTACTGAAAGCCAGCAAACCGAGAAGTGTTGTTACTTTTTTCATAGCGTTAGATTTTGGTTTGGTGCGGGGTATGAATATGTTGCCAGTAACGGGAAGATTTCTTGGATAGTTACATATTTATCTTAAATATTTTCTATATATTCTGAGCGGTAGAGACTAAAATACGTACTTAAAAATGCCGAATGCACTAGCCAAAGGGGGCATATAGGTAAGCAAGCGAAAATGCGTAAGCTCGACCAAACTCGTTGGTCGCAAGAGCACATCTACGCGTGCTGATTAAGTGAGCCCGTTAAGGCAGCTAAATGCATCATCGCAGATAATAGTACTTTTGCCCACTCCTTGGATTACAGTTTTCGCTTCCGCACTTAGCTTATGCTTACTTCTACTCTGCGTATCTATTTTGAGAACTCCGTCGGTCGTATTCTCGAGCATCCCGATGGCTATGCCATCGTGCAGTATCATGCAGGAGCGCGCGACATAGCCTATTTACAGGCCTTTCTCCGCCATACCGGTCAACTCCTAAAGCGGCGCGGATGGCACAAGATACTGGGTGACCACCGCCAGATGACGCCCTACACGGAGGAAGAGAGCCGGTGGATTACCGAGTACTGGCTATCGTATGGTAACCAAGAGCAGGAGATTTACGGAGCCGTGATGATGGCGCCCGAGGTCTGGGCCCAGCTGCCCGACAACTACCGGCTCCAGGAGGCCCAAGCCGGAGTAATGACCTTCCGCCTATTCGCAGATGAAGTTGCTGCCCTCGACTGGCTACGCCAAATACCCTAGGGGCTCTCTCGCAATCTTCACCTATCTGGTTACCAGCGCTTTTTCGCCTGCTGCCCCACAATTATATGCTGCTGGCTCCCGATGGTACTATCGTAGATAACTCTAATCAATTTTACTATTATTGAAAACGTTGGGTTGTACCAACGCTTAAATTAAAAGTATACACCGAACACAGTTTAGCTATTTCTGGGCTGGAAATAAGTACTGGCTGGGCGGGCGAGCCAAAGGGTTTGGGTTGCCAGATAATTCTATTTTCACACTGCCATTCATGCCGTGGCTCTTTTAGCCAGTAGCTTTGATACCCGTCCTGTGATACTACTCTCCCTGTATAGTTGCAAGGTTGGTAATTGACAATTGGACCTATCCCTTCCAAATTATACAGTTCTATTGTTGACCATTTCACGAGTTCTGTAAGGTCTGATATCTCCACACAGACTTCCGCTTCAAAAGCTTCCATCACGTCTTTCATCGGTTTCATGGTAGTGCAGTACACATAAGCGTCAGGATAATTTTTTTCGTTAGAAACAAAATTATTCTCAATTATGATGTTAGCCCCCCTCGCACCTGGTGCTGAAAAATACGGTTTGATCACATCTGGAATGTTATCACCTGAAACGTTTATTCCACGGTAATCGGGTAGCATTCCTGCAATCGTAATTATACCCTCACCAGCATCATCAATCTCTACATTTTCAGCATTTCAGAAGTTATGGAGAGAGCCAATCAAAATAGTGCCTTGCCCTAGCATCGTATCTAAAAACTGCCTCTTGATATACTTGTAAACTTTAGGCATAAGTGCTTTAGTTAATTCTAATAGTAATAATGTAAATGGAGGCAGTGACAGGACAATTTATAATAAATATGTTTCCCCTGGTGTCCCCGGCAAAGAAAAACCCCTATAAGTAAGGACTTATAGGGGTTTTTTCTAGCATTACTGCGGTCCGGACGGGACTCGAACCCGCGACCTCCGCCGTGACAGGGCGGCATTCTAACCAACTGAACTACCGAACCATTTACTTCGTGGGTGAACCGTTTGTTTTTCCTTTAAAGTGCTGCAAAGGTAGGAGGAGGTTTGAGACTGCACAACATGGGGGGCATTTTTTTACAGAAAAAAAGCCATTCTGCACGGTTGTGGCTGTTTTTCAGCGACATTGTTTTTTCTAAACCCAATTCAGAGTTGCTGATATCGCGGGTGGAGCGGTTTCGCTTACCTTTGCCAACTCTGAATTGAGGCAGCTTTGTCTGGCCTCAATCCCTTTTTTCGTTATCTGACGCCTATTTCATCCGGCAATGCTCCTCGATTTCGAACAACCAATAGCCGCCCTCGAAGGCAAACTACGCGAAATGCAACAACTGGCGCTCGACAGCCAGGTAGATGTATCGGAGGCCGTTGCGGCGCTGGAGGCCAAAATTAAGGCCCTCAAAAAAGAAACCTACGCCAATCTCACCCGCTGGCAGCGCGTGCAGCTCTCCCGTCACCCCGACCGCCCGTATACCCTCGACTACATTGACGGCATGGCCAGCAAGTTTATCGAACTGCACGGCGACCGTACCGTAGCCGACGATAAGGCAATGGTGGGTGGTTTTGCCGACCTGGATGGCCGCTCGGTGATGTTTATTGGCCAGCAGAAGGGTCGCAACACCAAGCAGCGGCAGTTTCGCAACTTTGGTATGCCGAACCCTGAGGGCTACCGCAAGGCGCTGCGCCTGATGAAGCTGGCTGAGAAGTTTAACAAGCCTATCGTCACGCTCATCGATACTCCCGGCGCGTTTCCGGGTCTTGAGGCCGAGGAGCGGGGGCAGGGCGAAGCAATTGCCCGCAACCTGAAGGAAATGTTTCTGTTGAAGGTGCCCGTTATCTGCGTCATCATCGGTGAAGGGGCCTCGGGC